>NZ_OZ252257.1:0-50000 GCF_965249915.1 Reyranella sp.
CCTCGGCCTCCCGGGCGCCGCCGTTGGCGTCCGGATGGTGGAGCTTCACCAGCTCCTTGTACCGGGATTTCACGTCTTTCCGGGTAAGGGGCCATGAAAGTTCAAGGACATCCATGGCGTTGCGCTCGGCCGGGGTCAGTTGCTCGCTGCCATCGTACTTGGGCGGCGGCTTTTCCCCGAGGCCGGCATCGTCGGCCAGGCCGAACGGGTCCTTGATATGGGCGTAGGGATTGCCGTTGCGGCGGGCGCCCAGCGGCCAGACGGGCCGCCGCCAGGTCGTGTCGGCGCGGATGTGGGCCTCGATCTCGTCGGAGTCGAGGCCGGCGAAATAGTCCCACTTCTTGTTGTAGTCGCGGACATGCTCGAGGCAGAACCAGCGATACTCGTCGAGCTTGTCGCGGGCGCGCGGCGCACGATATTCCCCCTGCAGGCGGCAGCCTGGGGTCTCGCAGACGCGCTGGTGCGGCTTCGCACCATCCAGTGCCGCCAGTGGGTTCGCTCTCCGTCGGGCCATCGGGCTAATATGTGTTCAACCAGTAGAACCGGCAAGATGAGGCAAGATGGTCATGGGCAAGGTGGCGACGGCGATTGACAGCAAGCTTCGGGCGGCCTTCGAACCGGTGCGTCTGGCCATCGAGGACGAATCGTCGAAACATCACGGCCATGCCGGTTGGCGGGAAGGGGGCGAGACGCATTTCCGGGTGGAGATCGTGTCGCCGGCCTTCGAGGGAAAGACCCGCGTCGCCCGCCAGCGCCTCGTCTACGCCGCCCTCAAGGAAGAACTCGACGCCGGCCTGCACGCCCTGGCGATGGAGACCCTGACGCCGGCCGAAGACGGAAATCGGTCATAACGAGGAAAGAGAAGGATCCCTCGCTGCGCTCGGGATGACACGGATAGTCGGATTGGCGCAGTGCGCCTTTCTCAAAAGCGGTGTCATCCCGAGCGCAGCGAGGGATCCTTGGGCTGACGGTATCTTGCCGTCAGCCTTCCATCTCCACGTCCTTGCCTTCGACCGCGGCGCGCACGGCTTCGGCGTCGGGGCCGGTATAGAAGTGCGGCACCCAGCGCTTGGTGACCTCGCTGTCCGACGCCCAGGTGTGGCAGGTGTCGAGCATGTAGGGCTTGCGCGGGGGCTTGCGCGGCGCGTCGGGATCCTTCGGCGGCAGGGTGCCGGTCTTCTCGCGATGCGCCCGGTTGAGATCCTGCGCCTTCTTCGACGAGACGGTCTGGAAGGCCGTCGTGGCGACGGGTCCCAGCAGCTCGACGATGTGGGTGCAGCCATGGACGCCGCCCAGCCGCTCGCGCACCGCGCGATGGAAGCCGCCGCCGATGCGCAGGCCGATCAGCTTCCTGAAGGCCGGCGCGATGTCGCCGCACATGCTGTAGGGAGACTTGTCGGTCACCGCCTCGGCATCGACGATCGTGAACTTGTGGTCGATCGTCAGCCGGATCGACATGTCGTGCACGAAGTCGCCCGGCTGCAGCGGGCCGCGCCATTCGTTGGCGTGTTCGTAGGTCTTCTCGTCGGTGATACGGCCTTCGATGTCCCACAGCCCGTCGTCGCGGAAAAAACCCTGGCAGACGACGCGGCGCGTATGAAGGTGCTGTCGCCCGACCGGCGGCGAAAGCGGCATGGTCGTTCCTCGTTGTGTCAGGTGGAAGTCAGTTGCCTGCCTGTATGGCGGCGGGCGGCACGATCCGCAACTCGGCGACGCGGGTGCCCTCGCGCTTCAGAATCTCGAAGCGGAAACCGTAAAATGCATAAACCTGGCCGACTTCGGGAATGCGTCGCGCCTCGTGCAGCACCAGTCCCGCGATGGTCGTGGCGACGCTCTCGGGCAGGCCCCAGCCGAACTCGCGGTTGAGGTCGCGGATCGGCACGTCGCCCCGGCAGACCACGCTGCCGTCCTCGCGCCGGGCCACGCCGCGGCGGATCGCGTCATGCTCGTCCTCGATGTCGCCCACGATCTCCTCGATGATGTCCTCGAGCGTCACGATGCCGCGCAGCGCGCCGTACTCGTCGACCACGATGGCGAAATGCTCGTGCCGGGCGCGGAACGCCTCGAGCTGGTCGAACAGCACCGTGGACTCCGGAATGAACCAGGGCGGGGTCAGGATCGGATCGATCTGCACCGATTTCGGACCGCCCGCCGCCTCGACGGCGCGGAACAGGTCCTTGGCGTGCATGATGCCGACCACATTGTCGGCCTCGCCGCGATAGAGCGGGATGCGCGTGAAGGGCGCCGCCAGCATCTGCGTCACGATGGCCTCGGTCGGCTGGTCGGCGTCGATCAGCACGACGTTGCCGCGATGGGTCATGACGTCGCCCACCGTGCGGTCGCCGAGATCGAGCACCGAGCGCAGCATCGCCTTCTCGGCCGGCGCGCTGTCGCCGATCTGGCCCTCGCCGTGCAGTTCGATGGCGCCGCGCAGCGCTTCGCTCTGTTCGTCGGCGTCGGGCGTGCGGTCGGTGCGGACGTTCAGGAGCCTGAGGAAGAAGCGCGAGACCGCGGCGACGCCGCGCGCCATCGGGCCCAGGATGGTCAGCGTGACCATGATCGACGGCGCCAGCGCCAGGGCCACCCGGTCGGCCCGCAGCAGCGCCCAGGTCTTAGGCATGACCTCGGCGAAGATCACGATCAGGATGCCGATGACCAGCGTGGCGTAGACCACGCCGGCCGCGCCGAACAGGGCCGTCAGCACCGCCGTCGACAGCGACGCGGAGAAGATGTTGACCACGTTGTTGCCCAGCAGCACGGCGCTCACCGTCTCGTCCTTGCGGTCGAGCAGCGCATTCACGATGACCGCGTTCGGATGGCCCTGCAGGGCCAGGCGATGCATGCGCGGCCGCGAGGCGCCGGTGATCGCCGTCTCCGCGGCCGAGAGGTAGGCCGCCAGGAACAGGCAGACCACCACGAGGGGAATCGCGAAGGAAAGCGGGATGTCGAAATGCAGCTCGGCGTCCATGCCGCTCCTAGGCCGCGATGGCGTCGTCGAGCAGGCCGCGCAGGCCCGCCTCGTCGACGTCGCGGGTGACGAAGGAGCGGCCGATGCCGCGCGCGAGCACGAAGGTGAGCTTGCCGCCCTCGGCCTTCTTGTCGCCGCGCATGTGCTCGACCAGCTTCGCCGCGTTCCAGGTGCGGCTGTTGTCGCCGCCGATCGTGCGCAGCCGGACCGGCAGGCCGACGGCGCCGAGATGGCGGCGCACGCGCTCGGCATCCTCGGGCGGGCAGAGGCCCAGCCGGGCCGACAGGTCGAAAGCCATCGCCATGCCCGCGCCGACGGCTTCGCCGTGCAACAGCGCCCCGCCGAAACCGGTTTCGGCCTCCAGCGCATGGCCGAACGTGTGGCCGAGATTGAGCAGGGCGCGCAGGTCCGTGGTCTCGCGCTCGTCGGCCGCCACGATGCGCGCCTTGGAAAGGCAGCTCTGCTCGATCGCATAGGTGCGGGCCGCGGCATCGCCCGCCAGCACGGCCTCGCCGTTCTTCTCGCACCAGGTAAAGAAGTCGGGATCGTCGATCAGCCCGTACTTCGCGACCTCGGCATAGCCCGCCAGCAGCTCGCGGCGCGGCAGCGTGTCGAGCACCGCGGTATCGGCGAGGACGAGGCGCGGCTGGTAGAAGGCGCCGACCAGGTTCTTGCCGTGGCGGGTGTTGATGCCGGTCTTGCCGCCGACCGAGGAATCGACCTGGGCCAGGAGAGTCGTCGGCACCTGGATGAAATCGACGCCGCGCAACAGCACCGCCGCGGCGAAGCCCGTGAGGTCGCCCACCACGCCGCCGCCCAACGCCACCAGCGTGGTCTTGCGGTCGGGTCGCAGGTCGAGCAGCTCGTTCATCAGACGGCCGAAGCTCGCGAAGTCCTTGCTGCTCTCGCCGGCGGGCACGGTCACCATGCGCGTCTCGACGCCCGCTTTGTCGAACGAAGCGGCGAGGCGCGCGCCGTAGAGCGGTGCCACCGTGTCGTCGCTCACGATCGTGACCCGCGGCGCGGCCAGCAGCGGGCGCGCGAGTTCGCCGGCGCGGTCGATCAGGCCGGGACCGATGGCGATGTCGTAGGCGCGACCGGCCAGGTCGACGCGAATGGTGCGAGGTGAACTCATGCCGTTTGTCCTGTCGTCTGGGCCTGCAGATGCGCGCGGATGGCGTCGATCACCTGCTCGGTGGTGCGTTCGGCCGGTTGGGCGGTCGAATCGACCACGATGTCGGCCTCCGCATAGATCGGGTAGCGCTGCTGCATGAGGCGCGCGAGAATTTCCCTGGGATCGCCTTGGCGGAGCAGCGGACGGTGCGCGCGCTTCTTCACCCGGTCGAACAGCACGTCGAGTTCGGCGCGCAGCCACACGGTGAGCGCGCGGGTCTTCATCAGCGCCCGCGTCTCGGGGTCCATGTAGGCGCCGCCGCCGGTCGACAGGACGTGCGGTGACTCCTCCAGCAGGCGGCCGATCACGCGGCGCTCGCCCGCGCGGAACTCCTGCTCGCCATATCTTTCGAAGAATTCGGCGATCGTGCAGCCGGCGGCGCGCTCGATCTCGTCGTCTGCATCGACGAACGGGAGGCCGAGTCTTGCCGCCAGCCGTTTGCCGATGGCGCTCTTGCCCGCGCCCATCAACCCGACGAGGGCCACGGTGCGCGGCAAGGACAGGGGGGAAGTGGCGTCCATGTCGAGCTGCAGGCCATGGATGTCGCCCATAATGCCTCGGGTTTCAAGCGACCGGTCCCGAAGTCGTTCGTCTTCGCTCTCGGCAATTGCCGCCCGGACGGCGGCCGAGTAGGTTGCCGGCGTCGTGGCCCTGTTCCGCTCCAGAAACCGATTCAGCATGCCCACCCTGCGTCTCGGGCCTGTGATCATCGTTGCCGTCCTGACCCTGGTATTTGCCGGGTTGGTGGCCCTTGCGGTCGTCGAACCGCGCCCCCCACTCAAGCACTTCGAGATCACGGTGCCCAATGAACGTTTTGCGCGCTAGCTGCGGCGCGCTGGCGGTCCTTGTCGCTTCCCTGACCCTCGGATGGCCTTCGGCCCAGGCCCAAGTCCCGGCCCCAGTACGGGCCCAGACCATCGATTTCGATAGCCGCCCGAGCGGGTTTCTCACCGAAAAGACCGGCGGCATGCCCGCCGACGCCTGGAACGGCACATCGCTCGCCACGGCCAAGCGACTGGTTTCGTCCCTGCAGGCGGCGCCGCGCAGCCGCGCCTTGCGCGACCTCCAGTTCAAGCTGCTGGTGAGCGACGTCCGGCCCCCGGCCTCCGACGGCAGCCCGCCGCCCAGCCTGTTCGCCCGCAAGGTCGATCGGCTGGCCGCCATGGGCGAGGCCGAGAGCCTGAACGAGATCGTGCGCAGCATCGGCGGTTATGCCGATCCGGCGCTGGCGGCGGCAACGGTCAACGCGCTGATGATGGCCGGCGAAAAGGACTCGGCCTGCCAGATCGTGCGCACCAATGCCCTGGCCGAGCCCTTCGCACGCCGCGCCGGCACCGTCTGCAAGCTGGTGGCCGGCGACAATGCCGGGGCGCGGGAAACTGCGGCCTCCCTGCGCACCAGCGATCCCGCCTTCTACAGGCTGGTCGAGATCGCGGCGGAAGGCCTGTCGCCCACCGCGCCGCCGCCCGCCCAGCTCGACGGACCGGCGATGGTGATGCTCGACCTGGCCTACATCCAGCCGTCGGCTGCGACCCTGAGATCGACGCAGCCCTCGCTGATGCGCTCGCTGGTGGCTCACCGGACCCTGCCGGTGCCGACGCGGCTCGACATTGCCGAGCGAGGCGAGGCGCTGGCCATCGTCGAGGCCTCGAAGCTCGGCGACCTCTATCTGGAAGCGGTACGCGACAGGGTCGTGCTGCCGGCCCCGATGGCCAAGCGGGCGCGCATGGTCGCGGCCGCGCGCGGGGCCCAGAACGCGCAGCAGCTCATGAGTGCGATCGCCGCGGTCTATGGCGACGAGCGCGGCGGCCCGCTCTTCCCGACGGTTGCCCGGGCCAGCGCGGGGGCGCTGATGAACGTGGCGCCCAAACCGGAATATGCGGCCGTGGCGCAGGAGGTCATTCGCGGCTTCCTGCTGCTGGGCGACAAGCAGCAGGGCAAGGCATGGACGCGCCTCGCCGTGTCGACGGCCTTCAACGACAGCCGCGCGATGGGCTCGCTCGAACGGCTGATGCCGTTGATGGCCGTGGCCGGCGTCGACGACGCCAAGCGGCTGCCGCCCGAGGAGATCAATCGCTGGTACGAGGTGCTGGCGAAGGAGAACCAGGCGCAGGCGCCGCTGCGCGGCTATCTCCTGCTCGAACTGTTCCGCGCCATCGGCTTCGACATTCCCGCCAAGGCGACGAACCTGCCCGAGACGCCGGGCGCGGCCCGGCTCGTGTCGCCGCCCGCGGCCACGATGCAGATGCTGCAGGCGGCGGCGACCGGCCGTCGCCGTGCCGAGACCGCGCTGCTGGCCTGCATCGCCAGCGGCGAAACCCCGCTCGGCGAACTGCATCCGGCTGCGGTCGGCGCGATCGTGCGGGCGTTGCGCCAGGTCGGCGAAGAGTATGCGGGGAGGCTGTTCGCGGTCGAAGTCGCGATCGCCTACGGCCTGTGAAGCGCAAGCCTCCCTTCAGCCACGTGCGCGAGGCCGAGGCGTTTCTCGAGATGCTGCAGGCCGAGCGCGGCGCCTCCAAGAACACGCTGCTCGCCTACGCAGCCGACCTGGCCGATCTCCAGAGTTTCCTGACGCGGCGCAAGCAAAGCCCGGCGACGGCCGACGCGGCGGCGTTGCGTGCCTATCTGAAGTCGCTCGACTATGTCGGCATGACGCCGCGCACGGTGGCGCGGCGCCTCTCGGTGATGCGCCAGTTCTTCCGGTTCCTGCTGGCCGAGCGGCTGCGCGACGACGATCCGGCGAGCACCCTCGATTCGCCGCGGCTCGGCCGCCCGCTGCCCAAGGTCCTGTCGCGCGAGGAAGTCGATCGGCTGATCGAGGCGGCGCGCACCAAGGATGCGGTCGATGGCGGGCGCATGGCGACGCTGCTTGAAATCCTCTACGCGGCCGGCCTGCGCGTGTCGGAGCTGGTCAGCCTTCCTCTGTCCGCCGTCGAACGCGATCCCTCGATGCTGCTGGTCCGCGGCAAGGGCGACAAGGAGCGGCTGGTGCCGCTGTCGGACCCGGCACGGACGGCCATCGTCGCGTGGCTGCACATGCGCCGCGGCCAGCTCGCCGAAGGCGAAACCTCGAAGTTCCTGTTTCCGTCGCGCGGCCGGACCGGGCACCTGACACGACAGCGTTTCGCACAGCTCCTGAAGGAAGCCGCGCTGGCCGCCGACATCGATCCCGCGCGCGTGTCGCCGCACGTGCTGCGCCACGCCTTCGCCAGCCATCTGCTGGCGGGCGGCGCCGATCTGCGCTCCGTCCAATTGATGCTGGGCCATGCAGATATCGCCACCACCCAGATCTATACGCACGTGCTCGACGAGAAGCTGCGCTCGCTGGTTCAGGAGCATCATCCGCTGGCCCGGCGAAAGCGCCGGCCGGCCGGTTGACAGGATTCCGCGACCGGGCGACACCTGCCCTCAATGACGATTTACCTCGACTTCGAGAAGCCGATTGCGGAGCTGGAAGGCAAGATCGCCGAGCTTCGGCATCTTCCCAATTCCGGCGATGTCGACATCGCCGAGGAAGTCATGCGCCTGCAGGAAAAGGCGCATAAGCAGATTCGCGCGACCTACGCGAGGCTGACGCCGTGGCAGCGGGTGCAGGTTGCCCGCCACGCTGAGCGGCCGCATGCGCAGGCCTATATCGACCGGCTGATCACCGATTACACGCCGCTGGCCGGCGACCGCGCCTTCGGCGAGGACGCCGCCATCGTGGGCGGCATGGGCCGCCTGCAGGGCCGCAGCATCGTCGTGCTGGGCCAGCAGAAGGGCGACGACACCGACTCGCGCATCAAGCACAATTTCGGCATGGCGCGGCCCGAGGGCTATCGCAAGGCGCAGCGCCTGATGCGGCTCGCCGACCGCTTCAAGCTGCCGGTGCTGACGCTGGTCGACACGCCCGGCGCCTATCCCGGCATCGAGGCCGAGGCGCGCGGCCAGGCCGAAGCCATCGCCAGCTCGATCGAGACCTGTCTCGGGCTCGGCGTGCCGCTGGTCAGCGTGGTGATCGGCGAGGGCGGTTCGGGCGGTGCGCTCGCCATCGCCTCGGCCGACCGCGTCTACATGCTGGAGAACTCGGTCTACTCGGTGATCACGCCGGAAGGCTGCGCCTCGATCCTGTGGCGCAACAACGCCAACGCGCAGGATGCCGCCGAGGCGATGAAGGTCACTGCCGCCGACCTCAAGAAGCTCGAAGTGATCGACGACGTGATCCCCGAGCCGATGGGCGGCGCCCATCGCGCAGCCACCGAGACGATCGACGTCGTGGGCAAGGTCGTGGCCGAAGCGATCGCCGACCTCTCCAAGCTCGACGCCGACACGTTGCGCGAGCGTCGCCAGGACAAGTTCCTGGCGATGGGCAAGAAGGGTCTCTGACTTCCTTGTCGCTGCGCCTCAGCGTTCTCGACCAGTCGCCGATCCGCAAGGGCGGCACGCCGGCGGAAGCCGTGCGCGACACGCTGGAACTGGCGCAGCTCTGCGACCGGCTGGGCTACACGCGCTACTGGCTGGCCGAGCATCATAGCAGCGAGGCACTGGCCGGCTCGACGCCCGAGGTGCTGATCACGCGGGTTGCGGGTCTCACCGAGCGCATCCGCGTCGGATCGGGCGGCGTGATGCTGCCGCACTACAGCGCCTACAAGGTGGCGGAAAACTTCCGCATGCTCGAGACGCTGTTCCCCGGCCGCATCGATGTCGGCATCGGCCGCGCCCCGGGCAGCGACCAGCACACGATGCGCATCCTGGCCGACGGCAAGCCCAACTGGAGCGATGCCGAGAAGTATCCCTACCAGGTGCGCGATCTGGTCGCCTGGCTGCACGACGCTCTGCCGCTGAACCACGAAGGCACCGGCGTCGTGGCGCAGCCGACCGGCGAGACGGCCCCCGATGTCTGGCTGCTGGGATCGAGCGACGACAGCGCGGCGCTGGCGGCGCATTTCGGCCTGCCCTTCTGCTTCGCCCACTTCATCAATCCCGACGGCGGCGATGGCGTCACTCGCGCCTATCGCGCGCACTTCAAGCCGTCGTCGCTCCATCCCAAGCCGATGCCCATGATGGCGATCTCGGTGCTCTGCGCGGAAACCGACGAGGAGGCCGACCTGCTGTCGCGCAGCCGCGAGGTCTGGGCGATGCGCCTGCGGACGCTGGGCAATCCCGGTCCCGTCCCCTCGGTTGCGGAAGCGACGGAAGCCGCGAAGGCGCCCGGCGCCGAGCGCTGGCTGCCGGCGCTGCGCCGCCGCTCGGTGGTCGGCTCGCCCAAGACGGTGAGGGCCGGGCTCGAACGCCACGCCGCCGCCTACGAGGTCGACGAGATCATGGCGGTGACGATCTGCTACGACTTCGAGAAGCGGAAGCGGTCGTACGAGTTGTTGGCCGAAGAGTTCGGGTTGAGCCCGTAGCGTATCATCGGAGCGCGCCACTCCAGTGGCGCTCATGATCATGATTGCGCCACTAGAGTGGCGCGCTCCAATGATTAGAGCCCCGCCAGCGGGAATCCCTTGCCCTTGCCGTTCTGCGGCCGGCGCGTCTCGATCATCGCGCGGGCCTCGCTCGCGCGGCCGGCTTTCACCATCGCCGACGTCACCAGATATTCCAGCAGGTCGCGTTGCGCCCGGCTGCCGCCCAGGCGCTCATGCGTGGCGAGCAGCGGTTCGATCTCTTCGACGGCGCGGCTCCAGTCGCCCTGGGCATAGGCCGCGAAGCCGCGCGCCAGCGGCGCCAGCAGGTCGGCGGTTGCGCCCGCCGGCGTCTCCGTGAACTTCGCCAGGGCCGCGTCGTCGCCGGCCATCGCATAGGCCAGCACCGTGTGCATGTCGACGAAGCCCAGGCCCGGCCGCCCGAACCATTTGGTGACGTAGTCCGCCAGCTCGCGCCAGCGGTCCGGCCGGCGCGCTTCGCCTGCCATCTCGGCGCGGGCCAGGAAGGCCGCGCAGTCGGTCGCGACGTTGATCTGCGGTCCCCAGGCGACGGCGGGGCGGAGCGCCTCGTCGTAGAGGCGCCAGGCCTCCGCCATCCGCCCGGTCTCCATCGACCACAGCGCGAGATGCCAGCTGTTGTGGACATGCATCAGGCCTTCGCGCGGATAGTCCTTCATCCACTCCCGCAGGAAGGCTAGTCCCTCTTCGCGCTCGCCCAGCTCGTAGAAGAGATGGCCGCAGATATGGGCGGCGTGAGCGCTCTTCGGAAAGGCATCGAGCGCGGCGTCGATGTTGCGCCGGCCCTCGTCGAGCTTCTGCAATTCGACCTGAGCGAAGGCGAGCTGGGTGCGGAACCACCAGTCGTCGCCATAGTGCTTCTCGAACGGTTCGAGGAAGGCGAGCTGATCCACCTCGCGGCCTTGCTTGCCCGAGAAGCCGATCAGGCCGAACACGCCGGTGGCGGGCGCCAGCGCCATGCCGTCGCGCGGCCAGTCCTTCATGTGTTCGCGAATCGCCTCGAGCGCGGCGGCGGCCTGGCCGGTCAGGATCTTTTCGAAGATCGCGATCTGGCTCTGCTCGCGCGGGCTGGCGTCGCCGGCCAGCTCCTTCGCGCGGGCGAGCGGCGCCTTGGCCTCGTGTCCGCGGCCGAGCAGCTGCTTGGCGCGCGCCAGCGCGATATGGCCCAGCGCGAAAGTCTCGTCGGCGTCGATCGCCTCCTGGAAGGCGGCTTCCATGCCGGGGGTCGCGCTCATCAGGCTCTCGACACCCGCCAGATAGGCGTCGCGCGCCGCGGTCGACCGGGTGGCGAGTTGGTTGCCGTAGCGATCCTGCAGGCTCATCATTTGTCCTTGCCCGCCGTGGGATCCCACATCGGGGAAGCCATGGTCTCGCTGAAATTCTTGAACATCAGGTTGAACGAGATGCTGATGCGGTCGCTCTCGCCGTCATTGGCCTGCACCGTGTGCTTCAGCCAGGACGGGAAGATCACCATGCGGCCCTCCTTGCTCGGCGCGTTGGCGCCGTTGGCGGTGAGGCGCGTGTACTGGCGCGGCCTGGGCATGATCATCGAGGCCTGGCCGCGCGGATCCTGGAACACGATCTGCGAACCGCCGGCCGGGATCGACACGTAGTAGACGCCGCTCAGGTAGTTGTTCGGATGGTGGTGCATCGGATGATAGGCGCCGGGCGGATTGACGTTCGCCCAGCAGCCGGTGATCGCCATCGGATACTGATCGACCTGCAGGAAGCGGGCGACGCCGCGGGCCGCCAGCTCGACCAGCTTGGTGAACTCCGCAAACGCCGGGCGCGTGTGGAGATCCTGCGGCGTCTGCCAGTTGCTGCCGGCCGGGACCTTGGGTCGCGGCGCGATCAAACGTTCGATCTCGGCCTTGAGTTTCCCATTGAGGGTGGCTGCGGCTGCCGGCTGGAGGTCCACGATCCACAACGGGGTCGGGAAGATCTCCTGCACTTCCTGCTTCTCGATCATGGCTGAAAGTATATCGCGCGATTGCCCGATTGTCCGTTAGGTGATCCAATCCGCCGCATAAGCAAGAGCAAGGAGGAAGCCCGGTGGCTGTGTCGATCCATGCCGTGACGCCCGACTTCGTGGCCGAAGTCGGCGATGTCGCCCTGAACAAGGTCTCGAGCGAAGACCTCGCCGCGATCCGCGCGGCTTTCACCAAGTATGCGGTTCTGGTCTTCCCCGACCAGGAATTCGACGACGAGAGCCAGCTCGCCTTCGCGCGCCATTTCGGTCCGCTCGAGACGACCGTCTTCATGGCGCGCAAGGGCCATAATTTGCGC
Source organism: Reyranella sp. (assembly GCF_965249915.1). Taxonomy (GTDB): domain Bacteria; phylum Pseudomonadota; class Alphaproteobacteria; order Reyranellales; family Reyranellaceae; genus Reyranella. The sequence continues at coordinate 11,852 of NZ_OZ252257.1, forward strand.
CTGCACCAGAACATGGCCGATGTCGGCAATCTCGACGCCGAGAACCGCATCCTCGAGACCAACAACCGCCAGCGTCTCTACAATCTCGGCAATCGCCTCTGGCACACGGACTCGTCGTTCAAGCGCCTGCCGGCCTACTGCTCGATGCTGCATGCGCGCTCGATCCCGCCGATCGGCGGCCATACCGAGTTCGCCGACATGCGGGCGGCCTACGACGCGCTGCCCGACACGACCAAGGAGCGGATCGCCGGGCTGGTCGCCGAGCATTCGATCATGACGTCGCGCGCCCGGCTGGGCTTCAAGGATTTCGACGAGAGCGAGCGCGCGGCCTTCGCGCCGGTGCCGCAGGTCCTGGTCCGGCGCCTCCCCGACTCGGGCCGCATGAGCCTCTACATCGCCAGCCACGCCGGCGCGATCCGCGGCATGGCCGACGACGAGGCGCGCCAGCTCATCGACGAGCTCACCGCGCACGCGACGCAGCGTCAGTTCGTCCACGCCCATCGCTGGCGCGAGAAGGATCTGGTGATCTGGGACAATCGCTGCACCATGCATCGCGGCATGGAGTTCGACGACCAGCGCTACAAGCGCGACATGCGCCGCGCCACCGTCTCCGACGTGGCTCCGACCTGCGAGCAGATGGGCCTCTCCGTCGCCGCGGAATAGTGCGCCAACCCTCGCCTCACTTCTCCGCGCATCGGGGGAGAGGAACATGAATTCAGACTCCTCTCCCCCGCCAGGGGGAGAGGCTGGGTGAGGGGGCTACGCAACGCCCCTCAATCGAGGGACCGTCGCATGATGGTCCGCCGCCACGGCGGATGGCCATGCTGGTTCTCTTCCATGGCCTGCATGCGGAAGATGTGCGGCCAGTCCCCGCGCGGCATCTCCACGAAGCTACGGCGTGAATAGTACGGGGCGTTCCACGAGACATCGCGATAGGTCGAGAGATGGAGCGTGCGATGGCCCAGGCTGCGAGCGGCTGTCGCGACCTGTTCGATCAATGCACTGCCGAAGCCGTACCCCTGCCAGCGGGTCAGCACCGAAAGCTGGTCGAGCCACGCGGCGCTACCGGGAAACTTCATCAGGGCGAAACCGATGGGCCGGCCAAGCGGCGACACCGCGACCCACAGCCGGCCTTCGCGCCGGCCGGCTTCGAGCGAGGCGAGACTGGCGGGCGGCATGTCGACGACGCGGCCGAGGCCCACGCGGCGATAGCGCAGGTCGGCTTCGTTTTCGATCTGCGGCAGCAGCTTGATTTCAGGCGGATGCGGGTGGCGAATCATGACGCCCGATTGGGTACGCTGTCGCCAGGCCCGGAGGAAGTACCCATGACCATCGACATCGAACCGCTCAAGAAGGAACTCGGCCGCAAGATCGAGGACGAGGACGTCGTCACGCAGGCGCCGCTCAAGGCGATGATCGCGACCTTCGACCGCGACGACAAGGTGCCGGAAGAGGGCGAGCCTATCGCGCCGGGCTGGCATCTCTGCTTCCTGCATTCCTATGCCCGCCGCAACGTGCTGGCCGAGGACGGGCTGCCGACCGAGGGTGGCGTGCTGCCCAAGATCCCGCTACCGCGCCGCATGTATGCCGGCTCGACCTTCACGTTCGAGGGCGATATCCGCGTCGGCGACAGGCTCCGCCGCGAGACCGAGTTCTCCGATGTGCAGCTGCGCGGCGGCGGCACCGGCAGCCTCATCGTCACCAGCCAGACGCGCCGGATCTACACGCCGCGCGGGCTTGCCGTCACCGAGGTCGCCAACACCGTGTTCCGCGAAGAGGTGAAGGCCGGCGAGAAGAGCGGCGTGCCGGTGCGCGAAGCGGCGCCCACCGACGTGCCGTGGCGGCGGACGATCAAGGTCGATCCGGTAATGCTGTTCCGTTACTCGGCCATCACCTTCAACCCACACCGCATTCATTACGACCGGACCTACTGCATCGAGACAGAAGGCTATCCCGGTCTCGTCGTGCACGGGCCCTTCGCCCAGCAATGCCTGTTCGACCTGCTGCGCGATTCCAACCCCGGGCGGCCGATCAGGAGCTTCGCCATCCGCGCCCGCGCGCCGCTGTTCGACACCGCGCCGTTCGACGCGATCGGCCGGCCGACCGCGGACGGCAAGGGTGCGGAACTCTGGACGGTGACGCCCCAGGGCACGATCGCGGCGCAGGCGACGGCCACCTTCGCCTAGGGTCTGGTTGAATGGAATTGTGATCCAACTACCTCCTCATGCTGAGGAGGCTGCGGAGCAGCCGTCTCGAAGCATGGGCTACAGACACCACGCTCGTTGCCCATCCTTCGAGACGCGCGCTGCGCGCGCTCCTCGGGATGAGGTATTTGGGGGCTGACTTTGAGTCAGAAAGACTCCGGGTTGCGGATGCGAGCACCACCCCTGCCGCGGTTCCTGATTCCGCGGCTGCCGTTCTTCTACGGCTGGGTGGTGCTGGGCTGCATCTGCCTCGCGGGCTTCGCGCGGCAGGGGCCGGCGGTGGCCGTGCTCTCGATCTTCGTCGTGCCGATGACCGAGGCGTTCGGCTGGTCGCGCACGGAGATGTCGGGCGCGGTGTCGCTGGGCGGCGTGCTGGCGGCGATCCTCTCGCCGCTGATCGGGCCGTTCGTCGATCGCCGTGGCGCGCGCCTCGTGCTCTGCCTCGCGGTGGCGGGCACGGGCATCGCCTGCATGGCGCTGTCGCTCATCCAGTCGTTGCTGTTGTTCTACGTGCTGTTCTGCTTCGCGCGGATGATCTGGGCCGGGCCGTTCGACCTCGGCCTCTACGGCGCCCTCAACAACTGGTTCGTGGCGCGCCGTGGTATCGCGGCATCGTTCGCGACTCTGGCGCAGATGGCGGGGCTGGTCGGGCTGCCGCTGATCGCGCAGTTTGCCATAAGCGGTGCCGACTGGCGCGCCGGCTGGATCGCGGTCGGCGCGACGGTGCTGCTGGTCGGCTTCGTGCCGTGCTGGCTCCTGCTGGTGCGGCGCCCGGAGGATGTCGGCCTGCAGCCCGACAGGCTGGCCGACGGCAAGGCCGCCCCGCTCGTCGAGCCGCGCTGGAGCCGGGCACAGGCGATGCGGACGCCGGCCTTCTGGCTGCTCTCGCTCTACACCGTCCTGCTGTTTCCCGTGCAGGCCGGGGTCAGCCTGCACAACGCGCCGCACCTGATCGAGCGTGGCCTGTCGCCGGTTGCGGCGGCTTCGGTTATCGCCTTCGTCGCCATGCTTTCGGGGGTGGCGAGCTTCGGCATCGGCTTCCTGCCGCGCCGGTGGCCGGTGCGCTACCAGATGGCGCTGTGTGCGGCCTGCATGGCGCTCGGCAGCTACGGGCTGATCTTCGTCTCGGGGGTCGAGAGCGCGATGGCGGCCGCCGGTCTGTTCGGCATCGGCATCGGCGGCATCCTGCTGCTGCTGCCCGTGGCCTGGGCCGATTATTTCGGCCGCGAGAGCTATGGCGCCATTCGTGGCGTGGCGCTGTCGTTGCAGGTCACGGCGCAGGCCGCCGGGCCGCTCGCCTCGGGCATGCTGCGCGACTGGAGCGGCACCTACACCGATTCGCTGCTGCTGTTCGGCACGCTGGCGACGCTGGGCGTGATCGCGGCGCTGATGGCGCAGCGGCCGCGAGTTCTGGCGATCTAGAGTGGCCTGAGGATCGTCCCGTTTTACTTACCACTTTCCTCCCCCGTCACACGGGGGAGGTGGCCCGAAGGGCCGGAGGGGGAAGGCCACGGTTTCGGAACTCTCCACGCCAAGAATTCTTCGCGTTGCTTTCCCCCTCCCGGCCTCCCCCGTAAGACGGGGGAGGTGAAAGAGGAAGGCATCGGATCTCAAGTCAGCCCGCTCTAATCGTTCGCCGCGCCGTAGCGCAGGGGGCGGAAGAAGGACCGGATGTCCTCCACCAGAAGCTCCGGTTCCTCTAGCGCCGCGAAGTGGCCGCCGCTCGGCATGATCGTGTGGCGGCGGAGATTGTAAGTGCGCTCGATCCATTCGCGTGGCGGGGCGGGCGCAATGTCGGCGGGGAAGGCGGCGAAGCCCGTGGGCGTTTCGACCTTCGCCCCTGCAGGCAGCGTTCGCGGCTTCTGCTCGGTGACGCCGCGATAGAGCCACGTCGAGGTGCCGGCGGTGCCGGTCAGCCAGTAGACCATGATGTTGTCGAGCAGCGTGTCCATCGAGAAGCGCTTGAGCGGATCGCCGCCGCAGTCGCTCCACGCCTGGAACTTCTCGACGATCCAGGCGGCCAGCCCGACCGGCGAATCGGCGAGCGCGACGCCCAGGGTCTGCGGCCGTGTCGCGTGGATGCGCTGGTAGGCGGTCTTGTCGTCGAGCGCGCTGCCCATCTTCGCCAGCCAGGCCTGCTCGTCGGCGCTCAAGGTGGCCGTCTCGAGATCGAGGCCCGGCCGCAGCCCCATCATGTTGAGATGCACGCCGAGGACGCCCGATTCGTCCTGCTGCGGATGGTCGAACGCCAGCCACGACGACACGACGCTGCCCCAGTCGCCGCCCTGGATGCCGTAGGGACGTTCGTAATTGAGTTTCTCGGTGACGAGCTTGTGCCAGAGGCCCGCAATGGCGCGCGGCCCGATCGGGCCCGTCGTGCCGTTCTCGCGGATCGGCGGGCCTGAGAAGCCGTAGCCCGGCAGCGAGGGCACGATCACGTCGAAGGCGTCGAGCGGATCGCCGCCATGGTCCTCGGGATGGGCGAGGACATCGATGAGGTGCAGGAACTCGACGATCGATCCCGGCCAGCCATGGGTGACGACCAGCGGCAAGGGCCGCGGCGCGTCCTCGACCTCGGTGCCGGGCTCGCGGATGAAATGAAGGCGCTGCGGACCGATATCGACCAGGTAGTTGGGAAAGCGGTTGATGGCCTCCTGGCAGCGCTGCCAGTCGTAGCCATGGCGCCAGTAGTCGACCAGCTCGGCCAGGAAGGCGGGATCGGTTCCGGACGCCCAGGAGCCGTTATCGGCAATCGCCACCGGCGGGCGCCAGCGGCGCAGGCGCTCGTCGAGATCGATCAGCGCCCGCTCGGGAATATCGACCTTGAAGGGCTCGGGAGTGTCGTAGCGCGTGTCGGCCATGCCGACAGGCGTAGCGCGGAACTCACCCCTCCAGCAAATCCGCCTTCAGCCGCTCGCGGGCGGCCGCGTCGATCCCGAGCGCCTTCTCCGCAAAGGCCTCGGGCGAGCCGAAGTCGCCGCGGACGACCTCGAAGGCGGCTTCGAGATAGGGCGTGCGCGCCTCGATGATGGCGGCGCGGGTGTCGATGTCGAGTTCGGGATAGCGGCCGATATGGCCGGTCCAGAGTTCGTTGGTGCGGAGGTAATCCTCCAGCACCGTTTCCCAGGGCACGCCGAGCAGGGAGAGCAGCAGGGCCGAGGCGAAGCCGGTGCGGTCCTTGCCGGCGGTGCAGTGGAATACCAGCGGTCGATGTTCGCCGTCGCTCAGGGTCGAGAACAGGGTGCGGAAACCCGGCGCGCAGCGGCGCGGATAGTCGCGATAATGATCCGTGAGGAACCCCATCATGATGTGAGGGTTGGCGGATCCGTCGGCCACGGCGCCGCGGATCTTGTCGCCGACGCCCGGTTCGATGTGGGCGCCGACGATGCGGCACGCGAGGCCCTCGATCAGGTGCGGCGTCTCGGCCGCTTCGCTGACCCCGCGCAGGTCGACGATGGTGCGCACGCCGAGGCGTCCGAGGGCGCTGCGGTCTTCGGCGGTCAGCCCGCCGAGATGGGCCGAGCGGAACACCGCGTTGCGTCGCACGGTGCGTCCGTCCTCAGTCCTGTAGCCGCCGAGGTCGCGGAAGTTGGAGCCGCCCTGAAGGGCCAGAACGAAGGGAAGGCTGGTGTCAGGCATGGTGTTTTCTACCACGCCCGGCCTTCCGGCATCATGTCGTTTGCGCGTCAGAATTTTTGCGCGAGCGTCACGAAGAAGGCCCGGCGCATTCCGTATTGCGGTGCGCCGACGCCGACACCCTCGCCGGTGCGCAGCTGGTAGACGCCATCGGTGACGTTGATCGCGTCGAGGCGGATCTGGGTGCCCTTGCTGCCGCCGAGCGGCACTTTCTGCGTGACCGAGAGATTGAGCGTGGCATAGGCCGGCAGCGACGTATCGTTGGGCGTCACGACGCTGGTGCGCAGGCCGCTGCCGAACAGCATGTCGGCCGACACCCGGGTGGCCCGGTCGGTGCCCGAGTTGAAGATGTAGGCGGCGCCGGCGGAACCGGTCCAGCCCTGGTCGTGGTCGGCGGCGATCCAATGGTTGGCGATGTAGTTGAGATCCTCGGTGGAGAAATTGTACTGGGCGGACTTGATGCCGGTGGCGCTGACCTTGGACCAGGCGAGGTTGCCGTAGAGGGACCACGGACCCTGATCGTAGTTGGCGTAGAGTTCGAAGCCCTTCACCTGCGCATTCGCATAGTTGAAGGACGCCAGCTGGATCGGGGCGCCGAACTGGCCCTTGTCGAGATAGTTCTCGGCGAACTTGTAGTAGCCGGAGAAGCCGAGGGTCAGGCCCTCCACGGGCTTCACGGTGAGGCCGACGTCGAAATAGTCGGAGCGTTCCGCCCGCACGGGATCGTTCGTGAAGTTCTCGGGCTCGGCGGTCGTGCCGATGCGGGCGGCGAGCGACCCGAAGCCGACCTGGTTGAGCGGCGCCGGCACGAAGTAGCGCGAGTAGCCGGCGCGCAGGCTGATCTGCGATGTCGGTTCCCAGACGACGTTGATGCGCGGGCTGATCTGGTTCTCCGCGATCTGTCCGGAGATGGCGTCGAAGCGCGCGCCGAAGTTCACCGTTACGGTCGGGATGACCTTCCATTCGTCCTGCAGGTAGACGCTGTAGGTCCAGCCGACGAGGGTGGAGCCGTCGCTGAAGCCGACCGGACTGTCGCCGGGGATCTGCGCCGTCGGGTCGGCGGGGTCGGGCACCATGCCCAGCGCATTGTTCTGGCTGTAGCTCGAGACCTGTTCGCGCTGGACCAGGAAGCCGCCGCGCAGCGTGTGGTTGGAGGCGACCTTCCAGCTGGCGTCGCCCTGGGCGCCGAACGCCAGGCTGGAGCGTTGCGACCATGGCGCGATGCCGTTGTACAGCAGGTCGCCCAGCGCGTCGGGCTGGTAGGAAAGCTTGGAATAGCGGCCGAAGCCCGAGAGCTGCATGTTGAAGTTCTGGTAGCTCTTCTGCATCGACGCGATGCCGAAGTAGGTATCCTCCCACTGGCGCTGGTCGAGCGCGGCACTGTTCCAATCGGAGATTCCGTTGACCGTGAAGGCAGGGGTCTCACCGGGCACGTTGGGGATCTGGTAGCGCGCGCTGGCGCCGCCGGCGATGAAGCTCAGGCGGGTATTCTCGTCGGCCAGGGCGCTGAGCTTGGTCAGCGCGTACCATTGCGCGGTGGCGTCGTGGAGCGGGGCCGTGCTGGACGTGGGATTCTCGATGCCGATGTTGTTGCTGACATACTGGCCGACCGCGAAATAGTCGAAGTTGCCGGAGCGGCCGCCATATTCCAGCGCCGGCTGCACCCAGTTGTTGGATCCGACCATCGCCGAGACCTCGCCGCCGGGATTGGTCGTGCCGGACTTCACCGTGATGTCGACCACACCGGCGGTGCGCAGGCCGTACTGCGCGGGCAGGGCGCCGGTGATCAGCGAGAGCTGGTCGGCAAAGCGCGGCGACATGATGTTGCTGAACAGGGCCAACCCCTCGGGAAGCTGCACGCCGTCGAGCCGGTACTGCAGGCTGCCATGGTCGCCGCGGACATGGATCTGGCCGAACCCGTCCTGCACGACGCCGGGCGCGCGCAGCAGCACCTGGTTGAGCGGGGCGTTCTCGCCGAGCGGCGTGTTGCTGATCGCCGTCTTGCTGAAATCGTAGCGGGTCGCGCCGAGGCTCGGCTGGATCTCGCTGCGCTCGCGGTCGAGCCGCTTGCCGACCACCTCGATCGAGAGTCCGTCGGATGGAACCTGCGGCGGGGCCGGGTCGGCCGGGGGCGTCTGCGCCATAGCCGGAGTCAACGTCGAGAGACCTGCTGCGAGGGCCAGTGTGGATACGCCGATCCGTTGCATGCGGGACTCCATCAAAACGTTATAAAGTAATGAGTTACAGTATAACATTCGAGACCGTCAATCGCCATGATGTGACCACAGCCGCGTCGCGAATCTGCCAAACACCTCTCGGCAAGCCCGAACGGCTTCGCTACGGGCTCGCCGGCCCGTTCGAATTAGGATGTTGAGGGAGACGCCGAGGATGCCCCTGCGCTGGGAGATTCTTGATCCGCAGAAGCTGATTCACGTCGTTGCCGAAGGCGAGGTGACGCTCAAGGAGATGGAGGCGCATTTCGACGCGCTGGTCGTGGCGAATGCGCTCGGCTACTCGAAGCTGTTCGACGCGACCCGCCTCAAGCCGGTCTACGACGCCGCCGATGTGATGGCCATGGGCGCGCGGCTGAGCGCCTATACGGAACACTTCCCGAGCGGGCCGCTGGCCGTCATCGGGCGCGACGAGTCCGTTGTCCTGGCCTTCAAGCGCTTCGTCAACATCTCGCCGTCGAAGCGCCCGGCCGCCCTGTTCTCGACAGAGAAGAAGGCCCGCGCTTGGCTGGCCAAGCAGGCCGCGCCCGAAGTCGAGGGGCCTAAACCCGACCGTGGCAGTGCTTGAACTTCTTGCCGGAGCCGCAGGGGCACAGGGAGTTGCGTGAGACCTTGCCCCAGGTCGCGGGATCGTTGGGATCGACCGGGCCCTTGGCCACGGGACGCGGGCGGTGCAGCGTCGCCACGCCGCCGCCATCCGGGTCGGCCGGATCGTAGGCGGGGTCGTCGCTCATCGACGCGGCCAGCGCGGGGTCCTCGTGCACCTCGTGCATGTTGGACGGCATCTCCGGCATCGGCGGCGGCTCCATGCGGATCTGCAGGGTCGCCAGCAGCGTGACCACCTGCTCGCGCAGGTTGGTGAGCAGGTCGCTGAAGAGGTTGAAGGCCTCGCGCTTGTACTCGTTCAGCGGATCCTTCTGGCCGTAGGCGCGCAGCCCGATGCCCTGACGCAGATGGTCGAGGTGCAGGAGATGGTCCTTCCAGCTCTGGTCGAAGATCTGCATCAGCACGCTCTTCTCGACCTGGCGCCAGACGTCGGGTCCGTACTGCGCGGCCTTCTGCGCGAACACGCGCTCGACCGCGTCATTGAGGCGAACCTTGATCTCCTCGTCGGCGATGCCCTCTTCCTTGGCCCACTCTTCGACCGGCAGGTCGAGGCCGAAGATGCGCTGCACGTCGTCCTTGAGCTCGCCGATCTTCCACTGCTCGGCGTAGACGCCCTCGGGGATGGTCCGGCGGATGAGCGTGTCGACCACGTCGCGGCGCATGCCGGCGACCGTGTCGGACACGTCCTCGGTGCCCATCAGCTCGATGCGCTCCTTGTAGATCTCCTGGCGCTGGGCGTTCATCACGTCGTCGAAGCGCAGCAGGTTCTTGCGGATCTCGAAGTTGCGCGCCTCGACCTTGCCCTGCGCCGTTTCCAGCGCCTTGTTGAGCCAGCGATGGGTCAGCGCCTCGTCGTCGGCCATGCCCTTCTTCTGGACCCAGTCGAGGACCTTGTTGTTGCCGAAGATGCGCATCAGGTCGTCTTCGAGCGACAGGAAGAAGCGCGAGGCGCCGGGATCGCCCTGGCGGCCCGAGCGGCCGCGCAGCTGGTTGTCGATGCGGCGGGATTCGTGGCGTTCGGTGCCGACCACGAACAGGCCGCCCGCCTCGCGCACGATCGCGCGGTCGCGTTCGACGCCGGCGCGGATCTCGGCCTCGACGCGGGCGATCTCGGCGTTGCGGGCCGCCTCGTCGGGGAACTTCGCGGTGATCTCCGGCACGCTCTGCTGCACCAGCATCTCGACGTTGCCGCCGAGCTGGATGTCGGTGCCGCGGCCGGCCATGTTGGTGGCGATGGTGACGGAGCCCGGACGTCCGGCCTGGGCCACGATCTGGGCTTCCTGGTCGTGGAAGCGGGCGTTCAGCACGTTGTGGGGGATGCCGGCCTTCTTCAGCGCTTCCGACAGCTCCTCGGACTTCTCGATCGACACGGTGCCGACCAGCATGGGTTGCTGGCGCGCGCGGCATTCGCCGATCAGCTTGACGATGGCGCGCGTCTTGTCGGCCAGGGTCCGGTAGATCTCGTCGTCGGCGTCCTTGCGGGCCACCGGCACGTTGGTCGGGATCTCGACGACATCGAGCTTGTAGATCTCGGAGAACTCGGCGGCTTCGGTCAGCGCCGTGCCGGTCATGCCCGAGAGCTTCGGATACATGCGGAACAGGTTCTGGAAGGTGATCGAGGCCAGCGTCTGGTTCTCGCGCTGGATCTCGACCTGCTCCTTGGCCTCGAGCGCCTGGTGCAGGCCTTCGGAATAGCGGCGGCCCTGCATCATGCGGCCGGTGAACTCGTCGATGATGACGACCTGGCCGTCCTTCACGATGTAGTCGACGTCGCGACTGAACAGCTTGTGGGCGCGCAATGCCTGGGTGATGTGATGCAGCACCGAGACCATGGTCGGCGCGTAGAGGCTGATGCCCTCGGCCAGCAGCCCGTCGGTGCGCAGGATGTCCTCGATCGCCTCGATGCCGGCGTCGGTCAGGACGACCGTGCGGTTCTTCTCGTCCTTCTCGAAATGCTCGGGCTTGAGCTTGGGGATCACCGTATCGGCGCGGCGATAGAGCTCGGAGGAATCCTCGGCGGGGCCCGAGATGATGAGCGGGGTGCGCGCCTCGTCGATCAGGATCGAATCGACCTCGTCGACAATGGCATGGTTGAAGGGCCGCTGGACCATCGCGTCCAGGCGATACTTCATGTTGTCGCGCAGATAGTCGAAGCCGATCTCGTTGTTGGTGCCGTAGGTGACGTCGCAGGCATAGGCTGCCTTGCGCTGCTCGTCGTCGAGTTCGTGGACGATGATGCCGACGGTGAGGCCGAGGAACCTGTAGACGCGGCCCATCCATTCGGCGTCACGGCGGGCCAGATAGTCGTTCACGGTGACGACGTGCACGCCTTTGCCGGTGAGCGCGTTCAGGTAGGTGGCGAGCGTGGCGACCAGCGTCTTGCCTTCGCCGGTCTTCATCTCGGCGATCTTGCCCTGGTGCAGGACGATGCCGCCCTTCAGCTGGACGTCGAAGTGGCGCTGGCCGAGTGTCCGCTTGGCCGCCTCGCGCACCGTCGCGAACGCTTCGGGCAGCAGACTGTCGAGCGTTTCGCCCTTGGCCAGGCGTTCGCGGAATTCGACGGTCTTGCCTTTCAGCTGGTCGTCCGAAAGGGCGACGAACTCCGGCTCGAGGGCGTTGATCTTCGCCACCGTCTTGTCGAAGCCTTTGACGATCCGGTCGTTGGCCGTCCCGAAGAGCGTCCGGGCAAGCGCGCCAAGCATGAAAACCTCGATATTCTAATGACTTAGGCGGGCACAGCGGCCCGCCCTTCCTGTGAGAGATAGAGAGCGCCCGGTAGAGTGTCAACGCAGCGGACCACCGCAGGCACGGCGAAGGGCCGACCATAAAGTGTCATCGCCCCGACATGGACGCCATGCTCACGGAAAAGTGCCGCAATTCAGCGCCATCACCCACCCTGCCGGGGAGGCGGCGCTTGCTTGGCCCAATGGGCCCTGTGTAAACCGTTTGCGCCTTTCGAAACGAATGAATCTGCTGGAGTCCGCCATGAGTCATGACCTGCGTTCCTTGCGCCTCGCCCTCCTGAGTGGCGCGGTCGCGCTCCTCGCGGGTCCGGTCCTGGCCCAGACCCCGCCGGCCGGCCAGCCCGCGAAGCCCCCCGCGGCTCCCGCCGCCCCGGCCGCCAAGCCGCCGGCCGCCGCCGCGACTCCGGCCACCATCAAGGACCCGGTCGTGGCCATCGTGAACGGCCAGCAGATCCGCCTGTCCGAACTCGAGATCGCCCAGCAGTCGCTGCCGCAGCAGTATCGCTCGATGCCGCTGCAGGCGGTGTTCCCGGCGCTGCTCGAGCGCATCATCGACAGCAAGCTGGTCGTCCAGGAAGGCAGGAAGACCAAGACCAACGAGGATCCGGCTTTCAAGAAGCGCATGGCTTTCGTCGAGGAGCAGGTCCTGCAGGATTTCTGGATCCAGCGTGAGATCTCCCGCCTCGTCACCCTGGAGAAGATCCAGGCGCGCTACCAGGAGCGCCTGAAGTCGATGCCGCCGGAAGAAGAGGTTCATGCGCGCCACATCCTGGTCGCCACCGAGGACGAGGCCAAGGCGATCATCGCCGAGCTGAAGAAGGGCACGCCCTTCGACAAGATCGCCAAGGAGAAGTCGACCGACAAGGCTTCGGGCGCCGAGGGCGGCGATCTCGGCTGGTTCAAGAAGTCCGACATGGTGAAGGAATTCGCCGATGCCGCCTTCGACCTGAAGAAGGGTCAGACCTCGGAGACGCCGACCAAGACCCAGTTCGGCTACCACGTCATCAAGATCGACGATCGTCGCACGGCGCCGCCGCCGGCCCTGGAAGAGCTTTCCGACCAGATCCGCGAGGAACTGGCGCGTGAGGCGGTGACCGCCCAGCTCGACAAGATCCGGGCCGGATCGAAGATCGAGAAGTTCAACATCGACGGGACCAAGGCGGAGGCGGCACCGGCTGCGCCTGCTGCGCCGGCGGCTCCCGCCGCGACCCCGGCCAAGCCCGCTGCTCCGGCCCAGCCGCCGAAGTAGGGGCCGCGCGCAAGTAGAACTCACGTTTTGGGGCGTTTCTGGTGTAGGCTCCGCCGCTGGCCGGCCGCGTACCTGTGGCCGTGCCTGAGGGGAGAACCATGTCCGCCACGCACGCCGTATCGCCGCTCGCACCCAAGTCGATTCCGAGTCTGCCCCGCATTGCGGGGGTAAAGCTCGGCGTTGCGCGCTCGGGCGTGCGATACATCGACCGCGACGACGTCCTGCTGGCGGTCGTGCCGGCGGGGGCGACCATCGCGGGTGTCCTGACCAAATCCAAGACGTGCTCGGCGCCGGTCGACTGGTGCCGCAAGAACCTGGCCCGCGGCAAGGTCCGCGCGATCGTGGTCAATGCCGGCAACGCCAATGCCTTCACCGGCAAGCTGGGCGACAAGGCGGTCGAGGAGACGACCCGGGCCATCGCCCAGGCGCTGGGCTGCCCGCGCAACGAGGTCTTCATGGCCTCGACCGGCGTGATCGGCCAGCCGCTCGAGTGGGAGAAGATCGCGGCCGTCGTGCCGGCTCTCATCAAGTCGGGCAAGGAAGACGCCTGGTCGGCCGCCGCGGGCGCCATCATGACCACCGACACCTTCCCGAAGCTCGCCACGCGCCAGGCCAAGATCGGCGAGCGCACGGTGACGGTGAACGCCTTCCTCAAGGGCTCGGGCATGATCGCGCCGGACATGGCGACGATGCTGGGCTTTGCCTTCACCGACGCCAAGATCCCGGGCCCCGTCCTGCAGAAGCTGCTCTCCGACGCGGCCGACAAGTCGCTCAACTGCGTCACCGTCGACGGCGACACCTCGACCAGCGACACCTTCCTGATGGTCGCCACGGGCGCGGCGCGCCACGCGCCGATCGAAGAGGCCGACGACCCCGTGCTGGTCGATTTCAAGCGCGCCCTCGACGAGGTGATGATCGAGCTGGCGCAGCTTCTCGCGCGTGACGGCGAGGGCGCCACCAAGTTCGTGACCATCAACGTGGGCGGCGCCTCGTCGAATGGTGCCGCGCGCAAGATCGGCCTGGCGGTCGCCAACTCGCCGCTGGTCAAGACCGCGATCGCCGGCGAGGACGCCAACTGGGGCCGCATCGTCATGGCGGTCGGCAAGTCGGGCGAGCGCGCCGATCGCGACAAGCTGCGCATCTCGATCGGCGGCGTGCGGATCACCGACCAGGGCCAGGTCGTGCCGAATTACGACGAGGCGCCGGTCGCCCAGCACATCAAGGGCTCCGACGTGGTGATCGACATCGATCTCGGCATCGGCCGCGGCCGTGCCACCGTCTGGACCTGCGATCTCACACACGGCTACATCGACATCAACGGCAGCTACCGCTCCTGATGGACGGCTTCGACGATTCGTGTCCGGGCGGCCCGCCGCCGCTCGGCGAGCGGCCGCTCGTGCTGGTGGCGGCGGTCGCCCTGGTCGATACCGACAGCCGCGTCCTCATCGCCCAGCGCCCGGCCGGCAAGTCGATGGCCGGCCTCTGGGAATTTCCCGGCGGCAAGGTCGATCCCGGCGAGACCCCGGAGCAGGCGCTGGTGCGCGAGCTGCACGAGGAGCTGGGCATCGAGACGGCGACGAGCTGCCTGGCGCCGATCGCCTTCGCCAGCCACGGCTACGAGAAGTTCCATCTCCTGATGCCAGTCTTCGCCTGCCGCAAATGGAACGGCACGCCCCAGCCGCGCGAAGGCCAGACCCTGAAATGGGTCGCCCCGATGGAGCTCAACAAGTATCCGATGCCGCCCGCCGACCTGCCGCTGGTCGGCCTGCTGCGCGACCTGCTTTAGGTCGACACCCGCAGGGCCGTGCCTTCGCGCCAGCCGAGGAGGTCGCGGAAGATCAGCGCCTGCGCCGTCGCCGCCACCGCGGTGCCGCTGTAGGACACGAGGATGGCCGCCGTCCAGGTGATCACGGCCGCCGATTCGTCGGCGCCCAGCACGCCGCGCGTCAGCCCGAGCACCACGAGGGTCGCCATGGTGGTGGCGAGCGCGCTCGTGAGGAAGATCAGGAACAGCACGCCGATGATCGTCCAGGCGTTGCCGCGGCTGTGAGCCCATGACAGGCGCGGCGAGAAGGGCTCGTCGACCGAGGTCGCGGCGAGGCCGTAGCTGACGCGCAGCGCCAGCACGATCGACACGGTGAAGCCCGCACCGATCGGCGCGGCCAGCGCCTGCTTGCGCGCGACCTCGGGATCGATCGCGGCGCCCGCCGCCAGCATCTCGGGATCGATCGTGCCCAGGGTCAGCACGAAGGCCGCGAGCAGCACGAAGGTGAAGCCGCCGACCTTGATCAGGTGAATGAGGAATGCCGTCTCGCGCGCCGACCAGCCGAGCCCAGGCAAGCGACCGACGCGTTGGGGCCCGAGCAGGACGACGCGCTGCCACGCCACCATGAACATCACCGTTGGCACGATATCGACGGCCTTCTCGATCAGCATCGGCATCAGCGAGTCGCGGCTCATCGTCGATCCCAGCAGCCGTATCGCAAGCGAGGCGATCCACGGAATGGTCACGAGATGGAACAACAGGCCGAGGTTGGAAAAGACGAAGCCGAAGCTTTGGGCGACCAGGCCGCCGAACGAGAGTTTCACCACGGGCACGATCTAGCTCCGTTCCACTTTTTCGCCGGCACTCAGTTCGGAGGTCCCCAGCGCGTCGGCCAGTCGCTGCGCGGCGCTGCCGGGCTTGAGCGCCTTGGGCTGGGAGGCGTGCGGCGACCAGCCATGCAGGAACAGGACCTCGAAGCTCGCAGAGACCCGGCCGCCGGGGCGCGTGAACCGGTCGCCGTAGAGTTCTGCAGCGCGCAGCAGCACGGCGCGCCGCGTCACGGTGCGGCGCCGGCCGACCACAAGGTTGCCTTCGCCCATCCGGCTCAAATCGCGCATCAGGGCGAGCGCACTCTCGTATTCGACCTCGATCGTCTCGCTGTCGGCCACCGGCAGGGCGAAGCCCGCGCGCTGCAACAGGCCGGCCGCGTCGCGCAGGTCGGCGAAGGGCGACACGCGCGGGCTCAAGCCGCCATCGATCTCGCTCTCGGCGGCCGCCAGTGCCTGGCGCAACTGCCACAAGGTGGCGCCGCCCAGCATCGCGCCGAGGAACAGGCCGTCGGGCTTCAGGATGCGCGCGATCTGGATCAGCGTGCCCGGCAGGTCGTTGACCCAGTGCAGGCTCATGGCGCTCAGCACCAGGTCGAAGCGGCCGGCGGCGAAGGGCAGGAACTCCTCGTCGGCAACGATTGCCGGTCCGTGCGCCCGTCGTGCGAAGCCATGGCTCAGATCGGCGCGCATCAGCTGCCCGACGGTCGGGCGCCCGCCCAGGGCGGTCGCCACCTCGTCGCCGTGGCTGCCGAGATCGAGGGCCAGGGGAAAGGTGCGGCGCACGTCCGTCAGGCGGTCGACCAGCCGCTCGGCGATCTCGCGTTTCAGGAAGTCATGACGGTCCCAGTCGCGGGCGGCGCGTTCGCGACGCTGGCGCAGGAGGGCACGGTCGAACACCAGCAGAGGGTCGAGGCCCGTCACGGGGAATTTCTCGTCACAGTGGGTATGTAAGACCAAAGGGCTTCGGCGGGTAGGGGAACGCCATCCTGTGGGCGCATTTGCCCGCCCCAATCCGACGCATGGTGCCGATGGGCGTGAAAGGGGCGGTGAGCGGAGTGGGCCGGGCCGTGCTGGACGCGGTTCTGCCGCCGCTCTGTCTCGGCTGCAACGAGATCGTCGAAGCACCGGGAGCCTTGTGCGCGGCCTGCTGGCAGGGATTTTCCTTCATTTCCGCCCCGCACTGCGCCTGCTGCGGCACGCCCTTCGTGGAAGACCTTGGCGACGAGGCGCTCTGCGCCGGCTGCCTGGTCCGTCGCCCGCGCTACCACCGGGCCCGGGCCGCGCTGGTCTATGACGACCAGAGCCGCCGGCTCGTCCTGCCGTTCAAGCACGGTGACCGCACGGACATCGCGCGGGCCTGTGGCGGCTGGATGGCGCGGGCCGGTGCCGATCTTCTCGCCTCGGCCGACCTTGTCGCGCCGGTGCCGCTTCATTGGCGGCGGCTTCTGGTGCGACGCTACAATCAGGCGCTGCTGCTGGCCCGCATCGCCGTGCGCACGGCGCCACCTCGACACGACCTGCATCTGGCGCCCGACCTGTTGCGGCGGCGGCGCTGGACGGGGTCTCAGGCCGGTCTCAAGGCGACGGAGCGGCGGCGCAACGTCCGCGAGGCCTTCGACATTCATCCGAAATGGCGACCGCACGTGGCCGGCAAGACCGTTCTGCTGGTCGACGACGTCCTGACGACCGGCGCGACGGTCGAGGCGTGCACGCGCACGCTGGAACGCGCCGGGGCCAAATCGGTTGATGTCCTGACACTGGCGCGGGTCGTCCGGCCAGCGTTATAGTTCGAGAAAGAGGTTCACCCATGGCCAAGATCGAGATTTATACGACGCCGTTCTGCGGCTACTGCGCACGCGCCAAGAGCCTGCTCGACAGCAAGGGCGCGGACTACGAAGAGACCGACGTGATGATGGACGACAAGAAGCGCACCGAGATGCGCAGCCGTACCAATCGCACCAGCGTGCCGCAGATCTTCATCAACGGGCAGCACATCGGCGGCTCCGACGATCTCGCCGCTCTCGAACAGGCGGGCAAGCTCGACGCGCTGCTCGCACAGCCGGGCTGAGGAGCTTCCATCATGACCGCGTTCAAGGCCGGCCTGATCCAGACCAACGTCAGCAACGACATGGCCGAGAACGTGGCCTCCCTGCGCGAGCAGGCGAAGCTCGCGCGCGAAGCGGGCGCCGACTTCATCATGACGCCGGAGAACACCGGCCTGATCGGCGCCAATCGCACCGAGACGCTGGCCAAGGCGCAGACCGAGGAAGAGCACGCGATGCTCGCGGCCTGCCGTGCCGCGGCACGCGACACCGGCGCCTGGTTCCTGCTGGGCTCGATCCATGTGCGGGTGCCGGGCGAAGAGCAGATCCGCAACCGCTCCTATCTGATCGATTCGTCGGGCGGCATCGTGGCGAGCTACGACAAGATCCACATGTTCGACGTCCAGCTCGCGGGCGGCGAGAGCTACCGTGAGTCCTCGACGTTCAAGCCGGGCGAGAGAGCGGTGCTGGCCGAGACGCCGTGGGGCTTGCTCGGCATGACGATCTGCTACGACCTGCGCTTTCCCTATCTTTATCGCGAGCTGGCGCATGCCGGCGCCACGATGCTGGCGATCCCGTCCTCCTTCACCGTGCCGACGGGCCAGGCGCACTGGCACACGCTGATGCGCGCCCGCGCCATCGAGACCGGCTGCTTCGTCTTCGCGCCGGCCCAGGTCGGCACGCACAAGGGCTCCAACCGCAAGACCTACGGTCACTCGATCGCGGTCGCCCCGTGGGGCGAGGTGCTGGCCGATGCCGGCGGCGAAAAAGCGGGCTTCGTCATTGCCGATGTCGACATGGCGAAGATCGAGGAGGCGCGGAAGATGGTCCCGTCGCTGACGCATGACCGCAAATACGCGCCGGCGACCCTGCACAAGGCCACGATCGCCAAGGCGGCGGAGTAGCCGACTTAGGGAGGCGACCTGCGAGGCCATCTCATGGCCAAACAGGTGCGCCTTCCAACCCCGCAGTTTCCGGCAGGCCGCAGATCAGGTTCGCATTCTGCACCGCCTGGCCGGCTGCTCCCTTGCCGAGATTGTCGACCACACCCATCGCGATCACCAGGTTGCGCTCCGGATCGGCCGCGTAGCTGACGAACGCCAGGTTCGAGCCGGTCGCCCATTTGGTCTGCGGCGGCTTGTCGGTGACGCGGACGAACGCGCGTCCGGCGTAGAAGTCCCGCGCCGCGTCCAGGCACTGCTCCGTGGTGGCGCGGCCGCGACAGTAGATTGTGGCGAGTACGCCGCGGGTCATCGGCACCAGGTGCGGCGTGAACACCAGCCCGGCTGCGCTGCCGCCGCCCAGCCGCTCGATCGTCGTGGCCATCTCGGGCATGTGGGTGTGCTTGAGCAGACCGTAGGGCATCAGGTTCTCGTTGCTCTCGGCGTAGCCGAACCTGTTGTCGGCACCGCCCCGGCCGGCGCCGGAGATCCCGGTCTTGGCGTCGATCACGATGTTGCCGGGCTCGATCAGCTTGCCGGCCAGCAGCGGCGCCAGCGCGGTCAGCGTCGCCGCCGGGAAGCAGCCGGGGTTGGCGACGCGAGTCTGTCCTTCGATCTGTGACGGCCAGACGTCGGCCAGGCCGTAGGCCCAACCCTCGACGTAGCGGTGGTCGCCGCCGATATCGACGATCTTCACGTCCTGGGGCACGCGGGCCAGCGCCTCGGCCGAGGTGCCGGTGGGCAGCGACGCGAACAGCAGGTCGAGCTTCGGCAGGCGCGCCGGGTCCCACTTCTCGATCACCAGACCGGCCAGCCTGGCCGGCGCACCGGGAAACCGGTCGCCCAAGCGGCTGCCGGCGCTGCCTTCGCCGGCGGCGTAGACGAGTTCGAAGGACGGGTGGCTCGCGACCAGGCGCATCGCCTCGCCGCCGCCAAAACCGCTGATTCCGACAATGCCGACGCGAATGCTCATGGTTGTGTCCTGCTGCTGGAGTAAGGGCAAAGAAAAACCCCCGAAAGCCAAGGGCTGCGGGGGTTCGGAGATGCGGGCTGATGCCGCCTCGGGGGTGGACCGCTAGGGCGCGGACCTCACCGGGTGAGGGGCCTGTCTGCACGCAGCCACGAAAGCCGCCGCTGGAAGCAGCGACGGCGTCGGTTTGCGGTGCGGAGGTGGGCGCCACTCATGGGACGTCACTTAGTGGTTCGCCCGAACGTCTGTCAACGAGCGTTCGGAGCTGCACGGCGTCGTAGGCCGCTGTTCCGGGAGGTACCCTAGAGCGCCTCGAACAGGTGCTCGTACGTCGCGACGAGGCCGTCCTCGTCGAGATCGAGTCTTGCCGTGAAGCCCTCGGACACACCTTTGTCGACATAGAGCCAGGCGCGCGGGCCGAGAGGCTCATAGCGCTGGCGCGACGGCTGACAGCTGAGAGCGGGCGCATCGACGAACAGCGCGAGCAGATCGCCGCCTGCCGCGCCCAGGCGCCGGATCGCGAGGCTGTTGCAAAAGGGAGTCGCCGAGACGTCGACCTCGTGACAGCCCGCGAGGTCGCTGCGCGGCTCACCATCGACGCGCCAGCTCGTATCGCCGGTCCGTTCGATCGTGAGCGACGTCTCGACCGCGTCGGTACGCTCGACGTGGAGCGTGCGCGTCCGCCAGGACGTGTCGAGGTCCCAGCGATAGCGCAGGCCGAATCCTTCCGCGCCGGCATGGACCAGTGTCGAGCGGACGGTCAGCCCGAAGGCCGTGGTCGACAAGGTCATGAGCTCGAGGCCGGGCTCGTCGAGGCGCCGCCATTTGCGGAATATTCGGCTGGATCGCATGCGTAATCCTTGCGGCGAAACTGGCAAAAATTGCGGCGGCTTCGGCCTCGACCGAGACCCCGAATCGCGCCAGTCTCGGCCACCCCATCCTGGAGCATCCGATGTCCTCTTCCAGACTCGTGATTCGCAATGGCACCATCGTCGATGGCTCGGGCGGCGATCCCTATGAAGCCGATCTTTCAATCGTCGACGGCAAGATCGCGGCGATAGGGAGGGACATTGCCAAGGGCGAAGAGGAGATCGACGCGCGTGGCAGGCTGGTGACGCCGGGTTTCGTCGACGTTCACACCCACTATGACGCGCAGGTGACGTGGAGCGAGCGGCTGTCGCCGTCGTCGTGGAACGGCGCCACCACGGTCGTGCTCGGCAATTGCGGCGTCGGCTTCGCGCCCTGCCACGAGGATCAGCACGCGATGCTGATCAACCTGATGGAGGGGGTGGAGGACATTCCCGAGGTCGTGCTGGCGGAGGGCCTGCCGTGGAACTGGCACAGCTTTCCGGATTTCATGGATGCTATCGCCGCGCGTTCCTACGATGCCGATGTGGCGACGCAGGTGCCGCACGCGGCGTTGCGCGTCTATGTGATGGGCCAGCGCGGCGCCGACCGGGAGCCGGCGACCGAGCAGGATCGCGATCGCATGGCCGAGCTCACTATCGAAGGCGTGCGCGCCGGCGCACTGGGCTTTTCGACCTCGCGCACGCTCAATCACAAGTCGGCCGACGGCAAGCACATCCCGACCCTACGCACCGAGGAGGCAGAGCTCACCGCCATTGCCCGCGCGATGCGCCGGGCCGACGCCGGCTGGCTGCAGATCGTGTCGGATTTCCAGGAAGGCGAGGTCGCGCTGTTCCGCCGATTGGCGAAGGAATCCGGGCGGCCGGTCACCATCACCTTGCTGCAGTCCAACGCCCGCCCCGACGGCTGGCGCGAGACCATGGCGGAGATCGACGAGGCCAATCGGGAGGGGCTGCGCATCACCGCCCAGGTCCGCACGCGGCCGACCTCCGTGCTGCTGGGCCTCGAGCTGTCGCAGACGCCGTTCACGGGCCGGCCGAGTGCCGACAGCGCCGGCCGCCTGCCGTTCGCCGAGCGCCTCGCGCAGTGGCGCACGCCCGAATTTCGGGCGCGCGTGCTCGCCGAATCTTTCGAAGGCGACAGGCAGAGGCGGCTGGTCGACCGCTGGGATCGTATGTTCCCGCTGGGCGATCCGCCGGATTACGAGCCGACCGCGGACCAGAGCATCGCCGCCATAGCCGCGCGACAGGGCCGCCCGCCCGCCGAGGTCGCGTACGACATGCTGCTCGAACGCGATGGCAAGCAGATCATCTATCTTCCCGTGACGAACTTCGTCGCCGGCAATCTCGACGTGGTGCGCGAGATGATCGACCGGCCCAACACCTTGCTGGGCCTGGGCGACGGTGGCGCTCATGTCGGGGTGATGTGCGACGCGACGGCGACCAGCTACACGCTGACGCACTGGACGCGCGATCGTGCGCGCGGCTCGCTGTTTCCGGTGTCGTGGGCCATCAAGCGGCTGACCGCCGACAATGCGGCGGAGATCGGTCTGCGCGACCGCGGGCTGCTGCAGGTGGGCCTGAAGGCCGACATCAACGTCATCGATTACGACAAGATGCGACTGCGCCGACCCGAAATCGTCTACGACCTGCCGGCCGGCGGAAAGCGACTGATCCAGCGAACCGAGGGCTTCGACGCGACCGTCGTGTCGGGCGCGATCGTCTATCGGCAGGGCGAGGCGACCGGCGCGCTGCCCGGCCGGCTGATCCGCGGCGCGCGCGGCGCCTGAGCGGAAGCTAGAGACGGCGGGCGGCGATCCTCTGCACCATCGCCATCTTCGGCTGGCTGATCATGCGCGCTTCGTAGGCGGTCACCGAAAAGCGCCCGCGCACGAGGTCGAGCAGTTCGCCGTCCTTCAGCAGGAATTCCGGGCGGCTTGGCTTTCCGAAGCGCTCGTTGCCCTCCATGAAGGTCTCGTAGAGCAGGATGCCGCCCGGCAGCAGCGTCTCGAAGAGTGCCGGAAACAGCGGACGGTGCAGGTAGTTGGTGACGACGATCGCGCCGAAGCGGCGGCCGGCCAGCGGCCACGGCGAACCATCCTCGAGATCGGCTGCGATCACTTCGATCGTGTCGGACGGCACGAGGTTGCTCACGTCGCGATCCAGCGCGGTCACCCGGTGACCGCGGGCGGCGAAGAATGCGGTGTGGCGACCGTTTCCGGCGGCGAGATCGAGGACGGCGGCGCCGGGCGGGACGAGGCCGGCCCAGGCGGCGATCCAGGAGGAAGGCGTCATGTCTTGCGCACTCCCGCGCCCTTCAGGTTCAGCAGGTTGCCCGAGAGGATCAGCGCGGCGCCGAGGATCGTGAGCATGTCCAGCCGTTCGTTGTAGAGCAGCCAGCCGGCGAGGGCGGTCAGCGGCACGCGCAGGAAATCCATCGGAACGACGACGGTGGCGTCGGCATGCAGCATGGCGCGCGTCAGGCAGTAGTGCGAGAAGGTTCCGCAGAAGGCGATGGCGATGATCCAGGCCCAGACATAGGCCGAGGGCCAGCGCCAGATCTCGAGCGCCGGCACCAGACCGATGATCGACTGGATCAGCAGCATCCAGAACAGGATGGTCACCACGCTGTCGGTGCGGGTCAGTGACTTCACCATGGTCACCGAGATGGCGAAGCCGACGGCGGCCGCCAGTGCGATGATCTGGCCGGGCACGATCTCGTTGGCCCCTGGCCGCACGATGATGACGACGCCGACGATCCCGAACGCCACCGCGAGGTTCTTCCACAGCCCCATCCGCTCGCCCAGGAAGGCGACCGCCAGGATCGCCGTCCAGATCGGCATGGTGAACTCGATGGAGATGACCTGGGCCAGCGGGATCAGGGTCAGCGCCTTGAACCAGGCGAACTGCGCGCCGTAGTGGGCGATGTTGCGGCCGGCCTGCTGCCAGGGCCGCGCCGTCTTCAGCTTGCCGAAGCCGCCCGCGCGGTGGATCAGCGGATACAGCATGGCCAGGCCGATGACCGAGCGCATCTCCAGGATCTGGAACACGTCGAGTTCGCGCGTCGTCTCCCGTCCGGCAATCGCCATGACGAGCATGGCCGTCAGCCAGCCGGCCATCCAGAAGGCAGCTTTGAGATTGGAGGGTTGCGGAGACATCGACGGCTGCTGCTGGGGGCCTCGAGAGGCGGGGCGCGACAATCGGGCCTTGCGTCCGACCCGACAAGCCACCATTTTTCTGGTTGTCATGATTTTGTATCGCTTGCGCTGCGCCAACGGCCACGAGTTCGACAGCTGGTTCAAGGACAGCAAGACCTATGAACGTCAGGAGAAGAAATCCCTGATCGGCTGTGCCGTCTGCGGCACCGACAAGGTCGAGCGCGCCCTCATGGCGCCCCGCATCGGCAAGAAGGGCAAGGACGCCACGCTGCCGGCCGTCGTCGAGGCGCCTGGGACGGAAACGCCCGTCGCGCCGTCGCCCGAGCAACAGCAGCAGATCGCGGCGCTCGCCCGGCAAATGCCCAAGGAACTGCGCGAGGCCCTGCTGGCGGTCCGCGCCGAGGTCGAGAAGAACTGCGAGCATGTCGGCGACAAATTCGCCGAAGAGGCCCGCAAGATTCACTATGGCGAGAGCGACAAGCGCGGCATCTATGGCCAGACGAGCGAAGAAGAGGCCGACGCCCTGGCAGAGGAAGGCATCGAGTTCGGCCGCCTCCCCTGGATCCCGCGCGGCAACTGATCCGTTCGCCGGGCCGCTATTTGGGCCCCGCGACTCCGTACAGCATGTAGTTCACGTCGAGGTCGGTCTTGTTCAGCGACCATTTGCGGCTGAGCGGACTGTAGACGACGCCGACGATCTCCTGCGGTTCGATGCCGCCGGCGCGCAGGCCGCGCGCCACCTCGGACGGCTTGAGGAATTTCTTCCAGTCGTGCGTGCCGCGGGGCAGCCAGCCCAGCACGTATTCGGCGCCGGCGATGGCGAGCGCCCAGGCCTTGGCGGTGCGATTGAGCGTCGACAGGAAGAGCAGCCCGCCCGGCTTCACGAGGCGGCCGCAGGAGCGCAGGAATAGATCGACATCGGCCACGTGCTCGACGATCTCGAGGGCCAGCACGACGTCGAATTGCGCGCCGCTTTCGGCCAGCGCTTCGGCGGTGCCCTGGCGGTAGTCGATGGCGAGGCCCTGGCCTTCGCCATGCAGCGAGGCGACAGAGATGTTGCGCTCGGAGGCGTCGACCCCTGTGACGGAGGCGCCGAGGCGGGTCATCGGCTCGCAGAGCAGACCGCCGCCGCAGCCGATGTCGAGCAGGGAGAGGCCCTGCAGCGGATCGAAGCCCAGCGGGTCGCGCTGCCAGTGGGCGGCGACCCGGTCGCGGACATAGCCGATCCGCACCGGGTTCAGCCGGTGCAGGGGGGCGAACTTGCCAGCGGGGTCCCACCACTCGTCTGCGATTCGGGAGAAGCGTTCGACGTCGGCGGGATCGACCGTTCCGGCGGTGGGGTTATGCGCGGTTTCAACCATGGTTCTCTTGACCCATATGGCAGCATCGGTGTCTATAGCCCGCTTTCCGGGCAGGGGCTTGCCCTTCGAGTGGGTTCATGGCGCGCATCGTTCTGAAATTTGGCGGCACATCGGTCGGTGACACGGATCGGATCAAGAACGTCGCGCGCAAGGTGAAAGCCGAAGTCGCGCGCGGCAACGAGGTCGCGGTCGTGGTCTCGGCCATGTCGGGCGCCACCAACCAGCTCGTCAAGTGGGTGAACGAGATCTCGCCGCTGCACGATCCGCGCGAATACGATGTCGTGGTGGCGACCGGCGAGCAGGTCACGATCGGCCTGCTGGCGATGGCCCTGCAGCAGGAAGGGGTCAAGTCGCGTTCCTGGGTCGGCTGGCAGCTGCCGATCAAGACCGACGACGCCTACGCAAAGGCGCGTATCGTCGAGATCGACACGGTCGAGATGGCCAGGACGATGGCGGCGGGCGAAGTTCCCGTGGTGCCGGGTTTCCAGGGGATCTCGCCGGAAGGTCGCATCACGACCTTGGGCCGTGGCGGCTCCGACACCTCCGCGGTGGCGCTGGCGGCCGCCCTCAAGGCCGATCGCTGCGACATCTACACCGACGTCGACGGCGTCTATACGACCGATCCCCGGATCGTCGAGAAGGCCCAGAAGATCGATCGCGTGACCTACGAGGAAATGCTCGAAATGGCCTCGCTCGGCTCGAAGGTGCTGCAGACGCGCTCGGTCGAGCTGGCGATGAACCATCATGTACGCGTGCAGGTGCTGTCGTCGTTCGACGAGGCGCTCGGCAGCGATCTGCCCGGAACTCTGGTTGTGGACGAGGAAGAGATCATGGCCCAGGGCCTCGAGAAGTCCGTCGTGAGCGGCATTGCCTTCGCCAAGGACG
This sequence comes from Reyranella sp., assembly GCF_965249915.1. Classification (GTDB taxonomy): domain Bacteria; phylum Pseudomonadota; class Alphaproteobacteria; order Reyranellales; family Reyranellaceae; genus Reyranella. The sequence goes on from NZ_OZ252257.1 coordinate 37,340, forward strand.
AGGCGAAGATCACCGTGACCCAGGTGCCCGACCGGCCCGGTGTCGCGGCGGCGATCTTCGGCCCGCTGGCCGCGGCCAACATCAATGTCGATATGATCGTGCAGAACGTCTCGGTCGACGGCAGCTCCACCGACATGACCTTCACGGTGCCCAAGCCGGACCTGGCGCGAGCGGTGCAGCAGCTCGAGCGCGCGAAGGACGAGCTGAAGTTCGCCGAGGTCAAGTCCGACCTCAACGTCTCCAAGGTCTCGGTGATCGGCGTCGGCATGCGCAGCCATGCCGGCGTCGCGCTCAAGATGTTCGAAACCCTCGCGGCCAAGGGCATTAACATCCAGGTCATCTCGACGTCGGAGATCAAGATCAGCGTGCTGGTGGCGGCGGAGTACACCGAACTGGCGGTGCGGGCGCTTCACACAGCCTATGAATTGGACGCCGCCTGAAATCACCCGGAAGGGTATTGGAACGCCCCTAAATCGCGGTTGGACTCTGCGAATTAGCCGGTAGGCAGTCCGGCGCGGGTCTTGCTATAACCCGCGCATGGACGCCGCACTCGCCCATATGTCTTGCAGCAATGCCCGCCCGACCAATTCGGCGGCCGCGGCTTGGCGAGTTTGCGCCTGCGTCATCGACCGCAGCTTCGTCGTCATTCGACTCAAGCATCTAGCGGTCTGACCATGGAGAGATCGACTCCCCTGGCCGGACCGCGAATGCTCCTCAAGCGGCTCCGGGACACGATGGCGCGTGCCGAGTCCGTCGAAGTGACGCTGGGCGAGGTCGTGCGCCTGGTCGCCAACGAAATGGTGGCCGAGGTCTGCTCGATCTACCTGCTGCGGGCGGGCGAGGTGCTGGAACTGTTCGCAACCCAGGGCCTCAACCCGTCGGCCGTCCATGCCACGCGCCTGCGGGTCGGCGAGGGACTGGTCGGCGACATCGCCGCCCACGGCAGGCCGCTGGCGCTCGACGATGCCCAGCATCATCCGCAATTCGCCTACCGCCCCGAGACCGGCGAGGAAATCTACCATTCGCTGGCAGGCGTGCCGATCGTGCGCGCCGGCCGCGTGCTGGGCGTTCTGGTCGTGCAGAACCGCACGCGTCGGCAGTACGACGAGGAAGAGGTCGAGACGCTTCAGACCATCGCCATGGTGCTGGCGGAACTGGTCTCGGCCAGTCACGTCGTCAGTCCCAACGAGGTCCAGCAGGTCGATGGCATCGGACTGCTGCCGCTGCGCGTCGACGGTGTACAGCTCACGCCCGGTGTCGCGATCGGCCGCGCCGTGCTGCACGAACCCCGCATCGTCATCCAGCGCGTGGTGGCGGAGGATGTCGAGCAGGAGAAGGTCCGCTTTCTCGAAGCGCTGCGCGGCGTGCGCGAAGATGTCGATCGCATGCTCGAGGCGCACGACATGCAGTCGGGCGAGCAGCGCGAGATTCTCGAGACCTTCCGCATGTTCGTGGACGATCGCGGCTGGGCCGAGCGGGTGCGCGAGGCAATAGACTCGGGCCTTACCGCCGAGGCCGGCGTGCAGCGTGCCTTCGACGATGTCCGCACGCGCCTCGGCCAGTCGACCGATCCCTATATCCGCGAGCGGCTGAGCGATCTGCAGGATCTCAGCAACCGGCTGCTGCTGCGTCTCACCGGTCGCGTCGCAACCGATCCCAGCACCTTGCCGGACGACATGATCGTGGTCGCCCGCGACATGGGACCGGCCGAGCTGCTCGACTACGACCGCAACCGTCTGCGCGGCGTCGTGCTGGAGGAAGGCTCGGCGCTCAGTCACGTGGCGATCGTGGCGCGGGCCCTCGACATTCCCGTCGTTGGCCGCGCGCCGAACGTGCTGGCGAGGGTCGAGGCCGGCGATCCGATCGTGGTCGACGGTGACAACGCGCAGGTCCTGGTGCGGCCGGCCGAGGACATCCTCCAGACAGTCCATCTTGCGATCGATGCGCGCGCCGAACGCCGCCGCAAGTATGCGGCGCTGCGCGACCTGCCGCCGGCCACGCGCGATCAGGCGCGCATCTCGCTCAACATGAATGCCGGCCTGCTGATCGACATGCAGCATCTCGACGATACGGGCGCCGACGGTGTCGGCCTCTACCGGACCGAGATTCCGTTCATGGTGCGTTCGGAGTTTCCCGACGTCGATGCACAGGCCTGGCTCTACGGGCGCGTGCTCGACCTGGCGGACGGACGTCCCGTCGTTTTCCGGACGCTCGATGTGGGAGGCGACAAGGTCCTTCCCTATATCGGCGCCTTTGGAGATGAAAATCCCGCCATGGGCTGGCGCGCGATCCGCATCGGGCTCGATCGTCCGGCGATGCTGCGTCGTCAGTTGCGCGCCATGATCCTTGCCGCGAGCGGGCGGCCCTTGTCGATCATGTTCCCCATGATCGCCGAGGTCACAGAATTGCTACGGGCGCGTCATCTGCTCGATCTCGAACTCGATCGTTCGAGGCGGCGCGGCCAGCCGGTGCCCGAGCGTCTGCGTGTCGGCGTCATGTTCGAAGTGCCGGCGCTGGCATGGCAACTCGACAGTCTGGTGCCTCATGTCGATTTCATCTCGATCGGCACGAACGATCTCCTGCAGTTCCTCTATGCCGCCGATCGCGGCAACACCCGCATCGCCGGCCGTTACGACAGCTTGTCCCCGGCACTGCTGCGACTGCTACATTTTGTAGTGAACAAAGTGCGGCCTGCAGGCGTGGACGTCGCGGTGTGTGGAGAAATGGCGGGGCGTCCGGTCGAGGCCCTCGCGTTGCTTTCAATAGGCATACGCTCTTTGTCGATGTCGCCCGGCGCGATCGGCCCCGTGAAGGCGATGATTCGTTCGCTTGATCTAAATGAGTCGGCAGGTTTCATGACCACTGCGCTTACGCAACCGGATCGTCCATTGCGCGAGACGTTGCGTCTCTTCGCCGCCGACCATGCGATCGAAATTTAACGACCGAAAGTCGAATCGCTTTTGCCCTGCCATGGGGCCTCTGCTAAGAGTCGCGACGAGGGGACAAGCAGGGAATATCAATGCCGGATCAGGTTGACTGGCGGGCGATTGAGCGCGAGGCCGGACCAGGCCAGGCGGTCGGTCGACTCCTACGCGATCAACGCGAGGCACGCGGTCTGGACCTGACTCAAGTCGAGAAGAGCATCCGCATCAGGCGCTCTCACCTCGAAGCGATCGAGCAAGGTCGCTACGACGAACTCCCCGGCGCCGCCTACATCCCCGCCTTCCTGCGCGCTTACGCGACCCATGTCGGTCTCGATGCCGAGAAGGTCATGACCGCTTATCACCTGTCGGGTGCCGTGCCGATCAAGCGCCCGGTGGCGCTGCCGGCCGATTTCCCGGTCATGGAGAGGCGCGCGCCGATCGGCCTCGCGGTCCTCACGGTTCTTCTCGTCGTCGCTGCGGGCTATGGCGTGTGGCACTACATGCCGCGCGATCAGGCCGTCGTCGCCCAGAAGGTTCCGCCCGTGCCGGACCGTCTGCTCTCCGAGCGGCCGAGCCCGCCGGCTGCCGCCCCCAACCCGTTCGTCGCGCAGTTGCCGTCCGCGACGGCGCCCGACACGCGCACTCTCGGCGGCTCGCTGCCCGCGCAGGTCTGGCCTGCGCAGCGTCTCGATGGTAGCGCGGCGCCTGCAGCTTTGGCGCCGCCGCCGGTCGTCGTCGCCGTTCCCGCGCCGCCCCCCGTCGTGATGACCGTTCCCTCGATCGGCCAGGCGCAGGCCGCGCAGCCGCCGGCCGCCATCGATCCGCCGCGCATCGACCCGGCGCGCGCGCCCGTCGAGGAAGCGACGGCCCGTCCGGCGGAGCCGGCCGCCCCGCCGCCGATTCCGGTGCGGGTCAACACCCCGATCAGCGTGAAGAGCAACAGCTGGGTCGAGCTTCGCGCGCCCAATGGCGACGTGCTGACGCAGACTTATGTCCGGGCGGGCGAGAGCTACGTCGTCCCGGCAGGCATCGCCTACCGCATCACCGAGGCCCGGTAGGGTCCGTCGCGCCTTTGTAACGGCCGCCGGCTGGCGGAGGCGGGGCGCCGCCGCTACATTGTCCCCATGAGCATCAGACCGTACCGCGACATCCAGCGCCGCAAGTCGCGGCGCGTGATGGTTGGGGCCGTGCCGGTAGGCGGCGATTCGCCGATCACCGTGCAGACCATGACCAACACGCTGACCGCGGACGCCGACGCGACCATCGCCCAGATCCGCCGCTGCGAAGAGGTGGGCGTCGATATCATCCGCGTCTCCTGCCCCGACGAGGAGTCGACGGCGGCGCTGCCCCGGATCGTGCGGGCCGCGAAGGTCCCGATCGTGGCCGACATCCACTTTCACTATAAGCGCGCCATCGAGGCGGCGCAGGCGGGCGCCGCGTGCCTGCGCATCAACCCCGGCAACATCGGCAGCGCCGAGCGCGTGCGCGAGGTCGTCAAGGCCGCCAAGGACCACGGCTGCTCCATGCGCATCGGCGTCAATGCCGGCTCGCTCGAGAAGGACCTGCTCGAGAAATACGGCGAGCCCTGTCCGGAGGCGATGGTGGAGAGTGCGCTCGACCATGCGCGCATCCTGCAGGATCACGACTTCCACGAGTTCAAGATCAGCGTGAAGGCGTCGGACGTCTTCCTGGCGGTCGCGGCCTACCAGCAGCTCGCCGAAGCCTGCGACTACCCGCTGCATGTGGGCGTCACCGAGGCGGGCGGCACGCGCACCGGCACGGTGAAGTCGTCGATCGGCATGGGCTCGCTCCTGTGGGCCGGCATCGGCGACACGATCCGGGTCTCGCTCTCGGCCGAGCCGGAGGAAGAGGTCCGCGTCGGCTTCGAGATGCTGAAGGCGCTGAACCTGCGGCATCGCGGCGTGAACGTCATTTCCTGCCCGTCCTGCGCGCGCCAGCAATACGACGTCATCCGCACGGTCGAGGCGCTGGAGAAGCGCGTCGCCCACATCACCACGCCGATGACGGTGTCGGTGATCGGCTGCGTCGTGAACGGCCCCGGCGAGGCGCGCGAAACCGACATCGGCTTCACCGGCGGCGGCTCCAACACCCACCAGGTCTATATTGCCGGCGTTCCGCACCATCGGCTGAAGGACGGCAACGTCGTCGACCATCTGGTCGAGCTGATCGAGAAGAAGGCGGCCGAGATCGAGGCCGCCAGGGCGGAAGAAGCCGAGCGACATCGCGCCGCTGCCGAGTAGCAGTCCAGGCCTTCCTTTCCCGACGATCTTTCGAGGCGATTTCCCGTGAGCAAGATGCAACCCGTGCGTGGCACGCACGACATCCTCCCCGATGACTACCGGCGCTTCGCGCACGTCGTCGACACCGCACGCGAGGTCGCGCGCCTCTACGGCTATCGCGAGATGGCCACGCCGATCTTCGAGTTCACCGAGCTGTTCGCCCGCGGCATCGGCGAGACCACCGACGTCGTGTCGAAGGAGATGTACACTTTCAAGGATCGCGGCGACGAATCGCTCACCTTGCGGCCGGAGTACACGGCCGGCATCTGCCGCGCCTTCGTGTCGAACGGCGAGCTGGCGCAGCAGCTGCCGCTGAAGGTCTTCGCGGCGGGCCCGATGTTCCGCTACGAGCGCCCGCAGAAGGGCCGGCAGCGCCAGTTCCACCAGATCGATCTCGAAGTATTGGGCGCGCCCGAGCCCGGCGCCGACATCGAGGTGATCTCGGTCGCGGCCGACATCCTCGACCGGCTGACGATCCTCGACCGCTGCGTGCTCAAGATCAATTCGCTCGGCGATCCGGAGAGCCGGACGGGCTACCGCAAGGTCCTGACCGACTATTATTCCGGTCACGTGGACAAGCTTTCCGAGGATTCGCGCAATCGCCTGGCGCGCAATCCGCTGCGCATCCTCGACAGCAAGGACGAGGGCGACAAGGCGATCAACGCCCAGGCGCCGAGCTTCAGCGATCACCTCAACGAGGCGAGCCGCGACTTCTTCAAGTCGGTGCAGGACGGTCTCACGGCCGCCGGCATCGCCTTCGAGGTCGATCCGGCGCTGGTGCGCGGCCTCGACTACTATACCCACACCGCCTTCGAGTTCGTGACCACGCATCTCGGCGCCCAGGGCACCGTGCTGGGCGGCGGCCGCTATGACGGTCTGATCGCCGAGCTGGGCGGACCGCCGACGGCCGGCATCGGCTGGGCGGGCGGTATCGAGCGGCTGATGATGCTGGCCGACGAGCCCAGGCCCCTGCCGCGACCCGTCGTCATTGCGCCTCTGGGCGCGGCGGCCGAGGCCAAGGCGCTTGGCATCGCGCGGAGCCTGCGCAAGCAGGGCATCGCGGTGGAGCAGGATTATCGTGGCAACATGAAGCGGCGCATGCAGCGGGCCAACAAGCTCAATGCCCGCGCCGCGCTGATCATCGGAGACGACGAGCTGGCCAAGGGCGTGGCGCAGCTCAAGGATCTCGACAGCGGCGCGCAGCGCGAAGTGTCGCTCGACGGTCTCGCTGAAGCCCTGAAGGTTTGAGATGTCGCTGTTATTGAAACTCAACCAGATCGTGACGCGCCATGCCGAGCTGCAGGCGGCGCTGTCTGCCGGCACGCTCGATTCGCAGAAGTTCGTCGCGGCCTCGAAGGAATATGCCGACCTCGGCCCGCTCGTCGAGGCGGTGAACGAATGGCAGAAGGCCGAGCGCGACTTGAAGGACACGGAGGCGATGGCCTCCGATCCCGACATGAAGGCGATGGCGGAGGAGGAGGCTGCGGAGATTCGCAAGCGTCTGCCCGAGCTGGAGCGCACCGTGAAGCGGATGCTGCTGCCCAAGGATGCGGCCGACGAAAAGAACGCCATCCTGGAAATCCGCGCCGGCACCGGCGGCGACGAGGCGGCCCTGTTCGCGGCCGACCTGTTCCGCATGTACCAGCGCTACGCCGCCGAAAAGGGCTGGAAGTTCGAGGTCATGGAACTCTCCGACACGGGCATTGGCGGCTATCGCGAGGCGATCGCCACGGTGACCGGCCGCAACGTGTTCGCCCGCCTCAAGTTCGAGTCCGGCGTGCATCGCGTGCAGCGCGTTCCGGCGACCGAGGCCCAGGGCCGCATCCACACCTCGGCGGCGACGGTCGCGGTGCTGCCGGAAGCCGAGGAGGTCGACATCAAGATCGACGAGAAGGACCTGCGCATCGACGTGTTCCGTGCCTCGGGCCCGGGCGGCCAGTCGGTCAACACGACCGATTCGGCGGTTCGCATCACGCACATTCCGACCGGGGTCGTGGTCAGCCAGCAGGACGAGAAGAGCCAGCACAAGAACCGCGCCAAGGCGATGAAGATCCTGCGGGCCCGTCTTTACGATGCCGAGCGCCAGCGGCTCGACGATCTGCGCTCCGCCGACCGCAAGGGCCAGGTGGGCAGCGGCGACCGCAGCGAGCGTATCCGCACCTACAACTTCCCGCAGAGCCGGGTGACCGATCACCGGATCAACCTCACCCTCTACAACCTCGCCGAGGTTCTGGACGGGCGCGGGCTGGACGCCATCGTCGACGCCCTGACCTCCGAGGACGAGGCTACGCGGCTCGCGGAGCTTGCGGCCTGACCGGTGGCGGAGAACGCCTCCTACGATGCCCTGCTGCGCGATACCGCCGTCGCCCTGACGGCGGCCGGTATCGACAATGTCCGCTTCGAAGCCCGCCTGCTGCTCAGTCGCGCGGCGGGATTGACGATCGAGCAGTTGATTTCGCGCGGGCGCGATCCGGCCCCCGCGGCCTCGGCGGTGGCGTTGCGCGAACTCACGGCGCGCCGCGTACGGCGCGAACCGATGGCCTACATCCTGGGCGAGCGCGAATTCTGGGGATTGCCGTTCAAGGTCTCGCCGGCGGTTCTGATCCCGCGGCCCGATAGCGAGACGGTGATCGAGACGGTGCTCGACCTGCTGCCCGACCGCAGCCGCACGTTGCGAATCCTCGATCTCGGCCTGGGATCGGGCTGTCTGCTCCTCACCTTGCTGCGGGAGTACCCGCGGGCGACCGGCGTCGGGATCGATGCCTCGGCGGCGGCGCTCGCCATCGCCCAGTCCAATGCCGACGCGCTCGGCGTGGCATCCCGGGCGCGTCTTCAGGCGGGTGACTGGCGGCAGGCCGGCTGGACCTCCTCGCTGGACGGACCCTTCGACCTGCTGGTCTCCAATCCGCCCTACATCGAGACCGCCGTGGTGGACGGGTTGATGCCCGAGGTGGCGGCCCATGAGCCCAGGCTGGCCCTCGACGGCGGCACCGACGGGTTTGCGGCGTATCGCATCATCGCCGCCGAGGCGCCCCGGCTCGTCGTTCCGGGCGGCTGGGCGGTCGTCGAGGCAGGCGAGGGCCAAGCACCGGCTATAGCGGCTCTTTTTGGCGCCGCGGGCCTGACACCCAAGCCGCCCCGGCAGGATTTGGGTGGGATCGCACGTGTCGTGCCGGCCCAGTATTAATCGGTTGGCAATCAGGGGGAATGAGACTAGGTTCCCTTTACCCCTTGGGGAGCCTTGGTCCGACCGGTCTGTAACGGCGGACACCAACTCCCCTGAAATTCAGCCGTGACGGCGCCCGGGAAGGGCAGAGGGGCTCCAACAACATCCGTCCGGCGTGCAACTGGCCCTAGGTTAATGAGACCAAACAATCGTCAGCGGTCGCGCGGCGGTCGCAATGGTGGCGGCGGCGGTGGCGGCGGTGGAAACAACCACCATCACAAGCCCCAGAATTACAATTCGAACCGTCCGGCTAATCGAAATCAGATTTTCGATAGCAGCGGCCCCGACGTCCGGGTTCGCGGCAACGCGCACCAGGTTTTCGACAAGTATCAGTCGCTGGCCCGAGAGGCGGCGTCCTCCGGCGATCGCATTCTGGCCGAGTCCTACTGGCAGTATGCCGATCACTATTATCGGATGATTCAGGCCCAGGGCGGCTTCGTCCAGCGCAACAACCTCGGTTGGGGCGAAAATGGTGAAGAAGGCCAACCCGATCAGCCGGGACAGCAGCAGGGCCAGCCCGGCGGTCAGCCGCAGCAGAACGGCAGCGATCAGGCGCCGTCCAACGAGCGCGGTGGTCGCGGCGAACAGCCCGATCAGAACCAGGCCGACGAGGCGCAGGGCGATGCTCGCCAGGCCGATCATCGGCAGGCTGACAATCGCCAATCCGAGAATCGTCAATCGGCTCCTCAAGCCGACAATCGCCAAACCGACCGTCCGGCCGACAATCGGCAATCCGATCGTCAGGCCGAGCGTCGCCAGCCCGAACGTCGCCAGCCTGACCGTCGCCAGGCCGAGCCAGTCGAAGAAGAGCCCGGTCTGAACGGCGTGGCTTTTCTTCAGAAGGGCCGCAGCGCGCCGATCAATAACGACCCGGCGGTCGAGGAGCAGCCCGAGCTTCCGGAATTCGTCCCGGCCAGCGGCGGCCGGCGCGCCTGATCAGCGGTCGACCCAATCTCTCGAGAAAACGCCCGCTGGCAGCCGCCTGCGGGCGTTTTCATTGGTCCTACAGGTGGATCAGCGTCGGGGCGACGAAGGCCAGCACGGTGAAGGCGAAGCCCACCACGCCGAGGCCGACCGACAGGAAGGTCAGCCAGATCACGGAAGTGAGGGCCGCGGCGCCCGCCAGCACGATGCCGAGTTGGAAGCAGGCCGAGCCGTATTCGAACATGTGATAGGCCGACAGCGACCGGTCGCGATGCTCTTCCTTGATCTTGGCACGCGCGGCCAGCTCTTTGCGGCCTTCGCCGGTCTCCGGCTCGGTATCGTAGCGCTGGGCCGTGCGACGCCATTGCTCGGCCTGCGCCTTGAGCGCCGGGGGCATGGGCGCCGGGCCGTCCTTGTAGGTGGCCTCGACCTCGTCGGCGGCGGTGCGCAGGGTCGTCTGCCGGATGGTCTTGGACTGGAAGAAGGACCACAGGTTGGACGCGTCGATGTGGCTGGCCAGCGAGTTCGTCTGAGAGCTCTTGCCGCCCATTTCCGACACCGCCAGCAGGGCCGCAAGAATGGCGACCAGCAGGGCTATTTTCTTGTTCGATCCGTCGATGTGGCCGTGTCCGCCTGACATGAAGAGCGCTCCGGAAGTTGATCCACGGCTTTCTAACCGGCGTTCATTACAAGCGAAAGCCGCACGATCGATGAGGTCTTGCAGCCTGCCGATCCGATCCCATATCGCCTTCAGGATGCTTCTACTCAGAGGGTCCGCTCTTCCGCCCGCCGCTCGACGGGGGCGTAAAGGAAAGGGTTAATGATGAACCAGGAAAAATATACCGAGCGCATGCGGGGCTTCCTGCAGAGCGCCCAGATGCTGGCGCTGCGCGAAGGCCACCAGCGGCTTATTCCCGACCATATTCTCAAGGTCCTGCTCGACGATCCGGAAGGCCTCGCCGCCAACCTGATCGGCTCGGCGGGCGGCGATTCGCGCGCGGTCTACCGTGCCGTGGAAGCCAACCTCGCCAAGCAGCCCAAGGTCGAAGGCCAGGGCGCCGGCCAGATCTACATGGCGCCGGAGACCGCGCGCCTGTTCGAACAGGCCGAGGCGATCGCCGAGAAGGCGGGCGATTCCTTCGTCACGGTCGAGCGCATGCTGATCGCACTGGTGCTTGCCAAGGGCACGCCGGCGGCCGAGGCGCTGGCCACGGGCGGGGTGAAGGCCCAGGCCCTCGAAAAGGCGGTTCAGGAACTGCGCAAGGGCCGCACGGCCGACTCGGCCTCCGCCGAGGAGAGCTACGACGCGCTGAAGAAGTACGCGCGCGACCTCACCCAGGCTGCCCGTGACGGCAAGCTCGACCCGGTGATCGGTCGCGACGAGGAGATTCGCCGCACCATCCAGGTGTTGAGCCGCCGGACCAAGAACAATCCGGTGCTGATCGGCGAGCCGGGCGTCGGCAAGACCGCCATCGCCGAAGGTCTCGCGCTGCGCATCGTCAACAATGACGTGCCGGAATCGCTCAAGAACAAGAAGCTGATGTCGCTCGACCTCGGCTCGATGGTCGCGGGCGCCAAGTTCCGCGGCGAGTTCGAGGAGCGGCTCAAGGCCGTGCTGTCGGAAATCTCGTCGGCGGAAGGCGAGATCATCGTCTTCATCGACGAGCTGCACACGCTGATCGGTGCGGGCAAGGCCGACGGCGCGATGGATGCCTCCAACATGCTGAAGCCCGCCCTGGCGCGCGGCGAGCTGCATTGCGTGGGCGCCACGACGCTCGACGAGTACCGCAAGCACATCGAGAAGGATGCCGCCCTCGCGCGGCGTTTCCAGCCCGTGTTCGTGGCCGAGCCGACGGTCGAGGACACGATCTCGATCCTGCGCGGCCTGAAGGAGAAGTACGAGCTGCATCACGGCGTCCGGATCGCGGACTCCTCGATCGTGGCCGCGGCGACCCTGTCCAACCGCTACATCGCCGACCGGTTCCTGCCGGACAAGGCGATCGATCTGATGGACGAGGCCGCGAGCCGCATCCGCATGCAGGTCGACAGCAAGCCCGAGGCGCTGGACGAACTCGACCGGCGCATCATGCAGCTCAAGATCGAGAAGGAAGCGCTCAAGAAGGAAAGCGACTCCGCGTCGCGCGACCGTCTCGAGCGCCTCGAGAAGGAGCTGTCCGAGCTCGAGCAGAAGTCGGCGGCGCTGACGGCGCAGTGGACTTCGGCCAAGGACAAGCTGGCCGATTCGCAGAAGGTGAAAGAGCAGCTCGACAAGGCGCGCTCCGAACTCGACATCGCGCAGCGCCGCGGCGAACTCGCCAAGGCGGGCGAACTGGCCTACGGCGTGATCCCCGACCTCGAGAAGAAGCTCAAGGAAGCCGAGACCCATGAGGTCGCCGGTGGCAAGGGCGTCAAGGAAGAGGTCATGCCCGAGGACATCGCGGCCGTCGTGTCGCGGTGGACCGGCGTGCCCGTCGACAAGATGCTGGAAGGCGAGCGCTCCAAGCTGCTGCGCATGGAGGAGGAGATCCACAAGCGGGTGATCGGCCAGGACGAGGCCGTCGTCGCGGTGGCGAATGCGGTGCGTCGCGCCCGCGCGGGCCTGCAGGACCCGAACCGTCCCATCGGTTCGTTCCTGTTCCTGGGCCCCACGGGCGTCGGCAAGACCGAGCTCACCAAGGCGATTGCGGCGTTCCTGTTCGACGACGATACCGCGATGGTTCGCATCGACATGAGCGAGTTCATGGAGAAGCACTCCGTGAGCCGCCTGATCGGCGCCCCGCCGGGCTATGTCGGCTACGACGAGGGCGGTGTCCTCACCGAGGCGGTACGCCGGCGGCCCTACCAGGTGATCCTGTTCGACGAGGTCGAGAAGGCGCATCCGGACGTGTTCAACGTCCTGCTGCAGGTCTTGGACGACGGTCGCCTGACAGACGGGCAGGGTCGCACGGTCGACTTCAAGAACACGCTGATCATCCTCACGTCCAATCTCGGCAGCTCGCATCTGGCGGCCCTGAAGGACGGCGAGTCCACCGATACGGTGCGCGAGCAGGTCATGGAGGAGGTGCGCCGGGCGTTCCGTCCGGAGTTCCTGAACCGCCTCGACGAGATCCTGCTGTTCAACCGGCTGAGCCGGGCGCACATGACGGACATCGTCGCGGTGCAGATCCAGAAGCTGCTGAAGCTGCTGGCCGATCGCAAGATCGAGCTCAAGATCGACCAGAAGGCGCTGCAGTGGCTGGCCAATCGCGGCTACGACCCGGTCTACGGGGCGCGGCCGCTGAAGCGGG
>NZ_OZ252257.1:55000-717500 GCF_965249915.1 Reyranella sp.
ACCCGAAACCGGGTGATCTAGTCATGGGCAGGTTGAAGGTGCGGTAACACGCACTGGAGGACCGAACCGGTTACCGTTGCAAAGGTATCGGATGACCTGTGATTAGGGGTGAAAGGCCAACCAAACTCGGAAATAGCTGGTTCTCCGCGAAAACTATTTAGGTAGTGCGTCGTGTGATTACCGCCGGGGGTAGAGCACTGGATGGGCTAGGGGGATCCAAAGTCTTACCAAACCTAACCAAACTCCGAATACCGGCGAGTACAGCGCGGCAGACAGACGGCGGGTGCTAAGGTCCGTCGTCGAGAGGGAAACAGCCCAGACCGCCAGCTAAGGTCCCTAAGTCATGGCTAAGTGGGAAAGGATGTGGGAATTCCATAACAACCAGGAGGTTGGCTTAGAAGCAGCCATCCTTTAAAGAAAGCGTAATAGCTCACTGGTCTAATTAAGAAATCCTGCGCCGAAGATGTACCGGGGCTCAAGCCATGCACCGAAGCTGCGGACTCGAAAGAGTGGTAGCGGAGCGTTCCGTAAGCCTGCGAAGGGAGACCCGTGAGGGCTCCTGGAGGTATCGGAAGTGAGAATGCTGACATAAGTAGCGATAAAAAGCGTGAGAGACGCTTTCGCCGTAAGTCCAAGGGTTCCTGCGCAAGGTCAATCCGCGCAGGGTTAGCCGGCCCCTAAGTCGAGGGCGACAGCCGTAGACGATGGGAACCACGTCAATATTCGTGGGCCTGCTGGTGGTGACGGATCCGAAAAGTGGCCCGAGCTCGTTGGCGAATGCTCGGGCGGCCCAAGGGTTCCAGGAAATAGCCCCAGCGTATAGACCGTACCCTAAACCGACACAGGTGGACTGGTAGAGTATACCAAGGCGCTTGAGGGAACCATGTTGAAGGAACTAGGCAATTTACCCCCGTAACTTCGGGATAAGGGGGCCTCTGACGGTCTCGTCAGAGGGGCACAGACTAGGGGGTGGCGACTGTTTACCAAAAACACAGGGCTCTGCTAAGCCGTGAGGCGAAGTATAGGGTCTGACGCCTGCCCGGTGCCGGAAGGTTAAGAGGAGAGGTGCAAGCCTTGAATTGAAGCCCCGGTAAACGGCGGCCGTAACTATAACGGTCCTAAGGTAGCGAAATTCCTTGTCGGGTAAGTTCCGACCTGCACGAATGGCGTAACGACTTCCCCGCTGTCTCCAACATGGGCTCGGCGAAATTGAATTCCCCGTGAAGATGCGGGGTACCCGCAGTTAGACGGAAAGACCCCGTGCACCTTTACTACAACTTTGCAGTGGCATTAGAGAATGGATGTGTAGGATAGGCGGGAGCCTTTGAAACCTGGGCGCTAGCTCGGGTGGAGGCAACCTTGAAATACCGCCCTTTTGTTCTTTGATGTCTAACCGCGGTCTGTCATCCAGATCCGGGACCCTGCATGGTGGGTAGTTTGACTGGGGCGGTCGCCTCCCAAAGAGTAACGGAGGCGCGCGATGGTGGGCTCAGGCCGGTCGGAAATCGGCTGCTGAGTGCAATGGCACAAGCCCGCCTGACTGCGAGACTGACAAGTCGAGCAGGGACGAAAGTCGGCCATAGTGATCCGGTGGTTCCGCGTGAGTGGGCCATCGCTCAACGGATAAAAGGTACGCCGGGGATAACAGGCTGATACCACCCAAGCGTCCACAGCGACGGTGGTGTTTGGCACCTCGATGTCGACTCATCACATCCTGGGGCTGGAGCAGGTCCCAAGGGTTCGGCTGTTCGCCGATTAAAGTGGTACGTGAGTTGGGTTCAAAACGTCGTGAGACAGTTTGGTCCCTATCTGCTGTGGGTGTTCGAGACTTGAGAGGAGCCGTCCTTAGTACGAGAGGACCGGGATGGACTTACCTCTGGTGTACCGGTTATGGCGCCAGCCGTAGCGCCGGGTAGCTATGTAGTGAAGGGATAAACGCTGAAAGCATCTAAGCGTGAAACCCGCCTCAAAACTAGGTCTCGCTGAGAGTCGTGGTAGACCACCACGTTGATAGGCCGCATGTGCAAGTGCAGTGATGCATTCAGCTTAGCGGTACTAATAGCTCGATCGGCTTGACTTCATTCGTTCCGTGCAGCGGTCGACATCCGCTGCATGGCCTTGTGCACGACTTTAGACCTCAATCCTTTGCGTTCGGACGATCCGGTGGCTCTAGCGAGAGGTGTACACCCGATCCCATTCCGAACTCGGACGTGAAAACTCTCAGCGCCAATGGTACTGTGTCTCAAGGCACGGGAGAGTAGGTCGCTGCCGGATCTTCCGAACGCTAAGGACATACATTCCGATCAAACGAATATGGCGCGTGATCGTAAACGAGAGCCAACTTCAAAACGCCGTCCTCGAAAGAGGGCGGCGTTTTGCGTTGCGCCGACGCATGCCTGCGAGAAGACGTGCCGAGAGCTGGGCGATCGTGAGGGCCAGCACCGCCGATAGCGCGAGCACCAACGGGAAGAGCAGCGGCAGGGCGCCATGGAGGCGGCCGGTGAGATGAAGCGGAGCGAGAAGGATCGTTCCCGCGATGCAGGCCAGGCCGGCCGCGACCAGAAGCCGGCCCACGGCCCGCCAACCCCTTCTCGCCAACGACCGGTCGAAGCGCCCGGCGAGAAAAGCGGGCGCGAAGCCCACGACATAGGCTGGCGCCAGGGTGGCCAGGACCAGCGGCACGCCAAGCGGCCGGGCCCCGAACACGACGAGGAGAAAGATCGCGGCGAGCGCTGGCGTAACCAGCGCGAGAAAGAGCGCGTGGAAAGGCATGACCTCGCCCGCGTGCTGCCGCCCCTCCATGTCTCGCCGCGCTTTTTCGCTTATGGCGCGGGCACCGTGACGCCGTCGTAGACGAGGATCGCCTCGGCACCGGACACGGCCGCTGTCTCCGAGAGAGGCAAGCCGCTCTTGTCGGCGATCAGGACGGTGATCTTCTCCCCGGGGGCATTTCCCGCCATCGGCGGGGGCGCGAACTCGTAGGCGGTGGCCGCCACGCCCGCCAGCGACCGCGCACCGATCTTGCGGCAATCGGTGACCGTTTCCGGCGATGGTGAGGCGCGCTTCAGCACCGCGCGGGTCTTGTCGTCGATCGGGGTCTTGGACCATGTGTCCTTGGCTCCGACACGGCCGTAGAGCGCCGTGCCGGTTATGATAAATTCGACGGGCTCCGCCATGCCCGGGGTCTTGACCGTCTTCCTCACGGCAGGGGCCTTGGCCATCGCCGCATAGGCGTCGTAGATCGGCTGGCAATCGGAGGCCGCGTGCGCGCCGGGCGTGAGCATTGTCAGGAGGCCGGCAATCAAGGGCAGGCAGTTGAGAGATCTGGTCATCTGTTCAAGATCCGTTCTGCAGGGGGTGAGGGGTCATTTTCCGATGCCCATGCCGGGCATGCCGATTCCGAGGCAGAAGGTGTTCTGCGCCTTGGCGCGATAGACACAGGACTCACCGCCGCCGACATCGGCGCGATAGCCGCCCACGAAGACACCTTCGCCGCCGGGATTGCGGGCCACGACCGTGCCGCCCTCCGACTTGTCGCTCTTGGAGATGGTGGCGACGGCGTTGCCGGCCTGGTTGTAGGCGACGGCCGCCCGCTCCTTGCCGACAAGGGCCGCGGCGCCGCTGCCATCCGCCGCGAAGGACTGGACCAGCCCCGCGCCATCCGGCTCGCTCGTCAGGATGGCGGCTGCCTTGTCGCCGGCGCTGACGCTCACCAGCCCGGCGCCGCCCTTGGCGGGATTGGAACCGGCCGCAACGACCTGCTGGCCGGCGTCCGAAAAGAGGCGGAGCGCCACGCCCTTTCCGGGCATGGCGCCGAGAGAGGCGGCGTTCTTGCCCGCCTTCTGGACCAGCAGCCCGAGATTGTCGGGCTTCGATGACAAAGCGAGGCCGCCGTCCGGGCCGCCCTGCAGGTTGAACGTGGCGGCGTTCGAAGGATCGGCATTGATGATCGCCAGCGACTTGCCGCCGGCCACCCGGATGAACCCGTTGTTGCCCTGGGACGCGTTCAGCTCGACGGCCGCTTCCGCCCCGTCGTTGAGCTGGAGCTTGGAGCCGCTGCCGCCGTCGGTCAGCATCAGCATCTTCTTCGACGCGGCCGAGAGCTGGATCAGGGCATTGTCCGCGCCGGTCGCCTTCATGACGATGGTGGCCTGTCCGTCGGTGCCCACGGTGACGCGACCGTCTTCGGCCACGGCGAACAGCGCCACACCCGCCGCGTTCACGACCTTGAACGGCGCCTTGAAGCTCCCCTGTTGCTCCTCGAGCCTGGCCACGCGCGCCTCGAGCGCCGCCAGCCGCTTGTCGTCGGTCGCGGGACCGGGCGTGCCGCCGGGCTGCCGGTTCTGCAACTCCTCCACGGCCTTCTTCAGGCTCGCGACCTGGTCTTCCAGCTGCTTGATCCTGTCCTGCGAGCTACTCGCCACGAGCTGCGAATTCTTCGTCCAGCGTTGTATCTGCCCGGTAATGGCGATGAGTTCCATCAACTGCGGAGCGAACTGGGCGACGGGCTCGAGGAGGTCGGGGTCCGCATTCTTCAACACCATCACCGGTTGCGAGCCAACATAGACTTCCGGGATGGCCTCCGCCTCCGGATCGGGTTCGGCAAGAGCAGGAACCGAAAGACAGAGCAGACCCAGAAGCATCAGGATGCGCATGGCGATCTCGCTGGTTGAAGGGCGGGGGACGCTCATTTGAGAGCAATTTCCTGCGTGGCGCTTTCGCCCGGTTTCAACTCGACGACGGCCGTGCCGGCACGGCCCGTCTCGTCGGCTGCGGCGATCCGGTATCGGCCCGCCGGAAGAATGGCCGCGAAGTCACGCCGCGTTCCGGCCTCCACGATCGGCTTTCCGGCAAAGGCTCCCTCCGGCGTACCGGGGAAAAAGGAGATCACGACATTGAGCGGGGGCGGGGCATCG
Source organism: Reyranella sp. (assembly GCF_965249915.1). Taxonomy (GTDB): domain Bacteria; phylum Pseudomonadota; class Alphaproteobacteria; order Reyranellales; family Reyranellaceae; genus Reyranella. The sequence continues at coordinate 59,917 of NZ_OZ252257.1, forward strand.
GCCGCCGGCGCCGCCGAGACCGACAGTCGGCCGGCCGCGAGGTCGATGCGCTCGGCCGCCTTGGCCCCCGGCGCAACCGTGAGGCGTCGTGTTGTGCTGGCCCCGCCGGAAACCAACGTCACCTCCCATTCGCCCGGTGTCACGACGAGGGCTGGGGACGCTTCCGCTTTGTTCTCCAGGGCTGGCCCGGCATTCACGTCGCCGATGAGTTTCACGGGCCGCACCGTCCACGTAGCATCGCGCCAGTCGGTGAAGGGCGGGGCCTCGGGGCCGAGCGCTCCGGTCAGCACGAGCTCGGCCGACGGCAGTTCCAGCCGCACGATCATGGTTTTGCCGGACTGGACCACTGCGTCCTGGGTAAGTGTCGCGCCCGCGATGACGAGGTGCGCCTTGTAGGAACCCGCCGCCACGAGGAAGGTCGGTCGTGCGATGGCCTCGGCCCGCAGCGGCGGCTGTCCGGCCTTCGCGGAGTCCAGCGACCAGGAAAGGCCGGCTCCGCTGTCGAGGGAGCGATCGGCTCCCGCCACGGCGGCCTCGAGCGTCACCTTGCCGAGATCGAGATCGAGCGTCGCCCGTACCGACTTGCCGGCGGCGACGGCAATCTCCGTTCGGGCCGTGAAACCGCCAAGGGAGACCGCGACGTCGTAGCGGCCCGGCGCCAGCATCGCGGCGGGTGCCAGCACGGGATCGAGCTCGGCCGGAGCCTGCCCATCCTTCGGCGCCAGCGTCCAGATCGGGTCGCCTTTGAGATCGGTATCCTTGAGATCAAGGCCCTGGGCGGCGATGACCGCGAGGCTGGCCAGGCCGGCGGCGAGCGCGATGTCGTGCCGTTCGTCCGCCGTGCCCGCCACGGTCACATCTGATTCGGTGCGGGCATTGGCGATCGTGACGCGCGCCTTGTAGACGCCGGGAACCAGGTCCGGCGTCACCTCGGTTCCCTTGCCCTCGTAAACCGTCGCGCCACTTGCGGTCGCGACGGAGAAGAGAACAGGTCCGGGGACGGAAGTGCCGCCGACCATGGCCCGCAGCGTCACCGGCTTGGGTGTCGGCGGAGGCGGCACGACGGGCTTTTCCACGGTCTGCGCCGGCGGCGCGGGAGCGACCGGTGGAGGCTGGCTTGGCGGCGGCGTCTCCACCAGAGTCTTCAGGGCCTGTTCCAGGCGCGTCGCATCGCGGGTTTCGATGGCGCGGCCGCCGCCCTTGTCGGCGATGCAGGCGAGCCTCTTCATCTCGCCGTCGGCCATGCCGAAGCCGACCACATGGAAGACCACCTTGGCGTTCGCCCGCTTCAGCGCATCGACCACGGCGCAGGGATCTTCGCGGCAATTCTCCAGCCCGTCGCTGACCAGCATGACGACGCCGCCATCGGCGGACAGCAGGCCGGCCGCGTGACGCAGGGCTGCGGAAAGGGGTGTCATTCCCGTGGGACGTAAGGCCGACAGGGATTTGCGGATGGCGGGCACGTCGACCGGTGCGATCTTCCGCAGGGTCTCGATGTCGGTGCAGTCGTCCTTGCGGCGATGCCCGTAGGCGACGAGTCCCGCCGGGCGCTTGGCGGAGAAGAGGGTCAGCGTGTCCAGCACCACGCGTCGTGCCGCGTCGAGGCGCGATTCGCGGCCGAGCGGTGTTGCCATGCTGCCCGAAGCGTCGAGCACCAGCACGACCGGGCGTTCGTCGCGGATGAAGGTCCTGTCGTCGGCTCTGACGGCGCCGACCGCGCCCGCGAGGAGGACGGCAGCCAGGCCGGCGCGCAGCAGGCTGCGGTACAGGCGACGGACCATCGCCTCTCCCTTGGCACTGCGATTCTGTGGCATGAGCCTTTGCCCCGTTGCCGGCCCGGTGTGTGCAGCCTCGACGCGTCAGACGTCGACCGCTCGACTCCCGTTATCATCCGCAGGACGGGGCGGCGTTCGGATTTCGTCAGATTCGCTTCCGGAATCCGTCAGTCGGGACTTCGTGAAGGGATGGCTGCGCGGAACGCGCCGGGCTGCTGGTCGTATCGATCATGAAAGGCCTGGTAGAAGGCCGACAGGCTGTGGAAGCCGCACTCGAAGGCGACGGTGACGATCTTGCGATGGGACCGGCCGGGATCGGCCAGCATGGCGGCGGCCTTCTCGACGCGCGCCTCGCGGATCGAGCGCGCCACTGTCGTCTGCTTCCTCGCGAAGAGTTGCCGCACCGAGGAGGGCGAGAGGCCGAGGTGACGAGACACGTCGCGGTCGCCGAGGGCCGGATTGGCGAGATGGCGCGCAATGTAGGCCATCGCCCTCGCGTACCGGGCGTCGTCGAGCGCGCGGCCATCCTGCGCCTTTTCCCGGCCACGCCCATTCACGCCGAGCGCCAGCGCCGCGAGATCGCAGAGCTGGTCGCCGATCAGTCCGGCAAGCCGCGGGTCGGGCACGCCGCCCAGCGCGAGGAAATTGTGGGCGTAGGCCGCGAACAGCACGAGCGACGCGTTTCCGGCCGGCAGCACGCGCAGCGTGAGCAGGTCGGGATCGGCAACCAGAGCCCCCAGCTTGGCGCGTGGCAACGCCACCGCCATGACTTCGCCGTTGCTGTTGGCGCGTGCATGCAGCGGCGTGTCGGTCGTATGCAGGATCGCCGCGCCCGCCGGGGCGGAGCACTCGGCGTCGCGCTGGCGATAGCACAGCGTTTGTCCGGAGAGGGCAAAGGACAGGATCACCAGGTCGAGCCCGTGCTGGTTCGACGACATGTCGAACCGGGCGGAGCCTCCCTGGAACCGCGTCGCGCATGCTTCCAGCAGCGAGATATTGGCAAACCGGCCGGGCGCGGTGCGGGGGCGCTCGTCATGGACGACATACCGATGGCCGATCAGCCTGCCATAGGCTTCATAGAGATCCCGGACGCTGGGCACGCTCTCGTCCGTGGACATCAGGACCGGTCCGCGAAGGGGTAAGGCCATGCTCGGGTCTCTGCTCCTGGAATCCGGCGGAGTGTCGCGCGAAAACTCGCGTTGAGACAAGCCAGCTCATGGGAGGCCTGGCGCGGGTACCCGAGCGCCGGGCCTCGATCTTCACTCTTGCATCTGCGATTGATACCGGCTCGCGGCCGCCCGGGGGCACGGCCTGGTTGCGGCGATCCCAAGTTGCCGACGTCGGGCATCACTTGACGAGCATCAAGGCGGTCGCGCACCAGGCATCGCAGAAGAGTCGTGCGCAACGTGTCGTTAGCGTCGCATGAACAATGCGGCCGGAAGTGGTATATTGCAGTGCGTTTGGCACGTCTCTCCAGGCGCAGGTGTAAGGGGGATGGGGCTGTCGATGGTGAATGATCTCGTCGTGGACTTGTCGCGGGCGCAATTTGCCGCGACCGCCCTCTATCACTTCCTGTTCGTGCCGCTGACGCTCGGCCTCACCGTGATGCTGGCGGTGATGGAGACCATCTATGTCACCACGGGCCGCGAGATCTACAAGCAGATGGCCCAGTTCTGGACCCGCCTGCTGCTGATCAACTTCGCGCTGGGCGTCGCCACCGGTCTCACCATGGAGTTCCAGTTCGGCACCAACTGGTCCTTCTATTCGAGCTTCGTCGGCGACACGTTCGGCGCGCCGCTGGCGATCGAGGGCCTGATGGCCTTCTTCCTGGAATCCACCTTCATCGGCCTGATGGTGTTCGGCTGGGACAGAATGTCCAAGGCCCAGCATCTCATCGTGACCTATGCCGTGGCGCTGGGCTCGAATTTTTCGGCGCTGTGGATTCTGGTGGCCAACAGCTTCATGCAGCATCCGCAGGGCGCCGAGTTCAACCCCATCACCATGCGCATGGAGCTGCAGAATTTCGGGGCGCTGTTCTTCAACTCCGATGCCCAGTCGAAGTTCGTCCACACGGTTCTGGCAGGCTACGTGACGGCGGCGATCTTCGTGTGCGGCATCAGCGCCTGGTACATGCTGAAGGGCCGCCATCTCGATCTCGCGCGCCGCTCGTTCCGTGTCGCCGCGGTCTTCGGCATGCTGGGCGGCGGCGGGGTCATCACGCTGGGCGATGCGCTGGGCTATGTCGGCGCCAAGGTCCAGCCGACCAAGCTCGCCGCCATGGAGGCGTTGTGGACGGCCGAGAAGGCGCCGATGGCGTTCAACGCCATCGCCTTTCCGAACCAGGCCGAGCAGAAGAACTATTTCACGATCCAGATTCCCGCGATGCTGTCGATCCTGGTCACGCATTCTCTCGACGGCGTCGTGCCGGCGATCGACCAGCTCGAGGTCCAGGCGCAGGAGCGCATCCGCAACGGCATCCCGGCCGTCCAGGCGATGGAGAAACTGAGCGCCAATCCGCGTGACGAGGCCGCGCTCGCCCAGTTCAAGGCGCACGGCAAGGATGTTGGCTACGGCTTCCTGGTGCTGCGCTACGCGCCCCAGGGCGACCTCTCGAAGATCACCGATGCCGACATCGTGCGTGCCGCGCGCGACACCATTCCGGATGTGTCGATCGTGTTCTGGTCCTTCCGCATCATGGTGGCGTTCGGCCTGCTGATGCTGGCCTACCTCGTGCTGGCGACGCTGATGACGCTCTCCAATCAGGTCGAGCGCCAGCGTTGGTTCCAGTGGGCTGCCCTGCTGATGGTACCGGTGCCGTTCCTCGCCTGCGAGTTCGGCTGGCTGGTCGCCGAGGTCGGTCGCCAGCCCTGGACGGTGAACGAGATGCTGCCGACCTGGCTCTCGGCCTCGACCCACAGCGTCGCCTACATGGTGTTTTCGCTGTCGGGCTTCATCCTGCTCTACACCGCCTTCGCGATCGTGGAGATCTATCTGATGCTGCTGTTCATCCGGAAGGGACCGGAAGCGCACGGCACCGGTCATGCTCCGGCCCCCGGCCTGTCGCCGGCCGGCCGCAGGCTCGCAGCGTCGTAAGGGAGACGCGTCATGGAAACCTACATGATTCTCCTGGTCGTCTGGTGGGTCCTGCTCGGCGTACTGCTGACGGGCATCGGTGCCATGGTCGGCATGGACATGGGCGTCGGCACCCTCCTGCGCTATGTCGGGCGGAGCGATGCGGAGCGGCGCGTGGCGCTGAACGTCATCGGGCCGCACTGGGACGGCAACCAGGTGTGGTTCATCCTGGGCGGCGGCGCGATCTTCGCGGCCTGGCCACTGGTCTATGCGACCGCCTTCTCCGGTTTCTACATCGTCATGCTGCTGCTGCTCTGGAGCATGATCCTGCGGCCGCTGGGCTTCGAGTATCGCAGCAAGCTGCCGTCGCCGGCCTGGCGCGCCGTCTGGGACACCGCCCTGTTCCTGAGCGGCCTGTTGCCGATGGTGGTGTTCGGCGCGGCGATCGGCAATGTCCTGCAGGGCGTGCCGTTCCATTTCGACTGGCGCCTGACGTCCTTCTACACCGGCAGCTTCCTGTGGCTGTTCAATCCCTTTGCCGTGCTGTGCGGGCTGATGTCGGTCGCGCTCGCGGTCTACATGGGCGGGTCGTGCCTCGCCAGCGGCGCCGAGGATCCGATCGGCGCGCGCGCCCGGCGGGCCGCGATCGTGGGCGGCCTGGCCGCGCTCGTGATCTTCACCGTCGCGGGCTTCTGGGTCTCCACGATGGAGGGCTTCAAGCTGGTGGCGGGCCCCGCTCCCGGCGTGCCTCAGACGCCGCTGCACCAGCAGGTGACGCGGGTGCCCGGTGGGCTGCTCGCCAACTATGCCGCGCACCCTGCGCTGTGGCTGCTGCCGGCCCTGGTCTATGCCGGGCTGTTGCTGGGCGCTCTGGCGCACACGATCCGGCGGCCGATCCTCGCCTGGTGGCTGGGCGCTCTCGCCTGGATCGGCGTGATCGGCACCGTCGGCGCCGCGATGTTCCCCTTCATCATGCCGTCGTCGAGCAATCCCGCGCACAGCCTCACGGTCTGGAACTCCGGTTCGAGCCGTGTGACGCTGACCTGGATGGTGGGCTTCGTCGTGATCTTCATGCCGCTCATCATCTGGTACACGAGCTGGGCCTTCTGGGTGATGCGCGGGAAGGTGGGCGTGAAGCACGTCGAGACCTCGGACCACGCGTACTAGGGGAGGCCGGACATGTTCGTGCGCTACATCATCGCCATGACGCTTGCCGCACTGGCCATCCTGTTCGCCATCATCCTCGGCGACTACGGCCCCTGGTATCTGTCGTGGTTTCTCGGCACCGGCTTCATGGTGCTGGTCGCCGTCTCGGCCGGCGTGCTGTTCGAGGCGCAGGAGGATGCGGCCAAGGCGGCCCGCCGTCCCGGCGAACCGCTGGACGTCTCCAGCGCCGTCGACGCGCCCGCGCCTGCGCAACGGCCCTCGCGCTGACCTGACGATCGCCTTCTCATGACCGGGACCTCGGCGGACGCGCCCGGTCGTCGGCGCGCCGGTGTCGAGCGCTGGCTGCGCGCCGAGATCGCGCAAGCCGCGAAAAGCGGCGTGCGGCGCGCGATCGTGCTGGGCGCCCTCGCCGCAGCCCTCGCCGTGCCGCAGGCCTGGTTGCTGGCCCATGCCATCGCTCCCGTCGTCATGGAGAAAGCCCCCCTCTCGTCGGCGCTTCCGTGGCTGCTCCCGGTACTTGCGGTGCTGGGGCTGCGCTTCGGGCTCGCCACCGCCTCGGGGCGGGCGGCGCTCGCGGCGGCCGGCCGGCTGAAGTTGCGCATCCGCTCGGCGCTGCTGCGCCATCTGGCGTCGCTTGGACCTGCGACGAACGCAGGCCGCAGCACGGGCGAGGCCGCGACCGTCGTGCTCGAAGGCGTCGACGCGCTGGACGCCTATGTCTCGCGTTTCCTCGCCCATCTCGGCGTGCTCGTCGTCCTGCCGCCGCTCGTGCTGGCGGTCGTGCTGCCGCGCGACTGGATCTCGGGCCTTGTGCTGCTGGTGACGGCGCCGGTGATTCCGGTTTTCATGATTCTGCTGGGGCTCGGTGCCGAGCAGCTGAACCGCCGGCAGTGGCTGCGCCTGCTGCGTCTGTCCGGCCGGCTGCTCGACGGTCTGCAACGCCTGACGACCTTGCGCCTGCTGAACGCCGGGGACCGCGAAGCCGAGCGCCTCGCGGAAGCGGCCGAAGACTATCGCCGCAGCACCATGGCCGTCCTGCGCGTCGCCTTCCTGTCGGCGCTCGCGCTCGAATTCTTCGCGACCGTCGGCATCGCCCTGGTTGCCGTGCTGATCGGTTTTCGACTGCTCGACGGTGCGCTGGGCTTCGAGGCCGCGTTCTTCGTGCTGCTGCTCGCGCCCGAATTCTATGCCCCGCTGCGCCAGCTCGGCCTCGACTATCACGCGCGCATGGAGGCCCTGGCGGCGGCCGAGCGCATCCTCGACCTGCAAGCCGGGACGCCGATGCCGGCCGGCGAGGCGCGGCCGGCTCTCGATGCGGACGTGACGATCGAATGCGAAGGCGTGCGCTTCGACTGGGAAGCAGACAGGCCCGCCCTCCGGGACTTCTCGCTGCGCCTCGTGCCGGGCGAGATCGTGGCCCTGGTCGGGCCGAGCGGCGCGGGCAAGAGCACGTTGCTCTCGCTGCTGATGGGCCTTCTGCGCCCGCAATCGGGGCGGGTGCTCGTCAACGGCCACGACCTCGCCACCCTCGATCCCGCTCACTGGCTCGAGCATGTCGCTGTCGTGCCGCAGCGGCCGCACATGTTCGAGGGCAGCGTGCTCGACAACATCCGGCTGGGAGACCCCGACGCGAGTCCCGAGCGCGTACGCGTCGCGGCGCGGCTGGCTGCCGCCGACGCCTTCATCGCGGCCCTGCCGCAAGCCTATGACACGCCGCTCGGCGAACATGGCGAGACGCTGTCGGGCGGCCAGGTTCAGCGCCTGGCGCTGGCGCGGGCCTTTCTCAAGGACAAGGCACGCGTGCTGCTTCTCGACGAGGGCACGGCCGGGCTCGACCGCGGCACGGAAGCCTCGGTGGCCGATGCCATCCGTCGGCTCGCGGCGGGCCGTACCACGCTGATCGTCACCCATCGGCTCGCCACCGTGCATCTCGCCGACCGCGTCGTGTTCCTCGAGGAGGGCCGCATCGTGGAGCAGGGGCCGCGCGCCGCACTCCAGGCAGACGACGGTCGCTTCGCCCGCCTTCTGCGCGACGCAGGGCTCGCGCCATGAGCGGCCTGGCCCTTGTGCGCCGCCTGCTTGCGCTCGCCCGGCCGTGGCGCGGCTGGATGTTGCTCGCGGTCTTGGTCGCCTGCGCCACGGTCCTGGCGAGCGTGGCGCTGATGGGTGTCGCCGGCTGGTTCATCGCTGCCATGGCAATCGCCGGCGTCACGACTGGCATGATGAATTACTTCCTGCCGGCGGCGGGCATCCGCTTCTTTGCCATCGTGCGGACCGGCGGGCGTTATGGCGAGCGGCTGCTGAGCCACGAGGCCACCTTCCGCCTCTTGGCGGGGCTGCGTCTCTGGCTGTTCCGCCGACTCATTCTTCTGTCGCCGGGGCAGCTCCAGTCGCGGCGTGGTGGCGATCTGGCGGGCGGCCTGCAGGCCGACGTCGAGACGTTGCAGCACGCCTATCTGCGACTGGCCTCGCCGATTGCCGTGGCGCTGGTGTGCAGCGTCTTGATCGTGCTGGTCGTGGCTGCCCTGCATCCGCCGACGGCGCTGGCGCTCGCCGTGCTGCTGATCGTTGCCGGCGGCATCGTGCCCGCGCTGGCGCGCCGCGCCGCCACGGTGCCCGGCGCGAAAGCGGTCGCCGCGCGCGCCGAGTTGCGCGTGAGGACGGTCGACCTTTTACAGGGCCTGACGGATCTGCGGGTTGCGGGCGCCGTCGAGCGTCACCTCACCACCCTCGACGCTATTGGCGAGCGCCTCGTCGACAGTCAGTCGCGCGCTTCGAACGCTGGAATGGTCGCCGAGGCGGCGGTCGGTCTTTCGGCCGGCCTGGCCTTGTGGTCGGCCTCGGTACTGGCGTCGGCGAGCGTCGCCGCGGGCGGTCTTCTGCCCGAGGTTGCGCCCGCCCTCGTTCCGGCGCTCGCGCTCGCGGCCCTCGCGGCCTTCGAAGCGGTGGCGCCGTTGCCGGGCGCCATGGAGCGCTGGGGTGAGGTGAGGGCGGCGGCCCGCCGCCTTTTCGATCTCGCCGATCGCACGCCTTCCATCGTTGCCGGGCTCGACCCGTCGCCCGTACCGCGCGACGCGCGTGTCGTCTTCTCGTCGGTGCGCCTGCGCTATGCGCCCGATTCGCCGCCCGCGCTGGACGGGCTCGATCTCGAGATTCCCGATGGCCGGCATCTCGCCATCCTGGGACCGAGCGGTGCGGGCAAGAGCTCGCTCGGCCGGTTGCTGGTGCGTTTCTGGGACTACGAAGGCGAAATCCGGCTGGGCGGGCACGATCTGCGGAGCTATCGGCCGGACGACCTGCGCCGCCTGGTTGGCATCGCCACCCAGGATGCGCAGCTCTTCAATGGCTCGGTGCGCGAGAATCTTCTCATGGCGGCTCCCGAGGCAGACGTGAACGCGCTGGAGCATGCGCTCGAGGTCGTGCAGCTCGCCGAATTCGTGCGCGGCCTGCCGGACGGCATCGACACCTGGATCGGAGAGGCGGGCGCCCGCCTGTCCGCCGGCCAGGCGCGCCGCCTCGTGCTGGCGCGTGCGCTCCTGCGCGATCCTCGGATTCTGATCCTCGACGAGCCGACCGAGAATCTCGACGCCGGAACCGCCCGTCAGCTCATCGCCTCCCTGCGCGCCGCAACGGAGGGCCGCACCGTCATCCTGATCACCCACGATCCGCGGGCGGCGGCGCAATTCACCGACGAGATCGTTCACATGGAGAACGGGCGCGTCTCTAACGGCAGATCAGGGGGATCATCGAGCGGGTGAAGGCCCGCAATTCGGAGGCGGGAACACCGAGCCGGGCCCGGATCCCGGTGGCATACAGGATCGCGCCCGCCATGCTGGCGCGCTCGGCCGGAGAGGGGGCCGGCTTCAGGTCGCTGTTGACGAACGCGCGTTCGAACGCCTTTTCGAAGTCGGCGAGAATCTTGTTGGCGGCGGCGCCGATCTCGGGATGGCTGGGCGATTCGACGGTGGCGGTGCCGACGATGATGCAGCCCGGCGGCTTCGGCGGCTTCGTATAGATGTCGATCGCACCCTTGTAGAGGCGTCCGAGACGTTGCTCGATCGGATCGGGCCCCGAGAGCACCGCGTCCATCGCCTCGACGCTCTTCTGCCCGATGTGACGCAGCATGCCGATGTAGAGCTGCTCCTTGTCGCCGAAGGCCGCGTAGAGGCTCGGCCGGTTGAGACCGGCGGCGGCACAGAGCTCGTCGAGCGAAGCGGCGGCGAATCCCTTGGCGAGGAACACATCGCGCACGCGCTCCAATACCTCGCTGGTAATAAATCCGCGTGGACGGCCGCGCGGACGCGGCTCCTTTTCTATTTTTGTACTATTCCGCATAATTATCCTTGACGTCCGGCACCCGGTGTATTTTTGTACCATCCAGTACACAAATACGAAAGCCGCTCCACCATGAGCCATTTACGCCCCGACCTGTTTCCGGTCGATCCCCTCGCGGAAGCCCCGGCCGTCCAGTCCATGCGGGCGGCACGCCTGCCCTTGCACGGCCGGTTGCTCGCCGTTCTCCGGTTGTGGCGCGACCGCACGCGAGCGCGCCACGCCCTCGCCGAGGTCGATGGCCGCAGCCTGCGCGACGCCGGCATTGCCCCTGCCCAGGCCGCTTTCGAAGCCAGACAGCCGTTCTGGCGCCGGCCCGGATCGCTTCGCTGATCGTTCAACCAAAGGAGATTGAAATGGAATTGTTCGCTTCGCCGATGGCCTGCTCGCTCGCTTCGCATATTGCCGTGATCGAGGCCGGCCTGCCGGTCAAAGTCCGCTTCGTCGAGAACAAGAAGACCGACGATGGCGGCGACTTCTTCGCCGTGTCGCCGTACGGCTACGTGCCGGCCCTGAAGCTCGATGACGGGCGGATCCTGAACGAGGGCGCCTCGGTGCTGCAGTATCTGGCCGACCGCAAGCCGGATGCCGGTCTTGCCCCGGCCTGGGGCAGCGAAGAGCGCTACCAGCTGATCGACACACTGCATTATCTCGGCACCGAAGTGCACAAGCGCGTCTTCTACAACATCTTCTCGACCACGGTGCCCGCCGAGGCAAAGAAGGCCGCGATGGCCGAACTCGATCCGACGCTGGCGGCGATCGCAAGGCGCCTGGGCGACCGGGAGACCCTGGTCGGGAACAGCTTCACCGTGGCGGACGCCTATCTCGTGACCTTGCTCAACTGGGCGGTCTTCCTGAAGGCCGACCTGGCCAAGTGGCCGGCCCTGCGGGCCTATCATCGCAAACACCTGCAGCGCCCGTCCGTCGTCCGCGCCATGGGAGTCGAGATGGAAGAGCGCAAGCGGCGGGCGGCCTGATCGAGGAGGAGGCGGGCGGCCCCGGCCGCCCGTTTCACCCGTCGCGATTAGACTTGCGACTGGTAATTAATTGCGATCATGCTAGATGTTCGCCCTCGGAGGACATCGACCCATGCGTATCGTCATCGCCGCCCTTTTGTGGCTCTCGCTTACCACCGCCGCCTCGGCCCACGCGCTCTGGCTCGAGCCGGACGAGGGCGGCTACCAGCTCTATTTCGGCGAGTTCGGCGAGAACCTGCGCGAGGGCTCGCCGGGCCTGCTCGATCGTTTCGAGCCGATGCCGGCCGCGAAGGCGTTCGGTGCTGCCGGAGACGTTGCCCTGAAGGTCGAGAAGAAGCCGACCGCGTTCCAGTTCACCGGTGCGCCCGAGGGCGCAAGCAGCGTCGTGGCGGAGCAGGCGCGGGTCACCGAGCGCAAGCAGAACGACAAGGTCACGCGCACGCTGGGCCGGCTCTCGGCGCGCTACGTCGCCGACCTGAGCGAGCGCAAGCCGCTGATCCCGCTCGACATCGTGCCGACCGGCAAGCCGGGCAGCTTCAAGGTGTTCTACGACGGCAAGCCGCTGCCCAAGGCCAAGGCCGAGGTCGTGACCGAGTTCGGCTGGACGAAGGAGTTCAAGACCGACGAGGCCGGGGGCTTCGCGGTGGAGCTCCCGTGGAAGGGGACTTACGCCGTCGAAGTGTCGGTAGTCGACAATACGCCGGGCACTCACGGTGACGCGCCCTATGACGGGATGCGCCTCGTCACGACGCTCACCTTCAAGGTGCCGGACGGACTCGCGGCGCCGGCGCGTCCGCCGGTCGTGACGCCGAAGCGCTGATCAGACCGCTTTCTTGTTGAGAACGCCGAAGCGATCCTTCGGCGCCTTCTCGCGGGCGGCCGCGCCGTAGGTTCCCATCTCGATGCGATGCGGGATGGTGAGCATGTAGTTCTTGAAGGCGTTCTCCATCGCCTGTCGCCAGCCCTGCGCGTCCTGGGTCTCGTTGACCGAGGCCTTGGCGAGCTTCAGCGCATAGGGATCGCGCTCGGCGATCCGCTGGGCCAGCGCCATCGTCTCCGCCTCGAGCCTTTCACGAGGCACGACGCGGTTTACCAGGCCGGCCTTCTCGGCGTCGGCGGCGCTGATGAAATCGCCGGTGAAGAGATATTCCTTGGTCTTGCGCGGGCCGAAGTCCCACGGCATCGAGAAATACTGCACGTGGCTGCCGCCCCACTTCACGGCGCGGTCGGCGAACTGCGCGTCCTCGCTGGCGATGATGATGTCGCAGGCCGAGGCGATCATCATGCCGCCCATGATGCAGTAGCCCTGGACCTGCGCGATGGTGGGCTTTGGCAGGTCGCGCCAGCGCATCGTGTTCTCGAAGAAGCGCTCCCACAGGCGGCGATACTCTCCCTTGAAGCCGGGCTCCAGCGGCGTCTTCTTCTGGTCCTCCATCTCCTGTGGACTGCCGAGATCGTGCCCGGCCGAGAAATGCTTGCCGGCACCGGCCAGGATGATGACCCGTACGTCGTTGTCGTCGACCGCCGCCTGGAAGGCATGGTCGAGTTCCTCGAGCAGGACCCGGCTCTGCGCGTTCAGGACCTCGGGCCGGTTGGTCGTGATCCTGAGCACCGGTCCGGTGCGTTCGGTGAGAAGCGTCGAATAGGTCATGCGGCTGCCTGTACGGGATGACGGAGTTCGGGCGCGAGACCGGCGCCCATCAGGTCGATGAAGTTGTCGCAATAGAAGCGCTGCTTCTGCGCCTCCGTGATGCCGGCTTTCTCCATCGACGCCTCGAAGCGCTTGAGGGGATGGCGGCCGCCCTCGACATGCGGATAGTCGGAGGAGAACAGGCAGACCTCGTCGCCGGTGTTGGCGATGATCCAGCCCGTATCCTCGTGCGGATAGGGCGTGACCCGCACCTGGCGCTGCACGAACTCGCTGGGCTTCAGCGACATCTTCTGCAGCCGCTCCTCATTGCGATAGAAGGCGTTGTGCGCGCTGTCCATGTTGCGCATCCAGCCCGGCACCCACGACGCACCCTGTTCGATGACGCCGAATTTCAACGCCGGGAAACGGTCGAGCACGCGGTCGACGACCAGGGCCGTCAGCGCCTTCATCGGCGGATAGGCGATCGCCATGTAATCGATCGACTTGAAATTATCGTCGCCGCCATGGAAGTCGGGCACCGGCGGCAGGCCGTTGTTGAAGTAAGCCTCTTCCAGCAGCGTGCCGCCGCCGCCGACATGGAAAACGATCGGCAGGCCGGCTTCCTGGGCGACCGCCCACAGCGGATCGAAGCCTATATGGCTGGGCGAATGACCGTCGGGACAGCGCGACGGGATCATCAGCGCCTTGGCGCCGAGTTCGATGGCTTCGCGCGCGGCGCGTGCGGTGCGCTCGAAATCGACCAGCGGCACGTAGCCGGTCGGCAGCAGCCTGTGGTCGACCGAGCAGAATTCGACCATGTGGCGCGTATGGGCGCGGGCCACGGCATAGGTCAGTTCGACGTCGCGTCCGCCTTCCAGCACCGACGAGTAGTTGAGCAGGGCCGTGGTGAACATGAGCTGGCTGGCGAAGCCCAGCAGATCGATCGAGCGCGGGCGGTCCTGGCGGTTCGAGGAACCCAGCGCCTCCCAGTTCTTGCGCAGCATGATCTGGGCCTCGTCGAACTCCTGCGCCGGCTCACCCCCGTCGGTGTCTGCCTTGAGGCGCGTGCTGTGAAAGCCTTCGTGACGGGGAAACAACAGCTGGTCGGTGACCGCGGTGCGATGCCGGGCCTCGAGATGTTCCTCGAGGAAGCCGGGCACTTCCATGATGTGCGCATCGGCGTCGTGAATGACGCGGCCGCTGGCGTAGGGCATCGTCTCCTCCAATTTCCTTTGTCGTTTTGCGAGAGCTTACCATGAGCCAGGACATTTCCCATGCCGTGCAGACCCTCCTCGATGCGCGCCGCACGGGCCGCCAGGCGACGCCGCCTTTCGCCTTAAAGGATCGCGCCGCGGTCTATGCGGTCCAGGACGGCGTCGCCGCAGCGACCGGCCCGGTGGCGGGCTGGAAGGTCGGCGCCCGCACGCCGACGGCGGAGCCCAATCCCGCGCCGCTGCTGGCCGGCGCGCTGGTGCCGTCGCCGGCGCGCTTCGACGGCAAGGCGATGCATATGATCGGTGTCGAGGTCGAGATTTCCTTCCACATCGTGCGCGACATTGCTGCCCGCGGAGCACCTGTCGAACGGGAGGAGGCGCTGGCGGCCGTGGGCGACGCCTTCGTCGGCATGGAGATCGTCGACACGCGCCTCGCCGACTTCCAAAGCGCCGATCCGGACTGGCTGCTGGCCGACAACCAGATGAACCACGCGCTGGTGGTGGGCGAGCCGATCGGCAACTGGACGTCGCTCGACTGGCCGAAGCTGCAGGTGAAGCTGGTGGTCGACGGCCAGACGATCGTCGATCAGAAGGGCGGCCTCGGTGCCATCGATCCCGTGCGTCCGCTCGCCTGGATGATCGACCACGCGGTCCGCCATCGCGGTGGCCTTCGGGCAGGGCAGGCGATCACCACCGGCTCCTGGACCGGTCTTCTCTACTTCCCGCCGGGCTCGCACGCGCGCGGGGAGTTCGTCGGCCTCGGTGCCGTCGAAGCGAGTTTTTGAGCCTTGTCATCCTGAGCGCAGCGAAGGATCTCTCGCTCGCCAGGAAGTGCGCTGATCGATCCGCAAGGTCCTTCGCTCGCGCTCAGGTCGACACGTCATGATGCTTCGGCCGCAGCCGTAACAACGGCGCGCCTGCCGGCGGCAGTGTCCGCCGCATGACAAGTCTCGCTTCTCCCGCGCCTTTCTTTGGCCGCCGCGTCGTCGCGGCCGCTTTCGTGCTCGCCATGTTCGGCTGGGGCCTCGGCTTCTATGGCCCACCCGTCTATCTCCAGTCGGTGCGCGAGATGCGGGACTGGTCGGTGGTACTGGTCTCCTCCGCCGTCACCCTGCATTTTCTGGTGGGCGCCGTGGTGGTCGCCAACCTGCCGTCGCTCTATCGCCGCTTCGGCCTGCCAGCGGTCACCAAGGCGGGCGCTGCCCTTCTGGCGCTGGGCGTCGTCGGGTGGGCGGTGGCGCAGGAACCGTGGCAGCTCCTGCTCGCGACCTTCCTCAGCGGGGCCGGCTGGGTGGCGATGGGCGCTGCTGCCGTCAACGCCATCGTGGCCCCATGGTACGTGGTGCGGCGACCGGCGGCCCTGTCGATGGCCTATAACGGCGCCAGCATCGGCGGTGTCGTCTTTTCTCCGTTGTGGGTTGCGGCCATCGCCGCCCTCGGCTTTCCCGTTGCCGCGGCGGTCATCGGCGCGATCATGATCGTCACCGTCTGGTTCCTCGCCGAGCGCGTGTTTGCCCATACGCCGCAGTCGCTGGGACAGGTCCAGGATGGCGAGATCCTGACGCCCGTGGCCGGCACGACCGCAGCGGTGGAGCGCACCCTGCCGGGCGCTCTGCTGTGGCGTGACCGGCGCTTCCTCACCCTGGCCGCGGCAATGGCACTCGGCCTGTTCGCGCAGATCGGCCTGATCGCCCATCTCTTCTCGCTGCTCGTGCCGGTGTTCGGCGGACCGGCGGCGGGCATCCTCATGGGATTGGCGACGGCGGCGGCCATCGCGGGAAGAACGCTGGTCGGGTGGCTGATGCCGCACGGCAGCGACCGGCGGCTGGTCGCCTGCCTGAGCCATGTCGTGCAGATCGCCGGATCGCTGGCGTTGCTCTGCGCGGCCGGAACGGATGGGGTCTTGCTCGTAGCGGGCGTGCTGCTGTTCGGCGCGGGGATCGGCAACACGACGTCACTGCCGCCGCTGATCGCGCAGGTCGAATTCGGCAAGGCCGACGTTCAGCGCGTCGTGCCGTTGATCGTGGCGGTCGGGCAGGGAACCTATGCGTTCGCGCCGGCCGCGTTCGGCTGGCTGCGGTCGCTGTCACCAGCGGAAGGGATGCTGGTGTTCGTCGCGGCCGCCTTGATCCAGGCGGCCGCGATCGCACTCTTCCTGATCGGAAGAAAGTCCTAGTAGTACCAGCCGGGATACGGGTAGCCGCCCCAGGGGCCCCAATCCCAGTCGTTCATCGCATTCTCGTCGGCCGTCATCTGCTGCTCGTCCGCCAGGTTCTTCTGGAAGACGTTGTTGCGATACGTGCCGTAGGCCGCCGCGTTGCCGACATAGATGCACACGCAGACCGTCGGGTCCGGATAGACGTAGAACACCTGGCCGTTCTTGATCTCACGCGAGAACTTGTGCGGCGGCAGGGTCTTGAACGCCGCCTGACGCTGCGGCGTGTTCGCGGGCACGAACTTGAAGCCCGCCGCCACCATCATGTCTTCCTTGTTCGCGATCACCTGCTGCGGGTTCTGGCAGGCGGCGACGGCAACGCCCATTCCAAGAACCAAAGAGAGAGTGGCAATCAGCTTCATTCACGTCCTCCGTATCATCGCTCTGTCAGGCGCCTGACCATTTGGGTGCCCGCTTTCCCAGGAAGGCCGCCATGCCCTCGCGGAAGTCGGCGCTACCGTAAGCCAGTCTGACGAGATCGTCGATGTTCTCGTCGCCCAGGCGTGCCTGCAGGCGGCGCAGCGCCTCCTTGGTGACCTGCATCGTCAGCGGGGCGTGGCCGGCAACGGTGTTCGCCAGCTCCTCGGCCCGGGCGAGCAGGGCCGCCTGGTCGGGCAGCAACTCGCTGATCAGCCCGCAGGCCAGCGCCGACGGCGCGTCCATCAGCTTGGCCAGCAGGACCATTTCCTTGACCCGCTGGGGGCCGATGAGGGCCGCCAGGCGGGCATAGTTGGCCATCGACAGGCAGTTGCCGAGGGTCCGCGCGATCGGGAAGCCGAACTGGGCGCTGGCCGACCCGATCCGCAGGTCGCAGACCGCCGCGATCGCGGCGCCGCCGCCCGTGCAGAATCCGTGGATGGCGGCAATGGTCGGCACGGGGCAGCGCTCGATCTCACCCAGGATGCGATCCATCTTGCGCTCGTAGGCGATACCGTCCTCGCCACTCTCGAAGCTCTGGAACTGGGCGATGTCGGTCCCCGCCGCAAAGGCCTTGTCGCCGCCGCCGGTGACCACCAGGGCGCGGACCTCGCCGGTCTTGCCCACGCGGGCGCAGATCTCGGCCAGACCCTCGTACATTGCGAAGGTGAGCGCGTTGCGCGCCTTGGGCCGGTTGAACGTCACCCAGCCGATTTCGCCGCGCTTCTCGAAAAGCAGTTCTTCGGTCATGTCATCCAATTTTGCTGAATTGTGCGCCGCGACATCATCGTCTATGTCGCGTTACGCCGCAAACGGGCATAGGCAGGTCATGGCACTCGAACGGCTTCTCAAGGGCTTCGCGGATTTTCGGGTTGGCTACTATCAGGAGCATCTCGACCTGTTCGAGAAGCTGGCGACGGAAGGCCAGTCACCCAAGATCCTGATCATCGGCTGTTCGGATGCGCGGATCGACCCGGGCATCCTGACCCAGACCAAGCCGGGCGACATCTTCACCGTGCGCAACGTGGCGGCGATGGTGCCGCCGGCCCAGATCCCTCCCGACGAGCGCCATCACGGCACCTCGGCCGCCATCGAGTTCGCCGTCCGCGGCCTCGGCGTCGAGCATATCGTGGTGCTGGGCCACGCGCTGTGCGGCGGCATCGGCGCGCTGGTCGACGGCAGCCGCGGTGCCTATGCGCACTATGACTATCTCTCGACCTGGACCAGCATCGCGCAGGACACGCGCGACCTCGTCGTCGAGGAGCTGAAGGACCGGCCGCGCGACGAGGTCGTGCGTGCGGTCGAGCAGGCCGCCGTCGTGAACAGCGTCAACAACCTGATGGGCTATCGCTGGATCGAGGAGCGGGTGAAGGCGGGCACGCTGACCTTGCATGCCTGGTGGTTCAACCTGACGGTCGGCCAGCTCTATGCCTTCGATCCCCGAACGCTGAAGTTCGCGGCGGTGGTCGGCGTCAAGCTGGACGCCGCCGTGACCGGGAGCACGCCGCTCTCGGCCCTGAAGCCCGAATCCTTCGCTGCGGCCCTCGCCGGCAAGACGCCGGCATTCTGACCGCCTGATCTGGAGAAATCTCGGGAGGTCGCTTTCCCCCTCCCGGCCATCTCCGTTTGACGGGGGACTTGCCGGATCCCCGCGTAGAGAACGCGCTGCACGATCGGGGGCGGTGAAGGAAGCCTATGTCTTCTGGCCGCCGCGTGGCCGGATCAGCGCGATCAGGCCTGCCAGCGCGGCCAGGCAGATCAGCAGAAGGATGACGTCGCGGCTGGCGGCGACGAGCGTTGCTGGCGGCAGGTCGATCGTGCTGCCGCTGCTTCCGCCGAGGGAGAGCGAAAGCAGGGTGGAGGCGCCGGCGATGCCGGTGCTCATGCCCAGCATGCGCATGACGTTCAGGACGCTGCCCGCCTGACCGGTTTCGCCGGCCGGGGCCGCCGACATGATGGCACTGCTGTTGGGCGAGATGAAGAGGCCCTGGCCGACGCCGATCACCGCCAGCGACAGGGTCACCAGCCAGAGATTCGCTGGAACGCCATCGAGGAAGAAGTAGAGGATCGCGAGTCCCGCGATACAGATCAGCATGCCGCAGCTGGTCGGCGTCCGGGCGCCCAGCCGGTCGTAGAGCATGCCGCCAACGGGCGCGAGCAGACCCAGCATCACCGGCAGGATCGACAGGCGCAGACCCGCGGCCAGGGCCGTATCCTGATAGATGCGCACCAAGGCAAAGGGGACGAGGAAGAACACGCCGAACAGGGTGGCGTAGGACGTGAAATTCGCCAGGTTGCCCAGCAGGAAGGCGGGCTTGGTGAGCAGCTTGAGATCGAGCAAGGGGCTCGCGGTGCGATGCTCGGTGCGCACGAACAGGATGGCGCACACGGCCCCGACCAGGAGACAGGCGAACAGGATCGGCGAGGTCGGGCCGAGCGCGTGCAACTCGTTCAGCGCCGCCACGAAGCCGGTCAGCGCCGGCGCGATCAGGATCGCGCCGCGCCAGTCGAAGCGTTCGTGCGTGGGCGGGCTGGCCGTCCGGGGAAGCACGAACCAGCCCAGGATCGCGCCTGCAATGCCGAGCGGCACGTTGATCCAGAAGGCCCATTGCCAGTCCAGCGTGTCGAGGATGAAACCGCCGATCGCCGGGCCTGCGCCCAGTCCGACCGCCTGCGCTGCCGATTGCAGACCGAGGCCGCGCCCGCGTTCTTCGGGTCCCATGATCATGACGACGATGGCAACGCTGTTGGAGGTGATCAGCGCGCCGCCGATCGCCTGCAGCACGCGGAAGAAGATCAGCCAGGGCAGGCTCGTCGCGTAGCCGCACAGGGCCGAGCCCGCGATGAAGAGCAGGAATCCCGCCGTGTAGAGGAGCTTGCGGCCGAACATGTCCGACAACCGTCCGAAGATCGGCATGAAGGAGGCGAGCGCCAGCAGGTAGGCGACGGCGACCCAGCTCACGCTGGCCAGGCGGGCGCCGAACTCGACCTCGAGTCGCGGCAGCAGCACCTGGGTCATGCTGGCATCGACCTGCCCCATGACGGCGCCGATGCAGACCGTCCCGACGACGAACCAGCGATACGACTTCAGGCGCGCGACCGACCTCAGCGGCGGCGGCTCCCGCCCTTCGAGGGCGGCGGCCCGAAGCGCGCCGAGGGAGAACGGGCCGGGAGACGCGTCGGTCAAGATTCGATGTCCGCTGCTGCGAAGAGGCGATGCGGCGGAACTATTGGCTTACCAGGCAGGCTTTGTCTCGAATTTCGTCGGCGGCCTGCTCTCACGCGCCGGCGGTGGCACGGTGGTGTCGAACGTGTAGGTCGTGCCGACGGCGGACTGGCTCACCCGATCGCCATAGGCGTTGGCCAGCGCCTGCAGCGCCCGCCATCCGGTGCAATGGCCGGTGATGAAATGTCCGATGTCGAAAGGCTCGAGCGCTTCGACCGTCTGGGGAATGAGACGCTCCATCACGCCGCCGAGATGCAGGCCGCCCATCACGGCGTGGATGGGGATGTCGGGGAACAGGCGCTTCGCCTCGGTGCAGACATTGACGATGCCGGCATGCGAGCAGGCGCTGAACACGACGAGGCCGAGAGCGCGCACGTTCACGATCAGCATGCGCTCGTCCATCAGGAACGGGTCGGGCCGCCACTCCTCCGAATTGTCCTTGCGGCAGAGATGGTCCTCGCGGCCCTTCTCGAAGGCGCTGACCCGGGGAATCTCGCCGCTGTAGTAGAAGTGGCCGTCGAGCAGGGTGCGCGCCTGGCCGTCGTTGACGACGCGCGCGCCCTGAGCCTCCATCTGCGCGGGCATGGGCACACGGGCGGCCGGGAAGATCGTGCCGTCTTTGAGCAATACGCCGCGTTCGTTGAACATGTCGGGATTGACGTGCACCGCCACGCTGCCTCGGCCGCGGCGCCTCCCGATGGCGTCGAGCGCGGCCGGCAGCGCGCCCATGTGATCCCAATGGCCGTGCGTCACGGCGATCTCCTCGACCTCGCCGAGATCGATCGCCATGTTGCAGCAGTTGCGGAGGAAGGCCGCACCCTCGGTGCCGGTATCGAACAGCAGCGTGTGTTGCGTCGCTCCGATCTTCGTCTTGAGGCGCAATCCGTAGCCGAGATTGGCCACCAGCAGAGTCTCGCCGGAAATCTCCTTGGCGCCGGCCTTCAGGATGTTGGCCATCTCCGACACCGCGAACGCGGGCTTGCTCGCGTAGGTGTCGCTCATATTGTCGGTGATGACGTCGACGGTGAGCGAATCGACGGCGGCGAGGTCGGACATGGGGACGCCTCCTGTGTCAGGGAGCCGGGACGAGGGATCGCGCGAGATAACGGACGGTCTTGGCGCCGCCCTGGATCTCGGCATGACCGACTTCTGTGAAGCCAAGGGCCGCGTGGAAGGCGTCCGATGCCGGGTTGGGCGGATCGGAGTGCACTTCGCACACGACGCGGTCATGGCCGGCGGCGATGGCCGCTTGAAACAGATCTTCGTACAGGCGGTTCGCCAGGCCGCGCTGGCGCATCGCCGGGGCGACGACGATGCGATCGACATAGACGAAGCGCGGATAGCGCGCGCGGAACCAGAGGTAGTTGGGGCTGTCGTAGTCGGCGTCCTGGTCGAAGGCCATGAGGAAGGCAGCGACGTTGCCGGCGCGCCGGGAATAAAAGGCCTGGCCGAGAAGATGCCGCAGCCGCGGGGCGTCGAGCCAGGAGAGCTCGACGGCATGGTCGTTGTTGAGGGCGAGGAGGGCGGCCTCCTCGCCGGCTGAAACACGCGCCAGTTCGGTCAGGCCTTCGTCTCCTTCAGGAGCTTGATCAGCAGGCGGCTCACTTCGGAGGCCTGTTCCTGCTGTACCCAGTGGCCGGCGCCCTCGACCATGTGGATCTCCTTCATGTTGGTGCACGCGCTCTTCTGCATCTTCTCCAGCGCGCCGGGCGACTGGTAGTTGCCCCAGTCGCTCTTGCCGGAGATGAAGGTCGAAGGCTGGTCGATGGTGCGGCCAGTGAAGATCTCGAGTTCGGGCGCCACGCGGCCGCTGGTGCGGGCGCGATACCAGTTGAGGCCGCCCTGGAAGCCGGTGCGCTCATACTCACCGGCATAGACCGCGAGCTCGTCATCGGTGAGCCACCGGGCGGCCGCGATCTCGTCGGGCGTGGGCATCTGCTTGGCGACCGTTTCGGCCATGCCTTCGGCGAGGTCCATGACGTAGTAGGTCGGCATCTTCGCCAGCTCCTCGGCGGTCCAGCCCTTCAACTCGTAGGGCTTGTTCGCCTTCCAGTCGGCGCTCTTGTAGTGATAGTAGGCCCGCAGGAAATTGTGCAGGCCCTGCTTGGCGTGCCACTGCTCCTCGTTGGCCTCGCGCGTCGATTGATACCATTGATAATGCTTGCGCGGACGCGGCAGCGCCGCCAGCGCGGCGTGGACGTCCGGTGCCTTGGGCGGAGCCGGCTTTCCGGCGGTGTCGAAGGGTACGGCCGATGGGCCGGGGAAGGGCGCGCTCATCAGCGCCATGCGCTTGAAGATGTCGGGACGCGCCAGCGAGGCATAGGAGGCGACCGAGGAGCCGAAATCGTGTCCGACCGCGGCCTCGGCGGTGCGATGGCCCAGCGCATAGAGCACGCCGATCGCGTCGCGCAGAAGGTTGGTGAAGCGGAAGCCGATCTGGTCGGCGTCGAAGTCGGCGCTCCAGCCGGTGGTGCGGCCATAGCCGCGCAGGTCGGGTGCGATGGCGTGATAGCCGGCCTCGGCCAGGGCCGGCAGGACCTTGCGCCAGCTATAGGCGATCTCCGGGAACCCATGGAACAGCATCACGGCCGGCGCCTTCTTGTCGAAGCCGGCTTCGAGCACGTGGATGTCGAGGCCGTTGATGCCGGGGAGGATACGGGCGCGAATACCCGCGGGGAGGACGGAAGAGGGGAGCGGTTGCATGGGAAGAGCCTATGCCGACATCGATCAAAATGGCAGATCGGTCTTCGCCGTCGCCTGAGAAACCGTTCGCTCTGCGATCATGGGAGGGAAGGATGCAGCAATTGATTGCGGTCATCACGCTCGGTATCGCCGAGCTCGCGCGGTCGAAGCGCTTCTACGGGGACGGCTTCGGCTGGAAGCCAGTCTTCGCATCTGAGGAAATCGTCTTCTACCAGATGAACGGGTTGGTACTCGCGACCTGGCTCGCGGCCGCCCTCGAGGCGGATTCACGGCAGGCGGGCAGAACCCCGGGTGCTTTCAGCCTCGCACACAACGTTGCGGCGAAGGAAGCTGTGCAGCCGCTGCTCGATCAACTCGTGTCGGCCGGCGGCAGTCTGCTACGGCCGGCCGATGCGCCGCCTCAGGGCGGCTTTCGGGGGTATGTGGCCGATCCCGACGGTCACGCCTGGGAGATCGCCTGGAATCCGTCCTGGCCGATCGATGCGGTCGGCCACGTCACCTTCGGCATCTGACCGGTCCGGTCGTAAGCGTCGGCAACCCGCTCGACGCACTTCTCGAAAGCAGTCGAGTGGGGCTTGATGCCCTGATCGTGGCAGGCTTTCTCCGCGATGGCCAAGGCCTCGCTGGAGCGCGCCTGCACCTGCGGGGCAATCGTTGCAACGGCGACGGTCGCGCCCGCCAAGGCGAAGACCGTACTGAGGCGTTTCATGGAATGCTCCTTGTTCCTCGAGGAACGCCGGCCGAGCGGGACAGTTGCCGCGGATCCGAGACCGATTACTGGTGAGCGATGTCCCGGTCGTATTGCGGCTCGTCGGTGAACACGAGCAGGCGTCGGGCGTGAGTCTCGCGCTCCATGCAGCTCTTGTAACCCGAGGTGGCGGGAGACAGGCCGGATTCGAGGCAGGAGTCACGCGCGTCGGCG
Organism: Reyranella sp.; assembly: GCF_965249915.1. Lineage (GTDB taxonomy): Bacteria > Pseudomonadota > Alphaproteobacteria > Reyranellales > Reyranellaceae > Reyranella. The sequence goes on from NZ_OZ252257.1 coordinate 83,567, forward strand.
GTGACCCTGGCCATTGTGTAGGCGATCTCGGGCTTGCCCCATTCCAGAGCGCGCGTCGCCTGCGACAGGCAGTATTCATAGCCTTCGGTTTTCGGCGTAATGCCCTGCTCCCGGCAGATGCGCTCGGCTTGGCTCTGAGCGGAGGCGGGCGGAACCGGCGGCGCGAAGGCCACGATGCCTGCCATCAGGAACACGCTTCCCAGCGCCAGGCCGGCATGTAGCTGGTTGCGAGTCATTGTGCGGCTCCCGAGAATTGGTTGCGATCAGGTACTCAACAAACGTCCTGAATCGCCAAGGGGTTGCGGATACAAACGATACAATCGTCTGCAGACGCCCCTTTTTTGCCCCAATCGGCCGCTTTCGCCCGTTTCAATAGCTCTTCGGCAGTCCGAGCACGCGTTCCGCGACGTAGCAGAGGATGAGCTGTTCGCTGACCGGGGCAATGCGGGCGATCATGACCTCGCGCAGGAAGCGCTCGACGTGGAACTCCTTGGCGTAGCCGTAGCCGCCATGGGTCAGGATCGCGCGCTCGCAGGCGTCGTAGGCGGAGCGGGCGCCGAGATACTTGGCCGAATTGGCCTCGGCGCCGCATTCCTTGCCGTTGTCGTACAGCCAGGCCGCCTTGAAGGTCAGCAGGTTGGCCGCCTCGAGCTGCATCCAGCTCTCGGCCAGCGGATGCTGGATCGCCTGGTTCTTGCCGATCGGCCGGCCGAACACGACCCGCTCCTTGGCATACTGGGTGGCGCGGGCGAGGGCGGCCTTGCCGATGCCGATCGCCTCGGCCGCGATCAGGATGCGCTCGGGGTTCAGCCCGTGCAGCAGGTAGTGGAAGCCCTTGCCCTCCTCGCCGATGCGATCCTCGAGCGGCACCTTCAGCCCGTCGATGAACACCTGGTTGGTGTCGATCGCCTTGCGGCCCATCTTCTCGATCTCGCGCACTTCGATCTTGCTGCGGTCGAAGTCGGTGTAGAAGAGCGACAGCCCGTCGGTCGGCCGCTTGCACTTTTCCTTGGGCGTCGTGCGGGCGATCAGCAGCATCTTGTCGGCGACCTGCGCCGTGGTGGTCCAGGTCTTCTTGCCATGGACGACGTAGCCGTTGCCATCGCGCTCCGCCTTGGTCTCGAGCGCCGTGGTGTTGAGGCCGGCATCGGGTTCGGTGACGGCGAAGCAGCCCTTCACCTTGCCCTTGATGATGTCGGGCAGGATGCGCTTCTTCTGTTCCTCGGTGCCGAACACCACGATCGGGTTGGGGCCGAACACGTTGAGATGGATCGCCGAGGCGCCCTGCAGGGCGGCGCCCGACTCGGCCACCGCCTGCATCATGATGGAGGCTTCGGTGATGCCGAGGCCGGAGCCGCCGAACTCCTCCGGCATCGCAATGCCCAGCCATCCCGCGTCGGCCATCGTGCGGTAGAAGTCCTCAGGGAAGCCGCCGTCCTTGTCCTTCTTCAGCCAATATTTGTCGTCGAACCCGGCGCACAGCTTGGCGACGCTGTCCTTGATGGCGAGCTGGTCTTCGGAAAAGGCGAAATCCATGGTGGGTCCTTGCGCGATGACGGCGCTGATTAGCGGTTGAGGCCGAGGAAGCTCATCATGAGCCGGTTGAACGGCTCGGGCCGCTCGACGTTGGGCAGGTGGCGGGCCTTGGCGATGTCCTCATAGCGCGCGCCCGGAATCTTCGAGGCGATGAGCTTGTTGCGGTCGGGCGGCGTCGCCGGATCGTCGTCGCCGCAGATCACCAGCGTCGGGATCTTGATGGTCGGCAGCCGGTCGAGATAGTCGAAGTTCTGGATCGCCGCGGCGCAGCCCAGGAAGCCCAGGTCCGACGTGCCGCAGATCGTCGAGTGGATCTCCTTCCACCGCGTCGGGTTGGCTTCCTTGAACTCCGGGGTGAACCACCGCTCCATGTTGCCGTCGGCCAGTGCCTTCACGCCATTCTCGCGGACGGCCGCCTTGCGCTGGTCCCACAGGCCCGCCGAATCGTCGGGCGAGGAGGGGTGGGTGTCGCACAGGGTCAGCGAGTGCAGGCGCTCCGGGTAGGCGAGGGCAAAGCCCTGGCCGATCATGCCGCCGATCGACAGGCCGATGTAATGGACCTTCCAGATGCCCAGCACGTCGAGCGCGCCCTTCACGTCGCCCGCCAGCTCGTCCATCGTGTAGTCGCCCTCGACCGGCTGGCTGCCGCCATGCCCGCGCATGTCGAGCCGCAGCACGCGATAGCCGGCGGCGAGCAGCGGCACGAGCTGCTCGGTCCACATGCCGCCATCGGCCGCCAGAGAATGCGTGAAGCAGACCGCCGGCGCATTCTGCGGCCCGGCCAGGTCGAAGTAGATCTTACGTCCGTCGAGATTGAGCAGCATGTCGAGCCCTCATGTCATCCTGAGCGCAGCGAAGGATCTCGCGTTGGCTGAAGGTGTCGTCTGACCGCAGTGAGGTCCTTCGCTGCGGTCCAGGGCGGGGGCGACCCCGCCCGAGACGACGGGTAAAATCACATCGCGCTGATGCCGCCGTCGATGATCACTTCCGAGCCGGTCATGAAGCTCGATTCGTCGGAGGCGAGGAAGACGATCGCCCAGCCCACTTCCTCGGGCCGGCCGAGGCGGCCGATCGGGACCTGCTTGCCGAGCTTCTGCTGCATCAGGTCCTGGCCGAAGCGGTCGCGATACTTGTCGAGGATCGGCGTGTCGATGAAAGTCGGGTGCACCGAGTTGCAGCGGATGTTGTAGCCCGACTTGGCGCAGTGCAGCGCCACAGACTTGCTGAGCAGGCGGACGCCGGCCTTGGCCGAATTGTAGGCCGCCATGTTGGCGCCGGCGATGATGCCGGAAATCGAGGAGATGTTGATCACCGAGCCGCCGAGGCGTGCCGTGTGCTTCTTGATCTCGGCGACGCCGTGCTTGCAGCCCAGGAACACGCCGTCGAGATCGATGGCGTGGACCTTGCGCCATTCCTCGAGCGTGATCTCCTCGACCGTCTTGCTGAGGCCGATGCCGGCCGAATTCAGCAGCACGTGGATGGCGCCGAACTTGTCGACCGTCTCCTGGATCGCGGCCTTCCAGTTGTCCTCGCTGGTGACGTCGAGCTTCACGAAATGGCCGGCCGAGCCCAGCCGGTCGGCGACGGCCTTGCCGCGATCGACGGCGACGTCGGCCACCACGACCCGGGCGCCTTCCTTGGCCATGAGTTCGGCGGCATTGGCGCCGAGCCCCGAAGCGCCGCCTGTGATGAGCGCAACCTTGCCGGCCAGACGATCCGTCATGTCTTCTTTCCTCCCGCAGCGGCCCCCGCTCTTGCCTCGCGGTGGGCGATGTATGTCGTGGACGCCACGATGATCGCGGCGCCCACGAAGGTCCAGAGGTCCGAGGTCTTGCCCCAGACCGCAACGTCCATCAAGGCGGCCCAGACGATGCCGAGGAAGGTGATGGATTGCAGGGCGGAAATATCGAGCAGGCGGTAGGCCCAGGTGATGAAGAAATAGCCCATCGTCCCGAAGAAGCCGGCCGACAGGAACAGCAGCAGCTGGTCGAGGGTCGGCGTCTGCCAGAACCACAGGCCGAGCGGTGTGAAGCAGATCGCGCCGATCACGCTCTGCCACAGCACGACGACGGCGGGCTTGTCGCGGCCCGACACGACCTTGGCCACGAGGTTGGAGCCGGCGATCAGCGGCACGGCGCACAGCATCATGACGATGCCGGGGTTCACGGTGACGAGTCCCGGCCGCACGATGATCAGCATGCCTGCGAAGCCGATGCCGACCGCCAGCCAGCGCCGCCAGTGCACCGTTTCGCGCAGGAAGATCACGGCGCCCAGGGTGACGAAGATCGGGCCGGTGAAGCCCAGCGCCGCCATGGTGGCGAGCGGCAGCCAGACCACCGCCTCGTACCACAGCGCATAGCCCGATGTGTGGAAGAGCCCGCGGAAGCAGTGGAGCTTGAGGTCCTGCGTCTTCATGCCGGCGAGGCCGGCGCGCCAGAAGAGATAGGGGGCGATCAGCGCAACGCCGGCGACCCAGCGGCCCCAGGCGACGTAGAGCGGCGGCATCTCGCTCGCCAGCTCCTTCACCGAGGCGTTCAGGAAGTTGAAGAAGAGGCCCGACAGCACGGCGAGGAAAAAGCCGCGCGCCGTGCGTGACGGAATCAGACGCGACAGGCTGTCGGTGGTATCGATGGCGGGAGCGGACATGTGCCTGCAGAGGAGGCTGAGACGCGCTCAGGGTCAAGGCACTGCTTTTGCAGGTCGGCCCCCGCGGCGCGTCTTGCGCTCCGCAATCGTCACCGTGAGAATGCCCGTCGAGAGGAAAGCCATGCCCGATGCCATCGCCGAGACTGTGAAGCACGCGGCCCCCGGCCATCCTCTCGATCCACTGACTGCCGGGGAGATACGCCGAGCGTCGGCGGCCGTGCGAGCGGCACACGATCTCGGGCCGGGCATGATGTTCGAAACGGTCAGCCTGCACGAACCCGACAAGAACGTCGTGAGGGATTTCCAGGCGGGCGCGTCGTTCCCGCGCGAGGCGTTCGTGTGCGCGTTCGACCGCACCGACGGCCAGGTCTGGGAGGCCCGGGTGGATCTCGTCGCCGACAAGGTCGTCGACTGGCGGCACGTTCCCGGCGTGCGGCCGCGCATCCTGGTCGACGACATCCTGCTGGTCGGAGAGGTGGCGCGGGCCGATCCCCGTTTCCGCGAGGCGCTGGCCCGGCGCGGCATCACCGACATCGAAAACGTCCAGGTCGACCCCTGGTCGGCCGGCAACTACGGGCTGCCGGACGAAGAAGGCCGGCGGCTCTCGCATACTTTCTGCTGGTACCGCAGCGAGAAGAACGACAACGGCTACGCCCACCCCATCGAGGGACTGTGTGCCGTCGTCGACCTCGACCGGGCCGAGGTGCTGCGCGTCGACGACTATGGCGTGGCCGACGTCCCGAGGCTCGATCGCAACTATGCCGCCCGCTATCGCAGCGTCTTTCGCGATGACGTGAAGCCGCTGGAAATCGTCCAGCCGGCGGGCCCGAGTTTCGTCGTCGAGGGCAACGAGGTCCGCTGGCAGAAATGGCGCTTCCGCGTCGGCTTCAATGCCCGCGAAGGGCTGGTGCTGCATGCGATCGGCTACGAGGACGAGGGACGGCTGCGGTCGGTGCTGCACCGGGCCGCGTTGTCCGAGATGGTCGTGCCCTACGGACACCCCGGCGGCGGGCATTTTCGCAAGAATGCCTTCGATGTCGGCGAGTACGGCATCGGCGTGCTGGCCAATTCCCTGACCCTGGGCTGCGATTGTCTGGGCGCCATCCGCTACTTCGACGCCTGGCTGGCCGACAGCAAGGGCGATCCCTACTGCATCGAGAGCGCGGTCTGCCTGCACGAGGAGGATTTCGGCATCCTGTGGAAGCACACCGACCTGTTCACGGGCGAGGTCGATGTGAGGCGCGCCCGGCGGCTGGTCGTGTCGTCGATCTCGACCATCGGCAACTACGAGTATGGCTCGTTCTGGTACTTTCACCAGGACGGCTCGATCCACTTCGAAATGAAGGCGACCGGGATCATGAACACCGCCGGCCTGCGGCCCGGCGAAGCGCCGGACTATGGGACGATCGTGTCGCCGGGCGTCTATGCCCACTACCATCAGCACGTCTTCAACATGCGCCTCGATGTGGCGGTCGACGGCGAGCGCAACCGCGTCGTCGAGGTCGACACCGTGGCCTTGCCCATGGACGACGACAATCCGTACGGCAATGCCTTCACCACACGCCAGACGGTCCTGGCAACCGAGCAGGGCGCGCAGCGCAACGTCGACTTCAACGCCGCCCGCTTCTGGAAGATCGAGAGCGCGGAGGCCCGCAACCGGCTGGGTCAGCCCACCGCCTACAAGCTGCTGCCCTTGAGCCCGGTCCCCACCTTCTCGCACCCCCAGTCGATGGTGACCCGGCGCGCGGCCTTCATGACCCGGCAGCTCTGGGTGACCGCCTACCATCCCGACGAGATCTACGCGGCCGGCCGCTACCCCAACCAGAGCAGCGGCGGCGACGGATTGCCAGCCTGGACGGAATCGGACCGCCCGCTGGTCGATACCGATGTCGTGATCTGGCACAGCTTCGGTCTGCACCATATTCCGCGGCCCGAGGATTTTCCCGTTCAGCCCGTGATCACCGCCGGTTTTGCCCTTCATCCCACGGGATTCTTCAGTGAAAATCCGGCTCTCGATGTCCCGCCCTCCGCCAGCAGCATGAGCTGCTGCGTCGATTGACGCGGCCTCGAGCGAGGAGATTGCCATGGGTACCTTGATCGACACCGCATCGCGCCGCCGGAGCCTGTCGGACAAGCCGGCCACTCCGATCCTGTTCGCCCACTTCGTGCTGCGCTCGTCGAACGTGCAGCCGATGATCGACTGGTATTCGGCGGTGCTGAACATGCGCGTGGTCCAGCGCACCGAGTACATCTGCTTCCTGACCTATGACGACGAGCATCATCGCCTGGGCATCGTCAATCTGGCGGGGTTGAAGTCGCCCGATGCCAAGACCTCGGGCCTGGCGCATGTGGCCTATACGTTCAGCGACATCGGCGCGCTGCTCTCGACCTGGCGCCGCGTGAAGGCGTTGGGCATCGAGCCGTCGCGCTGCATTCATCACGGGCCCACCGTGTCGATCTACTATCGCGATCCCGATGGCAACGGCGTCGAACTGCAGGTCGACCGCTATGCGACGAAGGAGGCGACGGCGGCCTACTTCCAGACCGAGGCGTTCCGGAAGAACCCGATCGGCATCGCCTTCGATCCCGAGGCCCTGGTGAAAGCCTACGAGGCCGGCGCGCCGGAGAGCGAGTTGCTCGACATGCCCGACGGTCCCCCGGCGCCGCCGCAATCGGTGCCTTCTCCTCGTTAGAGGCTGGCCGGAAATGAATTGAATCGATTCAAGCACTTACCTCATCCTGAGGAACATCGCTACGCGATGTTCCTCAGGGGGAGGTTATTGGGGCTGTTCATAGCTCCTTGTTTTAGCTGCATTGATTTCTGGCCAGACTCTTAGGACGTGCGCGTTTCCAACGCGCCTAGAACAACCAGATCAGCGTCGAGCCGCCGATGAGGCCGATGGCGATCGCCGTGCCGACCATGACTTTGACCGACGGGCGATAGGTCTCGTCGTCGATGGTCTTGCCGACATGGAGGTAGTGCCAGGTCGAGCCGACCAGCATGACGATCCCCAGCACCACCAGCCCGATCCCGAGCTTCTCGACATGGCGGTTGGCGAGATGGCGGATATCCGGGATGACCTGGTGCATCTCCATCAGGAAGAGCGCGAATCGGTTGATGGCGACGCCCAGCGTCATCACCGCGATCGAGGTCCGGATCCAGGCGAGGAACGTGCGCTCGTTGGCCAGATGATCGGTGACGTGCAGGCTCTTCTTCGGACTGTCCATGGTGTCTCCTGCATCTGGCGATGGCGTAAAGGTCCTTCGCTGCGCTCCAGGGTGGGGGTTACCCTGCCCGCGATGACAGCTTTTTCTTGATCGGCGCACTGCGTCAATCACAACAAGAGTGTCATCCCGAGCGGGGCGAGGGACCCTTCGCCTTCACTCTTCGCAAAGAAAAAGGCGCGATCCCGGGGGATCGCGCCTCGTTCCGTCCCGGTAACGGGACTCAGTTGTACTTGGCGATCTCGAGACGGCCAACCTGGTCGCGATGGACCTCGTCCGGGCCGTCGGCCAGGCGCAGCGTGCGCTGGTGGGCGTACATGCTGGCCAGCTTGAACACCTGGCTGACGCCGCCGGCGCCATGCAGTTGCAGGCAGCGGTCGACGACCTTCGAGGTGATGTTCGGCACCGCCACCTTGATCATCGCGATCTGCTGGCGGGCTTCCTTGTTGCCGAACTTGTCCATCGCCCAGGCGGCCTTGAGGACCAGCAGGCGGGCCATGTCGATTTCCATGCGCATGTCGGCGACATGGGCTTTGGTGACGCCCATCTCCGAGATCTTCTGGCCGAACGCCGTGCGGCTCTTGGCGCGCTTGATCGCCATCTCGAGCGCCCGCTCGGCGACGCCGATGGCGCGCATGCAGTGATGAATACGGCCCGGCCCGAGGCGGCCCTGGGCGATCTCGAAGCCGCGGCCCTCGCCGAGGAGGATGGCCGACTTCGGAACGCGGACGTTGTCGTAGACCACTTCGGCATGGCCGTGCGGCGCGTCGTCATAGCCGAACACATGCAGCATCTTCACGATCTTGATGCCGGGCGTGTCGCGCGGCACGACGATCATCGACTGCTGGCGGTAGGCCGGCGCGCTGGGGTCGCTCTTGCCCATCAGGATGATGACCTTGCAGCGCGGGTCGCCCATGCCGGACGACCACCACTTGCGGCCGTTGATGACATAGTCGTTGCCGTCGGACTCGATGCGGCACTCGACGTTGCGCGCGTCGGACGAGGCCACCGCCGGCTCGGTCATGGCGAAGCAGGAGCGGATCTCGCCGTTGAGCAGCGGCTTCAGCCACTTCTCCTTGTGCTCGGCCGTGCCGTAGCGGGCGAACACTTCCATGTTGCCGGTGTCCGGCGCCGAGCAGTTGACCGCCTCGGAGGCGATCGACGAACGGCCGAGCACTTCGCAGATCGGGGCGTATTCGAGGTTGCTGAGGCCCATCGTGCCGTGCGTGTCGCCGGTCTCGCGGTCGGCCGGCAGGAACATGTTCCACAGGCCGCGCTTCTTGGCCTCGGCCTTGCACTCCTCGATGATCGGCGGGAGCTGCCAACGATCCTTGGCCTTCTCCATCTGCTCTTCGTAGACGGGCTCGGCCGGATAGATGACCTCGTCCATGAATTTGTTGAGCTTCTCGAGCAGCGCCTTGCTGCGATCCGAGTATTCGAAGTCCATCACTCTCTCCCTTTGTGCTGCGGCGGACTCTGGCCGAAAACCGCTACAATGTGAACGGGCATTCAGGTCGCACGCCGGTTTCGACTCGCGGTCGGCGGTCGCGGCGGGAAGCTAGGCCTCGCCGGTCCGGGACTGCGCCGGCAGCCGCAGCGGCTTCAGGACGGCCAGCGCCAGGAAGGCGGCGAGCAGATTGAAGAGCGCGGCGGCAAGGAAGACGTCGTGCCAGCTTCCGGTCTCGACCACCCAGAAGCTCGCCAGCGGGATCAGCAGCGAGGCCACGCCCTTGGCCGTATAGAGGAGGGCTGCGTTGGTGGTGGCGTATTTCGTGCCGAACGTGTCGGTGCAGATGGTCGGAAACAGGCTCGCCGTCTCGCCCCAGGCAAAGAACGCGAGGCCGCCCAGGATCACGAACAGCAGAGGATCGTGGCCATAGACCCAGAGCGCCCAGATGCCGGCGCCCTCCAGCAGGAAGGCGATGAACAGGGTGTTCTCACGGCCGATATGGTCGGACACCCAGCCGCAGAGCGGCCGGGTCACGCCGTTCATCACACGGTCGAGGGTGATGGCGAAGGTGAGCGCAGGCAGGGTGAGGCCCAGCAGGCTGACCGGCACGTCGGCGACCTTGAAGTCGCGCGCGATCGGCGCGATCTGCGCCGTCGCCATGAGGCCGCCCGAGTAGACCAGGATGAACATGAAGTAGAGCAGCCAGAAAATCCGCGACCGCAGCACCTCCGTCGGGCCGAAGTCGCGCGCGGTCTGGAGGAGGCGAGGGGCCGGCGCGACCGACGCGCCATGGGGCGGCGCCCGCAAGGCCCAGGCCGTGACGACGACGATCAGGCCCTGGACCAGGCCGAACCACAGGAAGGCCGTCTCGTAGCCGCGCGTGGCGATCGTGTCCTGGATCGGGATGATGCTGAGGGCCGAGCCTGCGCCGAAGCCCGCGACGGTGAAACCGACCGCCAGGCCGCGGCGGTCGGGAAACCAGCGGACGGCGTTGCCGACACACGTCCCGTAGACCGCCCCGGCGCCGATACCGCCCAGCGCCGCGCCGACGTATAGCAGCAACAGCGAATCGGCCACCGAGTTGAGGGTCCAGGCCGCGGCAACGAGGACTCCGCCGGCCGCCACGACGTATCTCGGGCCGAACCGGTCGACGATCCAGCCCTCGAAAGGCACCAGCCAGGTCTCGGCGATGACGAAGATGGCGAAGGCGGTCTGGATGCTGCCGAGGCTCCAGCCGTACTTGTCATGGAGGGGATGGACGAACAGCGTCCAGCCATATTGCAGGTTGGCCACCGCCACCATGCAGAGAAGTCCGGCGCACAATTGCAGCCAGCGACCGGCCGGCGATACCGGCACCGACGTATTGCTGCGCGACACTGGCCAAACGCTCCCTTGCCGATGGGCGGTTCCCGTCCCTAAATCGCGTCGACAGAACAGGCGCCGGGGAGAACGTCGTTGGACAGTGTAATGCAAGTTCCGTTCAAGCCCATCGATTTCCTGAGCCGCGACATCAAGGTCGAGCGGCGTGACGATGGCACCGTCGTGCTGCAGTCGAACCACCCGTTGAAGCCCTATGCGCCGCACGTGCCGGCACTGCTCGCCAAATGGGCGGCCGAAGTACCCGATCGACTCTGGCTGGCACAGCGCCGCGGACCGGCGCGCGAGTGGTTGAAGGTCACTTATGGCGAGGCCAAGCGTCAGGTCGATTCGGTCACGCAGGCGCTGCTCGACCGCGGCTTCGGCTCCGACAGGCCGGTGATGATCCTGTCGTCGAACTCCATCGAGTTCGCGCTGCTGACCATGGCCGCCATGCAGGCCCGCGCGCCGGTCGCGCCGGTGTCGCCGGCCTATTCGGTGATGAGCCAGGACCACGCCAAGCTGAAATACGTCTTCGACCTGATCAAGCCCGGCCTGGTCTTCGTGCAGAACGGCGAGATCTATGCGCGCGCGCTGGCGGCGCTCGATCTCGAGGGTGTCCTGCTGGTCCATGTCGACAAGCCGCCGCCCGGGATGCCGTCGCTGCCCTGGACCGACCTCGTGGCGACCAAGGCGACGGACGCAGTCGCCAGGTCCATCGAGGCCATCGGACCCAGGACGATCGGCAAATTCCTGTTCACTTCCGGCAGTACCGGCATGCCGAAGGCGGTGATCAACACGCAGGAAATGATGTGCGCCAACGTCGCCATGATGAGCATGGCTCGGGTGCGCAAGGCGAGCGACGCCGCGCCGGTCATGCTCGACTGGCTGCCGTGGAACCACACGATGGGCGGCAATGCGACCTTCCAGGGCAATCTGAACGAGGGCGGCACGACCTATATCGACGACGGCAAGCCGCTGCCCGGCCTGTTCGAGGAGACGCTGCGGAACCTGCGCGAGGTCTCGCCGACATCGTTCTCCAACGTGCCGGCGGGCTATGCGATGCTCGCCACGGCGCTGGAGAAGGACGAGGCCCTGGCCCGGCGCTTCTTCGCCAACATCAGCGTGCTGTCGTATGGCGGGGCGACGCTGCCGGGCGATCTCTACGAGCGCATGGAGGCGCTGGCGGTCAAGCACACCGGCTATCGAATTCCCTTCGTCACCGGCTGGGGCGCCACCGAGACGGCCCCGACGGCGACCAGCGTGCACTGGGCGTCGGAGCGGGTCGGCCTGGTGGGGCTTCCTTATCCCGGCGTGCAGCTGAAGATGGTGCCGACCGGCGCGGCGGGGCGCTACGAGCTGCGGCTGAAGAGCGTGATCGTGACGCCCGGTTACTACAAGCAGCCCGAGCTCACGGCCCAGATGTTCGACGAGGAGGGCTTCTACAGGATCGGCGATGCCGGCCGCTTCGTCGATCCGGAGGATGCGAGCCAGGGCATCATCTTCGACGGCCGCGTCGTCGAGGATTTCAAGCTGACCAGCGGTACCTTCGTGCTGGTCGGCACCCTGCGCACGACCGCCATCGCCGCCGCCTCGCCGGTGATGCAGGACGCGGTGGTCTGCGGCCAGGACCGCGAGTATGTCGGCCTGCTGGGCTTCCCCAACGTCGCGGCGTGCCGCCAGCTCGCGGGCGACAGCGGCGCCCAGCTGCCGCTGGCTGAGCTGCTGGCCCATCCCGCCGTCGTCGGCACGCTGAAGGAAGGCATCGCGAAGATGAATGCCGAGGGCCGCGGCTCGTCGATGCGGGTGAAGCGCGTCCTGCTGATGACCGAGCCGCCGCAGGTCGACGGCCAGGAGATCACCGACAAGGGCTACATCAACCAGCGCGCCACCCTGGAGCGCCGCAAGGCGCTGGTCGAGAAACTCTATGCCGGGGGCGAGGGCGTGATCGAAATCGACGCAGCGGCGAATGGTTAGAGCCGCTCCTTCCTGTGCGAGGCCTCCGATCGACGTCTACGTCTTCCGCGATTCTGCCTTCGCACATGGCGGCAACAGTGTCGTGTGCATCGTCGAGAAGATAATCGCGGAGGAGTGTCTCGGTGGTCGATGGCGGGATCTCTTTGGCGGCGGTGCAATCTATGAAGCTGAGATGGAGCGGGCTTTTATCGGCGTGTGGGGCACGAGGAACGCCGCGCGCCTTCGCCGCTTTCTCCGTGAGCGGGGCGCTGACCTCACGATCCGCCATGATCGCCCGATCGGCCTGCGTCTTCGCCAGTGGAACGCGACGCAGGGCCGCAGGCCGCGGATTCGTGGCATGAACAAGGGCGGCGACGCAGGCGCTATCGACGTGACCTAGACCGCTTCCGTGCCGTCGCCAGCGTGAGAAGGTGGGCATTTGGAGTTGAGATTGATTCGCAAAATCGATACCATCGCCCGGCCGCGGTCGCGTCCTGTCCGCGCTTTGGGAATGCCGGGCGAGACTTGCCTTCCGACACCGCCTCTCTCTTCGCCCAGCATCGGGGGTCGCTCATCGCCTATGCCGCCAGGATCGTGGGATCGCGCGTGCAGGCGGAGGATGTGGTGCAGGAAGCCTGGCTCAAGCTGCGCCTCGCCGAAGAGCAGCGCACCGTTCTCGAGCCGGTGGCCTATCTGTACCGGCTGGTCCGCAATCTCGCGATCGACACGCGGCGGAAGCTGTCGCGGGAAGTCGGGCGGGGCCAGGCCGATGATTCGGCGCACGGCATCGCCGACGAAACACCTTCCGCCGAGCGCGCAGCGGCGGCAAAGGACGAGCTTCGGCTGGTGCTCGAGGCGCTCGCGGCCCTGCCCGAGCGCACGCAGATCGCTGTCCGAATGAACCGCATCGAGGGCATGACGCTGCAGGAAGTGGCGAATCACCTCGATCTCTCCGTGACGCGCACCTTCACGATCATCGCCGAAGGCGTCGCCCATTGCGATCGCTGGCGTGCCCGCGCCGTCGCCGCTGCTGCCGGAGCGAAATGAGCGCAGCGGGGAAAATCGCGGCCGCCGGATCGTCAATACTCCATGGGCCTCTTCGGTCTTCGCGTATCGCTGTCCTGGCGACGCCTCGTTCGACCGGCCGAGGCATCGCTGCGGCCGGGACACGCCTCCATGGAGGATGACCAAGAGCGGGCGAGGGTGGAGGCGGCAGGCTGGCTGATCCTGCTCGACGACGATCCAGGCGACCGCGCCCGGCATGCGGAGTTCCGGGCGTGGCTGGAAGTTCCGGGCAATCGAGCGGCGTGGGAGAGCGTGTCGCGAACCGGTGCGCTGCTGGCCAGCGTCGGGAAGGAGCGCGCGGACGAGTCCGTGAAGCTCCGGAAAGCCACTGTTGACGGCGCGCTGCGGCCGGCCTGGAGAAGGCGTCCGATGATCCTCTCTGCCGTTCTCGCCCTCTGTGGTGCGGCTCTGCTCGCTTCTCCGATGGTCCGTCGCCTCGAAGCGGATCACATCACGGGAATCGCACAGGTCAGGTCCGTGGACCTCGAAGATGGCAGCAAGGTACAGCTCGGGCCGGACACTGCCATCAGGCTCGGCTTTTCGGCCGGAGAGCGCCGCGTGACGCTGCTGTCGGGCGAGGCGCAGTTCGACGTGTCGCCCGATCCCCGCCGGCCTTTCCGCGTCGTGGCGCGGGACGCGACGACGACGGTGCTCGGCACGCGTTTCGATGTGCTGGTGCTCGACCAGGTCACCTCGGTCAGGGTCGCACACGGCCATGTCGAGGTCGATGCGGCGATCGAGGGTTCGTCCTACGAGCTCTTCGCCGGTGATTGGGTTCGAGTTCGACGCGATGGCTCGGTGTCGCGGGGTGGCGGCTTGCCGGACTATCTCCTGGCCGGTCCGGACGCCCGGCTGGCCGTCCGCAATCGTCCCGTGGCGGAAGTCGTCGAGCGCCTGCGCCCCTGGTTTGCGGGTCGGATCGTGATCGCGAGCGCCGGTCTTGGGGAGCAGCCCGTGACCGGCGTGTTCGATGCCACCGATCCCGCCGACGCGCTGCAAGCCATCGTCGGGCCGCAGGGCGGCCGCGTGCTGCGTGTAACCCCATGGCTGCTCATCGTTTTGGCAGGCTAGGAAGTCCTGCGGCGGCACGGTCGATGGCGGAAGGCCAGGAATCTGCAACGAGCCAGGGAAAATGATCGTGCCGACATCGTCAAACCCCTAAGGGGAAATTACGACTGAGACGCATTCGCGTACCCCTTGGCGGTTTTGTTCCTGCGTGGGGAGAGTTCGGTGCATCTTGAGGCGAGGATGAAGGCGCGGGGCGCGCGCCGGGCGGCATTGCTGACGGCCCTGCTGGCGTCGCTAACGTTGCACGAGGGGGCTTTCTTTGGAGCGGCGTGGGCTCAACCCGCCGGTACCCAGGGTACCCGTCCGTTCAATATTCCGGCCCAGGCGTTGACGGATGCGCTGGTTCAATTCGGATATCAGTCCGGGCTTCAGGTTGCGGCGGACGGCAATGTCGCGGCGTCGGTCAGGAGCACCGGCGTGAGCGGCTCCCACACGCCCCAGGAAGCCCTCAGCCGCATGCTCGCCGGGACCGGCCTCACGTTTCACTTCACGGGCGCGAACACCGTCCAGATTCAGAAGATGGCCGATGCGCCGGCCGGCGCGATGCAGCTCGATCCGGTGAAGGTGCAGGGCCAGGACGTGCCGTCGCAGGCGATGATCGACAATCTGCCGCCCGCCTATGCCGGGGGCATGGTCGCGCGCGGCGGCCAGGTCGGTCTCCTGGGCAACCGCGACTTCATGGATACGCCCTTCGACATGACGACCTACACGTCGCAGAAGATCGAGAATCAGCAGGCGGCGACGGTGGCGGACGTGGTCAACACCGATCCCTCGGTGCGCGTCACCAGCCCGATGAACGGCATGCTCGATGCCTACTATATCCGGGGCTTTCCCATCGCCGAGGGCAACTTCGGCGAGATCGCCTTCGATGGCGTCTACGGTGTCGCGCCGAACTACCGGGTATTCACGGACTATGTCGAGCGCATCGACGTCATCGCAGGCCCCACCGCGATGCTTTTCGGCATGGCACCCAACAGCAGCGTCGGCGGCTCGATCAACATCGTGCCCAAGCGCGCCACGACGGACCTGACGCGGGTCGCCGCCGAATATACCGGCCTGTCGCAGCTCGGTGCCCGGATCGACGTTGCCCGCCGCTTCGGCGAGAACCGCGAGTACGGTGTGCGCTTCAATGGAGGCGCCTACAGCGGCAATACCCAGATCAACAATCAATCGCGCGACGCCTTGGTGGGCGCCTTCGCTTTCGATTTTCGCGGAGATCGCTTTCGCGCGACGGTCGACGTCGTCAGCCAGTACGAGTACTTCTCGGCGCCGTCGCGGCCTTTCCTCGTTGCCACGGGCGTGGCGATGCCCGCCGCGCCCAACGGAAGCAGCAACGTCACCCAGACCTGGGAGTGGTCGCGGTCCGCGGACCAATCCGCGCTGGTACGCGCCGAGTACGACATCCTCTCCGACCTGACGTTCTTCGTGGATTTCGGCGGCGGGCTTTCCCAGGTCGATCGCCTGTTCGGCACGCCCACCATCACGAATGCGGCGGGCAACACGACGAGCACGCCCGGCTACTACAAGTTCAACGTCAGTCGCCTGACCTACGATGCCGGGCTGCGCGGCACTTTCCAGACGGGTGAGGTCCGGCATGCCGTCGCCCTGCAGGCCAGCCGCTATCAGGATGCGATCTACCGGGGAATCGTCAACGCCTCGTCGGCCGTTCTGTCGAACATCTATTCGCCGATCGCCCAGCCGTCCCAGTCCGTCGCCGCGCCCTCCCAGTTGCCCAAGATTTCCCAGAGCACGCTGGGTGGCGTCGCCCTCGCCGACACGATGTCGGCCTTCGGCGATCGGGTCCAGCTCACGCTCGGACTGCGCTGGCAGCAGATCGCATCGGACAATTTTTCGACCACCACCGGGGCGATCACGTCGGGCTACAATACGAGTGCCCTCACGCCGATGGTCGGCCTCGTCGTCAAGCCGAAGGACAACGTGGCGCTGTATGCAAACTACGTCCAGGGCCTCAGCAAGGGAGACGTCGCTCCCGCCGCCGCCAGCAATGCGGGCGAGACCCTCGCACCGTACGTGGCGCAACAGTTCGAAGTCGGAGCCAAGGTCGATTTCGGGAAGTTTGCGACGACCTTGAGCCTGTTCCAGATCCAGAAGCCGTTCGCGCAGCTGGTCAATACTGTCTACACGGCCAGCGGCCAGCAGACCAACCGGGGCCTCGAGCTCAAGGTGTTCGGTGAAATCGCGCCGTCGGTCCGCGTCGTGGGCGGCGTGGCGCTGCTCGATGCGCGGCTGAGTTCGACCAGCAATGCCGCCACCAACGGCAATGTCGCGATCGGCGCCCCGGTGTTCAAGGGCACGCTGAACCTGGAATGGGACACCCCGTTCGTCAACGGGCTGACGCTCGGGGCGGGCGTCATCACAACGTCCAGCCAGTACGTGGACGCCACCAACACGCAGAGCATCCCGACATGGACCACGCTGGGCCTCGACGCCCGCTACCGCACGGTCCTTGGCAAGACGCCGGTGGTGTTCCGCGGGGCCGTCCAGAACGTCTTCGACAACAACTACTGGTCCGGCGTGGCGAGCTACGGCGCGGTCGCCCAGGGTCTGCCGCGGACGTTTCTGTTCTCCGCATCGGTGGACTTCTGAAGTGCGGCGATCGGCGGTCGCGAATATGATTCCTGGACGAATCCCCTGTTTGAGGACGGGCCCCGGACCGTTCATCTGGTATCAGGACAGGGGTGAAGGGGGCTGTCCATGGACCAGATCGAAACGCCCAATCGGGAAGCGGCCAAGAAGGACGTGCCGCTGCGCTACGACACGCGGCTTCTCGGGCGCATTCTGGGCGAGACGGTGCGCGACCAGGAAGGCGACGCCGTGTTCGACCTGGTCGAGCACATCCGCCGCACCGGGGTGCTGTTCCATCGCGATGCCGACGAGGCGGCGCGGCAGGAGCTGCAGGCCACGATGAGCGGCCTGCCGATGGATCGCGCCCTTCGCATCATCCGCGCCTTCGGTCACTTCTCGCATCTGGCCAACATCGCCGAAGACCAGCACCACATCCGCCGCACGCGGGCCCTCGCCATCGCCAAGGCGCCGCCGGCGCAGGGCACGATGGCCTATGCGCTCGGCCGCGCCGCGAAGGCCGGTATTTCCCGCGACCGGTTGCAGGGCTTCTTCGCCCGCGCGCTGTGCAGTGCGGTCCTGACGGCGCACCCGACCGAGATCCGGCGCAAGAGTTCGATCGACCGCGAGATGGAGATCGCACGGCTGCTCGACGAACGCGACCGGGTCGAGTTCACGCCGGAGGAACTGCGGGCCAACCGCCAGGCGCTGCGCCGCGCCGTGCTCACTTTGTGGCAGACCAGCATCCTGCGCGACACGCGCCTGCGGGTGATCGACGAGGTCGCCAACGGGCTCGCCTATTACGATCACACGTTCCTGCGCGCGCTGCCGATCTTCTACGCCGATCTCGAGGACCGGCTCGGCAGCATCGAGGCGGCCTGGCGGGACATCGACGTGCCGTCCTTCCTGCGCATGGGCAGCTGGATCGGCGGCGACCGCGACGGCAATCCCTACGTCACCGCGGACGTCACGCGTCAGACGCTCACTCTGCAGAGCCAGCGGGCGCTGCGCTTCTATCTCGAGGAACTGCACCGGCTGGGCAGCGAGCTGTCGCTGGACGGCCGCATCGTGCACGTCTCGGACGGCTTGCGCGGACTGGTCGAAAGCTCGGCGGATCGCGCGCCCGAGCGCAAGGACGAGCCCTACCGCCGCGCCATCGTCGGTATCTATGCGCGGCTGGCCGCGACCGCCTGGTCGCTCGACCGGCTGGAGCCGCCGCAGCCGCCGGTCGGCCCGGCGCCGGCCTATGAGACGGTGGAGGATCTGAAAGCGGACCTCGACACGCTCTACCGGTCTCTCGCGGAGAACGGCTCGGCGGACCTGGCGCGGGGCCGCCTGCGCTCGCTGCGGCGCGCCGCCGACGTCTTCGGCTTCCATCTGGCGTCGCTCGACCTGCGCCAGAATTCCGACGTGCATGCGCGCGTCATGGCCGAACTCGTGGCGGCAACCGGCGCCGGCATCGACTATGCCGCGCTCGAAGAGGCGGCGCGTGTCGATTTTCTGGTCGCCGAACTCGGCAACATGCGGCCGCTCGCATCGCCCTATCTTTCCTATGGCGAGGAGACGGCGGCGGAACTGGACCTGGTGCGCGTGGCGGCCGATGCGCATCGGCGCTACGGGCGCGCCGCCCTGCCCAACTATGTGATCTCGAAGGCCGACAGCGTCTCCGACATCCTCGAAGTGGCCGTGCTGCTCAAGGAAGGCGGATTGCTCGATCCGCGCGAGGGCCGGCTGGACGTCGACATCGTGCCGTTGTTCGAGACCATCGGCGACCTGCAGCGCTGCGGGCGGATCATGGACGAGCTTCTCGCCCTGCCGGCCTATCGCCGCCTCCTCGCGGCGCGCGGCGGCACCCAGGAAGTGATGCTGGGTTACTCCGACAGCAACAAGGACGGCGGCTATCTCACCTCGACGTGGGAACTCTACAAGGCCGAACTCGCTCTGATCGAGACCTTCAAGCGCCACGAGGTCGGGTTGCGCCTGTTCCATGGTCGCGGCGGCTCGGTCGGACGCGGCGGCGGGCCGAGCTACGACGCGATCCTGGCGCAGCCGCCCGGCGCCGTGCAGGGCGCCATCCGCATCACCGAACAGGGCGAAGTGATCGCCGGCAAGTATTCCAATGCCGAGGTCGGACGGCGCAATCTCGAAACCCTGGCCGCCGCCACGCTGGAGGCCTCGCTCCTCGACGCCGACCGGCCGCCGCCGCCCGCCGACTATCTCGCCGTCATGGAGGAGCTGTCGGCGCGCGCCTTCCGCGCCTATCGCGACCTGGTCTACGAGACCGAGGGCTTCGACCGGTACTTCCGCGAATCCACGGTGCTGGAGGAGATCGCCTCGCTCAACATCGGCAGCCGGCCGGCCTCACGCTCCAAGAAGCAGGGCATCGAGGACCTGCGCGCGATTCCCTGGGTGTTCAGCTGGGCGCAATGCCGCCTGATGCTGCCGGGCTGGTACGGCTTCGGCGCCGCGATCGAAGCCTGGACCGCCGCGCGGCCGGCCGACGGCATGGCGATGCTGCAGGAGATGCACGACAACTGGCCGTTCTTCCGCACCATCCTGTCGAACATGGACATGGTGCTGGCCAAGAGCGACATCGCCATCGCCTCGCGCTATTCCGAGCTGGTGACCGACACCGCACTGCGGGAGCGGGTGTTCGGGCGGGTGAAACGGGAGTGGAAATCCTCGATCGATGCAGTCTGCGCCATCACGCGGCAGAAGACGCTGCTGGAACTCAACCCGCTGCTGGCGCGCTCGATCCGCAACCGCTTCCCCTATATCGATCCGCTGAACCACGTGCAGATCGAGCTGCTGCGGCGTCACCGCGCCGGCGATCCCGATCCCGCAGTCGTGCAGGGGATCCACCTCAGCATCAACGGCATCGCGGCGGGCCTGCGCAACAGCGGCTAGATCTAGGTTCGTCCGGCCAGCGCCCTGAACGATCCGGCGAGAAGCTTCATCGCCTGGCGCTTCGTCGCGCTTGTCGTGCCTGACAGCAGCATGACTTCGCGCGATGGCAAGGGGGGCAGTCCCAGGCGACGGCCGACATCCGCCGTGCCCATCGGGGCGACGCGCCTTGCGAGCGCGGCAACGGCGAGACCGGCGCGGACGGCGGCGCCGATCGTCTGTGCACCGCCACCGACGAACACTTCGGACCAGCGGATGCCGGCCTTGTCCAGCGCGCTGACCGCCATTGCGCGGACGTTGCAGGGAGATGCCTGCGTCGCGAGCGGCAGTACGGCACCCGGCCGGAAGTCGAACTCCGGCACGGCGGTCCAGCGGAATTCCTCCTTGAACAGCACTTCGCCGCCGCGGCGCTTGCCGTCGTGGTTCAGGACGACGGCGCAGTCGCTCGAGCCGTCGTTGATCGCGGCCATCGCTTCGCCCGATGTCGTGATCCTGACCTCGACGACGAGGCCGGGATCGGAGCGATGCAGGTGCTGCAGCAGGGTCGTGAGATCGGCGCCGACGATGTGATGGCTGATCGACACGGTGATGCGCCGCTGCTCCTGCGTGAAGGCGGCGAGGGCCTTCTGCTGCGCCGCGACCAGCTCACGCGCGGCGGCAAGGAAGTTTGCACCATCGGGCGAGAGGCGGACGAGGCGCGGCGTCCGGTCGAGCAGGCGGCGACCCAATGACTCTTCCAGGCGCCGGATCTTCAGGCTGACGGCCGCTTGGCTCGAATTCAGGGCCGCGGCCGCGCGCGTGAAACTCGAAAGGTCGGCCACCAGCACGAAGGCCTCGACCGCTGCCGCGTCCAGCATCAATCATATCTCTTTGTTATCTCTGAAACATCCAACCATCTATTTTTGCTATGTTCAACACTGGCTACAAGCATGGCCATGTCCAGCGCACAGCCTCAGGCCAAGAGCCTGCACTCCTCACCGGCCGCCGCCTTTCGCCGAAAGGTGCTCGAGCTTCGAAGCCAGGGCCGCACGATCATCGACATGACGGCGGGCGACCTCGACTTCCCCACGCCGCCGCACGTCGTCGAGGCCGCCGTTGCCGCGGCGCGGGCGGGCGAGACGCGCTACACCAACGTCGACGGCACGCCCGAATTGAAGGATGCGGTGCGCGAGCATTTCCGTCGCCAGAACGGCCTGGAGTTCGAGCGCTCGGAGATCATCGTCAGCAACGGCTCCTCGCAGGCGATCGCCACCGCCTTTGCGGTGACCTTGAAGCCGGGCGACGAGGTGATCGTGCCGAGCCCTTGCTGGGCGACCTATCACGGCCAGGCCAGTCTCGCGGGTGGCGTGGCGGTCCCGGTGCCTTGCGCCCAGAACAACGGCTTCAAGCTGCGGCCCGAGGATCTCGCGCGAGCGATCACGCCGCGCACGCGCTGGATCATCGTCAACAATCCGGTCAATCCGACGGGCGCGGTCTACACGCACGCCGAACTGGGCGGACTCTGCGAGGTCGTGCGGCAGCATCCCGGCGTGCGGGTGCTCGCCGACAATCTCTACGAACACTTCGTCTTCGACGGTGCCAGGGCCGTGACACCGCTCGAAGCTGCACCGGACCTCAGGGGGCGCATGGTCACGGTGAGCGGCGTGGCCAAGAGCTACTCCATGACGGGATGGCGGATCGGCTATGCCGCAGCGCCGGCCGATCTCGTGGCCGAGATGACCAAGGTCCAGTACCTGGTGACCTCCTGTACCTCGTCGATCAGCCAGGCCGCTGCGACCGCGGCACTCGCCGGGCCGCAGGCGGTACTGACGGAGCGCCTGGCGATCCTCCAGTCCAAGCGCGACCTCGCGGTCTCTCTCGTCAACGGCTGCGAGGGCCTTTCCGCCGCGCCGCCCGAGGGCACATTCTATCTCTGCATCTCCTGCGCCGGGGTGATCGGCAAACGCACGCCGCAGGGCCGTGTGCTCAACACAGGCGAGGATGTGTCCGACCATCTCCTCGGAACGGTGGGCATCGCCCTTCTTCCGGGAGAGGGCTACGGGCTTCCTCATTATGTACGGATGACCTTCGCCGTGCCGACTGAACATATCCATGCGGCCGGACGGCTTATCGGCGAGGCGTGCGCAGCGCTCACCTGAGAAGTGGGGCGGCGAAACGTCAGGCTTGCCTCGCGATGCCGGCGACACCACCATGGTATCGGAGGGTCAAATCGACATGGATCGACTGGCGGGCAAGGTGGCCATCGTCACGGGGGGCGCCAGCGGCATGGGCCGGGCGACCGTGATGCGCTTTCTTGCCGAAGGCGCGAAGGTGCTCGTGGCCGACCTCAACGAGGCCAATGGCGCGGAGACACTGGCGGTCGCCAGGGCGCAGGGCTTTGGCGACAGTGTCGGATTCGTGCGCTGCGACGTGGCGACGGAAAGCGATGTCGCTTCCATGGTTGCCGAGGCCAAGAGCCGTTTCGGGCGGCTCGACATCGCCTATCTCAATGCCGGCGTCGGCGGCGCCTTCGGCCCGATTGCCGAAACGAGTGTCGAGGACTGGGATTATACGTTTGCCGTGCTGACGCGGTCGGTGTTCCTCGGCATGAAGCATGCCTCGCAGGCGATGAAGGAACAGGGTGGCGGCGGCGTGATTCTGGTGACGGCGTCGATCGCCGGCATGGTGGGCGGCGGCGGCAGTCATGCCTATTCGGCGGCCAAGGCCGCCTGCATCAGCCTGATCGGGAACGTGGCGGCCGAGCTGGGTCCCGATCGCATCCGCGTGGTCGGCATCGCGCCCGGTGTCATTTCGACGCCGCTGGTCCATCGCGGCCGGCCCGACAAGTACGAGAAGCAGTTCGGCCAGCAACCCTGGCCCGACCGCGGCGAGCCCGAGCATATCGCCGACGTGGCGACTTTCCTTGCCTCCGACGAGGCACGTTTCATCACCGGCGAGACGGTGAAGGTGGATGGCGGACTGCTGGCCCAGGGCGTCGCGCTCTGGGGTACCGGCGCCGACAACACCTTCATGAAGAGCGCTGGCGTCAACCGCGGCACGACCGGTGAAGCCATGGTCGTCCGCACCCTGCAATCCGGAGATCAGAAGAAATGACCAGCGAAGCTCAACGCCTGCACGGGCACCTCATCGGACAGCAGGGCTCGCGCGGCTCGCTCAACACGCCGGCGCTCGTGCTCGACCTCGATATGCTCGACCGCAACATCGCGGAGATGGCGAACTTCGCCAAGGCGCATAAGGTGAAATTGCGGCCGCATTCCAAGACCCACAAGTCGGCCGACATTGCGCGTCGCCAAATGGCGGCGGGGGCGCTCGGCGTGTGTTGCGCCAAGCTCGGCGAAGCCGAGGCGCTGGCCGAGGCCGGCATCCAGAGCCTGCACATCACCTCGCCGGTGGTGACGCCGCAGGCGATCCAGCGGCTCGTCGAGCTCAACGCCAAGGTCTCCGACCTGATGCTGGTGGTCGACCATCCCGCCAATGCAGAGGCGCTGGCCGCCGCGGCCGCAAAGGCCGGCAAGTCGCTTACCGTGATCGTCGACATCGATCCCGGCATCCATCGCACGGGCACCGCCTCGCCCGAGGCCACGGTCGAGCTGGTGCAGAAGGTCGCCAACTTCCGGTCGCTCGCCTATGCGGGCGTCCAGTTCTACTGCGGAAGCCACCAGCACATCGTCGACTTCAAGGAGCGCACCGCCCAGATCAAGGAGCGCACGGAGTATCTCCAGGGCATCCTGGCGAAGCTGGAAGAGGCGGGCCTGAAGCCCGGAATCGTCACCGGCTCGGGCACCGGCACGCACTACATCGATGCCAAGCTCGGCGTCTTCACCGAGCTGCAGGTCGGCTCCTACGTGTTCATGGACCACGACTACAACGTCTGCGACCTGCGCGGCCTCGACAAGCCGACCTTCGAGCAGGCGCTGCAGATCGACGCGCGCGCGGTCAGCGCCAACACGCCGGGCATGGTGACGGTCGATGCCGGGCTGAAGGCCATGGCCACCGAAAAGGGCCCGCCGGTGATCCTGAAGGGCGCCGTCGAAGGCGCCACCACGCGCTTCATGGGCGACGAGCATCTCGCGGTGATCGCGCCGAAGGGCCAGCCGGCCCCCAAGCTCGGCGACCAGGTCGTGCTGACGCCGCCGCACTGCGACCCGACCGTGAACCTCTACGAGAGCTATCACGTGGTGAAGGGCGACACCCTGGTCGAGATCTGGCCGGTCACGGCGCGCGGCCGGTCGCGCTGATATTCATACTCCTCTCCCCCGATAGGGGGAGAGGCTGGGTGAGGGGTGACGCAGGAGCGCTTCGATCAACCCCCTCACCTAACCTCTCCCCCTATCGGGGGAGAGGAACTCGAGAGTGCCCCACCACCAGCCCGCCGTTCCACGTCCGCGCGAGCAGCAGCAGCGCGCACATTCCGAGGGCGCTGACGACGGTCATCCCGAGAAACGCGCGCTGGCCGTAGTCTGAGTAGAGAATGCCGGAGAACTGGTAGACCACGGCCTGCGTGGCGCCGGTGCCCAAGGCGTAATAGAGGCTCTGGCCGATCGCCGCGCCGTGCGTCGGCAGCGCGCGCTGCAGGAAGGCCATGGCGCCGAGGTGGCAGGCGGCGAAGGTGCAGGAGTGCAGTGCCTGCAGCAGGACCAGCGCCCACAGCTCGGTCGTAAAGGCCATGGCCGTCCAGCGCACCAGGCCGGCGGTGAGGCCGAGCGCGATCAGGCCGCAGACGCCGAGACGCGCCAGCAACCAGCCGCCGAACAGCATTAGCACGATCTCGATGGCGACGCTCTCGGCCCACAGCGCGCTGATGGTGACGTCGGGGATACCGGCGCCGCGCCACGTCAGGGTGCCGAAACTGTAGAGCACCGAATGGCTGGCCTGGCAGAGGCCGCAGGCCAGCAGGAACAGCAGGAACGGCGGCTGCCTCAGCAGTTCGCTCACGCGGAACGGCGCATGGCCATGCGCGGCGGCGGTGCGCGGGGCGGCGGGCGGCAGCAGCAGCGCGAAGGGCGCGAGCAGCACGATGCTTGCCAGGCCGACATAGAGCACCCAGGGCGGGCCGTAGCGATCGACGGCGATGCCGGCCAGGAAGGTGCCGAAAATGAAGGCGACCGAGCTCCACATGCGCACGCGCGCATAGTCGAGGCCGTGCTTCTTGGTCTCGGTCACCAGCACGCCGTCGTAGAGCGGCATGGGCGGCGACCACAGGAACCCCCAGAGCATGGTGACGACGAAGATTGCCAGAAACGAATGGGAGATCTGGAAGGCGCCCATGGCGGCGATGGAGGCGATGCCCAGCGCCACGATGACGCCGCGCGGGCCGCCCAGGCGATGGGCGACCCAGCCGACCGAGAGGGTCGCGATCACCGTCACGATCTGGCGCGACATGAACAGCGTGCCGATCTCGGTGTCGCTGATCCCACGGTCGCGCAGCCAGACCGGCCAGTAGCTCATGAAGGCGCCGGCGGCGAAGAAGTAGGCGGCGCCATAGGCCGCGAGCTTCGCCCCTTGAAGTAGACGGCCCGACAGCCGGTCGGACATCAGGCGGCGAACTCCTTGCGGATCGCCTCGCTGTGCTGGCCGAGCGTCGGCACGTCGCCCAGCCGCTCGGGCTCGCCGGTGTAGGAGGCGGCCAGCGCCGGAATCGAGACGTCCTCGCCGCCGATCGAGTTGAAACCGGTGCGGCGGAGCTGGGGATGGGTCGTCAGGTCCTTGACGCTGCTCACCCGCGCCCAGGCGATCTGCGCCGCTTCGAGGCGGGCCGAGAGGTCGGCGAAGGTCTGAGACGCGAAGCTCTGGGCCACGATGGCGTTGGTCTCGTCGCGCCGCGCATTGCGCGCCTTGCCGGTCGCATAGTCCGGATCCTTCTCGAGGCCGGGCCGGTCGATGACGCCGTGGCACAGGCGCTCGAACTCGCGATCGTTCTGGATCGAGATCAGCACCGGCACCTTGTCGGAAGTCGGATAGACGCCGTAGGGCGCGATGAACGGATGGGTGAGGCCCAGACGCGGCCATTCGTAGTTGGAATATTCCATGCCGAGCAGCGGCACCGTCATCCATTCGGCCATCGAGGAGAAGAGCGAGACCGAGATGGCGCGGCCCTCGCCGGTCCGGCCGCGGGCGATCAGCGCCTCGAGCACGGCGGCGTGGGCATACATGCCGGTGCCGATGTCGGTCGCCGAGATGCCGACCCGGCCCGGCGCATGCTCGGTGCCGGTGATCGAGGCCAGCCCGCTCTCGGCCTGCACCAGCAGGTCGTAGGCGCGGCGGTTCCTGTAGGGGCCGTGGTCGCCATAGCCCGAGATGTCGACGGTGATCAGCTTCTTGTGGGCCGCCCGCATGGCGGCGGAGCCGAAGCCCGCGCGCTCGGCCGCGCCCGGCGCCAGGTTCTGGATCAGCACGTCGGCCTTGCCGATCAGCCGGTGCAGCAAAGCGAGGTCGTCCTTGGCCTTGAAGTCGAGGGTGAGAGACTGCTTGCCGCGGTTCAGCCAGACGAAGTAGCTCGACTGGCCGTGCACATAGCCATCGTAGCCGCGGGCGAAATCGCCCTCGGGCCGCTCGATCTTGATGACGCGGGCGCCGGCATCCGCCAGCCGGGCGGCGCAATAGGGAGCGGCCACCGCCTGCTCGACACTCACCACCAGCAGACCGTCCAGCGCTCCAGCCATCACATGACCCCAAATTCCAGAAATGCCCCGCGCATCGCACCGCGAAGCGCCTCGGGACGAGGTGTTACCGTAGGACTACCATTTCGCAAGGGGCGATGGCACGGTTCGGACAAGATCAAAACGACATAGCGGGGACGAGGAAATGCCGGGACCATTGCAGGGCGTGCGTGTGATCGATCTGACGGCCGTCCTGCTGGGGCCGTTCGCCACGCAGCATCTGGCCGACATGGGCGCCGACGTGATCAAGGTCGAGCCGCCGGAGGGTGACCTGCTGCGCGCCTCGGGCGGCAGCCTCGGCAACGCCCCGGCCATGGGTCCGATCTACATGGCCGCCAACCGCAACAAGCGCTCGATCTGCCTCGATCTCAAGAAGCCCGCCGCCTGCGCCGTCCTGAAGGACATGATCAAGGATGCCGACCTCTTCATCCACAACAGCCGGCCGCAGGCGATCGAACGGCTGGGCCTGGGCTATGAGGAGCTGAAGAAGATCAATCCGTCGATCATCTATGCCTATTCGCTGGGCTATGCGCGCAAGGGACCGTACGGCCACAAGCCGGCCTTCGACGACCTGGTGCAGGGCGTCTCCGGCGCGGCCTCGCTGCAGAGCCGGGTCGACGGCCTGCCACCGCGTTTCATGCCGAGCCTGATCGCCGACAAGACGACCGGGCTGCATCTCTGCATCGCCGTGCTGGGCGCGCTCTACCATCGCAAGTGCACGGGCGAGGGGCAGATGATCGAGGTGCCGATGCTCGAGACCCTGGCCTCGTTCTGGTTGACCGAGCACCTGTTCGGCGCCACCTGGAACCCCGAGCGCGCGCCCATGGGCTACGACCGCATCATCAACAAGTTCCGCCATCCCTTCCCGACGAAGGACGGCTACATCTGCGCGCTGCCCTATACCGACGCGCACTGGGTCAAGTTCTTCGAACTGGCGGAGCGGCCCGACCTCGCCAAGGAGAAGAGGTTCGTCGACCGCATGGAGCGCGCCAAGCATTTCAGCGAGCTCTACCAGGTGCTGGCCGAGCTGCTGAAGCATCGCCCGACGCAGGAATGGCTCGACATGTTCGACGAGGCCGACATCCCCGCCATGCCGGTGCGCACGCTGGAGGAGCTGAAGGACGACCCGCACCTCAAGGCCACGGGCTTCTTCACCGAGCGCGAGCATCCGACCGAGGGCCCGATCACCACCTTCGCCAGCCCCCTCGACTTCGAGAAGACCAAGGTCGAGTTCCGCCGCCACGCCCCGCAGATCGGCGGCGACGGCGTCGAAGTCCTGCGCGAGGCCGGCCTGAGCGACGAGGCGATCGAGAAGCTCAGGGCGGACAAGGTCTTGATCGTGCCGCCGGAACGCTAGAAGCGGCGGCGAAGGCGGCGCAGGGCGTCGGTCACGACCAGGATGTGGAACGGCAGGATCGCCGCGAGATAGAGGCGGCCCAGCAGATTGTGGCAGCGCACGACCGTCGTGGCGACGAGCGTCCCGTCGGTGCGGCGCAGGAGCACCGAAGCCCGGAAATCGAGATGGCGGTCGTCGGCGCCCAGTACGATCTCGTCGGCCGAGCGGGACAGGACGGGGAAGAAGGCGATGTGCTCGCCGGCCTCCAGGGCATGCGAGGCTCTGACGCCGAACAGCGTCATCACCCGATCGCGGATCGCCAGCAGGATCGTGAACCAGACGGGCGGATCGGCGAAGAGCAGGGTGGCGAGGGTGCCGACGTCGGCGGGCGCACCCGGCGGCAGGGTGACGGCAAACCTGTCGGTCAGGCTGGCGCCGGAATACCAGTCACTGAGGCGGCTTTCGGCGGGTGGGGCGATGCGGCTCATGGCACGGAATATGGGAACGGGTCCCGGAGAGAACCCCGGGACCCGCTGTCGCGGGACGATCCGTCCCGCACGTAACCGGCCTGAGCGGCGCCGATATCGATCGAGCCTTCGCCCGATGGGCCTAGAACCTGTAGGTCACGCCGGCGCCAATGATCCAGGGATCGATGACCGCGGTCCCGCTCACCGGGATGGTGTAGTTGACCGTGGCATTGTAGGTCGGGCGCAGGATGTACTTCTTGACGTCGAAGTTCACGCCCCAGTGCTTGTCGATCATGTAGTCGAAGCCGACCTGGACGGCGCCGCCGACGGTATTGTTGATGCTGAGGTTCGTCACCCCGAGCCCGTTGGTCTGCGTATAGCCGGCGCTCTGACCGAAGAAGATCGTGTAGTTCAAGCCGATGCCGATATAGGGCTTGAAGGCGCCGAAATCGGTGAAGTGATACTGCGCCAGCAAGGTCGGGGGCAGGAGCCACGCGCTTCCGATGTTGGTGTTCGCGAGGGCGCCGGTGCCGGTGATGCTGTGAGCCGTGACGCCCAGGATGAGCTCGGCCGCGACGTTGCGCGTGATGTAGTAGCTGATGTCGACTTCGGGGACGATCGAGTTGCCGATGGACAGGCCGGAATTCGGCGTCGAAAGCGCCGGGACGCCCTGCACGTTCACCGTGCTCCCCGACGAGGCCGGGAGCACGCCCAGCGCGCGGACGCGGACCTGCCAGGGACTCTGAATCTCGGTGTCGTCGGCTTTGGCTGCCTGCCCCAGCGAGGCAGACATGAGGGCTGCCGCAACCATCGCCCCTGCAACTGAAATCTTCCGCATTGATACTCTCCCGCTTTACGCTGGGATGAGTGAACGCCATTACGGCGAGTAGGGACTTGACCTGGATCAATGGTTGCAAGACCGGCACCGGTGACGTGGGATTTTCTTACGGAAAGCCGTTCCGCATCTCGGCGCGGACACTCGCCAGTCGATTTATCGGCGCTTGTCCCGAACGGGCTCGTGGCTAAACTCCGGCCAAATCGAAAATGCCTCCACGGGAGGGGAACATGGATCTCGCTTTCACGCCTGAAGAACAGAAATTTGCCGACGAAGTGCGCACCTTCGTGCGCGCCAACCTGCCGGCCGACGTGCGCGACAAGGTGAAGAACGGCAAGCACCTGATCCGCGACGACTACATGCGCTGGCAGCAGGCGCTCGGGAAGAAGGGCTGGCTGGTCTACACTTGGCCGAAGAAGCATGGCGGCCCGGGCTTCACGCCGGCCCAGCGCTACATCTTCGAGAATATCTGCGCCGAGGAGTATGCGCCGGGTATCATCCCGTTCGGCACCAAGATGGTCGGCCCGGTGATCTACACGTTCGGCACCGAGGCGCAGAAGGAGAAGTATCTCCCGGCGATCCGCGAGAGCACAGTGTGGTGGTGCCAGGGCTATTCCGAGCCGGGCTCGGGCTCCGATCTCGCCAGCCTCCGCACCAAGGCGGAGAAGGACGGCGACCATTACATCGTGAACGGGTCGAAGACCTGGAACACGATGGGTCACTGGGCCGACTGGATCTTCTGCCTCGTCCGCACCGATCCGAAGTCCAAGCCGCAGGAAGGCATTTCGTTCCTGCTGATCGACATGAAGACGCCGGGCATCACGGTGAAGCCGATCATCATGGCCGATGGCGGCCACGAGGTGAACGAGGTCTTCTTCGACAATGTCAGGGTCCCGGTCGAGAACCTGGTCGGCAAGGAGAACGAGGGCTGGACCTGCGCCAAGTTCCTGTTGGCCAACGAGCGGCTGGGCATCGCGGCGGTGCCGCAGTCCAAGCGCGGAGTCGAGGCGCTCAAGGACATCGCCCGCGCCGAGCAGGACAATGGCCGCCCGCTGATCGAGAATCAGTCCTTCGCCGAGAAGATCGCGGATCTCGAGATCCAGGTGACGGCGCTGGAATTCACCGAGCTGCGCGTGCTGTCGCAGATGGCGCAGGGCGGCCAGCCCGGTGCCGAAGTGTCGGGCCTGAAGATCCGCGGCTCGGAGATCCAGCAGCGCATCACCGAACTCACGATGGAAGCGGTCGGCGAATATTCCGCCCCGTACCTGCCGGGCCTGCTGTGGCAGGGCACCAACGAGGAGCCGGTCGGTCCCGACTATGCCCACCTCGCCGCGCCGCGCTACTTCAACACGCGCAAGACCACGATCTACGGCGGCAGCAACGAGATCCAGAAGGGGATCATCTCAAAGATGGTCCTGGGACTGTGATCGGGTTGCCACAATGCGTGATCCGGACCGACAGCGAGCGTAGCGCGCCGCAGCCGACGAGCCTCTCTTGCAGCGCCCGTCGACATTCCGATCCCGTCCTCAAGCCGTCGCATCGCTGCAAAGGAGCAAACGCTTAATGGCCATTTCTCTCTATGACCTCAGCGTCGTGTCATTCCTGCAGGTTCTGGGCGGCGTCGAAGGCTTCCTCGCCAAGGGCCTTGCCCATTGCAAAGAGAAGGGCCTCGATCCCAACGAGATCGTCGAGACCAGGCTGTTTCCCGACATGGCGCCGTTCCGCTTCCAGGTCGTATCCGCGGCGCACCATTCCGCCGGCGGCGTGAAGGGCGCGATGGCCGGCGCCTTCTCCCCGCCCAAGCCCGCCGGTGAGGACTATGCCGGCCTGCAGAAGCTGGTGAGCGACGCGAAGGCCGCGCTCGAGGCGATCAAGCCCGACGAGGTGAACGGCATCGAGGGCAAGGACGTGATCTTCTCGGTCGGCGACCGCAAGATCCCCTTCAAGGCGGAGGGCTTCCTGATGTCGTTCTCGCTGCCGAATTTCTATTTCCATGCCACGACGGCGTACGACATCCTGCGCCAGAAGGGTGTGCCGCTGGGCAAGCGCGACTTTCTCGGCAAGATGCGGATTGCGAGCTGACCTCGAAATGAACCTTACCCTCAGCCCTGAGCACCAGACCTTCGCCGACGAGGTGCGCGCGTTCGCGCGCGAGAACCTGTCGCCCGCGACCCGCGAGAAGACCTTCTCGGGCAAGCACTACGACCGCGACGACCACATCGTGTGGCAGAAGGCGCTCGGGAAGAAGGGCTGGCTCGCCTACACCTGGCCGAAGAAGTACGGCGGCCCGGGCTGGGACGTGACGCAGCGCTTCCTGTTCGAGAACGTGCTGGCGGAGGAGGGCGCGCCGCGCATCCTGCCGTTCGGCCCGAAGATGGTCGGCCCGGTGATCTACACGTTCGGCACCGAAGAGCAGAAGGAGCGCTTCCTGCCGGGCATCCGCAGCTCCGAAGTCTCGTGGTGCCAGGGCTATTCCGAGCCGGGCGCCGGCTCCGACCTCGCGAACCTGCGCACCCGCGCGGTGAGAGAAGGCGACCACTACATCGTCAACGGCCAGAAGACCTGGACCTCGTTCGCGCACTGGGGCGACTGGATCTTCTGCCTGGTGCGTACCAACACTGAGGCCAAGCCGCAGGAGGGCATCTCCTTCCTGCTGATCGACATGAAGACGCCGGGCGTGACCGTGCGGCCGATCATCATGACCGACGGCGCCCATCACGTGAACGACGTGTTCCTCGACAACGTGAAGGTCCCGGTCGAGAACCTGATCGGCAAGGAGAACGAGGGCTGGACCTGCGCCAAGTTCCTGCTGGCCAACGAGCGGCTGGGCATCGCCGAGGTCCCGTCCTCCAAGCGCGGCGTCTCGATGCTGCGCCAGATCGCCCGCATCGAGCCGCAGGACGGCGGCACCCTGGCTGACGATCCGGCCTTCACGGCGCAGATCGCCGACATCGACCTGCAGGTCCAGGCGCTGGAGATGAGCGAGCTGCGCGTGCTCTCGACCATGGCCCAGGGCGGGGCGCCCGGTCCCGAAGTCTCGACGCTCAAGGTGCGCGGCTCGGAGATCCAGCAGCGCATCGCCGAGCTCACCATGGAGGCGGTGGGCGAGTACGCCCAGCCCTACCAGCCCGGCATGCTGTTCCACGACACCAACGAAACGCCGATCGGGCCCGACCACGCCCCGCCGGCCGCGCCGCGCTATTTCAACATGCGCAAGACCAGCATCTACGGCGGCAGCACCGAGATTCAGAAGAACATCGTCTCGAAGATGGTGCTGGGCCTCTGACGGGGGCTATAACCGCATCCAAGAATTCCGGAGGAGAAACATGGATCTGTCCCTTTCCGACGAACAGAAGCAGCTGCAGGAATCGGCCGAGCGCTTCGCACGAGAGAAGTACACGTTCGAGAACCGCCGCAAGATCGTGGCGACCGAGCGTGGCTGGCTGCC
The DNA here is from genome assembly GCF_965249915.1 of Reyranella sp. Lineage (GTDB taxonomy): Bacteria > Pseudomonadota > Alphaproteobacteria > Reyranellales > Reyranellaceae > Reyranella. The sequence continues at coordinate 116,101 of NZ_OZ252257.1, forward strand.
GGAGAACTGGGCGCAGTTCGCCGAGCTGGGCTGGCTCGGCATGGCCTTCTCCGAGGAGGATGGCGGCTACGGCGGCGGTCCGATCGAGACGATGATCGTCATGGAACAGTTCGGTAAGGGCCTGGTGCTCGAGCCGTTCCTGCCGACCGTGGTGCTGGGCGGCGGCATGATCGCCCGCGCGGGTTCCGCCGACCAGAAGGCCGCCCTGCTGGCGCCGATGATCGAGGGCAAGAAGCAGTTCGCCTTCGCCTGGCTGGAGCGCCAGAGCCGCTACAACCTGGCCGACGTGTCGCTCAAGGCGACCAAGGAAGGCAACGGCTGGTCGCTCTCGGGGCACAAGGGCGTCGTCTACAACGCGGCCTCCGCCGACGAGATCATCGTGCTGGCGCGCACCGCCGGCTCGGCGCGCGAGCCGAAGGGCCTGACGCTGTTCGTGGTCGACGCCAAGGCCAAGGGCCTGTCGCGCCGCGACTACCCGACCCAGGATGCGCTGCGCGCGTCCGAACTGACCTTCGACAAGGTCTCGGTCGGCGCCGACGCGGTGCTGGGCAAGGTCGATGACGCCTTCCCCGTCGTCGAGGAAGCCGTCGATCGCGCCATCGTCGCGCTCTGCGCCGAGGCCACCGGTTGCATGGACGCGATCAATGCGGCCACGCTCGAGTACATCAAGACCCGCAAGCAGTTCGGCGTGGCGATCGGCAAGTTCCAGGTGCTGCAGCACCGCATGGTCGACTGCTTCACCAACGCGCAGGAAGCGCGCTCGATGACCCTGATGGCCTCGCTCAAGATCGACGACAAGGATCCGACGGTGCGCGCCAAGGCCGCCTCGGGCGCCAAGGTCCAGATCGGCAAGTCGGGCAAGTTCTGCGGCCAGAGCGCGGTGCAGATGCACGGCGGCATGGGCGTGACGGACGAGATGGCGGTCAGCCACTACTTCAAGCGGCTGACGATGATCGACCTGATGTTCGGCAACCAGCAGCATCACCTGACGCGCTACAGCAACCTCGCGATGGCGGCTTAAGGCGCATTCACATGCGCCGGCGGGCGGCAGCGCCTTCGCGCGTTTTCGCCGAAGTAGGCGAAAACGCTGGGGCGCGGGAGCCCGCGCCTTGCAGAAAAAGTAAGGACGCGCCCCGGGAGCGGCGCGTTCATCGTTTATGAGTGCGATCGTCGACATCATCGTGCCGGTGTTCGGCATGGTGCTGGTCGGCTGGGTGATCGGCCGCAGCAAGCTCCTCAGTCCGGAGGGCTTGCGCGGCTTCACCGCCGTGACCTTCTACGCCCTGTTTCCCGCGCTGCTCTTCCGCTCCATGGCCAAGGTGCGGCTGGAGACACTCGAGCCGCAGGTGCTGCTCGCTTTCTTCAGCGGCGTGATGGTGCTCTACGGCATGCTCATGGTGCTCGGCCGGATGCAGGGGCTGCGGCTGGGCGACCGCGCCATGTTTGCGCTCAGCGGCTCCTTCTCCAACGGCGTCGGCATCGGCATTCCCTTCATCAGCTACGGCTTCGGCGAGCAGGGGCTGGTGCCGCTGCTGATGATCATCAGCGTCCACTCGCTGATCCTGCTCACCTTCACCTGCTTCCTGATGGAGATGGACGGCGCCGGCGGCGGTCGCGGCAAAGTGCTGAAGCGCCTGGGCGGAGCCGCCCTCTCGATGCTGAAGCACCCGGTGATCCCGGCGATCTTCGCGGGCCTGCTGTGGGGTGAGATCACGACGCACGTGCCCGGAATTGCAACGCCGGCGGTGATCGACCGCATCCTGCAGGCCCTTGCGGCGGCGGCCCCGCCCTGCGGCCTGATCATGGTCGGCGCCTCGCTTGCCCATGTCGGCCTGAAGGGCCACTGGCAGTCGGCGGCCGTGGCCTCGGTCTTCAAACTCGCCGTATTGCCCGTCCTGGTCTGGACGATCGGCCGCTACGTCTTTCCGCTCGATCCGCTGTGGCTCAACGTGGCCACCCTGAACGCCGCCCTTCCGGCCGGCGCCAATGTCTACCTGATCGCCCAGATGTACGGAGTGGGCGTCGGCCGCGCGACCAACGCCGTGGTGATCTCGACCGCCGCCAGCGTCCTCACGCTGTCCGTTGCACTGTTGTTGCTCGGGGTGCAGCCGCGGTAGGCTCGAAGATCGGAGGGTGGCCATGACGTACGAGACGGTTCAGGTGCGCGAACTCGAAGGCGGCTGCGGCGCCGAGGTTCTGGGGCTCGATCTCAAGTCGATGAGCAATCGCCAGTGGGACGAGGTGCAACGCGCCTTCGTGGAGCATGGCGTGATCTTCTTCCGCGACCAGGAACTGACGCCCGAGCAGCACATCGAATTCGCGCAGCGCTGGGGCCAGATCGACATCAACCGCTACTTCACGCCCGTCGCCGGCTATCCGCAGATCGCCGAGGTGCGCAAGGAGCCGCAGCAGCAGAAGAACATCGGCGAGCGCTGGCACACCGATCACACCTACGACCAGATCCCCGCCATGGGCTCGATCCTGGTGGCGCGCGAGCTGCCTTCGAAAGGCGGCGACACGCTGTTCTCCAACGTCTATCGCGCTTTCGAGACGCTGTCGGAAGGCCTCAAGCAGACGCTGCGCGGATTGAACGCCGTGCACTCCTCTGCGCACCGGTTCGGCGCCGCGGCGCGCAAGGCGAGCGGCAGCGACATCGTCTTCCACAATGCCGACAAGGTGGGCGACGTGCTGCACCCGGTGGTGATCCGCCATCCGCTGAGCGGCCGCGAGGCGCTCTACGTCAATCCGGACTTCACGCTGCATTTCGAGGGCTGGAGCGTCGAGGACAGCAACCCGCTGCTCGACTATCTCTATGCGCATGTCACGCGGGGCGACTTCACCAGTCGCTTCCAGTGGCGCGACGGCTCGATCGCCTTCTGGGACAACCGTGCGACCTGGCACAGCGCCCAGAACGACTATCAGGGTGAGCGGCGCCTGATGCACCGCATCACCGTCGCCGGCTGCGCATTGCAGGCGGCGACGGCTGCGTCGGTCTAGAAGTCTACTGCTTCAGTCGGATCGTCATGGCGGCGACGCCGGTCGCCAGGTTGTAGCCGGCGTCCTTCACGACGCCCGAGGCCAGCATGCCGATCTCGGCATTCGGCCCACCGTAGATCCAGTTGCCGCCGGCCTGGTTGCCGGCCGCGACCGTGCCCTGCTCGCCGACATAGGTGCCGCTCAGCTGGGTGGCGCCGCGATCCGAACCCAGCGAATAGACACGCCAGATCGTGTGCACGGCCTTGGTGTAGCCGATGTCGATGCCGACCTTGTCGATCGTGCCGGTGTACTGCGCCGTCGAGACGCCATCCTTGCCGAGGAACACGCAATCCAGCGGCTTGGCCGAACCCAGGATATAGCCCGTGCTGCCGCCGACGTTGCAGGTCAGCGAGCCGATGTAGATGCGGGAATTGGCATTGGTGGTGTTGAGCTGCTGTGCGCTCGACTGCTGCAGGCTGCAGGCACCGGTCGAGAGGGCGAGGGCGGCCAGGGCGGCCGTCATGACGACGTTCTTCATAGACACTCCTGTTGGGGAGGGCGGCTCGCAGGAGCGCCCGTCCGGGAGACAGCCACTAGCACGAGTCAGGCCGTGGCGCCCGTCATCACGGCTTCCTGATCCTCCGGGGAGTAGAAGAAGTCGCCGGGCCTGAAATCGTGGCCGAGGTCGCCCAGCAGGCGGCGCTGGCGCGGCGTGCAGCGGTCGAGGAGCGCCGCGTAGGGCCCGCTGAAATCGTAGGCCCGCATGAACATCTGGCAGTAGTTGTAGAGCAGCGTCTTGCGTGCCTTGCCGGAATGGTTGGGCGAGGGCCCGTGCCACAGCGCGTGCGGGAAGACGTAGGCATCGCCCGCCTTGCCCAGCAGCGGCACGGCGCCCGGCATGCCGGGATGCGGGATGCGCTCGGCGCGCTCCGGAAAGCTGCGCAGATGGCTGCCGGGGAAGACCGTGAAGTTGCCGCTGTCCGGCGCGGTCACGTCGGTCAGCAGATACATGACCTTCACCGCCAGCGGCCGGCTGGTCTCGCTGACGCGGATGGTTTTCTGGGCCTGCCCGCCGTCGGTATGGATGTAGCCCGGAAAGGTGTCGGTCGAGGCCCGCACGATCGCCTGGCTCATCGAGAACTGGATGTAGGGGCCCATCAGGTCGAGGATCAGGTCGAAGATCGCGGGCCGGTCGATCAGGTCGATGAAGGCCTGATGGTAGGGCAGCAGGTCGCGCCGATCCATGAACGCGTCCTTGTTCTGGTCGGGCAGCTTCCACGCATAGTGGCCGCGCGGTAGCTCTCCCGGCGCGGGCTCATAGCCCGGCTCGGTACGCACCTTGTCGTCGAGCAACTTCGAAAAGAAATCCACTTCGGCCGGGGACAGCGCGCCGTCGATCTGCAGGTAGCCGTCGACGGCCCACTGCTCGCGCTGTGCCTCGGTGAGTGTGCGCGTGGTGTTGGCCAGCATGCGTTCCTCCCTGGAAGCCTGCCGGGCAGCCTAGCGCGATCCGCTGCCCGTGTCGGCAGCGGCTTCTCGCCTGGCGGCCGAAGCCGCTCGAAGAGACCTTAGCGGGCGTCGCGCTTGGCCTGGGCGCGCGCGCCCTGCTTGCGGACGCTGCCGCGCACCGAGCCCGGCACGTGGTTCTCGACGGCGACGCGCGCCTTGCCGCGAACCACCTTGGCGGCTCCCTTGGCCTTCGCCGGCGGCTTCGCCGTCTTCGCCTTCTGCTTCAGCGCGAGCGCCTTCTTTGCGCTCTCGACCAGCGCGGCCTTCGCCTTGATCTCGCCGCGGCGCGCCGTCTCCGTCTCGAGGCGGGCGAGTGCCGCCGACAGGACCTCGAGCTTCACCATTGAGCCCTCGTCGGCCTTCGGCGGCGTCGCGCCGCGCGGGCGTGCCTTGCCGCGCATCTCGCGGCGCTGCCGGTCGGCCACCGTGCGCGCGCGGTCGCGGCGCGTACGCAGCCGCTTCACCAGCCGGTTGAGTTCGGAATCGGTCAGCGAGCGCGCGGCGCGCGCGCCCGACATCGCCACCAGCTCGCGCTCGCTCTCGGTGAGGGCGCGCAGTTCCTGCTTCTTCGTGATTGCCATGATTGGTCTCCTTGAAGGGGCACCCTCCTTGCCAATCAATTTCGCGCGCGTCTACCTCAGCGCCTGCCAAAGCAGCGCGACGCCGGACACGGCCATCACGATGTCGAGCATGTACTGGAAGGCCGCGACGCTCAGTCGTTCGACTATCAGGCGCGCCAGATAGGTGCCGGCCATCACCGAGGAGCCGGTGATCAATCCCTTCACCATGATGTCGGTGGGCAGCGCTCCGAAGGCCTGGAAGGTGACGGCCTTGCTGATGTAGAGCGCGAGCGAGCCTGCGGCTTCGGTGGCGATGAACGCGCCTTTGACGAGTCCGTGCGCGGCAAAGGCGGGCACGCTGAGCGGTCCGGTCGAGACCACGATGCCGGTCAGGAAGCCGATCACGATGCCGGCCACGATCATCCCGGGATAGCCCAGCACGATGTTGCGCCGGGCCAGCCAGCGGCGGCCCGGGATCATGGCGAGGAAGAAGACGCCCAGCGCCGTCTCGACCGTATTCTCGGGCAGCGCCAGCAAGGTGCGGGCGCCCAGTGCCGCGGCGGGGATGCCGCCGGCCGCATAGGCGGCGGCGGCGCGCCAGTCGATGTGGCGCCACCAGGCCGTGATCTTGGCGAAGTTCGACATCAGCGCGACCACCGCCATGATCGGCACGGCTTCACGGGGCCCGAAGACCATGACCAGCACCGGCAGCAGGATCACCGTGGCGCCGGTTCCGACGATGCCGCTGACCGTCCCGGCGATGAATCCGACGAACAGAACGAGGGCGTAGCTCAGCATCGTTGCGCTCTCGACCTCGCTCGCTTTCATGTTCCTCTCTCCCTAACGGAAGAGAGGAAAACGATCCCGCCTTAGTATCCGATGTTCGGCCGCAGCCACTTCTCCGCCTGCTCGATCGGGACGCCGCGGCGCTTCGCATAGTCCTCGACCTGGTCCTTGCCGATGCGGGCGACGCCGAAGTACTGCGCGTCGGGGTGGGCGAAGTAGTAACCCGAGACCGCCGAGGTCGGCATCATCGCGAAGCTCTCGGTGAGCTGGATGCCCGCGTTCTGGCCGGCATTCAGCAGCCGGAACAGTTCGGGCTTCTGGCTATGGTCGGGGCAGGCGGGATAACCCGGCGCCGGGCGGATGCCACGATACTTCTCGCGCACCAGCTCCTCGTTGGCGAGCGCCTCCTCAGGCGCGTAGCCCCAGAGGGTCTTGCGCACGCGCTCGTGCAGCCGCTCGGCAAAGGCTTCGGCCAGGCGATCGGCCAGTGCCTTCAGCAGGATGTCCGAATAGTCGTCATGGTCGGCCTTGAAGCGCGCGAGATGCTCCTCGATGCCATGGCCGGCGGTGACGGCGAAGCCGCCGATCCAGTCGGCCTCGGGCGAGACGAAGTCTGCCAGGCACATGTTGGCGCGGGGCGCCCGCTTCTCGATCTGCTGGCGCAGGAAGAAGAGGCGCGAGATTTCCTTGGTGCGCGTCTCGTCGCTGTAGAGGACCACGTCGTCGCCTTCGCGGCGGCACGGCCAGAAGGCCACCACGCCCTTGGCCGTCAGCCACTTCTCGCGCACGATCAGGTCGAGCATCTTGCGCGCGTCGGCGTAGAGCTTCCTGGCGCTGTCGCCGACCACGGGATCCTCGAGGATGGCCGGATAGTTGCCGGCCAGTTCCCAGGCGCGGAAGAACGGCGTCCAGTCGATGCGTTCGACCAGCTCGTGCAGCGGATACTCGGCAAAGACGCGCGTGCCGGTGATGGCCGGCTTGGGCGCCGTGTAGGCCTGCCAGTCGATCTTGAAGTCGTTGGCGCGCGCGGTCTCGAGCGGGATCACCTTCTCCTTGGTGCCGCCCGCGCGTTCCACGCGAATCGCCTCGTATTCGGCGGCGACCTTGATCGCGAAATCTTCCGCCTGCGAGCCCGACTCCGAGACCAGCGCCGAGCAGACGCCGACGGCGCGCGAGGCGTCGAGCACATGCACGGTCGTGCCGTTGTAGCGCGGCGCGATGCGAAGGGCCGTGTGGACCTTGGAGGTCGTGGCGCCGCCGATCAGCAGCGGCAGGTTCATGCCCTGCCGCGTCATCTCCTCGGCCACCGTGACCATCTCGTCGAGCGACGGCGTGATCAGGCCGCTAAGTCCGATGATGTCGGCCTTGTTGTCGTTGGCGCTCTTCAGGATGTCCTGGAACGGCACCATGACGCCGAGATCGATGACCTCGAAGTTGTTGCACTGCAGGACCACGCCGACGATGTTCTTGCCGATGTCGTGGACGTCGCCCTTGACCGTCGCCATGACGATCTTGCCCTTGGGCCGCGAGCCCGCCGTCTTCTGCGCCTCGATGTAGGGCAGGAGATGCGCCACCGCCTTCTTCATGACGCGCGCGCTCTTCACCACCTGGGGCAGGAACATCTTGCCGGCGCCGAACAGGTCGCCGACCACGTTCATGCCGGCCATCAGCGGGCCCTCGATCACCTCGATCGGCCGCGCGATCTGCAGCCGCGCCTCCTCGGTGTCGGCGACGACGAACTGGTCCATCCCCTTGACCAGTGCATGCTCCAGCCGCTTCTCGACCGGCCAGCTCCGCCACTCGGCATCCTGCGTCTCGGCGACCTCGCCGGTGCCCTTGTACTTGGGCGCCAGCTCGAGCAGCCGCTCGGTCGCGTTGGGATTGCGGTTGAGGATAACGTCCTCGCAGGCGTCGCGGAGTTCCTGCGGGATCTGGTCGTAGACCTCGAGCTGGCCGGCATTGACGATGCCCATGTCCATGCCCGCCTGGATGGCATGGTAGAGGAACACCGAGTGCATCGCCTTGCGCACCGGCTCGTTGCCGCGGAAGGCGAAGGACAGGTTGGAGACGCCGCCGGAAATCTTGGCGGCGGGGCAGCGCTTCTTGATCTCGCGCGTCGCCTCGATGAAGTCGACGCCGTAGTTGTTGTGCTCCTCGATGCCGGTCGCCACCGCGAAGACGTTGGGATCGAAGATGATGTCCTCGGCCGGGAAGCCCACCTGGTTCACCAGGATGTCGTAGGCGCGGGCGCAGATCTCGACCTTGCGCTCCTTGGTGTCGGCCTGGCCCTTTTCGTCGAAGGCCATGACCACGACCGCGGCGCCGTAGCGGCGGACCTTGCGGGCATGGGCGATGAACGGCTCGACGCCTTCCTTCATGGAGATCGAGTTCACGATCGGCTTGCCGGCGACGCACTTGAGGCCGGCCTCGATCACGCTCCACTTGGAGCTGTCGATCATGATCGGCACGCGGGCGATGTCGGGCTCGGCGGCGATCAGCTTCAGGAACGTGTCCATCGCCAGCTCGGCGTCGAGCAGGCCCTCGTCCATGTTGATGTCGATGATCTGCGCGCCGCTCTCGACCTGCTGGCGCGCGACCTCTATGGCGGCCGTGTAGTCGCCCTCGAGGATCAGCTTCTTGAACCGGGCCGACCCCGTGACGTTGGTGCGCTCGCCGATGTTGATGAACATCGCGCGCGGCGCCGGCTTGCTGTCGATATCGATATCCTGAGCCATTAGAAGAAACTCGCCGGTTCCATGCCACTGAGACGCAGCGCGGGTGGCAGGACATGCCAGGTGCGCGGCGTGATGCCTTTGACCGCCTCGGCGATCGCCTTGATGTGGGCGGGTGTCGTGCCGCAGCAGCCGCCGACCACATTGATCCAGCCGTTCTCGGCCCAGCCCTTGACCAGCTTGCCGGTCATTTCCGGCGGCTCGTCGTAGGCGCCGAGCTCGTTGGGCAGCCCGGCATTGGGATAGATGCACAGCATGCTGTCGACCTGCGGGTTCAGCGCCTGCACGTAGGGATGGAGCTCGGTCGCGCCGAAGCTGCAGTTCAGCCCCATGGTGATCGGCTTGGCATGCCGCACCGAATGCCAGAACGCCTCGACCGTCTGGCCCGAGAGGTTGCGGCCGGCCAGGTCGGTGAGCGTCATCGACACCATCACCGGAAGGACCTCGCCACGCGCCTCGCCCGCCTCGTCGACGGCGACGAGGGCGGCCTTGGCGTTCAGCGTATCGAACACGGTCTCGACCAGGATGAAGTCGACGCCACCGTCGAGCAGCCCGTCGATCTGCTCGCGGTACATGTCCTTCACCTCGTCGAAGGTGACGGCGCGGAAGCCGGGATCGCTGACCTTGGGCGACACCGACAGCGTCTTGTTGGTCGGCCCCAGCGCGCCCGCCACGAAGCGCGGCTTGGACGGATCGCGCGCCGTGGCGGCATCGGCGCAGGCGCGCGTGAGCTTCGCCGCGGCGACGTTGATCTCGTGCGCCATGCCGGTGATGCCGTAGTCGGACAGGCTGATCGAGTTCGAGTTGAACGTGTTGGTCGCCACGATGTCGGCGCCGGCGTCGAGATAGGCGTTGCAGATCTCGCCCACCACGTCGGGGCGCGTCAGGTTCAGGAGGTCGTTGTTGCCCTTCTGGTCGTGGTTGAAGGTACGGCCGCCGCGGAAGCCTTCCTCGTCGAGCTTGTAGCTCTGGATCATCGAGCCGTAGGGCCCGTCCTTGATCAGGATGCGCTGCGAGCCGATCTCGCGCAGCTGCTCGGCCTTTTCCTCACGGGTCATCGGGGGCGCACTCCCAGCAGGTGGCAGATCGCAAAGGTGAGATCGGCCCGGTTCAGCGTATAGAAATGGAACTGCTCCACGCCCTCGTCACGCAGGCGGCGGCACAGGTCGCCGGCCACGGTCGCGGCGATCATGCGGCGCGTCTCGAGATCGTCGTCGAGCCCGTCGAACATGTTGCAGAACCACGGCGGCACCTTGGAGCCGCAGAGGCCGGCGATGCGATTGACGGCCTGGAAGTTCGACACGGGCATGATGCCGGGCACGATCGGCACGTTGATGCCGGCCGCGGCCGCGCGGTCGCGGAAGCGCAGGAAATCCTCGGCCTCGAAGAAGAACTGGGTGATGCAGCGGTCGGCGCCGGCATCGACCTTGGCCTTCAGATTTTCGAGATCCGCCTTTTCGTCGGCCGAGGCGGGGTGCTTCTCGGGATAGCCCGCGACGCTGATCTGGAAGTCGCCGATCTTCTTGAGGCCCGCGACCAGAGCCGCCGCATTGGCATAGCCGCCGGGATGCGGCGTGTACTGGCCGCCCATGCCGCCCGGCGGGTCGCCGCGCAGGGCCACGATGTGACGGATGCCGGCATCCCAATAGGCGCGCGCGATGTCGTCGATCTCGCCCTGGGTGGCGGCGACGCAGGTGAGGTGCGCGGCGGCATCGATGCCGGTCTCGCTCTTGAGGCGCGCCACCGTGTCGTGGGTGCGCTGCCGCGTCGAGCCGCCGGCGCCGTAGGTCACCGAGAAGAACGAGGGATGGAGCGGGGTCAGGCGCTTCACCGTCTCCCACAGCGTCTGCTCGGCCGCATCGGTGCGAGGCGGCGAGAACTCGAACGAGACGGCGAGCCGCTGCGGCGCGCGGGCGGGAAATTCGGTCGCGCTCCCCGCGGAGCTAAGGGGACTGCCGATCGGACCGGTATCGGGGCTCATCGTGACTCTCCATGGGCGGAAACGGTGGCGGGCCGCGGGGCGGTGCGAGCCGGCAGCTCGCGTTCGCCGCGCCAGATGCCCGTCATCAGGCGGCGGCCGGGAAAGTGGATCGGTTCGAGCGGCGTGAGGCCGGCGCTGCGCAGCCAGCCCTGCACCTGATTGTCGGCGAAGCCCAGATGGACGTGGGCATGCTCGCGCTTCAGCTCGACCAGGTCGTGCGGGGAGAAATCGACCACGAGGACCGAGCCGCCCGGCTTCACGACGCGCGCGGCCTCGGCCAGCGCCGCGGCGGGATCGTCGGCATAGTGCAGCACGTGGTGGATGGTGACGACGTCGAAACTGTCGGACTCGAAGGGCAGCGCGTACATGTCGCCCTGGCGAATGTCGGCATTGTCGATGCCGGCGCGCGCCAGATTGGCGCGGGCCAGCGCCAGCATCTCGCGGCTCTGGTCGACGCCGATCGCCTGCTCGACCTTGGGAGCCAGCACCTCCAGCAGCCGTCCGGTGCCGGTGCCGACATCGAGCAGCCGGCGGGCGCCGAGCGGCAGGTGATGGCTGAGCGCCCGCTCGATTTCCTGGTCGGCGACGTGGAGCGCGCGCAGTTCGTCCCAGCGCTGGGCATTGTCGCGGAAGAAGCGGGCGGCCGCCGTTTGGCGGCGCTGCTGGACGGCGTCCAGCCGGGCCCTGTCGGTCGCGATCCGGGGGTGCTTGGGGTCGAGCCGGCGCACGAATTCGCGCACCAGGGCGGCGTCCTCGCCGCCGTTGGTCAGGCGGAACCGCGTGAACTGGGCCTCGCGGAAACGCTCCAGCAGGCCCGCCTCGACCAGCAGCTTCAGGTGCCGGGAAACGCGGGGCTGGCTCTGCCCCAGCACGTTCACATAGTCGCTGACGGTCAGGTCCTCGCGCGCCGCCAAGGCCAGGATGCGCAGCCGAGTGTCTTCGGCGGCGGCCCGCAGCAGGGTGAGAAGGTGCTCCATGAAGAGAATGATATAAGCATATCTTTATGTATGCAATAGGCGTGTGCGCGGATTCGGCCACTGAAACACAAGAAACCGAGCGGGGTGGTGACCGCGCCCGTAATCGCTTCAAACCACAGCGGCGGTGTGCAACACTGCGGTCCAATGCGACGAATGAACGTCGCGTCACGCTTTGTGGCCCGGCGTCCCGGGCCAGCGGGATGATCCGGGGTTGGCGTTGATGTTCGGTGTGACGAAAGCCATTGCAGCCAGCCTTCGCCGCTCGGTTGTCGCGGTCGCCCTTGCCGGGACAGTACTTGGCGGCTGCGCCTCCGGCGATACCGGCACCGCCGAGGTGTGGGATCCGCTTGAGACCCCGAACCGCTTCATCTTCTCGATCAATCGAGTCGTCGACATCATCGCGCTGCGGCCGCTGGCGGTCATGTACCGCGACCTGCTGCCCGACCGGGCGCAGACCGGTGTTCGCAACGTGCTCGACAATCTCGGCGAGCCGGTGACGGCCATCAACGAGGTCTTTCAGGGCGACCCGAATCGCGCCGCCACCACCATGGCGCGCTTCCTGGTGAATTCGACCATCGGCGTCGCCGGCATCTTCGACGTGGCCTCGAGCTTCGGGCTCGAACGCACCAAGGAGGATTTCGGCAAGACGATCGGCCTGTGGGCCGGTGTCGAGCCGGAGAATGGCGGCTTCTATCTGATGCTGCCCGCCTATGGTCCTTCCAACGCGCGCGACGCCACCGGCCTGATGATGGACTATCTGGTCGATCCGTTCCGCATCCTTACCTACAATCTGGCGGTCGACTGGGATATCTACCAGGCGGCGCGCTACGGCATGAATGCCGTCGACTACCGGTCGCGCACCATCTTCGCGCTCGACGATCTCGAGAAGAACAGCGTCGACTACTACGCGGCGCTGCGTTCCGCCTACACGCAGAACCGTGCCGACCAGATCCGCCAGAAGCGCGAGAAGACGAACGCGGGCGCGGAGCTGGAACGTCGCGACAACCTGGCACTGGTTCGCTAGGGCAACGCTCCCGGTCGCGGGTGCGTTGATCCGGCGTCCGCGCTAAAACGCCTTTCCCAAAATTCGTCATAGGAGTGCACGGTGTCGAAGCTCGCCTCTCGTCGTGTCGTGTTGCAGCTTGCCGCCGCTGCCGCCCTGTTCGCGGCCGTCCCCGTCGCCGGGCCGGCCTTTGCCGCCGATCCTTCACAGATCGTGCAGAGCACGGCCCAGCAGGTCATCGAGATCGTGAAGACCAAGACCGGTGCCGACCGGCAGGCCGCGATCCTGGCCGTCCTCCAGACCAACTTCGACATGCCGGCCATGGCGCGCGCGGCGCTCGGCACCCACTGGAACCAGGCGACCGAGAGCGAGCGTGCGCGCTTCGTCAAGGCCGTCGCCACCGCGGAAGCCAAGGCCTACAGCGAGCGGTTCGGCCAGTATGGTGGCCAGACCCTGACCATCGGCAAGGTGACGCCGCGCGCCAATGGCGTAACGATCGTCGACAGTCGCCTGAACCAGACGACCGGCCAGCCGATCAAGCTCGAATGGGAGGTCCGCAACGACCGCATCGCCGACGTAAAGGTCGAGGGTGTCAGCATGGTCATGACTAGACGTTCGGACTACAATTCCTACATCCAGAACAACGGCGGCAAGGTCGAGCCGCTGGTCAAGGAACTGGAAGCCCGGGCGGCCAAGTAGCCCGATTGCGCGTCTGAGGCGCCCGGCGTAGCCTTCCCCCCGGGGAAGCGTATCGAGCGCACCGTGGGCGTCGCAGGGGCGAATGCGGAGCGGAGGAGAGCGCCATGGATAGCGCGATTGCCAAGAACCCGACCGAGTTGCGCTCGGTCGATCCGGTCTGGGACCGGATTCGCGAAGCAGCCCATGCCGCTGCCGCCGCGGAGCCCGTGCTTGCCGGCACTCTCCACGCCACGATCCTGAGCCAGCCGCGTTTCGAGAATGCGCTGAGCTATCATCTGGCGCGGCTCGTCGGCACCACAGAGGTGCCTGCCGCGCTGATCCGCCAGACCTTCGACGAGGCCCTTGCGGCCGATCCGGATATTGGCCTCGCTGCCCGCGCCGACATCGTGGCGGTCGCCGACCGCGATCCCGCCTGCACGTCCCATCTCGATCCACTGCTCTGGTTCAAGGGCTATCACGCGCTTCAGACCTATCGCGCCTCGCACTGGCTGTGGACGCAGGGGCGCCGCACGCTCGCCCACTTCCTGCAGAGCCGGTCGAGCTCGCTGTTCGGCCTCGACATCCATCCCGGCGCGGTGATCGGCAAGAGCATCTTCATCGACCACGGCACCGGCGTCGTGATCGGCGAGACCGCCGTCGTCGAGGACGGCGTCTCCATGCTGCACGGTGTCACCCTGGGCGGCACCGGCAAGGAGCGTGGTGATCGGCACCCCAAGGTGCGCCGCGGCGTGCTGCTGGGGGCCGGTGCCAAGGTGCTGGGCAACATCGAGATCGGCGCCTGCGCCAAGATCGCGGCCGGCAGCGTCGTGCTCGATCCGGTCCCGGCCGGCTGCACGGCGGCTGGCGTCCCCGCCCGCATCATCGGCTGCGTCGACGTGCCGGAACCCGCGCTCGACATGGATCATCGGATCTAGGAACGCCCTTCGACAGGCCGCTTGAGCGTTTGTCGTCGCCGTCCATAATCGGACGGGGGAATCAGATCATGCATCACAAGTTCCGCGGTCTCGCGCTCCATCTCTGGACGGTCGACACGACGCCGTTCGAGGAGGCGCTGGCGGCCGCGAAGGCCGGCGGTTTCGACGCGGTCGAACTGCGCCGCGTCGACTTCATGCGCGCGCGGGAGCGCGGCCTGTCGAACACCGAGGTGCTGGGCTGCGTCAAAGGCAATGGACTTCCCGTGAGCGCCGTCGGCTGCGAGTACGGCTGGACCTTTGCCGCCCCGCAGGATCGCGAGCGGCTGTTCGCCTCGCTGGAGGAGGCCTGCGAGCGGGCCGTCATGCTGGATTGCGCGACGGTGATGAGCGGTATCGGACCCGGCACGGCGTCGCTGGAAGAAGGCGTTGCCAACATCCGCCACGCCGGCGAGATCGTGGCGCGTCACGGACTGCGGCTCGCGCTCGAATATCAGTTCCAGCACCCGATCGTGAGCCGCCTGGAGATCCTGCGCGAGTTGATCGCGTCGGCCGGGCAGAAGAGTGTCGGCCTGCTGCTCGACGCCTATCACCTGCAGCGGGGCGGTCGTCCCGGACGCGGCTTCGAGGACGTACCGGCGGCGGAAATCTTCTACGTGCAGTACAGCGACGTGCCCGATGCGCCGCCCAATGCGGTGCCGCCCGTGGACCGTCTGCCGCCGGGACAGGGCGTGGTGCGCTGGAGCGAGCTGTTCCAGCTGCTGGGCGAGAAAGGCTATGACGGCTGGGTGAGCTACGAAGCGCCCAATCCCGCGCACTGGGCTCGTCCCGCCACCGAGGTCGCGCGCGACGGCGCGGCGGCGACGCGGCGTGCCCTGGAGGCCGCTTTCGCCTGAGCCGCCTGCGACCAGTGGCGGGATGGAGGGCGCGGGCCGGACGCGCTAGGTCTTCGGACGATGGCGCAGAAGAAGAAGACCCCGAGCAAGTCCCGGAAGAGCGCTTCTTCAGGCGCGAAGCCGCCTTCTTCCGGCGCCAGGCCACCCGCTCCCGGCACCAAGCCACGGGCGCGCAAGCCCGCCCCCAGGATTCCCGCGCCGCGGCCGCTGCCGCCGCCGACCACGACGCTCCAGCAGGAACTGCGCATGATGGCGCACAGCGGCGCGCAGTCGCTGCAGAGCCTCATCGTCTTTCTGGCGGTGATGGTGGTGATCGCTGGCATCGGGATCGGTGCCTGGGCGATCCGGCCGGTGCCGAGCTATGCGTCGGAGGAGCAGAAGGCCGGCTCGCCCTTCGACGCGACCTTCACGGCGGAGAATCCCAGTCCCTGGTTTGCGATGAAGGGCCTGAAGTTTGCCTGCGTTCTCGACTATGTGCGCGCCTCGGGCCGCGAACCGACCCTCATCGAGGCGACCGACGTGCGCTTTCCGGCGGGTTCGACCGGCGAGTTGAAGCCCGGCGAGTCTGCGACGTTCAAATGTCCGTTCCGTGCCCTGTTCGGCTTGCCGCCGCTCAACGAGGATTACGGCGTGGTGCAGCGCTCGCAGATCTACTTTCACGCCTCCTACGACCTGCCGTTCATCGGCACGATTCGCCTGAGCCACAACAGCGTGCCGTTCCTCCTCAACACGAGGCTCCTGCCGCCGCGCTGGACGAGCAAGCCGGAGGGCTAGCGCCGTCCCGCGAAAGCCTTGAGACGCCGGGGATCGAAGTGCCTCAGCGGGACATGGCTCGTCGCACCGTCGAGGATCAGCTCGGCCATCGCCTCGCCGGTCGCGGGCGCGTTGAGCATGCCCCAGACGCTGTGACCGGTCGCGACCCAGGCATTGGCGACACCGGGCACGGCGCCGATCAGTGGCAAGCCGTCCTCGGTGACGGGGCGGAAGCAGGCCTGGCGCGCGACGATGGGCGCGGCGGCGAGCGCAGGTGACACGGCGCGACACAGCGCTTCCAGCCGTTCATGCGCGCCGGCGTCGCCTGTGATGTCGGCCGGATCGACCGGCAGCGAGGCGGTGCTCGAGATCGCGCAGGCCCACACCGTGCCGTCGGCCCGCGCGAAGATCTCCGGCGTCAGCGCCTCGCCGCTCGCCTCCTCGTATTCGAGGAACAGGGCTTCGGCCGGCACCGCATCGCCGGTGCGGAAGACGAGACTGTGGCCCTTGAAGCCGTACACGGCGGGCAGCGGCAGCCAGCGCGAGGCCAGGATCGACCACGGCCCCATCGCGATCACCACGCCGTCGGCTTCGACGGTCTCGCCGCTTGCGAGCGTGACGCCACCGATCGCGCCGGACGCGCTCTTCATCAATCCCGTGACGGTCCCGTGGCGCAGCTCCGCCCCATTCGCTTGCGCGGCGCGCATCAACCCGGTGGTGAAGGCGCGCGGCTCGACCAGGGCCGTGGTCTGCGGCGAGCCGATCTGGCCCGTCAGCGTCACGTCAGGCGACAGCCACGGCCGCCCGGCATGCCCTTGCGCGCGCCGGCCCTCGGCGGCGTGTCCGGCAAAGGTCGTGAGCCTTCTGTAGCCCCAGGGATTGCCCAGCTCCTCCGCGAGGCTCGCATGCAGGGCGAAGCTGCGCCGTGCCAGCCGGTCGGTGGCCGTGCCGCGGCACCAGTCGAGCGCCAGGAAGCCGCCTGACTTGCCCGAGGCCGCGCCCCCGACCTCGTGGCGTTCGACCACGACCGGCCGCGCGCCGCGGCGGCTCAGGAAATAGGCGATGGCCGCGCCGATGGCGCCGCCGCCGCAGACGACGATCCGCTTCTCGCTGCTCATGTCCGATCAACCCACGGCCGCACTGGAGGCTGCGTCTCTGGTGCAATATGTTGCGGAGAAATTCGGGAGGAAGCGTACATGAATTGGAAATCGTGGGGACTCGCCGTCTTGGCGGGTATCGCCGGCTGTCTGTCGCTCGCGGCCAGTGTTTCGGCGCAGGCGCCGGTCGGGCAGAAGCCGATCAAGGTGGCGGCGGTCGATTTCGTGCCGGCCTGGGGCGATCTCGACGGCAACGTCGCGCGGCTCGTCCAGGCGGCCGAGCAGGTGGCGCGGCAGGACGTGAATTACGCGGTGTTCCCCGAGACTGCGGTCAGCGGTTATCTGTTCAGCGGGTCCAAGCAGCTCGCGCCCTTCCTCGATACCATTCCCGGCAAGACGACCGCCGCGCTGCTGCCCGTTCTCCAGCGCACCGGCATGTACATGAGCGTGGGCATCGCCGAGCGCGATGCCGCGACCGGTCTCGCCTACAACACCGCCGTGCTGCTGGGGCCCAACGGCATCATAGGCAAGTACCGCAAGAACGGGCTGAACCCGCAGGACCAGAAGGTCTTCGCGCCGGGCACGACCGGTGTCGAGGTGTTCGAGACGCCGATCGGCCGCATCGCGCTGCTGATCTGCTACGACGACACCTACTGGCAATATGGTCGCCTTGCCGCACTGCGCGGTGCCCAGATCATCGCCTGGCATTCGGTATCGGATCGCGTGATGCCGGGCACGCCGCCCGCCGAGGCGACCGGCAACCACTCGACCGTCTCCAACGTCCAGTACCTCAGCGCCCAGAACGGCGTGTGGGTGGTCGGTGCCACGCGCAGCGGTATCGAGACCAACCCGATCACCGGCGGCAAGCTCTACTACAATGGCGGTTCGAGCATCTGGTCGCCGAAGGGCGAGAAGCTGGTGCAGGCGCCGGTGGTGCCGCCCGAGACCCTGGCGCCCGGCCTCGCGGGCGTCTTTGCGACCAGCATCGTCCCGGCCGAAGCCGATGCCGAGCGGACCGCACAGCTCGCGCGCCGCCGTTCCGACCTCTACGTGCCGCTGCTGGCGCTGCATCGCAGCCCCACGGACGGCAACGCCACGACGTCGGTCCGCTCCGTCGCGCTGTCGGCCGCGCAATGGCCCGAGGGACCCTCGCTGCTCGCCTCGGCGCGTCCCGAACCGGGAGAGCTGCTGGTCCTGCCGGAACTCTCGGCGCTGCCGTCGGGTTTGTCCGCGGCCGACATCAAGGCGAAGGCCGAAGTGCGAGAGGGTGCTTTCGAGCAGGCCCTGTCGGCGGCGGCCAAGGCCGGCAGCGGCTTCGTGGTCGGCTCCTATCCCGAGCGCGACGGCGACCGGGTCTATCACACGGTCGTGCTGGCCGGGCCCACGGGAACGGTGCTCGGCCGCTATCGCGCCACGCATCTGTCCGCCGCGACCGCCGCCTGGGCGAGCGCCGGTGAAGAGCCGGTCGTGATCGACACGCCGCTCGGCCGCATCGGACTCGCGGCGGCCGAGGAGCTGCGCGTGCCGGAACTCGGCGGCCTCTACGGCGCCCTGCGGGCCGACATCCTGGCCGCGCCGGCGGGACGGCCGGAGCCGCTCAAGGTGCAGATCGATGCCAAGCTCTTCGCGGTCAACGATCCGCCGACCGGCCGCGCGGATTTCTTCCCCTACGCCTCGGCCAAGCAGAACCAGCTCTGGCTGGTCAGCGGTGGCCGCAGGGTCGGCAATGCGACGGCTGCCGCCATCTATGGGCCCGAACCGGTCGTCGATACGCCGACGCTGACGGCGGCGGCCGGCGAGAGCGTCGTGCGCTACCGCACGCGCGTGCCGGCACCGGGCACCTGGATCAACCAGCAGCAGCTCATCGCCGGGCAGCAATCCCTGCTGTTCGTGCCGCTGGTGATGAAGGACGACAGCGAGTGCCTGAAGCAGTGGCGGAGCCAGGGGACCGGCGCACCGCCCTGCCGCTGAGCGCTCCACCGCAGGGAGAACGGCCGGGCTTGCCGCCCGGCCGGTCCCGACGGCACCATGCCTCCGGATTGCAGCGGGGGCATGAACCATGGACGACTATTACGATCTCGGCGCCTACAAGCGCACCGTCACCACCTCGTCGCCTCAGACGCAGCTCTGGTTCGATCGCGGACTGAACTGGCTCTACGGCTTCAACCACGCCGAGGCGATCAAGTGTTTCGAGAAGGCGCTCGAGACCGATCCCGGCTGCGCCATGGCCCATTGGGGCATCTCCTACGCCGCCGGGCCGAACTACAATCTCCCCTGGCACCGCTACGATCCGGCCGGCAAGAAGCGCGCGCTCGAAGCCTCTTATGACGCCATGCAGCGCGCGCTGGCCGCCGCGCCCAACGCCTCGCCGGTCGAGCAGGCGCTGATTCGTACGCTGCCGGCACGCTACCCGCAGCGCGAGGCGATCGAGGACCAGACGACGTGGGACAAGGCCTTCACGGTCGAGATGCGCAAGCTGTTCCATGCCCATCCGCACGATCTCGACCTGCGCTCGGTGTTCGCCGAGGCGATCATGAACGAGACGCCCTGGCAGATGTGGGACCTCAAGACCGGCCAGCCGACGCCGGGCGCCGGTACCGAGGAGGCGGTCGAGGTGCTGGAGAGTGCCTTCCGCGACATCCCCGCGAGCTGGGACCATCCCGGCCTGCTGCACCTCTACGTCCATCTGATGGAGATGTCGCCGTTCCCGCAGCGCGCACTGCGCGCCGGCGACCGGCTGCGCGACCTCGTGCCGGACTCCGGCCACCTCGTGCACATGCCGACCCACATCGACGTGCTGTGCGGCAACTATCGCGACGTCGTCGTCTACAACCAGAAGGCCGTCGTGGTCGACCGCAAGTACCTCGCGCGCGAGGGAGCGCTGAACGTCTATTCGATGTATCGCAGCCACGACCATCACTTCATCGTCTACGGCGCCATGTTCCTCGGCCAGTACACGCCCGCCATCACGGCGGCGCAGGAGCTGATCGACACCACGCCGGAAGAGCTGCTGCGCATTCAATCGCCGCCGATGGCCGACTTCGTCGAGGGTTATCTCTCGATGAAGCAGCACGTGCTGGTGCGCTTCGGCAAGTGGCGCGAGATCATCGCGCAGGATCTGCCGAAGGATCCCGACCTCTACTGCTCGACCACGGCGATGACGCTCTACGCCAAGGGCGTGGCGCATTCGGTGCTGGGCGAGATCGAGCTGGCCGAGCAGGCGCGCGCCGCCTTCCGCGCCGCCAGGGTGCGCGTGCCCGAGAGCCGGCGGCTGCACAACAACACCATGGTCGACCTGCTGGCCATCGCCGAGGAGATGCTGACCGGCGAGCTGGAATATCGCCGCGGCAACTTCGACCTCGCCTTCGCCCATCTGCGCCGCGCCGTCGAACTCGACGATTCGCTGCCCTACGACGAGCCCTGGGGCTGGATGCAGCCGACCCGCCATGCGCTGGGCGCGCTCCTGCTGGAACAGGGCCATCTCGCCGAGGCGGAAGCCGTCTATCGCGCCGACCTGGGCTTCGACGGCAAGACCAACCGCGCCTGCTGGCATCCCGAAAACGTCTGGAGTCTGCACGGCCTCCACGAATGCCTGACGCGGCGAGGTGAAACGGTCGAGGCGCCGTTGATCAAGGCGCGGCTGGATCTGGCGTCTGCGCGGACGGAATTCCCGGTGCGGGCGTCGTGCCTGTGCCGACGCGAAGCCGCCTAGAGTCTTTCCGATCAAGATTGAATCGCCACCACCAATCCTCATGCTGAGGAGGCCCGAAGGGCCGTCTCGAAGCATGGGCACGAGCACCACGTTTATTGCCCATCCTTCGAGACGCACGCCTTGGGCGTGCTCCTCAGAGGCTGGCCGGAAATGAATTGAATCGATTCAAGCACTTACCTCATGCTGAGGAGCGTCCCATCGGGACGCGTCTCGAAGCATGGGCAACAGGCAAGGTGCGCGTTCCCACCCTTCGAGACGCATCGCTACGCGATGCTCCTCAGGGTGAGGCTATTGGGGCTATTCAAAGCCTCGCGTTTTAGCTGCATTCATTTCCGGCCAGACTCTCAGGATGAGGATGGTGTGTGGGTGAACTTAATGTGGAAAGACGCGAGCAGGCGGTCGAAGTAGGCTTTTCAGAACCCCGGAGAGCAATATTGTTGCGCCGACGGTCGCCCAGACCTGGGATTTCAGGGGGTGCGACATTCGTTTCATTTATTTCGGTTATTTCGTTTGTTTCGTTTATTCGCCAGGACCCCGCTGTTTTCGACGGCCCGTCACCGCTTCGCCGGCGGCAGCACCCTCTGGATCATCGCGAAGAGGAACGCCGTCGTCAGGCCGAACAGCAGCATGCCGTTCACGGCTTCCAGCCCGCCCAGCATCTTCCACTGGTGGGCGAGGTGGATGGTGGTGTCGCCGTAGGTGGTCAGCGCGCCCAGCGAGTAGAGCATGGCCGAGCGGTTGTCGGGGATGGCGCCGAGGTAGCGGAAGGCCAGCGCCCAGATGCCGCCTTCGAGGATGTGCAGGGTCGTCACCAGCGTCACCGCCAGCGCCATCACCAGGGAGAAGGTGAGGGTAACGTGGCGGCCGCGGTCCCGCATCGTGTCGAGCACCTTGTCGACCCGGGCGGTGAAGACCGCCAGGCAGAGGATGTGGATGACGCAGGTGAGCGCGATCAGCGGCACGCCCCACGCCCAGTCGTGTCCCCACTGGACTTCGTTGAGCGGGTTCATGCCGTGCCGCCGTTCCTGCGCCCGCCGGCCTAGCGGACCAGCGGCTTGTACTTGATGCGGTGCGGCTGGTCGGCGTCGGTGCCGAGGCGCCGGTGCCGGTCGAGCTCGTAATCCTGGTAGTTGCCCTCGAACCACTCGACATGGCTGTCGCCCTCGAAGGCCAGCATGTGGGTGGCGGTGCGGTCGAGGAACCAGCGATCATGCGAGATCACGACGGCGCAGCCGGCGAACTCGACCAGCGCCTCTTCGAGCGCGCGCAGCGTGTCGACGTCGAGATCGTTGGTCGGCTCGTCGAGCAGCAGGACGTTGGCGCCGCTCTTCAGCATCTTGGCCAGGTTCACGCGGTTGCGTTCGCCGCCCGAGAGCTGGCCGACCTTCTTCTGCTGGTCGGCGCCCTTGAAGTTGAACGAGCCGCAATAGGCGCGGCTGGACACTTCCTTGGTGCCGAGCTTGATGATGTCGAGGCCGCCCGAAAGCTCCTCCCAAACGCTCTTGTTGGGATCGAGCGTCTCGCGGCTCTGGTCGACATAGCCCAGCTTCACCGTCGGGCCGACCGAGAAGGTGCCGGTGTCGGGCTTGTCGAGGCCGGTGATCATCTTGAACAGCGTGGTCTTGCCCGCGCCGTTGGGGCCGATGACGCCGACAATGCCGCCCGGCGGCAGGTTGAAGGTGAGGTTGTCGATCAGCAGCCGGTCGCCGAAGCCCTTGGAGATGCCCTCGGCGCGGATGACATGGTCGCCCAGGCGGGGGCCGGCCGGGATGACGATCTGCGCCCGGTCGAGCGTCTGCTGGCTGTCCTCCGCCACCATCTGCTCGTAGGCCGCGATACGCGCCTTGCTCTTGGAGCGGCGGGCCGACGGGCTGGTGCCCATCCATTCGAGCTCGCGCTGCATGGTGCGGCGGCGGGCGTCGGCGGTCTTCTCTTCCAGCTCGAGGCGCTTGTCCTTCTGCTTCAGCCAGGAGGAGTAGTTGCCTTCCCACGGGATGCCGGCGCCGCGGTCGAGTTCGAGGATCCAGCCGGCGACGTTGTCGAGGAAGTAGCGATCGTGGGTGACGGCCACGACGGTGCCGGGGAACTCCGCGAGATGGCGTTCCAGCCAGGCCACCGACTCGGCGTCGAGATGGTTGGTCGGCTCGTCGAGCAGCAGCATGTCGGGCTTGGAGAGCAGCAGGCGGCACAGCGCCACGCGGCGCTTCTCGCCGCCCGAGAGCTTGGTCACGTCGGCGTCGGAGGGCGGGCAGCGCAGCGCGTCCATGGCGATCTCGACGGTGCGGCCGAGGTCCCAGCCATTGCCGGCGTCGATCTTCTCCTGCAACTCGCCCTGCTCGGCGATCAGCTTGTCCATGTCGGCGTCGGGGTCGGAGAAGGCGTTGGACACCTCCTCGAAGCGCGCCAGCATCTTGGCCATCTCGCCGGCGCCGTCCATGACGTTGCCCAGCACATCCTTGTTGGGATCGAGGCCCGGCTCCTGCTCGAGCAGGCCGACCTTCACACCCTCGGCCGCCCAGGCCTCGCCGGTATAGTTGTCGTCGCGGCCGGCCATGATCTTGAGCAGGGTCGACTTGCCTGAGCCGTTGAGGCCGAGCACGCCGATCTTGGCGCCGGGCAGGAACGACAGCCAGATGTCCTTCAGGACCTGCTTGCCGCCGGGAAAGGTCTTGTTCAGACCCTTCATCACGTAGATGTACTGGTAGGATGCCATGCTGATTCCTTGATGTGCGGAGCTTGTAGCGGCCCCGCCCAGACGGTTCAATGACGGCGGGGAGAAACGCGCACGCATGCTGGTCGAACCGGCTGTCCTGGCCCTGTCGCTGGCCTATCTGGGGCTGCTCTTTGCCGTCGCCTGGTTCGGCGACCGGCATGCGCGTGACTGGTCGCGGAATTCGGTGGCGCCAGTGGTCTACGGCCTGTCGCTGGCGATCTACTGCACCTCCTGGACCTTCTACGGCGCGGTCGGGCGGGCGGCGACCTCGGGCATCGACTTCATCCTGATCTATACCGGGCCGGTCCTGGTCGTGACCCTGGGCTATCCGATCGTCGCCAAGATGGTGCGGCTGGCCAAGCAGCACAACGTCACTTCGATCGCCGAGTTCCTGGCCTCGCGCTACGGCAAGAGCCGCGCCGTCGGCGTCACCGCGACCCTTTTCGCGACGGTGGGCGTGCTGCCCTACATCGCGCTGCAGCTCCAGGCCGTGTCCTCGTCGTTCCGCACCATTGCAGCACCCTCGCCGTGGGTCGGGGGGGCGCCCGGCGTCGTTCATGCCGACACCTCGCTGATCGTGGCGGCGCTGATGGCGCTGTTCACCATCCTGTTCGGGGTGCGCAACGTGCAGGCCTCCGAGCAGCATCGCGGGATGATGCTGGCCATCGCCTTCGAATCGGTGGTCAAGCTGCTGGCGCTGCTGGCGGTCGGTCCCTTCGTCGTGTGGTTCCTGTTCGACGGGCCGGCCGACATGGTGGGGCGCCTGGCCGAGGCGCCGGCCGTGGCCGAGCGGCTGACGCGCGAGGCCTCGCCGCTCACCTGGGTGGTGATGTCGCTTCTGTCAGGCATGGCCTTCCTCTGCCTGCCGCGCCAGTTCCACGTCGCCGTCGTCGAGCACGACCATCCCGCCAGCCTGCGGACGGCGCGCTGGCTGTTTCCGGTCTATCTCGTGCTGATCAACCTGTTCGTGATTCCGATCGCTGCGGCGGGCCTGCTGCTGCTGGGGCCGAACGTCAGTCCCGATCTCTACGTGCTGCAGCTGCCGCTGATCGGCGGCGAGAGCTGGCTGTCGGCCTTCGTCTTCATCGGCGGTCTCTCCGCCGCGACCTCGATGGTGATCGTGGCCTGCATGGCGCTGTCGGGCATGATCGGCAACGAGCTGCTGATGCCCTACCTGCTCCGGCGGCAGGCCGGCGTCGTGCGCGACATGGGCCCGCTGGTGGTGCTGGTGCGCCGCGCCGCCGTGGTGCTGATCCTGATGGCGGGCTACGCCTACGAGCGCATCATCTCGGGCTACCTGCCGCTCGCCTCGATCGGCCTGATCTCCTTCTGCGCCGTCGCCAACTTCGCGCCCGGCCTCGTGCTCGGCCTGTACTGGCAGCGCGCCCACCGCTTCGGCGTCGTGGCCGGCCTGATCGGCGGCTTCGTCGTCTGGCTCTACGCGCTGCTGCTGCCAACCCTGCGGCAGGGGCTGGGGGCCGACGACGTGCCGGCTGCCCCGTTCATGACCTGGCTGCCGGAGTCGCTCGCCAGCCTCGATCCGGTGCTGCAGGGCTTCCTGGCCTGCCTCACGGTCAACACGGTGCTGCTGGTCGGAGTCTCCCTGCTGGTGCGGCCGGTGGGCCGCGACCGCGAGCAGGCGGATGCGTTCGTGCTGGGTGCCGAGCCGGCGCCGCCGTCGCGGCGGACGCCCGCCGACGCCGCCCGCATCGAGGAGCTGCGCCAGCTGCTGGCGCGTTTCGTCGGCGTCGAGCGCGCGGCGCGCCTCCTGTCGGGCGAGCTGTCGATGGAAACGGCGCTGGCGCGCACCGAGCGCACGCTGTCGGGCACGCTGGGCGCCGCCTCGGCGCGCGTCATCGTGGCGGCCTCGGTCCGGCGCGGCCGGCTGCTGACGCGCAGCGCGCGCGCCATCATCGACGAGGCGTCCGAGGCGATCCGCTACAATTACGAGATCCTGCGCAACACGCTCGACCATGTCGGCATGGGCATCGCCGCCTTCGATCGCGAGGGCCGGCTGGAGATCTTCAACGACCGCTTCACCGCGCTGCTGGCGCTCGACGATGACGCCGTGGCGGTCGGCGCGGCGCCGCGCGAGTTCGGCGCCACCCCGGATGTCGTCGATCTGCTGCGCCGGCCCGAATCGCCGCAGACGCACGAGATCGCCACGCGCGACGGCCGCGTGATCGAACTGCGCCTCGATCCGCTCCCCGAGGACGGGTTCGTTGCCACCTGCAACGACGTGACGGCCCGCGTGCGCACCGCCGAGGCGCTGCGCGACAGCGACGGGCAGCTCCGCCGCGCCGCCGAGACGCTGGAGCAGCGCGTGGCCGAGCGCACGGCCGAGCTCGAAGCCAGCCGCGCCGAAGCGGAGGCGGCCAATCTCGGCAAGACGCGTTTCATCGCGGCGGCCAGCCACGACCTGCTGCAGCCGCTGCATGCCGCGCGCCTGTTCACGGCGGCGATGATCGACCGCGATCCGCGCAACGATCTCGGTGGCAAGATCGATGCGAGCCTGGGCGCCGTCGAATCGCTGCTCGACGCGCTGCTCGATATTTCCAAGCTCGATGCCGGCGCCTTCAAGCCCGAGAAGCGGCCGTTCGCGCTGCAGCCGCTGTTCGAATCGCTCGCGACCGCCTTCGCGCCGACGGCCGCCCGGCATGGCGTCGAGCTGGCGATCGTGCCGACGGGGGCCTTCGTCGACACCGACCCGGCCTTCCTGCGCCGCATCCTGCAGAACCTTCTGTCGAACGCGCTGCGCTATGGTCGGAGCGAGGGCCGGCCGGCGCGGGTGCTGCTGGGTTGCCGCCGCGTGGGTGGCTCGTTGCGCATCGAGGTGCGCGACAACGGGCCGGGCATCGCACCCGACAAGCAGGCCGTGATCTTCGACGAGTTCGTGCGGCTGCAGCCCGAGGACGAGGGGCCGCGCGAGGAGCGGGGGCTGGGCCTCGGCCTCGCCATCGTCGACCGCATCGCGCGCATGCTCGATCTTCCCGTGGGGCTGGCCTCGGCGCCGGGCCGCGGCTCGACTTTCTCGATCACCGTGCCGAGGGCGGCCGCGGTGGCGACGGTGCCGAGTGCCGCGCCGGCGCCGCAGCCGATGCCGTCGATCGAGGCCCAGAGCTTCGTGCTTTGTCTCGACAATGAGGCGCGGGTGCGCGAGGCGATGGCGGCGCTGCTCGGCGGCTGGGGCTGCAAGGTCGCGACCGCGGCGTCGCCGGCCGAGGCGCTCGACGCGGTGGCGCGGGCCGGCCGCCTGCCCGACCTGGTACTGGCCGACCTGCATTTGGACGAAGGCGCCGACGGGCTCGACGCGGTGGTCGCGCTGCGCGAGTCGTGGGGCCGCGCCGTTCCCGCGGCCCTGGTGACCGCCGATCGCGACCCGACCTTGCGTCTGCGGGCGAGGGCGCAGCAGGTCGAGCTGCTGCACAAGCCGGTGAAGCCCGCCTCCCTGCGCGCGCTGCTTCGGTTGAGGAGTTCGGCCGCCGGGCGGTTGACGGCGTAGCCATCAGCCTAGGCGCACTCTGCCGACCTCACCAAAATTGTCATCCCGAGCGTAGCGAGGGACCTTTGCGCTGAAGAAGTAAAGGTCCCTCGCTACGCTCGGGATGACACTGGCAGCGATCGCGCGCCGGTGCGTCGTCGCGTCAGGTCCTGATCGTTTCCGAAGGCGGCAGCGCCAGGCCGCGCGATTCGATGACGGCTTGCGTTCGCGATCGAACGCCGAGCTTGCGCAGGATCACCGTCACATGTGCCTTCACGGTGGCTTCGCCGACCCCGAGCTTGTGGGCGATCTGCTTGTTCTGGTCGCCCTGGACCATCAGCGCCAGCACGCGCCACTGCTGCGGCGTGAGCTGCGCGGCGCGCTGGGCGAAGGTGTCGCCGGGCACCGCGTCGGGCGGCGAGAAGATCTCGCCGTCGAGCACGGCGCGCACGATGGCGGCGATCTCCTCGAGCGGCGCGGACTTGTCGATATAGGCCGAGGCGCCGAACTCGTAGGCGCGGCGAATGACGGCCGCCTCGCGCGCGGCCGACACCACGACGATCGGCACGGTCGGGTGCTCGGCGCGCAGGCGGGCAAGACCGGTGAGGCCGTCCATGCCCGGCATGTCGAGATCGAGCAGGACGGCATCGGTCTCCGGTTCGCGGTCCAGCACCGCCTTTGCCTCGTCGAGCGTGGCCGCCCTCTCGAACCGTGCGCCAGAGAACGACTGCGCCAGGGCCGAGGCCAGCGCATCCCGCACCATCGGGTGATCGTCGGCGATCAGGAAGGAGAGCGTTTCCCCGGACATTGAATCAATCTTTGTTGCGGCACGGTAGAAAATGCTGCGACGCACTCTACGCACCTTTGGACCTTGGTCGAATTGCAGCACACAGCACGTGCCATTTACACAAGAATCAAGAAGGGGTCCGTCAGGGCACCCGCATAATGTCCAGGGGAGAAACGCACATGGCCGTTACAGGCTCGGTAAGCGATCGCGGTCGTCCGATGACGCGCGAAGAGAGGAAGGTCATCGTGGCCTCCTCGGTCGGCACCGTCTTCGAATGGTACGACTTCTATCTCGCCGGCGCGCTCGCCATCAACATCAGCGCCAACTTCTTCTCCGGTGTGAATCCGACGGCCGGCTTCATCTTCACGCTGCTGGGCTTTGCGGCGGGCTTCGCGGTCCGTCCGTTCGGCGCGCTGTTCTTCGGCAGCCTGGGCGACCTGATCGGCCGCAAGTACACGTTCCTCGTGACGATGACCCTGATGGGTATCGCCACCTTCGTGGTCGGCGTTCTTCCCAGCTATGCCTCGATCGGCATTGCCGCCCCGATCCTGTTCATCGCCTGCCGTCTGCTTCAGGGCCTGGCGCTGGGCGGCGAGTATGGCGGCGCGGCGACCTACGTGGCCGAGCACGCGCCGCACGATCGCCGCGGCTTCTACACCTCGTGGATCCAGACGACGGCGACCGTCGGCCTCTTCCTGTCGCTGCTCGTCGTCGTGGCGCTGCGCCTCGCGCTCACGCCGGAGCAGTTCGCCGACTGGGGCTGGCGCGTTCCGTTCCTGCTGTCGATCATCCTGCTGGGCGTTTCCATCTGGATCCGTCTGCAGCTCGAGGAGTCGCCCGCCTTCAAGCGCATGAAGGCCGAGGGCAAGGGGTCGAAGACGCCGCTGCGCGAGGCCTTCGGCGTCTGGAAGAACGCCAAGATCGCCCTCATCGCCCTGTTCGGCGGCACCGCCGGCCAGGCGGCCGTCTGGTACACCGGCCAGTTCTACGCCCTGTTCTTCCTCACCCAGACGCTGAAGCTCGATCCCACGACGTCGAACATCGTGATCGCGGTGGCGCTCCTCATCGGCACGCCGTTCTTCGTCTTCTTCGGCTGGCTGTCGGACAAGATCGGTCGCAAGCCGATCATCCTGGCGGGCTGCGCGCTCGCCATGGTCACCTACTTCCCGCTGTTCCACGCGCTCACCAATGCGGTGAACCCGGCGCTCAACGCGGCGATCGAGAAGTCCCCGGTCGTGGTGATCGCCGATCCGGCCGAATGCTCGTTCCAGTTCAATCCGACGGGAACGGCGTCGTTCACCAGCTCGTGCGACATCGCCAAGTCGTTCCTCGCCCGCAACTCGGTGAACTACGGCAACCAGACCGCTCCGGCCGGCACGCCGGCGCAGATCAAGATCGGCGACAAGATCATCACCTCCTTCGACAAGGCGAAGGCGGGGGCCGATGGCGCGGCCAAGGAGCGCGCGTTCAATGCCGAGGCGACCGCGGGGATCCGCGCCGCCGGCTATCCCGCCGCCGCGGACCCGAAGCAGATCAACATGACGATGGTCATCGTCATCCTGACGATCCTCGTCATCTACGTGACGATGGTCTACGGCCCGATCGCGGCGCTGCTGGTCGAGCTGTTCCCGACCCGCATCCGCTACTCCGGCATGTCGCTGCCGTACCATATCGGCAACGGCTGGTTCGGCGGCTTCCTGCCGCCGACCGCCTTCGCCATCGTGGCGGCGACCGGCAACATCTACTCCGGTCTGTGGTATCCGATCGTGATCGCGGGCATGACCCTCGTGGTCGGCCTGTTCCTGATGCCGGAAACCAAGGATCGCGACATCTACGCCGACGACTGACACGTCCTCTGCGACAAAAAAGGAACCGGCGGCCCCCAAGGGCCGCCGGTTTCTTTTTTGAGGTTTGGCGTGGCTCCGGCTAAGTATCGCGCCATGAAACTCGAAGCCATTGCCATCGGCCACCGGCCGCCCGAAGACGTGAACGCCATCATCGAAGTGCCGATCGGCGGCGAACCCATCAAGTATGAAATGGACAAGGAAGCCGGCGCCCTCGTGGTCGACCGCTTCCTGTACACGCCGATGCGCTACCCCGGAAACTACGGGTTCGTACCGCACACGCTGTCGGACGACGGCGACCCGATCGACGTGCTGGTCGCCAACACCCGTCCGATCATTCCCGGTGCGGTGATCAACGTGCGCCCGATCGGCGTGCTGCGCATGGAGGACGATGGCGGCGGCGACGAGAAGATCATCGCCGTGCCCTCGCCCAAGCTGACCCAGCGCTATGTGCATGTGAAGACCGTCGGTGACCTGCCGGAGATCACGCGTCAGCAGATCGAGCATTTCTTCATCCACTACAAGGACCTCGAGCCCGGCAAATGGGTGAAGCTGCTGGGCTGGGGCGACGTGGACGAGGCGCGACAGCTCATCACGGAAGCGATCGAACGCGCCAAGCAGAAGCGCTGAGGCGAGCTTCAGCGGGGGGGGGGGGGGCGCCCCCCTGGGCCGGGCTGCATGACCGGGGCCAGCCTCGCGATCGACGGGGCTTCGCGCTCTGGTCTCCCGCTCTCGCCGGTGAACGTGCCGGATCTGACGGTTTGTTTTTGAGCTCTCGGCGGGCTTGGTTCAGAATTGCGTACGGAGCGGCGTCATCGGTGGGAGTTGAGGGAGTAGGGGCTTGAACCGTCACAGTGTCTGGCGGGCAACGCTCGCCGCCTTGGCTTGCATGCTGTTCCACGGGCCGGCTGCGGCCCAATCCTGGAACATGTACGGGAACGGCGGATCGTTCTTCGTGCCGCTCACCTTCGAGCCCTATCCCGCCGGCGGGCCTCAGCAGTCGTTCGTCTCACTGACGCTCAATGGGGGCGGGACCAATCCGTTCATCCTGGATACCGGCTCGCTCGGGCTCGTGGCGACCAGCTCGTTCTACACGTTCAACCCCAGTACGGACGTGCTGCTCTCGCCCTATGCAAGCATAACCTACACCACCAGCGGCAATAATCCGACGGGCCCGCTCTACCTCACGAACGTGCAGATCAACGGCCAGAACGGCCAGTCCGTGACCGCGCGCGTGCCGATCCTGGCCTCCGAGACTGGCTATTTTCACCAGCTCGGCGTCGGCTTCAATCGCGGCGGCATCATGGTCGGGACGAACCCGAATGCGCTGAACACGCCGGCCAACAGTTTGTGGAACATGAACACGTTCCTGTCGCTGGTGAGCGGTCCCGGCGTGAGCACCATGCAGCCCGGTTACATGATCAACATGACCGGGCCCAATCCCGGCGTCACGCTGGGCCTCACCAACCAGAACACCAGCGGCTTCGCCCTCCAGCAGCTGGCGACCGGCGGCTTGCAGTCCTGGTACAGCGTTGGCGGGGTGCAACACCCGGTGCAATGGACCTCGCAGAACGGGTCCGTCTCCATCACGACCGGCGGCGCCACCTACGATCTCGGATCGATGAACCAGCTGCCCGACAGTGGCATCTCCTACATGATCGTCACGGCGCCGGGCGGCGGCAGCGTGCCCGTCGGCACGAGCCATTGCAGCGATAGCCCGGGCAACCAGCAGAACTGCCTGGCAGCCGGCGCGACGGTGCAGGTCTTTCTGCCCGGCCAGACCCAGCCAGCCTATAGTTTCGTGTCGATCGCCGAAGGGCACGACCCTCAACCCAGCGTCGCGCCCTTCGGTGTGCAGGTCACCGAGGGCAACTCGGGATTCACCAATCTCGGCCGTACCTTCTTCGAGAACCTCAATTACCTCTACGATCCGGTCAACGGCTTCGTCGGCTACCAGGCTTCCGGCGCCCCCGGCACGAGCGGATTCATCATCCCGATGCTGGCGCTGCAGGGCACGCTGAACCTGCCGGACCAGTTCCAGACGGATTTCCCGACGTTCCTGATGAGCAACCTCACGGTGCAGCAGAACGGCTCCGGCTTCCTGAACGGTTCGATCATGGGCCCCGGCGGCCTCACCCTGGGCGGCGGCAACCTCACTTTGGGCGGCGCCAGTTCCTATACCGGCGGTACGACGGTGAACGGCGGCCTGCTCACCATCGCCAATACCGGCTCGATCCTCGGCGACGTGACGGTCAATGGCGGCGGCTTCGTCAACAACGGCACGATCGCGGGCAACGGCCTGCTCACCGTCAATGCCGGCGGCAGCTTCGTCAACAACGGAACGGTCGACACGCCGCTTCAGTGGCAGATCAATTCGGGCAGCTTCACGAACAACGGCACGTTCAACGGCAGCTTCGCCAACGCCGGCCTCGCGGTGAACACCGGCACGCTGACCGGCTCGGTGATCAATGGCAGCTCGGGCGTGTTCGGCAATACCGGGACGGTCGACGGTAGCGTGGCCAATATGGGCTTTTTCGCCAACAACGGCACGATCACCGGCAACGTCACCAACCTC
Organism: Reyranella sp.; assembly: GCF_965249915.1. Taxonomy (GTDB): domain Bacteria; phylum Pseudomonadota; class Alphaproteobacteria; order Reyranellales; family Reyranellaceae; genus Reyranella. The sequence goes on from NZ_OZ252257.1 coordinate 148,093, forward strand.
GGTGTGCTGTCGGGCACCGGTACGATCGGCGGTGACCTGATCAACACGGGCCTCCTGGCCCCCGGCAACTCGATCGGCACGATGAGCGTCACCGGCAACTACAGCCAGACCGGCGGCGTGTACCAGGCCGAGGTCAATGCCTCGGGTCAGGGCGATCGGCTGAACGTCACCGGCACGGCGACGATCGGCGCGGGTAGCACCGTGTCGGTCGCGCCGGAGTCCGGCATCTATGCGGCGCGCACGAAGTACACGTTGCTCAATGCGACCGGCGGCGTCAGCGGCGCCTATGCGTCGGTTTCCAGTCTTCTGCCCTTCCTGCAGCCCAGCCTCAGCTATGACGCCAACAACGTCTATCTGACCCTGCAGATCGGCGGCTTCGCGCGCGGCGCGCTCACGCCGAACCAGGCGGCGGTCGGCGCCGTGCTCGATGCGACCGCCGCCACCGCGACCGGCGACTACGCCACCGTTGTCGGCGCGCTTGCGTCGCTCTCCGCCCAGCAGGGTCAGGCGACGATGAACGCGATCAGCGGCCAGAATTATTCCGGCTTCTCCAGCTCGATGGTGCAGGGCATCCAACTGTTCCTGAGCAACTTCGCGGGCGAGGCGGGCGGGGGCGGCAGCCTGGGCGGTTCGAGCCGCGTTGCGCTGGCGGAGGCCTGCGACGTCGCCTGCGACGGCGGCCCGCCCGCCCTGTGGGGCGCCTGGGGTGGCGCGCTGGGTGGGATCGGCACGATCAGCAATGGGGGCAGCAATGGGGGCAGCAACAGCGGCGCGCTCACCTACAATGTGAGCGGCTTCGCGGGCGGCCTCGACCGGCTGGTGGCGCCCGGTCTGCGGATCGGTGCAACGGTCGGCTACCAGAACGCCAACCAGTGGGTCGGGGGCTTCAGCGGCGCCGGCAACTCCAACAGCTTCCAGGTCGGCCTCTATGCCAACTACAGCGACGGCCCGCTCTATGCCGATGGCGTCGCGGGCTACGCCTACTCGGCCAACCAGATGTGGCGCAGCATCGCGATCCCCGGCCTGGCGCCGCGCACGGCCTACGGTCTCACGGGCGCCAACCAGGTCTATGGTCAGGTCGAGACCGGCTACCGCTTCGACATCGGGGGCCTCGCCGAGGCCTTTGTGACGCCGTTCGTGCGGCTTCAGGCCTATACCGGCACCCAGAATGCCTTCACCGAAACGGGGGCGGGCTCGCTCAACCTGTCGGTGGCGCAGCAGACCACGAACTCGCTGCGCACGGTGCTGGGCGCCCAGCTCGGCGGGTCGATGGACCTGGGCTGGCGCGATCGCCTTGCCCTGAAGGCGCGGCTGGGCTGGAGCCACGAATATGCCGACACGGCGCGGCCCGTGACGGCGTCGTTCGCCGGCGCGCCGGTGGCGCCGTTCACGACCTACGGCGTGGCGCCCCAGCGGGACGGCGTGGTACTGGGGCTGGCCGCCACCACGGCCGTCGCCGACGCCACGTCGATCTATCTCCGCTACGAGGGCGAGGTCTCCGGCCAGGACAATGCCCACGCCTTCACCGCCGGCTTCCGCATGACCTGGTAGAGCGCCGGACACTCTTGCCGTCTGCGCTGCCTTTCCTATATCCACCGCCGGAAAATCAACCGCGAGGAATTCGAGCGCAATGAACGTCGACGGTTCGGCAGCCCAGGGCAGCCCGGAGAAGCACCAGTTCCAGGCCGAAGTGGCCGAACTGCTGAACCTCATGATCCACTCGGTCTATTCCGAGACCGACGTCTTCCTGCGCGAGCTGGTGTCGAACGCTTCCGACGCCTGCGACAAGGTCCGCTACGAGGCCATCGCGCGGCCGGAGCTGCTGGCCGGGGACGAGCGCCTGGCGATCCGCATCAAGCCGGATGCCGCCGCCAAGACCCTGACCATCGCCGACAACGGCATCGGCATGGACCGACAGGAGCTGATCGACAATCTCGGCACCCTGGCGCGCTCCGGCACCAAGGCCTTCCTGAAGGGGCTGAAGGACGCCAAGGACGGGTTGGGCCTGATCGGCCAGTTCGGCGTCGGTTTCTACGCCGCCTTCATGGTGGCCGACCGCATCGAGGTGACCAGCCGCCGCGCCGGTTCGGCCGAGGCCTGGACCTGGACCTCCGCCAGCGGCGCGGGCTTCGAGGTGGCGCCCGCCACGCCGGAACAGGCGGCGCGCGTGTCGCGCGGCACGGAGATCGTGCTGCACCTCAAGGAAGACGCGGCGCGCTACCTCCAGCCCTACGAGCTGGAGCGCATCGTGCGGACCTATTCCGACCATGTGCTGTTCCCGATCGAGCTGATCGACGACAAGGGCGAAGCGCGGCAGGTCAATGCCGCCAGCGCGCTGTGGCAGCGCTCCAAGTCCGACGTGACGCCGGAGGACTACACGCAGGCCTATCGCTCGCTTGCCATGGCGTTCGACGAGCCGGCGCTGACCCTGCACTACAAGGTCGAGGGGCGGCAGTCCTATGCGGTGCTGCTGTTCGTGCCCAGCACGCCGCCGTTCGACCTCACCGATCCCGCGCGCAAGGGGCGGGTGAAGCTCTACGTCCGCCGCGTCTACATCACCGACGATGCCGAGCTGCTGCCGGCCTATCTGCGCTTCGTGCGTGGCGTGGTCGACAGCGAGGACCTGCCGCTCAACCTGTCGCGCGAGATGCTGCAGAACAACCCGCAGGTCCGGCAGATCCGCTCGGGTCTCGTCGGCCGGGTCCTGTCGGAGCTGGAAAGCACCGCCACCAAGGATGCGGAGGCCTACGGCAAGATCTGGGAGACCTTCGGCCCGATCCTCAAGGAAGGACTCTACGAGGACCACGAGCGGCGCGCCCAGTTGCTCGGCCTCGCGCGTTTCGCCTCGACGGCCGGCGACACGCCGCGCTCGATCAAGGAATACGTGGCCGACCTGAAGCCCAACCAGACGGAGATCTATTATCTGGTGGGCGACAGCCTCGACCGGCTGAAGTCGAATCCCAAGCTCGAGGCGGCCAAGGCGCGCGGCGTCGAGGTGCTGCTGCTGACCGATCCGGTCGACGCCTTCTGGACGACCCTGCCGCAGGAATTCGAGGGCAAGCCGCTGAAATCGCTGAGCCAGGGCGAGGTCGATTTCGGCCTGATCCCGCTCGTCGACGAGGAGAAGGCCAAGGACGCCGGCGCCGAGGCGGTCGAGGACGATACGGCCGTGCTCGAGGCCGCCAAGCAGGTGCTCGGCGACAAGGTGGCGGACGTGAAGGCTTCGACACGCCTGACCGACAGCGCCTCCTGCCTGGTGGCGAGCGCGCAGGGCCGGGATCGCGAACTGGAGCGCCTGCTCGAACGCCAGAATCGCGGCAGCGGCAGCAAGCCGATCCTCGAGCTCAACATGAAGCATGCGATCGTCAGGGCGCTGGGCACGGCGAAGAAGGAAGACCGGGCGCAGGACGTGGACGATCTGGCGAACCTGCTGCTCGACCAGGCCTGCATCCTCGACGGGGAAATCCCGTCCGATCCGGCCGCCTTTGCACGCCGTCTGAACGGCTATGTCGTGCGGGCTCTGGGCGCGGGGGCCTAGAAGGAGCCGGCATAAGACTTTTCGTTCCGGCGTGCAGTGGATTGGTGCGGATTGCGCTTGTCCGGCAAGGCGGCGTGTCCGAAGTCTTCCGTCACAGTCGACAAGAACTGTGACGGAGGAATCAGATGACCAAGAACGCGACCATGCGGCGCCGCATTTTCCTGGGCGCCGCGGCCGGAACACTGGCGGCGCCGGCAATCGCCCGTGCCCAGGCCTGGCCGAACAAGCCGGTACGCGTGGTCAACGCCTACAGTGCCGGCGGAACCGCAGACGTCGTCTGCCGCATCTATTGCCAGGCGCTGGGCGAGAAGCTCGGCCAGAGCTTCACCGTCGACAACAAGCCGGGAGCGGCAGGCACCATCGCCGCCCAGATCGTGGCCCGCGCGCCCAACGACGGCTACACGATCCTCTACGATGCCACGGCGCAGTCGGTTAACCCGTCGCTGTTCGCGGGCAAGCTGCCCTACGACACGCAGCGCGACCTTCTGCCGGTCGCCCAGACGATGCAGACTCCCGTCACGCTGGTGCGCAACGCACAGTTCCCGGCCAAGACGATCCCTGAGCTGATCGCGCTGGCCAAGAGCAAGCCGGGCACGCTCGACTGCGCCTCGACCGGTATCGGCACGGTGCAGCATGTGTCGCTCGAGCTGCTGAACCAGAAGGCCGGCATCAAGATCAATCACGTGCCCTACAAGGAAATGGGCTCGGTGCGGAACGACCTGTTCGCCGGCCGCATCCCGCTCCTGTTCAACAACGTCCCGGGCACGGTGGCCCTGCTCACCTCGAAGGACGTGTCTTGCATGGCGCACACCGGTCCCAAGCCGGTCGACGTTCTGCCGGGCGTCCCTGCGATCTCGGAGGTGCTGCCTGGTTTCGAGACCTGGGAATGGAACGGCATGTTCGCGCCCGCCGGCACCGATCCCGCTTTGATCACGCGCCTCAACGCCGAGGTCAACGCCGTCATGAAGATGGAGACCGTGGCGAAGCGGCTGGCCGAACTGGGGGCCCTGACGCAGCCCAACACGGTCGTCGAGTTCACGGCGTTCCGCGAGAAGCAGATCGCCTTCTTCGCCGAGATGGTGAAGAGCGCCGACATCCGCATCGAATAGGTGAAGCATGGCTGAAGACGATCCGCTGCTGGGACACGGTCGCCAGATCATCGTGCGCGAGGACTGGCTCGGGCTGACCGAGGAGCCGATCCTCGAGCCCGGCCTGCCGATCGTCGATCCGCATCATCATCTCTGGGAACGCGACGGCGGGCATTCCTACCTGCTGCCGCAGTTGCTGGGCGACACGGCGAGCGGTCACGACATCCGCGCGACCATCTTCGTGCAGTGCGGGGAGATGTACCGCGCCTCGGGACCGGCCGACGAGCAGTCGCTCGGCGAGACCGAGTTCGTGACCGGCGCTGCGGCGGTGAGCGCGAGCGGCCGTCACGGGCCGACGCGCGCCTGCGCCGGAATCATCGGCATGGTCGATCTGACCTTGGGCGACCGCGTCGAGCCTCTGCTCGATAAGCATCGCGCCATCGCCGGCGGCCGCTTCTGCGGCATCCGCAACCGTACCGCCTGGCATGCCTCGCCGGACGTCACGTCGAATCTGGTGATGAAGCCGCCGGGACCGCTCGAACACCCGTCCTTCGCCGAGGGCGCGCGGCGGTTGGCCAAGCAGGGGCTGCCGCTCGATGTCTGGGCCTATCACACACAGCTCCCGCATGTGGTGAAGCTCGCCAAGGCCGTGCCGGAGCTGACGATCGTCGTCGACCATGTCGGCGGCCCGCTCGGCATCGGTCCGTTCCGCGGCAGGCACGCGGAAGTCTATCCCGAATGGAAGCAGCGCATGCTCGAGCTGGCGGCGCTGCCCAACGTGCGGGTGAAGCTGGGCGGTCTCACCATGTTCGTGAACGGCTTCGACTTCCACAAGAAGCCGAAGCCGCCGGGCTCGGAGGCGCTGGCGAAGACCTGGGCGCCCTATATCGAGCCCTGCATCGAGGCGTTCGGCGTCGAGCGCTGCATGTTCGAGAGCAACTTCCCGGTCGACAAGGGCCAGTGCAGCTATCCGGTCCTGTGGAACGCCTTCAAGCGTCTGACGGCGAGCGCCGGCGCGGCCGAGAAGACTGCGCTCTACAGCGGCACCGCGATGCGCACCTACGGTCTCGACCGCCTGCCGGCGGCGCTGGCGATCGATCTCCAGGCAAAATAGCGGCGCAGCCCTCGCGACGGGGATCTGTCAGCAGCACGGAATTCATAGTATTTGCCGGCCTCCTGCCGCAGGGGGATGAACCCGGTCGGCAAACCGACAAGATCGAATGGATCGGAGGAAAGCATGAAGGTATCTCGCAGGACGCTGCTCGGGGCGTCCGCATTGGGCAGCATTGCCGTCGCGGCTCCCTGGGTCGCTCGCGCCCAGAGCGCGGAGTTCACTTACAAGTACGCCAACAATCTCCCGGTCGCCCATCCGATGAACCTGCGGGCCAAGGAGATGGCGGATGCGATCAAGACCGAGACCAACGGCCGGGTCGAGATCCAGATCTTCCCGTCGAACCAGCTCGGCTCGGATACCGACATGCTGAGCCAGCTGCGCTCGGGCGGCATCGAGTTCTTCACCCTGTCCGGCCTGATCCTGTCGACGCTGGTGCCGGTGGCCTCGATCAACGGCATCGGCTTCGCCTTCCCGGACTATCCGTCGGTGTGGAAGGCGATGGACGGCGAGCTCGGCCAATACGTCCGCAACCAGATCGCCAAGGCCAATCTCGTCGCCATGGAGAAGATCTGGGACAACGGGTTCCGTCAGACGACGTCCTCGACCAAGCCGATCCAGGGCCCCGAGGACCTCAAGGGCTTCAAGATCCGGGTGCCGGTCTCGCCGCTCTGGACGTCGATGTACAAGGCGTTCGACTCGGCGCCGGCCAGCATCAACTTCTCCGAGGTCTACACCGCGCTGCAGACCAAGGTCGTGGACGGGCAGGAAAATCCGCTGGCCATCATCGCGACGGCAAAGCTCTACGAGGTCCAGAAGTACTGCTCGCTCACCAACCACATGTGGGATGGCTTCTGGTTCCTGGCCAACCGGCGGGCCTGGGAGCGGCTGCCGGAGAACCTCAGGACCGTGGTCGCCAAGCATGTGAATGCCGCCGGCGTGAAGGAGCGCGAGGACGTGGCCCAGCTCAATGCGGGCCTGCAGAAGGAACTGACCGACAAGGGCATGGTCATCAACCAGCCGAAGCCGGAGGCTTTCCGCGAGAAGCTGCGCTCCGCCGGCTTCTACGCCGAGTGGAAGGGCAAGTACGGCGACGAGGCCTGGTCCATCCTCGAGAAGTACACCGGCAAGCTGAGCTGAGTGCGACACACCCCGGCCTGAAAAAGGCCGGGGTATCTTCTTTCTGCGGATCTGTTCGGAAGAATCGTCATGAGCGCGACTGCTGAAGAAGTTGCCCTGTCCGAGGCGCTGGGTAGCCCGAGCCGCGGCGGTCGCTGGAAGTGGCTCGAACCCATCAATGCGATCGCGGCCATGCTCATGCTTGGCATCGTGCTGCTCCTGCTGGCAGGCGTCGCCTCGCGCTATCTGTTCAATTTTCCGGTCGTGTGGATCGACGAGGTCTGCTCGATCAGCTTCATCTGGGTGGCGATGCTGGGGGCGGCGATGGCGCTCGACCGCAATGAGCATCTGCGCCTGACCCTGTTCGTGAACCTCTTCTCCGAGCGCCGCCGCACCTTCATCGATGCGTTCGGTCTCGTCGTGGTGGCGACCGTCCTGGTCGCCTTGCTGCCGCATGCGGTCGAATACACGATGGACGAGTGGTTCATCACGACGCCCGCGCTCGGCATCCCCAACAGCTTCCGCGTGGCGGCGATCCCCTTCGGTATCGTCCTGATGCTCGCCCTGGTGATCCGCTACGCGTTGCGGTCGCAGGCCTTGCCGCAGTTGCTCGTGGCGCTCGTCGTCGTCGGCGCGATCGCCGGCCTGCTCTGGCATTTCTCGCCGCAACTGGTGAGGGCCGGGAACTCCAAGCTGCTGCTCTTCCTCGTCCTCTTCGTCTCGGTCAGCCTGGCCTGTGGCGTGCCGATCGCCTTCTGCTTCGCCATCGGCACCATCAGCTACCTGGCCTTCGGCACCACGGCGCCGTTGTCGGTCGTGATCGGTCGCATGGACGAGGGCATGTCGAGCATCATCCTGCTGTCGGTGCCGGTGTTCCTCCTGCTGGGCTGCATCCTCGACGCCACCGGCATGGGCAAGGCCATCGTCGATTTCCTCGCGTCGTGGCTGGGTCACATCCGCGCCGGCATGTCCTATGTGCTGCTGGGCTCGCTGTTCGTCGTGTCCGGCATCTCCGGCTCCAAGGTCTCGGACATGGCGACCGTCGCGCCGGCGCTGTTTCCCGAGATGAAGCGCCGCGGCAACAAGCCCCGCGAGATGATCGCCCTGCTGGCGACCGGCGCGGCCATGGCAGACACGGTACCGCCCAGCATCGTGCTGATCGTCCTGGGCTCCGTGGCGGGTGTTTCGATCGCCGCCTTGTTCACCAGCGGCTTTGCCATCGCGATGGTCCTGCTGCTGGGCCTTGCCATCCTCGCCCGCTGGAAGGCGCGCCACGAGGACATGTCGGGCGTCCAGCGCCCGAGCCTGCGCATCATCGGCCGGACCGCCCTGATCGCCGCTCCGGCGCTGGTCCTGCCGTTCCTGATCCGCAGCACGGTGTCGGGCGGGGTCGCGACGGCCACCGAGGTCTCGACCATCGCCGTCCTGTATGCGGCCTTCGTCGGGGTCGTTCTCTACGGCGGCATCAGCCTGAAGAAATCCTACGCCATGCTGGTGGAAACGGCGGCGCTGACCGGCTCGATCCTGCTGATCCTGGGGACGGCCTCGGCCATGGCCTGGGCGATCACGCAGGCGGGAATCGCGCGCGACGTCACGCAGTTCATGGCATCGATGCCGGGCGGGACCATCGTCTTCATGATCCTCAGCATCGTCGTGTTCCTCATTCTCGGCTGCGTCCTCGAGGGCCTGCCGGCGATCGTGCTGATGGCTCCGCTGATGTTCCCGATCGCCAAGAGCCTTGGCCTGAACGACATCCACTACGCGATGACCATCGTGACCGCGATGAACATCGGCCTGATGACACCGCCGATCGGCATCGGCTTTTATCTGGCGTGCCGGATCGGCAACGTCTCGCCGGATGAGGCCATCGGGGCGATCTGGTCGTACCTGCTGGCGCTGATGGCGGGCCTGGCCGTCATCGCCGCCGTGCCGTGGCTCTCCGTCGCCTTCCTCTAGTCGGCGGTGATGTTCGCGGCCTGGATGATCCGCCGGTTCGTGTCGCTTTCCTTCGTCAGGCTCGCGACGATTTCGTCCGGTGTCAGCACCAGCGGCCGCAAGCCGATCGCGTTGAGCGAGGCGATGGTGGGCGCATCCGACAGGATTTCGGCGAAGACCTCGTTCAGTCGCGCCAGGACGGACGCCGGTGTCGCGGCGGGTGCGACGGCGACGAAGCCGCTGCTCAGTTCCCAGTCGGGAATGCCCGCGTCGGCGATGCTCGGCACGCCGGGCAGGTCGTCGCGCAGGTCGTTTCCGGACACCGCCAGGCCCCGCAATTGGCCCGAGCGGACCAGCGGCGCCGTGATCGGATCGATCATCAACTGCACGAGACCGGCGGTCGCATCCTTCGCGGCGGCCGCGCTGCCACGATAGGGCACGTGCACCATGTCGATGTTCGCGCGAAGCTTGAGATATTCCCCGGCGAGATGTCCGCCGGAGCCGTTGCCGGCCGAGCCGAAGTTGAGTTTTCCCGGGTTTTCCCTGGCATAGGCGATCAGCTCCTGCAGCGTCTTCACGGGCAGGGAGGGGTGGATCGCAAACACGGAGCGGGACGCGCCGATATAGCCGACCGGCTTGAAGTCGCGGAACGGCTCGTATCCGGTCCGCATCAGCTGCGGCGCGACGGTGAGGTTGCCGGTCGACGCATTGAGCAGCGTGTGGCCGTCCGGCTTCGACCTGGCGACGAACTCGGCGCCGATCGATCCGCCGCCGCCCGACTTGTTGTCGACGACGATCGTCTGCCCGAGTTTCTCGCCGAGCTTGCGGGCGACGATGCGGCCGGAACTGTCGTTGGTGGCGCCCGGCGGGAAAGGAACGACGTAGGAGATGGGGCGTCCCGGATAGGCCTCGGCACGTAGCTGGAGCGGTAAAGCCGCGGTCGCGATTGCGGCGGCGCCGGCACCGAGAAAGCGGCGCCGTGTTGCTGAGCTGCCCGTCATACTGAACTCCTACGCGTGGTGAACTCGCAATGTCCGGAACGACTCCGAGCCGGTCATTGCGAGCCCAGCGTGGCAGCGCGTGCCGGGCTCATACATCGAATCTTCGCATCGATGATTCCGCGAAGAGGAGATCGCCGCATCGTTCCGCTCTCCTGCGATGAAAGATTAATCTCCTTCGGGGTGCGGACGGCGCGCAGCGACGGCCGTGCTATAATCGACCATGTCCATCGACCCGCCTCAGATGACTGTTCCGCCCATACGCTTCGGCATCTGGGCTCTCGTCCATGGCAGCCGTGCCGCGCTGCAGGATCCGGACGAACCCTACGACGCATCCTGGAAGCGCAACCGCGAACTGATTCTGGAGGCCGAACGGCTGGGCTTCCATTCGACGCTGGTGGCCCAGCACACGATCAACCCGCACAAGCCCGACCTTGCGCAACTGGAGGCCTGGACCGCCTCCGCCGCCCTGGCGGCATTGACCAGCCGGATCGAGATCATCACCGCCATCAAGCCGCTGCTCTACCATCCCGCGGTCCTTGCCAAGATGGCGCTGCAGATCGAGGAGATCAGCGGCGGCCGATTTGCGATCAACGTCGTGAATGCGTGGAACAAGCTGGAACTGGAACGCGCGGGAATAGCCTTCCCGGCCCACGACGCCCGTTACGCCTACGGCCATGAATGGCTGCGCGTCGTCGAGCCGCTGATGCGCGGCGAAAGCGTGACCTTCCAGGGCGAGCAGTTCCGTCTCGACGGCTATGCCTTGCGGCCGGCGGGAGTTCATCGGCCCCGGCCCCGAATCTATGTCGGTGGCGAGTCCGAGCCGGCACGTGCGCTGGTCGCGGATCAGGGCGACGTCTGGTTCATCAACGGGCAGCCATTGGTCGATGTGAAGGCCTTGATCGCCGATGTGGCGCGCCGACCGAGGGCCGCCCAACCGTTGCGCTTCGGCCTCTCGGCTTTCGTCATAGCGCGCGAGACCGACGAGGAAGCCCAGGCCGTCCTGCGCCACCTTGCGGCGCTGGCCGAGAAAGACGCGGCCTGGAAGGAAGTGAAAAAGGCCAACACCGATCCCGATTCGGTGATGGCCCGGACGATCGCCAAGTTCCCGCGCGTCGGCAGCAACGGTGGCACCGGCGCGGGCCTGGTCGGCAGCTACGATACGGTCGCATCGCGCATCGCAGAGTTCAACCGCGCGGGCATCGAAACCTTCATGCTCCAGTTCCAGCCGTTCGAAGCGGAGATGCGCCGCTTCGCGGAGCACGTCATTCCGCGTGTGGCAGGTGCCGGTGTTCCTGACCAATGAAACATTCCGAGAAAGCGAAACGGCTCAGTGTGCGCGTAGCGCCAGGGACGACCGTTTCGGCCCTTTACAAGAGAGCGGCCCGTCCCATTGCCCTGATCGTGCTTGCGCATGGGGCCGGGGCCGGCATGTCGCATCCGTTCATGACGTCCATGGCCGAACTGCTGGCTGAAAGAGGGGTCAGTACCCTCAGATTCCAGTTTCCCTATATGGAGGCAGGCTCGAAGCGGCCGGACCGGCCGGCCACGGCCCATGCGGCGATACGGGCGGCCGTTCGGAAGGCAGCGAAGCTCGCGCCGGCACTGCCGCTGTTCGCGGGAGGCAAATCGTTCGGCGGTCGCATGACGTCACAGGCCCAGGCACTCGATCCCCTTCCGGGCGTCAGGGGCCTGGTATTCCTGGGGTTTCCGCTGCACCCCTCCGGGAAACCCTCGGTGGAGCGCGCGGCGCACCTGCGCGACATCCACATACCCCAGTTGTTCCTCCAGGGGACGCGCGATGCGCTTGCCGAGCCGGCGCTGCTGCGGAAGGTCATGAAGCGCCTGGGCAAGCGCGCGACTTACAGGCCGGTGGCGCAGGCCGACCATTCCTTTGCCGTCCTGGTGCGGTCGGGCCGAACCAATCAGGAGGTTCTCGCCGAACTAGCGGAAGCCTCGGCCGATTGGATACGCGCCGTGAACTCGGGACTGAGCCCACGCGCGCGTCGAGCGTGACGGTCACACCACCTTCGGCGTGACCTTCGCGACCTTGAACGGCCGCTGGACCCCGTCATGCTCGGTGACGGAGACGTATTCGCCGGCCACGAACCGGTGGGTATCGAAGCGGAAGATCGGCTCGTCGTCGTCGTCTCCCGGCTGGTAGGAGAAGGCCCACTTGCCGTCGCGGCGATGAATCAGATGGCCGGTCTCGTCGTCGGCACCGTCCCAGAAGCGGCGCACGGTGCAGGCGGCCTTGTGCTTGGCCCAACCGTCCGGCTGCAGGTGGCCCTGCGCATCGAGCGGCGCCACGAATTCGTAGCCATGGTTCGAGCTGCCGTTGGGAAATTCCGGCGTCCGGGCCAGTTCGAGGACGATCTTCTTGAGCGGCATGACTTTCTCCTTTGGCGATGGCGCACTATGCCCGCCAGGATTCGGCCGCCCATGATCCAGATCAATCCCGGTTAGTTGCCGTCTGCAGCGTTCCGTTCGGCCTCGTCGAAGCTGGTCTTGATCATGAACCAGCAGAACAGCACGCCGAACAGCGAGAGGCCGAGCCCGAAGGCGAGGATGCCGGTGTCCTTGGCGGCACCCGCCATCAAGAGGCCGAGCAGGCCCATCACGGCGGCCATGGTTCCCATGATCCAGTAGGACATCATTTGCTCCTTGTGTCGTCGTCATCGAAAAGAATGCGGCCCGCGGCCCCATCGGGATCGTCGTACTGGCCGTTGCGCAGGGCCCAGAGGAAGGCCGCGAGGGCGAGCAGGCCGAGGATGAGGGCTGCCGGCACCAGGACGAGCAGACTGTCCATCAGGACCTCCCGCCTTTGGGCCCGCCGGCGCCGAGGCGCAGAGCGTTGCCGATCACCAGCAGGGAAGACGAGGACATCGCCACGGCCGCGATCAGGGGCGTCACGTGACCCAGGATTGCGAGCGGCACGGCGCTGAGATTGTAGAGGAGCGCCAGGGCGAGGTTCTGGCGAACCAGGCGGTCGGCGCGGCGCGCCACATGGAGGATCTCCGCGACGGGTCCGAGCGCGTCGCCCTGGAACACGGCGTCGGCGGCGGACTGGGTGGCCTCGGCAGCGGTGGTCGGCGAGATCGAGGCGTGCGCGGCCGCGAGGGCCGGCGCGTCGTTCAACCCGTCGCCCACCATCAGGACGCGTTTGCCTTCGGCTGCCAGCGCGGCGAGGCGCTGGGCCTTCTCCGCCGGCGTGACGCCGGAGCGCCACTCGGTGATGCCGGCCGCGGCGGCGGCCTCGGCGACCGCGGCCTGCCGGTCGCCGGACAAGACCTCGACGGTGAGCCCGCTTTGACGCAGAGCGGCAATGGTCGTGGCCGCATCCGGCCGCAGCCGGTCGGCGAAGGCAAAGCGCGCGGGCGCCTGGTTCGGCCGCGACAGCCACAGTTCCGACCGTCCGTCGTCCAGCGGATCGTTGATGCCGCAAAAGGACGCCGACCCCAGTCGCACGCCGCCCTCGCACTCGAGCCCCGCACCGGGATGTTCGACGACGCCGGCGGCCGGTATCGCGTCGGGGAGGGCGCGGACGAGGGCACGGGCCAGCGGATGGCGGGAGTTGAGCGCGAGCGAGGCGGCCAGCCGCCGGGTCTCGGGATCGTCGGGCGCTGCCACCAGTTCGGGGCGGCCGAGCGTGAGCGTGCCGGTCTTGTCGAAGACCACGTGGTCGACCTGCGCCAGGCGCTCCAGCGCCGTCGGCGACAGGAGCAGCATGCCCGATCGCAGGAGCCGCGTGCTGGCAACGACCTGGACGACCGGCACCGCCAGCGCCAGCGCGCAGGGGCAGGTGATGATCAGCACGGCGGTGGCGACCAGCAGCGCGCGATCCCAGGCGAGCCCGCCCAGAAGGATCCAGCCCAGGAAGGTGAGCAGGGCCGTCAGATGGACCACGGGCGCATAGGCGCGCGCGACACGATCGGCGAGCGCGACGAATCGCGAACGCCCGCGCTCGGCGGCTTCGACCAGGCGCACGATCTCCGAAAGCAGCGTGTTGTCGCCGGCCGCCGTGACCTTCACGCGCAGGACCGCGCCGAGATTGATCGTGCCGGCAAAGGCCTTCACGCCGGGAAAGGCGGGCTGGGGCAGGCTCTCGCCGGTCACCAGCGACGCGTCGAGGGTGGAAAGGCCCTCGCTCACGATGCCGTCGGCGCCCAGCCGCTCGCCGGCGGCGACCAGCAGCACGTCGCCGGGGACGAGACTGTCGACGCGGCGCGACGCCGTGCTGCCGTCGGCGCCGATCACCGTGGCGCTGCGGCTGGAGAGCGCCAGCAGCGCATGGACCGCCTGCCGGGCGCGCCCGCGCGCGCGGCGGTCGAGATAGCGCCCGATCAGCAGGAAGAAGAGCAGGGTGATGGCCGAATCGAAGTAGGCGTGCTGCTCGCCGACCCAGGCCTCGTGCAGGCTGACGATGCAGGCGAGCGTCACGCCGATCGAGATCGGCACATCCATGTTGGTGCGCCCGGCCCGCAGCGCGCCGAGGGCCGAGCGGAAGAACGGCCGGCCGGCATAGGCGACCGCGGGCAGGGCGATGGCCGCCGACAGCCAGTGGAACAGGGTGCGCGTGGCGTTGCCCATCGAGCCGTCATGGCCCGCCCAGACGGCGACCGAGAGCAGCATCACGTTGGCGGCCGCAAAGCCTGCCACGGCCATGGCACGCAGCAGCTCGCGGGTTTCGCGATCGTCGCCGGCCGCGGCCGCGATGGTGTCGTAGGGGGCCAGCCGGAAGCCCAGGGCCGCGACCAGCCCGGCATGCCCGTTGGCGTCGTCGATCGGTCCCTGCCACGCCAGCGAAAGGCGGCGTGTCGACAGATGCACCCGCGCGCGCGTGACCGCGGGATTGCGCGCCAGCAGGCTCTCGATCAGCCAGACGCAGGCGGCGCAGTCGAGCCCATCCACCAGCAGCTCGAGGGAAGCGCCGCCGTGCCCGTCGGGCCTGGCATAGGCGGCGAAGTCGATGTCGAGCGGTTCGGGGCGATGGGCACGCGTCTGTTCGAGGCGCCGGTAGAAGGCGCCGAGCCCGGCGGCGCCGATGATGGCGTGCGCGCTGGCGCAGCCCGGGCAACAGAAAAGCGCGTCCGGCGCGCCGCGCAGCGTCTCGCCGCAATGCGCGCAGGTTCGCAGCGCCGCGGGCGCGGCGACGGCAGGGGCGAAGAGGACCGCGTCGGTCACCTGAGGAACATCCGGCGCGTCTGCGCAAAGCGCTGGCCGCCCTGTTCGACCGAGATGTCGGCATCCCAGTTGCCGCGCGCGGGCAGGGTGACGTGGCCGGCATGACGGCCGATATCCACGGGCACCATCTCGACGCTCAGCACCGCCCCCTTTTCAGCCGGCCGCACCAGCGCTACCGCGACCTGCGCGCCGGCAAGCGGCTGGCCGGCGCGGTCGAACACACCGATCTCGAGCGTTCCGCTGTCGGGCCGCCAGGTGGGTTCGACCCGCCAGCCGAGCGCATCCCGGGCCCGCTGCGCCGCGATGATCTCGTTGTAGTGCAGGCCCCGGTCGCGCGGCGTCGGCGTGTAGAGGCCGGAGAAGGAGCCGACCGCTATCGTGATCATCGTTGCGTTGACGGCGAACACGATCGCGAACCCCGCGACGAAGAGCCAGGGGATGTGGCGGCTGCGCGCAACAACGGTGCTGTTCATGGTGCTTTCCTCAGCGTCCCGGGCCGACGAAGACGGCATCGTGCGACGCGCCCCCGCTGCCGGCCTCGTCGCGCACGGTGAAGGTGATCGGCTTCGCGCCGGACGGCGCCGCGGACGCGGGCACCGTGACGAAGACACGGAAGGTGCCCACGGCATCGGGCTGCACCGACAGCGTCGCCGTCGGACCGCTGCCGTCGACGTCGGCGCCCACGAAGCCCAGCTGGGCCGACGGCAGGCCGTCGATCTCGAGCCGGACATGCTGGGGCGTGCGGCGCTTGTTCAGAACCTTGACGGCATAGGAGTTGCGGATGTCGCCGTTCGACAGACGCACGTAGTTCGGGTTGCGGTCTCGCTGCACCGTCAGCTCGGTGTCGGCGCGCAGCGCGAAGACCACCAGCATGACGGCGGCGACGATGCCGAGCAGGGCAGCGTAGAGCAGGGTGCGCGCCCGGACGGGCCGCCACGGCACGGCAGCGGCACCGGTTTCCTTTGCCTGCTGCGCGGCCAGCGTATCCCAGCGGATCAGCCCGGTCGGGCGCCCGACCTTTTCCATCGTCTGGGTGCAGGCGTCGATGCACAGGCCGCAGCCGATGCATTCGATCTGCTGGCCGTCGCGGATGTCGATTCCCGTCGGGCAGACGGCGACGCAGAGATTGCAGTCGATGCAGTCACCACGGCCGACCCAGCTGTCGCCGGCCTTGTGCTTGCCCCGCTTTTCGCCGCGCCACTTCTGATAGGTGACGATGAGGCTCTGCTCGTCGAGCATCGCGGCCTGGAAGCGCGGCCACGGGCACATGTAGGTGCAGACCTGCTCGCGCGCCCAGCCGGCCAGGACATAGGTCGTGGCGGTGAAGAGGCCTGCGAAGACATAGACTTCCATCGAGGCCTCGCCGCGGAAGATCTTCACCAGCGTGCTCGGGGCGTCGACAAAGTAGAAGACCCAGGCACCACCGGTGGCCGCGGCGATGGCCAGCCACGCGGCATGCTTCAGCGTCTTGCGTGCGGCCTTGGCCGCCGACAGTGGCTGGCGGTCGAGCCGCATGCGCTCGTTGCGGTCGCCTTCGATCAGCCGCTCGACCCACATGAAGAGGTCGGTCCAGACGGTCTGCGGGCAGGTGAAGCCGCACCAGACGCGGCCGAACAGCGACGAGGCGAAGAACAGGCCGAACGCGCCCAGGATCAGGAAGCCCGTGACGAAGTAGATTTCCTGCGGCCAGATGACGACGTCGAAGAACCAGCCGCGACGATGGTCGAGGTCGATCAGGATGGCCTGCGAGGGCGCGCCGGGGCCGCGATCCCAGCGCAGCCAGGGCACGACATAGTAGAGGCCGAGAAGCAGGACGAGCGTCGCCCATTTGATCTGCCGCCACTTTCCCGCAATCGCGCGAGGATAGACCCTCGTGCGCGGGGCATAGAGCGGCGGCGGCTCCGGCGTCGGCGGCCGGGGCGGGGCCATGTCGGCCTTGCGGGCGGGGGAGACCATCGTTCGACCCGCACCGCGCCTAGCGGTCGCCGCCCAGCGCGTGGACGTAGACCGCCAGCATCTTCATCGTCGCCTCGTCGAGGCGGCCGCTCCACGCCGGCATGCTGCCGTTGCGCGCGTAGAAGATCGAGCGGTAGATGGCGTCACGGCTGCCGCCGTAGAGCCAGATGCCGTCCGAGAGGTTGGGCGCGCCCAGCTCCTGGTTGCCCTTGCCGCCCTCCTTGTGGCAGGCGACGCACTGCTCCTCGAAGATCTTCGCGCCTTCGGGCGTGGCCTTGGCCTTGCCGGACAGGCTGAGCACGTAGTCGGTGACGGCCGCCACCTGCGCACCGGTCAGCAGGCCGTCGGCGCCGAAGCGCGGCATCATCGACTGGCGGGACTTGTCGTCGGTGTTGCGGATCCCGTGCTCGATGGTGGCGTAGATCTGGTCGATGCTGCCGCCCCAGATCCAGTCGTCGTCGACCAGGTTGGGGAAGCCCGTGTTGCCGCCGCCGCCGGCGCCGTGGCACTGCATGCAGTTGGTCTGGAAGGCCGAGCGGCCGCCCGCCATGGCGAAGTTGAACAGTTCGGGGTCCTTGCGGATGTCGGCCAGCGACGCGGTGCGGATGCGATCGACGAAGCTGGCGCGTTCCTTCGCCTGGGCACTGAGTTCCTGGCGCAGTTCGGCGCGGCTCGAATAGCCGAGCAGCCCCTGCGTATGGCCGGTGAGCCACGGCCAGGACGGATACAGGGCGCAGTAGACGACGGCGAACACGATGGTGGCGTAGAAGGTATAGACCCACCATGTCGGCAGCGGCGTGTTCAGTTCCTTGACGCCGTCCCACTCGTGACCGGTGGTGTTCTGGCCGGACAGTGTGTCTTTCTCGATCTTGGTTGGCATGGCCGGTCCTTCAGCGGTCGTCGTCGAGGGGGATACGGGCATCTTTCTCGAAGCGCTTCCGATTGCGCGGCCGCAGCGCCCAGAAGAGGATCGCGAGGAAGATGATGACGGCCCAGACCGTCCAGAAGGAGGCGAGGAGCTCGTGCAGGCTTTCGAGGGTCATGGCGGGCTCCTCTCTATTGCTTGAGCCGGTCGGGCGGGATGTCGCCGAACTGCACCAGCGTCCCCAGCATCTGCAGGTAGGCGACGAGCGCATCCATTTCGGTGATCTTGTTCGTCTCGCCGTTGAACTTGGCGACCGGCGCGCGCGGATAGCGCTTTTGCATGGCCGTCGGATCGCGGTCCGGATCGACCTGCGCCTCGAGATCGGCGCGGGCGTTGGCGATCATCTCGTCGGTGTAGGGCGTGCCGACGCTGCGCAGCGTGCGGAGATGCTGGGCGATGTCGTCATACTCGAGCGGGCGGTCGGCCAGGAACGGATAGGCCGGCATCACGCTTTCGGGCACGACGGCACGCGGCGAGGCGAGATGGGCGACGTGCCAGTCGTTCGAGTAGCGGCCGCCGACGCGCGCGAGATCCGGTCCGGTGCGCTTGGAGCCCCACTGGAACGGCTTGTCGTACATGCTCTCGGCCGCGAGGCTGTAGTGGCCGTAGCGCTCGACCTCGTCCTTGAAGGGCCGGATCTGCTGGCTGTGGCAGAGGTAGCAGCCTTCGCGGATGTAGATGTTGCGGCCCATCAGCTCGAGCGGCGTGTACGGGCGCACACCGTCGATGCGCTCGATCGTCGTTTCGATGGTGAACAGCGGGATGATCTGGACCAGGCCGCCGATCGATACCGTGATCAGCGTCAGGACGAGCATCAGGATGACGTTCTTCTCGATCGTCTCGTGGCGAATAAACATTGGAACGCTCCTTTACGCCGCGAGTGCCGGTTGGGTCTGGGTGGCGAGTGTCTCCGTTTCGGTGCGGATGGTTCGCCACATGTTGTAGGCCATGATCAACCCGCCGGTCAGGAAGCAGACGCCCCCGAGGAGACGGATCAGGTAGAAGGGATGCATGGCAGCGACCGTTTCGACGAACGAGTACTGGAGGAAGCCCAGCTCGTCGTAGGCGCGCCACATCAGGCCCTGCATGATGCCGCTCACCCACATCGCCGTGATGTAGAGGACGATGCCGATGGTCGCGATCCAGTAGTGCCAGCTGATCAGGCGCGTGGACCACATGGCCGGCCGGTTCCACATCTTCGGCACCAGGTAGTAGAGCGTGCCGAACACGATGAAGGCGACCCAGCCCAGCGCGCCGGAATGGACGTGGCCGATCGTCCAGTCGGTATAGTGGCTGAGCGAGTTGACGGCCTTGATCGACATGACGGGGCCTTCGAAGGTCGCCATGCCGTAGAAGCCGACGGCGGTGACCGAGAAGCGCAGGCCCGGATCGGTGCGGAGCTTGTCCCACGCGCCCGACAGCGTCATCAGGCCGTTGATCATGCCGCCCCAGCTCGGCATCCAGAGCATGACCGAGAAGGCCATTCCCAGCGTTTGGGCCCAGTCGGGCAGGGACGTGTAGTGCAGGTGATGGGGGCCGGCCCAGATGTACATGAACACCAGGGACCAGAAGTGGATGATCGACAGACGGTAGGAGTAGACCGGCCGGTTCGCCGCCTTTGGGATGTAGTAGTACATCATGCCGAGGAAGGCCGCGGTCAGGAAGAAGCCGACGGCGTTATGGCCGTACCACCACTGGATCATCGCATCCTGGACGCCCGACCAGGCGCCGTAGCTCTTGGTTCCCGTGATCGAGACCGGCAGGGCCAGGTTGTTCACGATGTGCAGCATCGCGATGGTGATGATGAAGGCCAGGTAGAACCAGTTGGCCACGTAGATGTGCGGCTCTTCGCGCTTCAACACCGTGCCCAGGTAGGCGATCAGGTAGGCCACCCACACGATGGTGAGCCAGAGGTCGACGAACCATTCGGGCTCGGCGTACTCCTTGCTCTGCGTGATGCCAAACAGGTAGCCCAGCGCCGCGGTGACGATGAAGAACTGATAGCCCAGCAGTACGAACCAGCCGAGCGCTTCGCCGCCGAACAGGCGGGCGCGGCAGGTCCTCTGCACCACGTGAAAGGCCGTGCCGATCAGGGCGGTGCCGCCGAAGGCGAAGATGGCCGCCGACGTATGCAGCGGCCGCAGGCGGCCGAATGTCAGGTAGGGACTGTCGAAGCTGAGCTGCGGCCACACCAGCTGTGCCGCGATGACGACGCCGACCAGGAAGGCCGCGATGCCCCAGAACATGGTCAACACGACAGCCGCGCGGATCACGTCCTCGACGTAACGCGGCGCCGGCCGCTGGTCGGCTGTCAATACTGCTTGGCTCGGCATGCTTACTCCCCGGATAATCGGGAGGACCCTAGGAGGTCGTGCGGACGGCTCCCTTGATTTGGGTCAAGGCCCCCGCGCCGAGCGGCGGATCACAATGCCGCATGCAACCTGAATGTGAGGCGTCATGAGCGAGACCATTGCGGTGTTTCCGACGCCCCGGCCCCTCATCCGGCGTGTCCCGATCGATCGTCCCTGGGCCTGGCTCGCCGCCGGCTGGCGCGACATGGTGGCCGCACCCGCCGCCAGTCTCTCCTATGGCCTGGTGCCCGTCGCGGCCGGCTGGCTGGCCATCGTCCTGATGCTGCGCTTCGACCTGCCCTATCTCGTGCTGCCGCTCAGCGCCGGCTTCTTCTATGTCGGCCCCTTCATCGCCACCGGACTGTATGAGATCAGCCGCCGCCTTGAGGCCGGTCAGCCCGTGGACGGCAAGTCGACCCTGATGGCCTGGCGGCGCAATCCCGAGCAGATCGCGCTGATGGGCGTGCTTCTGCTGCTCTTTCATCTGGCCTGGATGAGAATGGCGCAGCTGCTGTTCGCCATCTTCGAGTGGCGCAGCGTCCCGTCCTGGGATCGCTTTCTCGACCTCGTCTGGACGAGCTCGAAGAGCCTGCCCTTTCTGGCGCTGGGCGTGGGACTCGGGGCGGTTCTGGCGGCCATCGCCTTCGCGATCGGCGCCTTCTCCATTCCCTATCTCCTGGATCGTCGGAACTCGAACATGTTCGAGGCGATCGCGACCTCGGTGGCGGCCACCCGTCTCAATTTCCGGCCGATGCTCCTGTGGGCCGGCGTGATCGTGTTCCTCACCGGCCTCGGGATGATCGTGGGACTGCTCGGGCTGGTCGTGACCCTGCCGCTGGTCGCGCACGCCACCTGGCACGCCTACCGCGACGTCATCAGCTTCGAGCCGGAGCCCGCCGAGGGCGCATCGCTTCCACAGCGGATCCTACGTAGTACCCCTTAGTCCAATTCCCGAATGGCCGGTCGGCCGCCGAACTCGTATCGACAGGGGCGGTCCGGCGTGCCGACCGGTGCGATGACAGTTCGTTCGAGGGAGAGGGCCATGGTCAAGCAACGCAAACCGATGACTCCCGAAGAGTTCGTCCAGGACGTCGGCGGTATCGCGCTGTGGCTGTTCGCGGCCATCCTGGTCGTGCTGGGTCTGGCCACGCTCCTGGAGACGCTCGCGACCTTCTGAGTTCGTGGTCGGCGTCACGCCGGCAGGCTGCTGAAAGCGCCGAAATCCGGGCAATAAACGAAACAAACGAAATAAACGAAACAAACGAAGCCAGAGTCGCACCCCCCCCCCCCCGAATCAGGTGCTGGGGTGACCGGCGACGGGTCGATTTTGCCTGCCGGCAGGTGTGAAATGCCTGTCTTAACAGCCTGTCAGAGCCGCTGGCTGGCCAAGGCGAGCATGACCAGTGCGTTGCCTGCGAGGAGAGGCGGGCTTATCCACTTCGCGACCGTCCGCAGCTGGCGTCGCATGATCAGCCCGCCCCAGCCGACGGCGACGAGCGCCGGCACGGTGCCGAGGGCAAAGCCTGCCATCGCGACGGCCCCCGACATGACGGACCCGGTACCGGCCGCTGCCGCCAGGGCGCCGTAGAGCAGGCCACAGGGCAGGAAGCCCAGGACGACCCCCAGCCCGTACCTTGCAACCGGCGTGCGCGAGGCGGACAGGGGGCCGGCGAAACGCGCGACCAGGTCGGTCGCGGGCGAGGCGGCGTTGATGGCCATGCCGAGAGCCTGGGCCGCCAGCAGGCCGGCGGCCGCGATCAGGAGGATCGCCGACAGCCAGCCGAACACTTCCAGCGACGCGAACACGGCCGTGACGCCTCCGGCCACGGCGCCGAGCCCCGTATAGGTGGTGAAGCGCCCGAGATGGTAGGGCACGAGCAGGGCGCCGGTCAGCCGCTGCCACTCGCCATAGGGGCGCTCTCCGGGGCGATCGGCCGAGGCCATGACCTGGCCCAGCACGAACGGGCCGCACATGCCCACGCAATGGACCAGGCTGCCGGCGAGGCCGGCCAGGAGCAGCGCCGTCGGCAGGCCGAACGGCATCGATGCGGCGGACATGAGGCCGTCGCCGCACATCGCGAAGAAGCGGGAAATGAGATCCATTGCCGGCAATGGACCATGATTTTCGCGTGTGGCGATTGACCTGCGTCAAGGTCGCTGGCTTCGCGGCCGGTCACGATGGGCGAACTTTCAGGAGGATGCCCATGGCCTACAAGACGATTCTCGTTCACTGCGATGCGAGCCCGAAGGTGGGCCAGAGGCTGAGCGTTGCGGCAGAGTTGGCGGAGCGCTATGGCGCCCATCTGGTCGGCCTGCACGCCCGTCCGCCGCTAGAAGCGCCGATCTTCTTCGAGGGCGGCGTCGCCATGGATTCCCTGTTCGCCAGCTACGAAGCCAGCGCCGACGCCGACCAGGCCGCCGCCCTCAAGGCCTACGAGAAGGCCGTCAAGGAGCGCCGCGTTCCTTCGAGCGAGTGGCGCGTGACCGATGGCTTCATCGACTCCGAACTCGTCATCCAGGCGCGCTACACAGATCTCCTTGTCCTGGGCCAAACCGACCCCGATGCCCAGACCCCGACCCCGTCGGACCTGCCCGAGGCCGTCGTCCTGGCCAGCGGCCGGCCTACTCTCGTCGTACCGCATATCGGTGTGCGCGCACCGATCGGCGAGTCCGTGCTGCTCTGCTGGAACGCCAGCCGCGAGAGCGCGCGGGCCGCAGCCGATGCCTTGCCGTTCCTGCGCATGGCGAAGAAGGTCGTCGTCCTGGTGGTCGACCCGCGCACATCGCCCGACGGGCATGGTGCGGAACCTGGCGCCGACGTGGCGCTCTGGCTCACCCGTCACGGGGTGAACGTCACGGTGCAGCGCGACGTCGCCGCCGACAGCGATGTGGGCGCCGTCATCCTGTCGAGGGCTGCCGATATCGGCAGCGACCTCATCGTCATGGGCGTCTATGGCCACTCGCGTGTACGCGAGATGGTGCTGGGCGGCGTGAGCCGCACGCTCCTGTCCAGCATGACCATTCCCGTGCTGATCTCGCACTGATGGACGCCACCACCATCGCGGCCTACGACCGGTCGGTTCCTCGTTACACGAGCTATCCGACGGCGGCGCAGTTCCATGGCGCCGTAGGGGCCGTCCAGCACAAAGCGTGGCTGGCAGACCTGGCGCGCGACTGCCCCACGGTCTATCTCCATGTCCCCTTCTGCACGCGTCTGTGCTGGTACTGTGCCTGCCACACGGCGGCGATGAACCGTTCGGAGTCGCTCGCCGCCTACGCGCGTGCGCTCATGAAGGAGATCGATCTCGTCGCCGAGGCGGTTCCCGGCATGATGCTCGGGCAGATCCAGTGGGGCGGCGGGACGCCGTCCCAACTGGGAGCGGCGAACCTGGTCGCGGTGGCGAAGCGGCTGGCGGCGCGCTTCGACCGGCGCAGCGGCTCGGAAACCTCGATGGAGGTGGATCCGCGCTTCTGCGACGAGGAGTTCGTCGCGACGATGCGCGAGATCGGCGTCGATCGCGTGAGCTTCGGTGTGCAGGATTTCGATCTTGACGTGCAGAAGGCGATCAACCGGCTGCAGTCGATCGAGGATACGGCGTCTGCCATGTCCAGGATCCGCGCCGCCGGGATCGGCCGCATCAACATCGACCTCGTCTACGGCCTGCCGAAGCAGACGCCGGACACGCTGGCGCGCACACTCGACGCCGCGCTCGAACTGGCGCCGGACCGCTTTGCCGTTTTCGCCTACGCACATGTCCCCTGGATGAAGGCCCGCCAGCGGCTGATCGACCCGGAGAGCCTGCCGGGGGCGGAGGCGCGTGCCGCCATGTCCAATCTGGTCGCGGAACGCCTGGTCGAAGGCGGCTACAAGCGGATTGGCCTCGATCACTATGCGCGGCCGAACGATGCACTCTCCACCGCGGCCGACCGCGGCCGGCTGCGGCGCAGTTTCCAGGGATATGTCGTGGTCGACCAGCCGTCGGTCGTCGGTCTCGGCGCTTCGGCAATCTCGAGCCTGCCGCGCGGCTACACCCAGAACATCGCCGACCCGGGGCGTTACCAGTCGATGATCGAGGCCGGGTGCTTTGCCTCCGCCCGGGGACTGGAGCTCACCGATGCCGACCGGCTGCGGGGCGAGATCATCGAGAAGCTGATGTGCAGCTTCTCGGTCGATCTCGACGATGTCTGCCGCCGGCACGGTGCCTCGGCCCAATCGTTCATCTCGGAGGTGGCGGCGCTGCCCCAACTGGTCAGCGACGGGCTGGTACGGCGCGACGGCGAGAGACTGCAGGTTACCGAGCGCGGGCGCCCGCTGGTGCGCTTCGTCTGTGCGGCGTTCGATGCCCACCTCGCCCATGCCGATGGGCGGCATTCACGCGGAATCTGAAGAAGGGATCGTCATGAGCACTTATCAAATGGTATCGCGCCACGTGGAGGCGGCACTGGCGGAGGGGGCAGGGCAGGGCATTGCCGGCGACGTGGTCGCGCGCTGCCTGCTCTCCGAAGCGATTCGCATTTTCAGGCTCGGTCGCTCGAACGACGATATCGCGGCAGAGCTGACCGCGGCGATCGACAATCTCGACGAAGATGCTCCGCTCTCCTTCATAAGGCCCTGATTGACGTGCCACCGGCACGTCGGCGCATGCTATAAGACCCCTGTCATGGTGATGCGCCGATGAGCCGGATATCCTGATGAGCGAACCCTCGCTCGCGCTTGCGCTCGAGGCGGCGGAAGCGCGTCTGCGGTCGATCCTGCAGACAGTGCCCGACGCCATGATCATCATCGACGAGCGGGGCCGCATCGAATCGCTCAGCACCACCGCGGAGCGCCTGTTCGGCTATGACGCGGATGAAGCATGCGGGCGCAACGTCAGCCTTCTGATGCCGTCGCCCTATCGCGAGCAGCATGACGCCTATATCGGGCGTTACCTCTCGACGGGCGAACGCCGGATCATCGGCATCGGCCGCATCGTGGTGGGCCAGCGCAAGGACGGGACGACGTTCCCGATGCATCTCACGGTGGGCGAGTTGCGCACCGGCGAGCGCCATCACTTCACCGGCTTCATTCGCGACCTGACCGATCAGCAGCTCACCGAGGACCGGCTGAAGGAGCTGCAATCGGAAGTGACGCACATGTCGAGGTTCACGGCGCTGGGCGAGATGGCCTCGACGCTCGCCCACGAGATCAACCAGCCGCTCACGGCCATCAGCAACTATCTCAAGGGCTCGCGCCGCCTGCTCGAACGCATGGAGGGCGAGAAGGTCGAGATGCTGAAGGACGCGGTCTCCAAGGCGGCCGACCAGGCCCTGCGGGCCGGGCAGATCATCCGCAGGCTTCGCGAGTTCGTGGCGCGCGGGGAAAGCGAACGGCGCATCGAGAGCCTTCCCAAGCTGATCGAGGATGCGAGCACGCTCGCGCTCGTGGGAGCGAGGGAGCATGGGATTGCCGTCACATTCAGGCTCGATCCCGCCGCCGACCTCGTGCTGGCCGACCGCATCCAGATCCAGCAGGTGCTCGTCAACCTGATGCGCAATGCCATCGAGGTGATGAGCGAGGGAGGACCGGCCCGGCGGCTCGACATCGCCACGGCGGCCGGAGCCGAAAGCCAGGTCGAGGTCACCGTCGCCGACAGCGGGGCGGGCCTCGCGCCAGAGGTGGCAAAGCAGCTCTTCCAGCCCTTCGTCACAACCAAGCGCAAGGGTATGGGCCTCGGCCTTTCGATCTGCCGCACGATCGTCGAGGCGCATGGTGGCAAGATCTGGGTGGAGTCTCCCCCGGACGGCGGCACGATCTTCCATTTCACCCTGCGCGCGGCCGAACACGATCGGGAGACGGACGATGTCTAGTCAGGTCGTTCATGTGATCGACGACGATGTCGATGTCCGCCAGTCGCTCGCCTTCCTGCTGAGCACGGCGGGGCTGGCCGTGCGTGTCCACGATTCCGCGGTGGCCTTCCTGAAGGCGCTGCCGGACGCTCAGTCGGGATGCGTCGTCACCGACATCCGCATGCCGGAGATGGACGGGCTGGAACTGCAGCGCCGCCTGGTCGAGCTGAAGGCGGGCTTTCCCGTGATCGTGATGACCGGCCACGGCGACGTGCCCATGGCGGTGGAAGCCATGAAGGCCGGCGCGGTCGACTTCATCGAGAAGCCGTTCGACGACGAGACCCTTCTGTCGGCGATCAGGTCGGCCCTGGACAGCCACTCCCGCAACCGCGAACGCGAGGACCGCATCCTGGCGATTCGCCAGCGCCTCGACGCCCTGTCGGGCCGGGAACGCGAGGTCCTGCGCGGCCTCACGGCCGGCAAGGCGAACAAGGTGATTGCCTACGACCTCGGCATCAGCGCCCGCACGGTCGAGGTCTATCGCGCCAATGTGATGACGAAGATGCAGGCCGACAGCCTCTCCGAACTGGTCCGCATGGTCCTGATGGTCGAGGGTGAGTCCTAGATTTGCGCTGGATCAACGCAGCGCTCTGTCCCGCGGGCGAAGTTGCTGCATGTCGAACGCTCCCGATGTCATCCTGCTCGTCGATGACGATGCTGCCGTGCGCAACGCGCTCAAGTTCTCGCTTGGGATGGAGGGCTTCACTGTCCGACTCTATGCGACACCCGAAGCCCTGCTTGCCGAGGACGAGCTCCCGGCCGGAAGCTGCCTCGTCATCGACTACCGCATGCCCGCGATCGACGGGCTGGAGCTCGTCGAGCGGCTCCGGAGCCGGGGCGTTACCTTGCCGGTCTTCCTGATCAGCGGCCGGGTAACTCCCTCGCTGCGCGTCCGGGCGGCCAGTCTGGGGATCGACGGCGTGCTGGAGAAACCGCTGTCCGAGCTGGTCGTCAGCATCAGGCGCGTCCTTGATGCCAGGCCCTGACAGCCAGCGAGCGATGCCATCGACGATCCTGGGCTTCGTGCTCCGGTCGTCGGGGCGTCACCAGGCGGCCCTCGCCATCCTTTCCGTCCTCGTCTTCCTGCTGAGCACGGCTCCCCTGGAGCTGCAGCGCCGTGTGATCAACGTGCTGGTGGATCGCGGCGCCTTCGAGACCGTACTGTGGCTGGCGGCCGCCTATGTCGGCGTCGTGCTCTCGGAGCAGAGCCTGAAGCTCTGTCTCAACGTCTATCGCGGCTGGGTCGCCGAGGATTCGGTGCGCCGCCTGCGCAGCCTGGTCGGAGAATATGCCGATCGCGCCGTGCGCGACGTCAGCGGCGAGGAAGCCGGCATCGAGATCTCCATGGTGCTCGAGGAGGCCGAGCCCATCGGCGGCTTCACCGGCGTCAGCCTGTCCGAGCCCCTGCTGCAGGGCGGCGTGCTCACGAGCGTGATCATCTACATGCTCTATCTCGACTGGCGCATGGCGCTCCTGGGCCTCGCGTTCTTCCTGCCTCAGGTCGTCTTCGTTCCCTTGCTGCAGCGGGCCATCAACCGCCGGGCCCAGTCCCGCATCCTGGTCAAGCGCGGCATCAGCGGCGGGCTCGTGAGCCGCATCTCCGCCGGAGATGGGGCATCGGGGGGTCGCATCGGATGGGGCTGGACGCAGGACCCGATCGAGCGCGTCTTCACGCTGAACATGGGCATCTACAGGATCAAGTTCACGATGAACCTGCTGATGAACATGATGCATCACCTGGCCGTTGCCTCGGCGCTCTGTTTCGGCGGCTGGCAGGTCCTGCAGGGCAAGATCGAGGTCGGGACGGTGGTCGCGGTAGTGTCGGGACTGGGCAAGCTCAACGACCCGTGGGGCGACATCGTGAACTGGGCCCGCGAGCTGGCCGTCGTCTCCGTCAAGTACCGTCTGTTCGCGGGCGTCCTGGACGATCTCGCATCCCCGACGGCAAGCCCGGCGCCTACGTAGAATCCCTTAGTTCAAGACCCGAATGGTCGGCCAGCTGGCCGGGCCCTATCCCTGTGTCCGTCAAGACACACCAAGTCGGGAGCTCGCCATGCACACGAATTCAGCGATTTCTGCTCGTATTCCCGCTGCTGTCGCCCTGCGCGGCTCGGCAAACATGCAGTATGCGGGCATCCCGACCGCGGGCCTGCCGCGGATGCTGGCGAAGGGAGAAGAGCTGTTCGCTGAAGGGGATCCGGCGGAGTATTTCTACAAGGTGGTTTCGGGGTCGATCCGGACCTGCAAGCTGCTGAGCGACGGCCGCCGGCAGATCGATGCCTTTCACCT
The DNA here is from genome assembly GCF_965249915.1 of Reyranella sp. Lineage (GTDB taxonomy): Bacteria > Pseudomonadota > Alphaproteobacteria > Reyranellales > Reyranellaceae > Reyranella. The sequence continues at coordinate 176,473 of NZ_OZ252257.1, forward strand.
TCCGGGCGACATTTTCGGGCTTGAAGCCGGTACCGAGCATCGCTTCACGGCCGAGGCCCTGAGCGATGCCACGCTCGTGGCCTTTCGCCGCTCCCGGCTCGACGAGCTGACGGCCGCCGATCCGGCCTTCGCCAACCAGGTGCTCGCGTCGATGATGAAGTGCCTCGGCCGCGCCCAGGATCACATGCTGCTGCTCGGTCGCAAGACGGCGCAGGAGAAGATCGCGACCTTCCTTCTCGACATGGCCCGGCGGATCTCCAGCGACGACGAGCATATCGAGCTGCCGATGCAGCGCTCCGACATCGCCGACCATCTGGGCCTCACCATCGAGACGGTGTCGCGCACCCTCACCCAGTTTGCCCGCCAGGGCCTGATCCGGCTGCAGGCCGGCAGCCGCTCGGTCGACCTGTGCAACATGGCCGCCTTGCGCAAGCTCGACGCCTGATCCGAGGCGAATCGCGCTGCGGTTCACGCCGCGCGATTCAGCCGACGCGTACAGCCCGTCTTTCATCATCCTGCAGGCAGGTGGCGAGGCCGCCGTGAAGGGCCGGTCAGCGGTTGGCCGGCTGCTTGGCGACGACGACCGCCTGCGCCTGCTGCGATCGCAGGTACTGGGCGGTGGCGGAGGCCACCGAAATGCCCAGCAGCATGAACGAGCCGCAGGCGAGCAGCAGGAAGTAGATCGGAATATCGGTCATCTGAACTCTCCTTCAGCCAAGGTGATCAGTGGGGCACGGCTCCGATCGGGGCGTTCGGCAGCAGTCGGTCGATGGCCTTGAACGATCGCCGGGCATGGGCGAGCAGCTCTCCATCGGTCGGATGATCCATCGCCTCGACACCGACGAGCGTCTTCTTGACGTGCGGCAGATGCTTGTCGAGGTGCCGGATCAGTTCCTGCTTGGCTTGTGCCGGACCGACCAGGAGCCATTCCTGGCTGCCGCGGATGGCGTCGACGATGTGATCGAGGAAGCTGAGATCGAGGGCCGCGTGGCCCGCGCCGATGACACCAGCCTTGTGGTGCACTTTCCGGAACGGGTTGTGGGCCTTGATGTTCTCGCGCTCGACGTCGTCGGCGTTGAAACGGAACACGTGGGCTTCCTTGCTGTCCATCCAGACGATGGCGTGACTGTGGGTCATGGTTTCTCCCGGTGACGATGTGGGAATGGTGGCTCGGCGGGCGTGGCGATGCGTTGATTCAGGTCAATCGTCGGACGATGTCGGATCGACCGCCTTCCGCCGGGTCGCGACGGCGCGCAGTTCGCTCATTCCCTTGCCGGTTCGTGGGTCCACGACGTGCAGCCCATTGCAGGCGAGGCAGTGCTGTCCGACGAGAGCGGGCAGGGAACCTTCGCCATCTTCGTAGCGGCCCTGGACGTTGTAGCCCGTGGTCGGGCAGCGGAAGACGAACGTACGCACCTCGCCATTATGTCTTCGCAGTAACGGTGCGCTTTGACGCAGGTCAAAGCGGAGGGCGCCCGCACCGACGATCTTTCCCGCAAAGGGGAATTCTCATGACCAAGTGCATTTCCAAGGACAGGTTCGGCTATCTGGGGACGGAGGCCGCGGCGCTGCGTGAACATCTGGACCAGGCGTCCGCCGCCATTGCCCGCGCCGCACAGAGCGAGGGCACGGAGGCTGCCACCGCGGCGGCCGAAGCGGCTCGCGAACTGCTTGCCCGGGCCGCTTTGCTGGCGGACGAATGGGTCGACAAGGCGAAGGTGGCGGGAAAAGCGGTCGATGCGGGACAGGAGAGTCTTGCCGAATTGGTCCGGCAGAAGCCGCTGGCGGCGCTCGGTCTCGCCACCGTGGCCGGCTTCGCGCTGGCGCTCATCGTGCGGCGCAAATGAGCGTCGCCTCTGAGACCGGAGCCTTGCTGGTGGCGCTGGCAAGGTCGCTCGCGACGGTCGGGGCGGGTGTTCTCGTCGCTTCCGGCCGGCGCCTGGCAGCGACGGTGGCAGCCTATCTGGTCGTGGGCATGCTGCTGGCCGTCAGCCTCGCCTTCCTGACCCTGTCGGCCTATCGCGCGATCGCCGCGTCTCTCGGCCATGTCTATGCTCCCCTGATTGTCGGCTGCGTCTTCCTGGTGGCGGGACTCGTTGCGGCTCTCTTCGTGCAGATGCGTCGCCGCTAGACTTCATGCTCAAGGTCCGCAAGCTCGGGATCGACGCCTGCCAGGAGGCCGTCGCCTACCTCGCGCGTCGCTGCGAGTCTTATCGCGCGCAGGAGTTCGTGGCCCTCGCCCGGATCGAGATCCGGGGCGGCGGCCGCCGCATCGTCGCCACGCTGAACATCGTCGATGACGAATCGATCATGGCGAGGGACGAGCTCGGCCTGTCCGTACTCGCCTATCGCCAGCTCGGCCTTCCCGCGGGAACGGCTGTCGAGATCGCCCAGGCGGGACCGCCGCCCAGCCTCGACCATGTGCGAGCCAAGATCGACGGTGCGGAGCTGGGGCCCGAGGCCTACCAGGAAATCGCCCGCGATCTCGCCGCGCATCGTTATTCCAAGATGGAGATCGCGGCTTTCCTGATCGCCGGTGCGCGCTTCACCACGGCGGCCGAGGTGCTGTCGATGACCCGGGCGATGGCGGCCGTCGGGGGCCGGCTGTCGTGGAGCAGTGAGATGGTCGTCGACAAGCACTGCATCGGCGGCATCCCGGGAAACCGCACCTCGATGATCGTCGTTCCGATCGTGGCCGCGCATGGCCTCACCATCCCGAAGACTTCGTCGCGCGCGATCACCTCGCCGGCCGGCACTGCCGACACGATGGAAGTGCTGGCGCGGGTCGATGTCGGATCGGACGAGATGCACCAGATCGTGGCGGCCGAGAACGGCTGCCTGGTATGGGGTGGCCACGCCAACCTCTCTCCGGCGGACGATGTCCTGATCTCGGTCGAGCGGCCGCTGCAGATCGACACGCCCGAACAGATGGTCGCTTCGATTCTGTCGAAGAAAATGGCGGCCGGGTCGACGCATCTCGTTCTCGATCTGCCGGTCGGGCCGACGGCGAAGCTGCGTGATCGCGAGCGCTTCCTGCGGCTGCGCAAGCTCTTCGAATACGTGTCCGACCAGGTCGGCATCAACACGACGGTGCTGGCGACCGACGGCAGCCAGCCCATCGGTCGTGGCATCGGCCCGTGGCTCGAAGCGCGCGACGTCATGCGGGTCCTGGAGCGTCATCCCGAGGCGCCGCGCGACCTCGAGGAGCGAGCCCTCCTGCTGGCCGGACATGTACTCGAGTTCGATCCCGCGCTGCGGGGCGGCCAGGGGATCGTGCGGGCCCGCGAACTGCTGCACAGCGGCGCGGCGCTGGCGAAGATGCAGCGGCTGATCGCGGCTCAGGGGAGCCCGCCGGAGGCGGCGAGCCTCGGCAGGCTCACGCACGACGTGCCGGCCACCCAGGACGGCGTCGTGACGGCGATCGACTGCCATCGGCTGGCGCGCGTGGCCCGCCTCGCCGGTGCGCCGATGGACAAGGGCGCGGGCGTCGATCTGTTCAAGCGGATCGGCGATCCCGTCGAGCAGGGCGAGCCGCTCTATCGCATCCATGCGGCCTTCGAGGCCGACTTCCGCTTCGCCACCCAACTCGCCGCCGTTGCAGACGGCATGACCATCGGACGCCGCGCATGACGCTCTCGCTGCACATCCACGGCGCTGCCGGCACCGTCACGGGATCCTGCCACCGCCTGGTGACGCCGCGGGGCACGCTTCTGGTCGATTGCGGCATGTTCCAGGGGCCGAAGTCGCTGCGCGCCCTGAACTATCGCGCCTTTCCCTTTGCCGCGTCGGAGATCGCCGCGGTCCTTCTCACGCACGCCCATATCGATCACACGGGGCTCTTTCCCAAGCTCACCCTCGCGGGATTTCAGGGGCGGGCCTTCGCGACCGAAGCGACGCGCGACCTGCTGCACTGGCTGCTGCCCGATGCCGGCGCGATACAGGAATACGACGTGGCCCGCCTCAACCGGCGCAACGCCCGCCGCGCCGAGCCCGAGATCGTGCCGATCTACACGCGAGCCGATGCCGAGGCCTCACTCTCCTTCATCGACGCGCAGCCTTACGATCGCTGGTTCGAACCGCTGCCGGGCGTGCGGGCACGCCTGCGCAACGCCGGCCATATTCTCGGCAGTGCCTTCATCGAGATCGAGGTCGACGCCTCGCCACGCCCGCTTCGTCTCGTCTTCTCGGGCGATGTCGGACCACTCGGCAAGACCCTGCAGCCCGATCCCGCCCGGCCCGGGCCCGCCGATGTCGCGCTGGTCGAGTCCACCTACGGCAGTCGCTCGCGCGTGCCGATGTCCGAAGCGGATCGCAGGGCCGTCCTGGGCCGCGAACTGGAGGTCGCGCTGGCCGCCGGCGGGAACGTCGTCGTGCCGGTCTTCGCGGTCGAGCGTACCCAGGAGATCCTCGAAGACATCGCGGAGCTGAAGCGCAGCGGGAAGCTGCAGGGTGCGCAGGTCTTTCTCGATTCACCACTGGCCGGCCGGACGACGGAAGTGTTTCGGACCCACCGGTCTTTGCTGAGCCGGTCGGAGGACGGGCACGCTTTCAGCGGCGGAGAGTTCCGGCTGAGCGAGACCGTCGATCAGAGCCGCGCGATCGGACGTATCCGGTCCGGCGCCATCATCCTGGCCGGCTCCGGCATGTGCGACGCGGGAAGGGTGAAGCATCATCTCAAGGACAATCTGTGGCGCCAGGATTCCACCGTCCTCTTCGTGGGGTACCAGGCGCCCGGCACGCTGGGTGCCCTGATTCGCGGCGGCGCCGCGCAGGTACGGATCCATGGCGAGGAGATTGGCGTGCGGGCCCGCATCCGGTCGATCGATTCCTATACGGGCCATGCCGATCGCGAGGAGCTGGTCGCCTGGTGCCAGCCGATGATGGACGAACTCGGCTCGCTCCTGCTCGTGCATGGCGAGCCGGAGGGGATCGAGGGACTCTCCGATGCTCTCGCTCTGGCCGGAGTCGAACCGACGCGGATCGTTGCCCCGACCCTCGACGAGACGTTCGCTTTCGTCCATCGCGACGGAAGGTGGATGGCGACGCCCGAAGCCGGTGGGATGCCACGTCTCTCGCCCGAGACGGCGAATGCGCGACGCGACTGGCACAACGACTATGCGCAGATGCTGCTGGATATACGCGGCGCGCTGCAGGCTGCTCCCGATGACGCCGCCCGCCACCGACTCCTGCAGCAGCTGCGTCGTGTGATCGGCAATAGCAGTCGGTAGTGCGCAAGAGCGGAGACAGGATGCGACCCGATGGCGGGACGCATCCTGCAACGATCTCGCCCGCCGCTTATTTGGCCGGCTTGAGCGTAACCTCGGCCAGTCCGGCGGCGACGTTCAGGCCCACATTGCCCTCGACACTGACCGGCTGCAGGCTGACCTGCTTGTTGCCGCCGCCGATCAGGACGTTGGCGCCTGCGCCGACTCCTGCCGAGGCACTGGCCGTCGGCCCGACATAGTCGCCGGCGAGCGCCCCCTTGGCGACCTGGCCGGGGGCGAAGACCAGCCAGACGACATGCCCCTGCTTGGTGAAGCCGAGATCGACGCCGTACTTCTTGATCGTGCCCGAGTAGTGTTCGGCGGTGCCGTCGGTCTTGGCCAGGATGCAATCGAGGTCCTTGGACGAACCGAACACGAATCCGACGCCGCCGGCGACGGTGCAGTTCAGCGAACCGACATTCACGCCCTTGGGAGGGGTCTGCGCTTGCGCCGCAAGACCGAGGGGAAGAATGGACAGCGCCGCCGTGAGGGCCGCAGCATACATTTTCATCGCTTGTCTCCTGGGGAGCGGAGAGGGTTTCTCCGCATCGGGCAAACTACGGCGGAGCCACCGGAGGAGCGTTGATCTGCATCAAGCAGGCCGGGGTTGATGCAGATCAACGGTGCGCCCTGCATCTGCGCCTATAGTCGAGGCCGGATTCGGAGGGTGAGATGAACGACATGCATACGGACAAGCGGCCGAGCGTGGAGTCACTGCCGGCGGCCAATGCTTGGAATTCGGCGCTGTCCACTTACGCCGATTGCTTCGAGGAGTGGGCGGCCGTCGGCGCCGCCTGGCAGAGCGAACTCTCGCAGTTCGCCGAACGCCGCCTCAAGGACAATGTCTCTACGTACCTGACGCTGCTGTCGGCGCGCGACGCGGCGAGCGTCTGGCAGGCGCACGGCGCCTGGAGCGTTCGGGCGGTCGAGGACTATTCCGAGGAAGCCAACCGTCTGTCACGGCTGCTCGCCAGCGTGACCGCGAGCGGCGTGACGCCCGAGGCCCAGCAGACCACCCAGCTCCTGGGATGAGCCTCCGCACCCCGTGTTCGGGCGGGGTCAGCGAAGGCTCAGGATGTAATCGACCAGGGCCTGACGCTCGCCGTTGCTGAGCGAGAAGTCGGGCATGCGCGTGTGTCCGGTGGACAGATAGGCTTTGAGCTGCTCGGCCGTCGTGGTGGGCTTGGCCGCGATGGCGGAGAAGCTCGGGATGCCGTTCGCGCTGGCGGTCCGCGGTGCGGGCTCGACGACGTGGCAGGCCATGCACCAGCGTTCGGCCAGGGCAGCGCCGTAGCGGGAACCCTGGGCCAGGGCGGGAACAGGCAGGAGCAACAGCAGGGCAATCGATCTTTTCATCGGGTTCTCCATGATCTGAACTAGGAGCGGCGGAGCGCCCGGAACAGGGCGACGCCGACGACGAGGACCAGTACCGAGGGGACGAGTCCCATCAGGGCGAGTTCGAACGGGTCCCGCGCCGTCCCGCGCAGGAACGGAAGCCACGCATTGTCCGCCTGGCACCACAGGCGGCCGTCGGCCTGGCGGATGCAGGACTGGTTGAGGAGCAGCATCCAGCCGACCCATGTCATGGCGCTCCCAACCGCCCAGAGGGTTATCAATGCGCGTCCCGAGCCCATTCTGCCGGTCCTTCCTCTGGGGGTGCCGTTCAGGCGGCGAAGTTGATCTCATTGGGAATCAGGCCGAGCGTATGCTCCACGCGCTTGACGCCGGGGACGTTCTCCGCGGCCACGCGCATGGCATCGCGCGTTTCGGCGGATCTCACGTACCCCCAGAGATGCACCACGCCCTTGTCGACGACGACGTTTGTGGTCGGACCGACGATTGCGCCGATGCGACCGATTTCCTTTTCCACTTTCTCCTTGATCTCCTCGTCACTGGCCGTCGCTTCGCCGAGCGGCTGACGCGACAGGAGCCCCAGCAGGAGGTTGGAGCGGCTCACGAGGCCGACCAGTTTGCCGTCGCGAACGACCGGTACGCGCTTGATGTTGTGGCGCTTCATCAGCGCGGCGACTTCCTTCACTTCGGTATGCTCGCCAACCGTCACGACGTCCTTCGTCATGACGTCGGTGACGCGGCGAGAATGCGTGCGAACATAGTCGCGGGCGATCACCGCATCATCGGCGAGCAGGCGTTGAAACCACGATCGGGAGGGCGAGGTGTCGGTTTCGGCGCGGAACATCAGGTCGGCCTCGCTGACGATGCCGATCATCCGGCCGTCCGTGTCGACGACGGGCGCGGCGCTGATCCCCGAAGTGAGCAGTTTCTCGGCGGCCTCGAAGACGGAGGCGCCGGCCTCGATCGTGATGACGGGCTTGCTCATGATCTGCTGGACATGCATGGCGACCTCGGGGTTCTGCGGAGAGTCTGGAGGGAAGTTCACCCGACGGGGCGTGCCTGCGCCTTGTCCCAGATCAAGCGGTCGCCGCCGATCGGGCTTGATCTGGATCACGGCATCGCGGGACTCTTTGCCCCTTAGCTGGCACCATGAGCGGGAAGGGAATCCAACGGGTGGGCCTGTGAGGGACGGGGAGACTGAAAGCGGAGAGCCGGTGCTTGCGGCGGTTGCCGATCATCGCTCGCTTTTGTTGCTGCGCGGTGCGGCGGCGCTGCTCTTTGCCTTCCTCGTGTTTTTCTGGCCGAAGATCACGGTCACGGGGCTGGCGGTCCTCTGGGGAGGCTATTCCCTCGTGGACGGTACCCTGGCCCTGACCGCCGCGAGCCACGCGCGCAGCGGCGCGCCACGCATATGGCTGGGTGTGATCGGGCTGGCGGGCATCGCCTGTGCCGGCAGCGCCCTGTTCGCGCTCGACCTGCTCGTCGGGCACCTGGTCGGGATCATTGCCATCTGGGCGATCTCGACGGGAGCGATGCAGCTCTGGGCCGCGCTCGAGCTGCGCAAGACGGTCGATGGTGACTGGGTCCTGGCGCTGGACGGGCTGGGGGCGCTCCTGTTCGGACTGGCGCTCGCTCTCTGGCCTGAGCCGGGAGAACAGGTGCTGATCTGGGTAACGGGATGGTTTGCCCTTGCGCTCGGGACCCTGTTCGCAAGCGTAGGAGTCTGGCTCGGTCGATCGACCTGAGCGGCCTGACGCGAGTCAATGACGGCACGCCAGCAGCGCGCTGACATGCGGGCGTGCGACGACGAGGGCTGGTGAACCCGGTCAACGGGATCGTGCGGGCTTGAGGCATATCAATTCCCGACCGGTCGCTCGCGCCTACGGTGATCGCGAACAACGGAGGAAGCCATGCCAAAGATGATGGCGGCAGTGTTTGCCGAACCGGGCCGGATCGTCCTCGAGTCGCGACCGGTGCCCGATGTCGGCCCGCTGGATGCGCTGGTGCGGATCAGTACGACGACGATCTGCGGCACCGACGTGCACATCCTTCGCGGCGAATATCCCGTCGCCAAGGGGCTGATCGTCGGCCACGAGCCGGTCGGAATCATCGAGAAGCTGGGGTCCGAGGTCAAAGGCTACAAGGAAGGCCAGCGCGTCATCGCCGGCGCCATCACGCCGAGCGGGCACAGCTACGCCTGCCTCTGCGGCGCACATTCGCAGGATGGGCCCGGAACGCGGCACGGCTTCAAGCCGGCGGGCGGCTGGCGCTTCGGCAACACGATCGACGGCTGCCAGGCGGAGTTCGTGCTGGTGCCGGACGCGATGACGAATCTCGCGCCGGTCCCGTCGAACCTCACCGACGAGCAGGTGCTGATGTGTCCCGACATCATGTCGACCGGATTCGCGGGCGCCGAGGGCGGCAGCGTCCGGATCGGAGACATCGTGGCGGTGTTCGCGCTGGGGCCGATCGGCCTCTGTGCGGCGCTGGGCGCGCGGCTGATGGGCGCCACCACGGTGATCGGCGTCGACACGGTGCCGGCGCGGCTGGCCGTCGCGCGCAAGCTGGGGATCGATCATGTCGTCGACTTCAAGAAGGGCGATCCCGTGGCGGCGATCCGCGAACTCACGGGAGGTCGCGGTGTCGATGTCGCAATCGAGGCGCTGGGCACGCAGCAGACCTTCGAGAACGCGCTCCGCGTGCTGCGGCCGGGCGGCACGCTGTCGAGTCTCGGCGTCTATTCGACGGACCTGCGCATCCCGCTCGATGCCTTCACGGCGGGCCTGGGCGACAACAAGATCGTCACGTCGCTCTGCCCCGGAGGCAAGGAGCGCATGCGGCGGCTGATGAACGTCATCGCCGCGGGGCGGGCCGATCTCGGCGCGCTGGTGACTCACCGCTTCAAGCTCGCCGACATCGAGCAGGCCTACGACCTTTTCGCGCATCAGCGGGACGGGGTTCTCAAAGTCGCCCTCACCCCCTGACGCAGAGCCCTCCGATGGTCAGTCCTCCCCCCGGCTTCGACGGCGAGATCGTGGCTTCGCCGCCGGCCCGGCGCCTGTTGCGCCCCGACTTCCTGTGGGGCGTCTCGACATCGTCCTATCAGATCGAAGGGGCAGCCCGGGAGGAGGGGCGCGGTCCCAGCATCTGGGACGGCTTTTCCCACCAGCCCGGCCGGATCGCCAACGGCGACACCGGGGACGTCGCCTGCGACCACTACCATCGTTATGCCGAAGACATCGCCCTGATGCGCGACCTGGGCGTGGGCGCCTATCGTTTCTCGGTCGCCTGGCCGCGGGTGCTGCCGGACGGGCAGGGGCCCGCGAACGAGCGCGGAATCGCCTTCTACGACCGGCTGGTCGACGGGCTGCTCGCGGCGGGAATCGAGCCCTGGGTCTGCCTCTACCACTGGGACCTGCCGCAGGCGCTCCAGGATCGAGGCGGCTGGGCCAATCGCGACAGTGCGAGCTGGTTCGCCGACTATGCCCGCCTCGTGGCGAGCCGCCTCGGCGACCGGGTGAAGCGGTTCGCCACCTTCAACGAACCGGGCGTCTTCACGCTGTTCGGCTATGCGTTCGGCTGGCATCCGCCCGCAGTCGACGATGCGGCGCAGCATCACGCCGCGATCCATCATGTGAACCTGGCGCATGGCGCGGCGATCGACGTGCTGCGCGCCTATCTGCCCGGCGCGTCGCTCGGGACCGTCTGCAACATGCAGCCGGTACGCCCCGTGGCGCCGACGGAGGCGGACCGCGCGGCGGCCGCCGCGCTGGACGATTACTGGAACCGCGCCTTCGCCGACCCGCAGATACGCGGTATCTATCCCAAGCTGCTCGCCGAGCGGATCGCACCTTTCCTGCAGGAGGGCGACATGGACCGGATCCGGCGCCCCATCGACTGGCTCGGCGTCAACCACTATTCGCCGATCTACGCCAGGGCCGACGCCACGTCTCGCTTGGGCTTCGCCTGGAGCGACGCGCCGGCCGACGTGCCGCGATCGCCGATCGGATGGCAGATCGATCCCGAAGCCTTCAGGGATACGCTGCTCGACAATTGCGACAGATATCGGCTGCCGATCTACGTGACGGAGAACGGTGCCGGCGCGGAGGAGGCCGGCGATGCAACCGGTGCCGTGAACGATGTCGAGCGCATCGACTATCTGACGCGCTACGTCGATGCGCTGGAAGAGGCCGTCACGCTGGGTGCCGACGTGCGGGGCTACTTCGTCTGGTCGTTGCTCGACAATTTCGAATGGGGCGCGGGTTACGCCAACCGCTTCGGCCTGGTCCGAGTCGACTATCCGACGCAGCGCCGCATCCCCAAGGCTTCGGCCCGTTGGTACAAGGCCACGATCGCGGCGCAGGTTCGCGGCGGCGTGCCATGAGTTGTCTGCTTGCCGATGTCGGGGGCACGCGAACCCGCTTCGCCCTGTTAACGGACGGGCGGCTGGGGCCCATCGAGTCGCTCCGTACCGGCGCCTACGCGGGCCTGCACGATGCCGCGCATCACTTCCTGAACGGCCAGGCGGAGGGCACCGTCGTGAAGCGCGCGGTGATTGCCGCGGCCGGGCCCGTCTCGGGCGGTCGCTGCAAGCTCACCAACGCCCCCTGGACGCTCGATGCCGAAAGCCTCCGGCAAACGCTGCGTCTTCAATCGGTCGATCTCGTCAACGATCTCGAGGCCCTGGCCTGGGCGGTCCCCCATCTGGACGCCGACGACGTTGTTGCCGTGGGCCAAGGCGGGTCCGTCATGAGCGACGCCGTGGCGGTGATCGCGCCGGGCACCGGCCTTGGGGTCGCCTGCTACCTGCCCGGCACGCCTCCGCGGGTCGTGGCCAGCGAAGCAGGGCACGCCACGCTCGCAGCGAACGACGCGGCCGACGCCGCGATCCTGGAAGTCCTGCGCCGGCGCTTCGGCCATGTCTCCGCCGAGCGCGTGTTGTCGGGGGCCGGACTGGTCAACCTGGAGGCGGCGCTGGCGATGCGGGACGGCCACGAGCCGGGCTCTCCGTCTCCGGAGGAGATCGTCAGAGGCGCGCTGTACGATACAGAGCCCCGGTACGATGCCGCGCTCGAGTTGTTCTGTGCATTCCTGGGATCCTTCGCGGGCGACCTGGCACTCACCTTCGCGGCCCGCGGCGGGGTGCTGATCGGCGGAGGAATCGCGCCGCACATCGTCCCGGCGCTTCGCAATTCGTCGTTCCGGACGCGCTTTGCCGCGAAGGGCCGCTTCGCCGGATATCTCGGCCAGATCCCCGCCGGCGTCATCGTTCGGCCGGAGCCGACCTTCCTGGGCCTGGCGGCGCTCGCGGCCCGGAGGGGCTGATGAGGACCGACGATGGCGTCTCCGCCGTCGGCCCGGGTCCGCTCAGGCGCTTCTGGCACACTGCCCTAGGGTTCGGTCGAGGCAAGGACTCGTGGGTGCCGTGGACCCTGATCGGACTGTTGGTCCTCTGTGTCGTGGCGCAGCTTCTGGTGCAGTACCGGCTGAACGTCTGGAACCGCGACTTCTTCGATGCGCTGGAAAGGCGGAACGGCACGGGGATTCGCAACCAGATCTATCTGCTCCCTGGTCTGGCGGCCTGCAGCGTTTTCCTCGCCGCCTTCGCAGTCTGGGCACGGATGACCTTCCAGCGGAGGTGGCGCGCCTGGCTCACCGCGCACCTGCTCGGGCTCTGGCTGGAGAACGGCAACTACCGGCGCCTCGAGGCCGGAAGCGACGAACCACAGCTCGCGGAATACCGGATCGCCGAGGACGCGCGCATCGCCACCGATGCCCCGATAGACCTCGTGACCGGCCTGCTTTCCTCTGTGCTGACGGCCGTGACGTTTGTCGTGGTCCTGTGGACGGTGGGCGGCGCGATCGCCATCGGGCCCGCGCGGCTGGGTCTCGAACTGCCGGGTTACCTGGTGTTCGCCAGCATCGCCTACGCCATGCTCACGACGGGGGCCATGGTGCTGGTCGGGCGAAGGATGGCGCATGTGATCGAACGCAAGAACCAGGCGGAATCGGAGCTGAAGTTCGCGGTCGCCCGGCTTCGGACGGCGCCCGGCAACGCCACCGGCGGCAGTGCGCAGGCGGGGCCTGTGACCTTCGCGCTCGACGAGGTGATCAGGAACTGGCGGTTGCTGTGCGGCCAGCATGTGCGGACCACGCTCGTATCGTCCGGCAACACGCTGCTGGCCCCCATCATCGGTCTGATTCTGTCGGTGCCCAAGTACATCGACGGTTCCCTGTCACTCGGTGAGGTGACCCAGGCGGCGGCGGCGTTCGCGGCCGTTCAGATCGCGTTCAACTGGCTGGTCGACAACTATCCGCGTCTCGCCGAATGGGCCTCGTCAGCCAGCCGGGTGGGCGTCCTGCTGCTGGCGGTCGACCAGTTGGGCCAACCGCGCCGGCGCGCGGGCCCTGAAGCTTCTTCCGGGAGATGATCGTTGCCCCCACCTGAACCCGTGACAGAGGAAACGTCGTGGCGGACGGGTCTCTCGCAAGCCGACGCGCAGGCGCGCTTGCGGGACGAGGGCTTCAACGAACTTCCCACGGGCGATGGACGGAGCATCCTGCGCATCGTCGCCGATGTGCTCCGGGAGCCGATGTTTGCGTTGCTGCTGGCCGCCGGGGCGATCTACCTGGTGCTCGGCGATCACGGCGAGGCGATCGTGCTGCTCGCCTTTGCGACACTGTCCGTCCTGATCACGGTCGTGCAGGAAACCCGCAGCGAGCGTGTGCTGGCGGCCTTGCGCGATCAGGCGAGCCCGCGCGCCCTGGTCATTCGGGACGGAGAGAGGCGGCGCATTCCGGGCCGGGAAGTCGCGCGGGGTGATACGATCGTGGTGCTCGAGGGGGATCGCATTCCCGCCGACGCGGTCGTCGTTTCCGCGAGCAGCCTCGTCGTCGACGAATCGCTGCTCACCGGCGAATCGGTTCCCGTCAGCAAGAGCATCGGCGAGATGACGGCGGCCATGGCGCGTCCGGGCGGCGAGAACACGCCCTACCTCTATTCCGGCACTCTCGCGGTGCATGGGGAGGGTGTTGCGGTGGTTCGGGCGACCGGACCGAAAAGCGAGCTGGGCCGCATCGGACAGTCGCTCAAGGCGATCACCCCGGAACCGCCGCGGCTGCAGGCGGAAACGCGGCGTCTCGTCCGGATCTTCGCCGCGGTTGGGCTCACCGCCAGCCTGGCCGTCGTGCTCCTGATCGGCATCTTGCAAGGGGACTGGCTGCAGGCGGTGCTTGGCGGGATTGCCATCGGCATGTCTCTCCTGCCGGAGGAGTTTCCCCTGGTGCTTACGGCCTTCATGGTCATGGGGGCGTGGCGCCTGTCTCGGGTGCGGGTCCTGACGCGCCGCGCCGCCGCGATCGAGATGCTGGGCGCCGCAACGGTCCTGTGCTCCGACAAGACGGGGACGATGACCCAGAACCGAATGAACCTGGCGGAGGTTCGTACGGTCGCGACGAGGTGGCGGGTGGGGCAGGGTGTGCCCGGCGCCGATGCGGTGGCCCTGATCGAGGCCGCCCGGCGCGCGAGTTCGCCCGAGCCCTCCGACCCGATGGAAAAGGCCCTGGCCGCCCAGGCCGACGGCATCGCAGCCGGAAAGCTCCTGCGCCGCTACGCCCTCCAACCGACGCTGCTGGCAATGAGCCATGTCTGGCAGGACGCCGACGGGAGCCGGGTCGTGGCGACGAAGGGCGCGCCCGAGGCGGTTGGCGCCCTCAGTCGCCTCGACGCGACCGGGCAGGCATGGCTGCACCGCGCGGTCGAGGACATGGCGGGCGAAGGCATGCGGGTGCTGGGGGTCGCGCAGGCACGCCTGGCGGACGGCCCCTTGCCCGACTCGCAGCTGGGCTTCGATCTCGAATTCCTCGGCCTGGTGGGATTCGCCGACCCGCTGCGCGACAACGTGCCGGCGGCGATCGGTGAATGCCGCTCGGCTCAGATCAGGGTGATCATGATCACCGGCGACTATCCGGCCACGGCACAAGCGATCGCCGCGCGCGCCGGCCTCGATGCCGGCAAGGTCGTCGACGGGCGTTCTCTCGAGAGCATGGACGATGCCGCTCTGCGCGAGTGTGTCAGCACGACCAACGTGTTCGCCCGCATCATGCCTGAGCAGAAGCTGCGCCTCGTGCAGGCCCTGAAGGCCGACGGCGAGATCGTGGCGATGACGGGCGACGGAGTGAACGACGCGCCGGCGCTCAGGGCGGCTCACATCGGCGTGGCGATGGGAGGCCGTGGCACGGACGTTGCGCGCGAGGCTTCCGCCATCGTTCTGCTCGACGACGATTTCGGCTCGATCGTGCGGACCATTCGCCTGGGCCGGCGCATCTACGACAATCTCCGGAAGGCGAGCGCCTATATCGTGGCGGTGCACATACCGATCGCCGGCCTGGCGCTGCTGCCGCTGCTGTTCGGCCTGCCCTTCATGCTGAGCCCCATCCACATTGCCTTCCTCGAGATGGTGATCGATCCGGTCTGCTCGATCGCCTTCGAAGCCGAGGCGGAGGAACGCGACCTGATGCAGCGGCCGCCGCGGGCCGCGGACAGCAAACTGCTGTCGACGCCGATGATGGTCTTCAGCCTGTTGCAGGGCGCGCTCGCGCTGGTTGCCCTTGCCGTCGTTCTTCTGGTGGGGATCGGCCGCGACATGCCGACCGGCGAACTGCGCGCCCTCATGTTCACCTCGCTCGTCCTGATCAATGTCGGGCTGATCGTCGTGAACCGCTCCTTCTCGTCGTCACTGTCGGTGGCCCTGCGGCGCCCAAACCTCTTCCTCTGGCTCCTGCTGGCCGTGGTGGCCTCGGTGATGACCGCGGCGCTCACCTGGCCGCCGGCGATGGATCTCTTTCAATTCGGCCCGCTGCATGCCGACGATCTCGGTGTCTCGCTGATCGCGACAGTGGTCCTCATCCTGTGCCTGGAAGCCTTGAAGCCATGGTGGCGCCAGAGCCTGCGCGCGTGACACGCGTCCCGTTGAGATAGGTCAAGGCGCTGCGGGGCCGCTGCGACCACGGTCGATGAGCTGCACCCCCATTCCGGTCGAGACCGCCATGCTCTGCCCCAGCAATGCCACTCTGCCGATCGCCGTTCGCCAGCAACGCCCGCGGCAAGCGCCGGACCTCCGTCGCGAGGCGCTCAATGAAACCTGGGCTGTCTACGCCGATGCCTACGGACATGATCGCCAGGGGTGCTGGACGCTTGGCGGCCTCACCAGCGAACTCCTCTCGGGCGGCTGATGCGTTCTTCCCTTGCACGCGCGTGGTCGCGGGCCGCCCTCGTCCTGCTTCTCACGATCGCAGGCTGCGCCACCGCCCCGAACCCCGCTCCTCCCGACCTGCCGGTCCCGCCAAGCCCGTCGGTCTCGCCTCTAGCGGCGGCGCTGCAGGGGATTGGTATCGCGGTGCCGTCGCGCGGCAAGCTCGTCGTCGTCAACATTCCGTCGTTCGAGCTCGTCGCGCTCGAGGATGGGAAGTCCATCCTGCGCAGCCGCGTCGTCGTCGGCCGACCGGCGACCCCGACACCCGAGCTGTCGACGGCGATCGAGGCGGTCACCTTCAACCCGTCCTGGACACCGACGCCCGCCATGATGCGCTTCGAAGGGGCGCGTCACATGCCGCCTGGACCACAAAATCCGCTCGGCCGGATCCTGTTCGAGCTCGACAACGATCAGCTGATCTTCCTCCACGACACCAACGACCGGAGATTCTTCGACCGTTCGGTCCGCGCCTTCAGCCACGGGTGTGTGCGCGTCGAGAAGGCCCGCGCCCTTGCCGCCTGGGCGCTCGACGTCAGCGAGGCCGACATCGACCGGTCGATCGCGCGCGGCGGCACTCACCGGGAGCTCCTGACGGCGAACATTCCCGTAGCCATCGTGTATCGCACGCGCTTTCCCGATGACGACGGTCGCCTCGTCGACTATCCGGACATCTACAGGCAGCAGTCCGCGGCCGCGGCCGCGCCGAGCGAGCGACCTTCGGAAGAGTGCCGGGGCCCGCTCTAGCCTGCGCGCTTGTCTGGGATCGTTGCGCAACATGATCGATCGCCGGCCGGCTGATGCCGCGGAGGAAGCCATGCCCGAACCAGGGATCATCGACATCCGGATCACCGACATCCGGCAGCTCTTCAACTCTCTCGACCCATCTCCCTTTCACGAACGGGATCTCGACCGCGAAGCCGAAGAGTTCATTGTGGGCTGGGCCGACGAGTTTCCGGTCCAGAGCCCTCTCGAACTCGTCATCCGCGTGCCACGCGAGCAGCTCGATCAGGCGCGACAATCGAACATTGCGGAGGCGATTCACAACTATTTCTCCTACCGTGCGGTGGCGACCACGAGGCGTATCCGGTTCCAGCTGCGAGAGGGCCGCTTCGCGCTCGCGATGGGGCTGGCCTTCCTCGCGGTCTGTATCCTGCTTCGCCAGCTTGCCGGCTCGATTGCGCCGCCGCCCTTCCAGCAGGTCTTCCAGGAGGGGTTGCTGATCCTCGGTTGGGTGGCGATGTGGCGACCGCTGCAGCTCTTCCTCTACGACTGGTGGCCGGTGCGCCACCATGGAAGGCTCTATCGCAAGCTCGCCGGCATGAAGGTGACGGTCCTCGCCGTTTAGGCCACCGGACGGAATGTGATTTGATCTCCATCAAGGGCCGGCGGTTGCCGGTTCCTTAGGATGGGCCTGCAACCCCAGCAAGCCGGGAAGGAGGTTCCTATGAGCGATGCAAAATCTCTGACGACGCCACGTAGCGCACTGCCGTTCGGCGGTGATTTGGACCAGGTCTTCAACCGCATGATGCGCGGCTGGCCGTTCGGCTGGCCCGAGATGGTCCCCAGCACGGCGCCCAAGGCGCTGAGGGCCTTCGATCACGTCCCCAAGGTCGAGGTGAAGGAAAACGGGAAGGCCTATAACGTTACGATCGAGCTGCCCGGCCTCGACGAGAAGGACGTCAAGGTCCAGATCGAGGGCGACGTCCTCACCATCTCCGGCGAGAAGAAGGTCGAGCAGACCGACGACAAGATGCACTACACGGAGCGCAGCTATGGCTCCTTCACGCGCGCCTTCACGCTGCCGGCGGATGCCGACCGCGACGGAATCTCCGCTAAGTTCACCAAGGGCGTTCTGGAGCTGGAAATCGCCAAGACGGCCAATCCGCCGGCCCAGGTCAAGCAGGTAGCCATCAAGGGCGCCTGAGCCGCCGTCACTTCGAAGGAAGAGGGAGTCCCTGCTTGAAGGCCATGGTTCTCTCTTCCATGGGCGGGCCGCTCCGGCTCGAGGAACGGCCCGACCTCCGCCCCGGCCCCGGCGATCTGCTGATCAGGGTCGAGGCTTGCGGCGTGTGCCGCACCGATCTCCACATCCTCGACGGCGATCTGTCCGGTATCCGGCATCCGGTGGTGCCCGGGCATGAGATCGTCGGCATCGTCGAAGCCGTGGGTAGGGGCGTGCCGGCCGCGCGCCTGGGCACACGCGTTGGCGTGCCGTGGCTCGGCGGAACCTGTGGTCATTGCCCCTACTGTGCGTCGGACAAGGAGAATCTGTGCGATCGCCCGGTCTTCACCGGCCTCACGCGAGATGGCGGCTTTGCGACCCACGTCGTGGCAGGTGCGGACTTCTCGTTCCCCCTGACGGGCTTCGATGACCCCGTGGCCGCGGCACCGTTGCTGTGCGCCGGCCTGATCGGATGGCGGTCGCTCAAGCTTTGCGGCGATGCCCATCGGATCGGCCTGTACGGCTTCGGGGCGGCCGCCCACATCCTCGCCCAGGTATGCAGATGGCAGGGCCGGGAAGTCCATGCCTTCACCAGCCCCGGAGATGGTGCGGCGCAAGCCCACGCCCGCTCGTTGGGTGCGGTGTGGGCGGGGGGCTCGGATGAGAGCCCGCCCGACGCTCTCGACGCGGCCATTCTGTTCGCGCCAGTCGGCGACCTCGTGCCCGCCGCGTTGAAGGTCGTTCGCAAAGGCGGGCGCGTGGTCTGTGGCGGCATCCACATGAGCGACATACCGTCCTTTCCCTACAAACTTCTCTGGGAGGAGCGGCAGATTCTCTCGGTCGCCAACCTCACGCGCGAGGATGCCCGGGAGTTTCTGGCACTGGCGCCGATGGTGCCGGTCAAGACGACGACGACCGTCTACCCACTGGCGGCTGCCAACGAAGCGATGGCCGATCTGCGTGCGGGTGCCTTCCAGGGCGCCGCGGTTCTCGTGCCCTGACCGTCGAGTTCACAGTGTCATGAAGCCGCCATCGGTGCACAGCACGTGCCCGACGACGAACGAGGCGGCGTCGGAGGCCAGCCAGACGACCGCTTCGGCGACTTCCTCGGGCTGGCCCATGCGACGCAGCGGCAGGCCCGCCGCGACAGCGCCCATATCCATGATCTTCGACGAAAGCATCATGTCGGTCACGACGCGCCCGGGCGCCACGGCGTTGATGCGGACGCCTTGCTGCGCGTACTCCATCGCGGCGGACCGGGTCAGCGAGAGCACCGCCGCCTTCGATGCCGAGTAGAGCGCCAGTCCCGGATTGGGGTTGCGCATGCCGCTCACGGAGGCGTTGACGACGATGGCGCCGCCTCCCTGCTCGACCATGATGCGAACCTGGTGCTGGAGCGACTGGTAGACCGACCTGACATTGGTATCGAAGACGCGGTCGTAGAACGCGGGGTCCTGCTCGGCGAGCGGCGCGCGCGGCTCCTGGTAACCCGCATTGTTGAACGCGACGTCGAGCCGGCCGTAGGTCTCCAGGATCGTGCGGTGCAGGATTTCCAGCTCGTCGGGGCGGGTGACGTCCGTGGCGATGAACCGACCGCTGACGCCTGTCCCGGCCAAGTTCGCCACGGCCTTCTCGCCTTCGCTCTGTCGGCGGCCCGCAATGACAAGCCGGGCGCCGCGCCGGCCGAAGGCGAGGGCGGTCGCGAGTCCAATGCCAGTCGCGCCGCCGGTGATAAGGACGACCTTGTCTTCAAAGTCCCGCATGGCCTGACCCGATCGATTGAACCATCCGTGCCCGCGGGGCAACCTGCGCGTTGGCCACAGTTGCGCCGGCGTCGGTCAGCCGCCGGCGGCCGGTGAAGCCAGCGCGGCTGGCGAACCGTGACGCTTGGCTCATCACGTGCGGGGCGTAACCATCTGCCAGAAGCAGCGGAGAGTGCCCGAGCAGATTGACGATCGTGACGTCGCTCATGGCTTTCCTTCCGCGGAACCCACGCTGGCGCGTAAGCAAAAATGGGTGATCTGGTCGATGAGGTGCTGGTTCGCACGGGAGCCCGTGCCCTTGGCCGGGGCCAGCGGGCCGATCAGCGCCTCCATGAAGGCGCCGACGATGCAGGCTGCGGCCACAGCGGGATCGAGCCGCGGAAAGACGCCGCGCATGATGCCCTCGCGCAGCATGCGCTCGAAGCAATGCGCGAGCTGCGCACGGTACTCGAGACGCACGGCCTCGACTTCCGGATCCGCGGGCTGGGCGATCAGGGCGTAGGCCAGGCGGCGGCCGCGGAGCGCGCGACCGGCAAATGCGCGGATGGCCGATGACAGCTTCTCGACCGGCGAACCGCTCTCATCGGCGATGGCCTTCACGACCCCGACCTCGTGCGCGGAAACCGTCGCCACGATCTCCACGCAGAGATCGGCTTTGGAGGGCCAGTAGCGATAGACGGTCCCGGTCGCCACGCCGGCCGCCGCTGCGACATGATCCATCTGGACGGCGGCCCACCCGCCGTCGGCCACGAGATCGCGTGCAGCCTTCAGGATTTTCGCGCGCTTGTCGGCCAGTCGCTGACTCGCGTTCTCGGTGCGCCGGTAGACCACAGTGCCTCTGATCAAGGGATGAACCTGGGTTCACTTTTCATAGTGAACCGCGGTTCAGATCTTGATGTCAAGCCAGAGCCGCCCGGCTTTCGCCGGAAAGATTTGACTTGGCGCAATGCGGCTTGTCGCTATCGGCTCGATTGTCCAGTCGCAGAGTCACCAGGAGGAGACGGATATGCGCGCCAAGGACATCATGACCGAGAGCATCGTCTGCGTGAACGTCAAGGAAACGGTGTTCGACGCTGCGGAACTGCTGCTCGGTGCTGGCGTGAGCGCCGCGCCGGTCGTCAACGACAAGGGCAATGTCGTCGGAATCGTGAGCGAGGCTGATCTGATTCATCGCGCCGAGATCGAGACGGCACCGCGAAAGTCCTGGCTGGCGCGTCTGCTCGACAGCGACGGGAGTGCCGCGCGCGATTACGTCACGTCCCATGCCCGCAAGGTCGCCGACGTCATGACCCGCGATGTCGTCACGGCCAGCGACGAAGCCACCTTGGGCGAGCTGGTTGCGCTCATCGAGAAGCATCGCGTCAAACGCATCCCGATCGTGCGTGACGAGCAGATCGTCGGCATCGTCAGTCGCGCCAACCTGCTGGCGGCACTGCTGTCGCGCGAGCCGGAGGGCGCCTCCGGTCACCCCGACGACAAACAGCTCCGCCAGGCAGTGGTCGACGCCTTCGACACGCAGGCCTGGAAGTCGCGCTGGCCGGTGAATGTCGTGGTCACGGACGGCGCGGTCCATCTCTGGGGCTTCGTCGAGGGCGAAGACGTCAGGAAGGCCTATCGCGTCGCCGCCGAGAACGTGCCCGGCGTGAAGAGAGTCAAGAGTCACCTGCGTTCGCTGCCCGCCACCGTCGGCATGGGCGTCTAGGGCGGGGCGATCACAGTCCTTCGATTCGGGCTTAGCGAGCGTGAGGACGACCGGGCGGAGGATTTGCCGGTCGGTCAGGAGGCGAAGACCCGGCAGCCCGTACTGGACCTGATGGGCTGCGTCCTACCGCGCCGTGAAGGCGAGTTTTCGGCCTTCGGCAGCGAACGTTGCCGGCAGGCGCAGGGCAAAGGGAATCGGAACCTGCCAGCCGCTTCACTCCACCGGCTCGGCTCCGGTTTGATCTGGATCAGCCTCCGACCCGTCGTTCCCGACTACCATGAGGTCGGACGCGGGAAGGATCTTCGATCATGCAGGCTCTGCGGCGGATTGTGCGAACGGCCCTGGCGGCCGGCCTTGTCACCGGGCTGTGCTTCACCCCGGTCCTCGCGGGCGACTTCGAGACCGATGCCGGCTGGACCCTGGAGCAGCGCGTCGACCGGCCGAGCTACGCGCTGATCGAGCCGCGCACCCGCAATCTCAATCTCGACGTGGTGGTGCTCGCCTGTGAGCAGGCCGAGGACCGCCGCGTCCTGCAGCTCCAGCTCTATCTGACCAACGACGGGCCCCTGATGCCCGATGGCGCGGACGCTACTCGTGCAAAGAGCAAGCCGCGCGCCGAGATCGTCATCGACGAGCATGTTTTCCCGGTCGGGCTGCTGTTTGCCGAAGACCATGTCGTGCTCAGTGACCAGACCGAGGCGATGTTTCCGCGCCTCTCCAGCCGCCTGCTGGATGCACTGGAGCAGGGCACGACGATGCGGCTGCGCTTCGACCTCGTCGCCGAACCGGCGGGCGAGCCCTCTGCCTTCGACGGCGAGGCGGTGGTCGACCTCCAGGCGGGGCCTGCCGAAGCGCGCGGCAAGGCTGTCGCCGCGGTACGCCGCTGCGCCACGGACCGCGCACCACAGAGCGTCGCGCTCGCGAGCCCGAGCCGTTGAGGCGGCCTCTGCTTCAGGGGAGATCGACTGACCCGCGCGGCTCGCCTGGAGTCCTGGCGTGCGCGCCGATCAGAGGAACGAACGAGCCGGCTCGAGCCTTTGCGCCCTGTCGTTTCCGTCGAGCGCGCGGAGCGCGAAGCTGAGGCTCGTCGGCAAATCCGGTTGGGCCCCGTCCTCATGACTCACCAGGTCATGCGCACGCCGGCCGTGAGGGCCTGGCTGCCATCCGGCCCGGCCAGCGTGCCTTCGTAGCGAAGGTAGAGCGAGGTCGCCTCGGCGACGGCGGTGCTGGCGGACAAGCCCAGCAGCACGCCGTCGCGGACCGGCGAGATGCCGAAGGTCGTGAAGGGCGAGGCCGGCGCGCCGGTCAACGCGGCCGTCACCGGACGGCTGACATCGGCATATTCGTGGCTCCAGCCCAGCCGGAACCGCATCGCCAGCCTGTCCCGCCAGCCCATGTCCATCGACGCTCCCAACTGCGCGCCGATCACCGAGCGCAGCGAGTTGGTCGTCTGCTGTGCGACCGAGAGGTTCAGCGACTGCGCCCCGGTCTCGGTGAAGCCGTTCTGGGTTCCGGTATAGGCCTGCAGCCGCACGAACGGCTTGAAGAAGGCATCGGCCTGGGAGCCGATGTCGAAACTGTAGCCTGTCTCGAACTGGCCGAAGACCTGGTTGGCGCCCGTCTGGCCGAAGGCGGTGCGTGCCGCCAGGCCAGGGATGAGGATCGGCCGCGTCATCCGGTTGTTGGTGTAGGCGTAGCCGACCAGCCCATCGGCATAGAACGGGCCGCTTGCATAGTTGCCGTAGAGACCGGCCTGCACCGTGTCGCTGTTGCCCTGGCCACTGAAGCCCGAGACCCATTGCGTGCCGCCGCTATAACCCACGGTGACGCCGGCGCGGAAATTATCCGTCAAGGCCCGGTCGAGGCCGGCGGCGAACCCGCCGGCATTGTAGGTGACGGCGCCTTGCGCGGTGCCGGCGCCGACGGTGCCGAGACCGCCGATCGCGCCACCCCAGGCGCCCCAGCGCGGTGTGGACGACGCGTCGCAGGCGACGTCGCAGGCCTCGGCAAGGGCCACGCGGGAGCTGCCTGACGGGCCGCCGCCGGTGGCCTGGCCGGCGAAATTGTTCATGAAGAACTGTGCGCCCTGCACCATTGCGGACGAGAAACCTGCATAGTTGTTGCCCGACAATGCCGTCAGGATCGGCTGGACCTGCGCGGGTGACAGCGAGGCCAGGGTGCCCAGCACGGTCGCATAGTCGCCGGTCGCGGTGGCCGCCGTGCTGTCGAGCACGGTTCCGATCGCCTGCTGCTGCGGATTGAGCGCTGCGGTGGCGAAGCCACCGATCTGCAGCGTGAGATAGACGTTGTTGGCGTCATAGCTCAGGCTCGGCAGCAGGAACGGCGAACTGCTCGTGACGCTGGAGAAGCCGCCGCTCAATCCGCCCGTGGTTTGCAGGATCGTGTAGGTCGTGCGCGGCGCATAGGTGCTGCCCGCCTGCACCTGCGCGAGGACCGAGCCCGCCAGCGAGGCGGTGCCCGTCGCGCCGATGACGTTCAGCCGGCTCGCCTGACCCGCCGACGACACGGCAACCTGGAGCGTGCCTGACGATGTCTGGCTATACGCTCCGTTGACCGTCATCGTGCCGTATGGCGTGCCTGGCGCCACGATACCCGCATTGGCGAGCGTGCCCACGATTCCGCCGGTGCCCGACAGAAGGCCCAGGTTCGCGAAAGTTCCGGTCAAGTTCCCGTTGTTCAGGAATGAACCGGTATTGAGCACGTCGGTCGTCAGGGTCCCGTTGTTAGCGGTGATACCCTGGTTGAGGAATCCGGCGCCGCCGAGGGAATCGAGAGTGCCGGAATTGTTGAATGTGCCACCCTGCATTACGGTCATCCCACCGATGAGGGTCCCGGTGAGATTGAGCGTGCCGCCGCTCACCAGCGTGCCGCCGGTGTAGCCATTCGTCCCGGCAAAGGTCTGCGTGCCGCCGGCAATGGTCACGCTGCCGCCGGTGGCGTCGTATTCGCCACCGTCCGCGATGATGCCGGAGAACGTGCCGTTGCCGCTGGTGATCGTGAGATTCTGGCCGCCAAGGTTCACCTGGCCGGTACCGCTCAGGGCCTTGATGCTGACCGGCGCCCAGGCGCGCGAGATGTCGAATACGCCATTGTTCACCACGCCGCTCGAGGCGGCAATGCTGCCCGGCCCGGAGATCAGCAGCGTTCCCGGAATGCCGCCGGTACTGCCGATCATCGTCTCGCCGGTATAGGTGTTGGTGGCGCTGAGCTGTACCGCGCCCCCACTGTCGATGGTGACCCCCCCTTGACCGGAAATGACGCCGGCCAGTCCCAGGGGAACGTTGCTGCTGCTGACGATGAGGGGGCCGCCGGCCGTCGTCTCGAGATTGGCGGCCGTGACGAAGAAAGGCGTGTAGCCGGTCACCTGGTCGCTCAGGTCGAACATCACGGAATTCAGTGTGAAGAACGGAATGCCGATCGTGTTGGTCTTGCCGCTTCCATCGACATAGTAATTCGGTTTGGCGAAGAGGGTCCCTGTCGCAGTCGGAAGGCCGGTGATCGGTTTCTCGTCAGGGGTCAGACCCGTAATCGAGATCGTGCCGGTGAGTGCTTCCGAAAAATCCTTGGTCAACGAGTAGTATTTCGTCCCGGTATCCAGAAGCGTGAAGGCTGTCGCCGTGGTGGTGGTGCCGCCCGACACGGTCACCTTGAAGTACATGGCATCCGTCGGTGCCGACGTGTTCCCGGTCGAGCCACCGTAGGGGTTGGGGAAGGGAGGCGCCTGATCGGGTGACGTCGGTGCCACCCACTGGATCAAGCCAGGAGCCGACGTCGGTGTCGGCATCGCAACCGGCGCGAATTGTCCGATGATCTGCGGCGTCAGCCCCACAGTCACGCACGGATTGCAGTTCGTCACGTCTCGGGTCGTGCCACCGATCGAGACGGTCGCGCTCTTCTGAGGCGGTGGCGGGTCGGGCTGAGGCCCTTTTGGATCTATAACGAGGCCCTGGCCGTTTGCTGCTACGACGAAGCCCTGGCGCGCCGCGCCCGGCATGATCGCCTGCCCGAACACGCCGCCGGCGATATAGCAATCCGACGAGCCGGGGCATTTGTCCTTGGGCAGCTGGTCCACCGAGATTCGAGCCCCGAATACGCCGTAGAACAGCCCTTCTTGCACCGGCTTATCCTTCGTATCGGGGTCAAAGAAGTATTTCGGGAAGCTATTGTGCGTCCCTGTATCCGGATCGGTGTAGTGGTGAGCAGCGTTGACCTGAAACCCCATCCCCTGTTCGTTGGGGGTGGTGAGCGTCGCCGCCGGCGCCGTGTCAGTCGTCGTCACGCCGGCCGCGTAGAAGCTGAGCAACGGTATCTGCAGGATGTTCCCGACGTAACCACGGCAGCCGTCTTTCTCTGAATAGCAGAGCTTGACGTCCGTACCGTTGGCAACGGTGGAGGGCGGAACGGAAGATGTGTACTGCGAGTAGTTGCCCCATGTCAGCGGATCGAAGGCCGCATTGAACAGAGAGGAGCCGGTGTCGAACAGATACGGTCTCGGCGCGCCGCCGTTGATCCCGATGTTGATCGAGAGACGCGCGGCATGTGACGAACTGTCGAAGACGTAACTCAGTGGGATATCGACGGATGACGCCGGCGTCTGGCCGAATGCCGTGGAGATTTCGCAGCAGGCCAGCACGGCCAGCCCACAGAATAACGAGACGTGCTTCCGCATATTCCCCACCTAGCTGCTCCCCGCAGTAATTCTAGCCGGGTTTCTGCTCCATTTGGCTTTGATCGATGAATTTTTTTCGTAAGAGCGTGACGGTTACGGCTGGGTTGCACCGGAAAACATGCACGTTCCTCGAACTGCCTTGCCGAGCCACCGAGCGAACGGCCTTCACCGGTAAAGACACCTAGGCCGCCAGGTGGCAGGCTACCTCGCGATCGGCGACTGCACGCAGGACGGGCATCTCCGTGCGACACCGATCCGTCGCGAGTGGGCAGCGCGGATGGAAGGCGCAACCTGTAGGCGGGTTCATCGGGCTCGGGATCTCGCCTTGGACGGCGGCACGGTGGCGCGGACGGCCGGGGCGCGGAACCGGCACGGCGGCGAGAAGGGCCTCGGTATAGGGATGCAGCGGACGACGGTAGATCGTTTCCTTATCGCCGATCTCCACGATGCGGCCGAGATACATGACGGCGACTCGATCGGCGATGTGCCGCACGATCCGGAGGTCATGCGAGACGAAGACATAGCTCAGGCCGCGCTCGGCCTGCAGGTCGCGCAACAGGTTGACGACCTGGCCTTGTACCGAGACGTCGAGCGCCGACACGGGTTCGTCGCAGACGATCAGCGCTGGATCGAGGGCGAGCGCGCGGGCGATGCCGATGCGCTGGCGCTGGCCGCCGGAGAACTGGTGCGCATAGCGCGCGCCATGCTCGGGGGCGAGCCCGACCCGGGCGAGGAGCGCCGGTGCGCGCTCGCGGCAGTCCTTGCGCGACATGCCGGCCAGGCGCAGCGGTTCGGTGACGATCTCGTGGACCTGCATGCGCGGGTTGAGCGACCCATAGGGATCCTGGAAGATCATCTGGAAGCGGCGGCGTAGCGCCCGCAGCTCGGCACCCTCTGCGGCAGCGATGTCATGGCCGTCGAAGGTCACGGATCCGGCCGTCGGGTCGAGCAGGCGGATCAGCAGGCGGCCCAAGGTCGACTTGCCGCAGCCGCTTTCACCGACCAGCCCCAGCACCTCGCCACGCGCGATCGAGAGGTCGACGTTCTCGACGGCGCGCACCGTGCCGACCCGGGCGATGCCCAGCGGTCCCCCCAGGACGGGAAAATGCTTGGTGAGGCCACGCGCTGCCAGGAGTTCGGTCATCGTACGGCCACAAGCGGCTTGAGGCAGGCGGCGGCGTGGTCGGCGGCCAGCGCGAGTAGCGGGGGCTCCTCGGTGCGGCAGGCGGCAACGGCCTGAGGACAGCGCGGCTCGAAGCGACATCCGGCGGGCAGGGCCGTTGGCGCCGGCACGGTGCCCTCGATGACGGCCAGCCGATCGTCCGTCTTCTCGTCGTCGCCTGGCATGCAGCGCAGCAGCGCAGCGGAGTAGGGGTGCGCCGCCGAATCGAACAGCGTGGCGGTCGCCGCGCGCTCGACCACTTTGCCCGCATACATGACCACGACCCGATGGGCCTGCTCGGCGACGACGCCGAGATCGTGGGTGATGAACAGCACGCCCATGCCGAACTCGGCCTGCAGGTCCGCCAGGAGATCCGTGATCTGCGCCTGGATGGTGACGTCGAGCGCGGTCGTCGGTTCGTCGGCGATCAGCAGCGCGGGATCGCAGGCGAGGGCTGCCGCGATCATCACGCGCTGACGCATGCCGCCGGACATGCGGTGCGGATAGTCGTCGTAGCGCTGCGCCGCCGAGGGAATGCCGACCCGGTCGAGCAGTGTGATCGCGCGTGCGCGCGCCTCGCGCTTCGATAGTCCGCGGTGGAGCCGTAACGGTTCGGCGACATGCGCCCCGATCGACAGCAGCGGATTGAGCGAGGACATCGGCTCCTGGAAGATCATCGCGATGCGATCGCCGCGAATCGCCGCCATTTCGCGCTCGCCGAGACGCGCAAGGTCGCGGCCCTCGAAGCGGATGGCGCCGCGTGTCATGCGGCCCGGCTCCTGCAGCAGACGCATGATCGTCAAGGCGGTGACGCTCTTGCCGCTGCCGCTCTCACCCACCAAGGCGACGGTCTCGTGCCGGTCGACCGTGAAGTCCACGCCGTCGACGACAGTGGTCGCGTTCTCCACGGGCCCGAACGCGACGGACAGATCTTCGATTTCCAGCAGCGCCATGAGGAAGAAGGCTCCCTTGCGCGGTTCTACAACTCAGAATGCTGTAATGACCGGACAATTAGACATTGAAGCGTACAATAGGGGCCTTTAAGGTTCGTGCAAGGCACGAGCAGGAGAAAGCAATGTTGGGGCCATTGGGTGAGGAGTTCTCGACCTTCGCGATCTCGGCTCGTTGCGCGGAGACCGGGAAGTTCGGGGTGGCGATCTCGACGCGGCCCATGGCCGTCGGCACGCGCTGTCCCTTCGTGAAGCCCGGTCTCGGCGTCGTGGTGACCATGGCCGTCACCGATCCGCGCCTGGGTCCGCTTGGCCTCCGCCTGCTCGGCCTCGGTTACTCGGCGGCGAAGACGCTGGAGGAGATCGCGGTGAGCGATCCCCATATCGAGCATCGCCAGATTTCCGTGATCGATCGCGACGGCAATGCCGTGGCGCGGACCGGTGCCAGCAATCACGATTGGTCGGGTCATTTCTGCGAGCCCGGCATGGTGGCGATGGGCAATGGCCTCATTTCGGAACGGACCGCCTCGGCCATGGCCGATACGTTCAAGGCAATGAAGGGTGACGATCTCGAAGCGCGGCTGATGGCGGCGCTCGAGGCCGGTCGCGATGCCGGCGGCCAGCATGGCGGTCAGCATTCGGCGGCCCTGATCGTCTATCGCGCCCAGGAATATCCGCTGGTCGACCTGCGGGTCGACGAGCATGTCGAGCCGATCGGCGAGCTGCGCCGCCTGTTCGACCTCTATCGCCCGCAGATCGAGTACTACGAGACACGGCCCTGGCAGCCGACGGCATTGGGTGTCGTGGAAGACTGGGTCGAGGCGCGCGCCAAGGCCAAGGCGGCCGGCGTGAAGCCATGACCTTCACCGTCGTCGGCCGCTGTCCGCGGACCAGGATGCTGGGCGTCGCCATGGCGACGCATGCGCCGGCCGTGGGCAACCGTTGCCCGGTCGTCATTCCGCGCATGGCGGCGGCCTCGGTGCAGGCGATTGCCGATCCCCGGTTGACGCTGCTGTGCACCAAGCTGATGGGGCTCGGGTACCACGCCGGCAAGATCATCCACGAGCTCGAAAGCAGCGATCCCAATGCGCCGCTGCGCCAGATCGGTGTCGTCGATGCCTGGGGCAATGCGGCCGCCATGACGGGGACCGAGAACGGCGCCTATGCCGGCCACATCATCGGCAAGGGCTGGCTGGTGATGGGCAACGGCATCGTCGGCCCACAGGTCACGGAAGCGATGGCCCGGTCGATGGAAACCACGGGCGATGAGCTGCTGGAAGAGCGGCTGGTGCGCGCGGTCGAAGCGGGCGGACGCGCCGGCGGCCAGGCCGACGGGCATTTCTCGTCGTCGATCCTGGTCTACGGCGACGAGCCCTTCGCCTACATCGACCTCCGCGTGGACGTGCATGAAGAGCCGATCGGCGAACTACGCCGCATCTTCGAATGGTTCCGTCCCTTGCTGCCCTATTACAGCGAGCGGCCCTACAACCCGCGCCTGCCGCGGGACGATCGCTGGCGCGATCAACAGAAAAAATAGCCGGGGGAAATCAAGAACAGGAGCTTCATCGCCGAGGGGGTGTCTATGCGTACGATCCTGAGAACGGCTCTGGGGGCGGCACTGGCCGTCGTTGTCGGCGCGTCGTCCGCGCAGGCGCAGAAGGACAAGGACATGCTGGTGGTGGGCGCCTCGCTCTTCACCGATTCCATTGCGCCCACGGGCGGTGCCTATATCACGCTGAGCCTCTGCTACCAGACATGGGAGCCGCTGGTCGCGCGCGACAACGACGACAAGCTCGTGCCGGCACTGGCCGAGAAGTGGGAGGCGATCAGCCCCACGCACTGGCGCTTCTTCCTGCGCAAGGGCGTGAAATGGCATGACGGCACGCCCTTCACCGCCGCCGACGTCAAGTTCACGATCGACTACGTCATCGACCCCAAGCAGGTCTATGCGCGCAAGACGCGCATCGCGGGCGTCACCGGGACCGAGGTGGTGGACGACTATACCGTCGACATCAAGACCGCCTCGCCGGCGCCGCTGCTGCTGCGCGGCCTCGCCGATATCCCGATCGAGTCCAAGGCGCATACCGAGAAAGTCGGACAGGCTGAAGCACACAAGAAGCCGATGGGTACCGGCCCTTGGAAGTATGTCAGCTGGGTGGCGGGCGACCGCTACGATCTGGCCGCCAATCCCGACTACTGGGGCGGCGCGCCGGCCATGAAGAAGCTGCGCATCCGCGCCATTCCCGAGGGAGCGACGCGCGTGGCCTCGCTGGTGGCGGGCGAGACCGACATCATCGAGGAGATTCCCGTCGACCTGCTGCCTTCGGTCGAGAAGCGCAAGAATCTCAAGATCGACGCCGTCGAATCCTCGGTGAGCCTCGTTCACACGTTCGATACCCGCAAGCCGCCCTTCAACGACGTGCGCGTCAGGCTGGCGCTGGACTATGCCATCGACAAGCAGGCTCTCCTAAAGCAGATGCTTGGCGGCTACGGCTCGGTGCTGGACGGCCAGCTCGTGACCAAGGCCACCTTCGGCTACAACCCCAACCTCAAGTCGCGGCCCTACGATCCGGCCAAGGCCAAGGCGCTGCTGGCGGAAGCGGGCTTTCCCAAGGGCTTCGAGAACAAGATCAACACGCTGTCGGGGCGGTATCTTTCCGACGTCGACATCGCCAATGCCGTTGCCGGCATGATGACGGCGGTCGGCGTGAAGACCAGCGTCAACGTCGTCGAGGGCGGCGTGTGGTCCCAGCTCGATCGCTCGCGCGAGCAGGGGCCGATGTACCAGGTCGGCTGGTTCAGCGTCGGCGACGCCGATTTCAACACCGTCTGGTACACGGAAGCCAGCAAGCGGAACTACTGGACGAACACGGAGTTCGACAGGCTCTGGCTCGAGGCGCGCTCGACCATGGACGAGGCCGCCCGGCTGAAAGACTACAACCGGATGATGGAGATCATGCACGACGAGGTTCCGTCGATCTTCCTGCTCGGCCTGCCGCGTATTTCCGGCCGCAACGAGAAGGTCTCCGGTTGGCAGCCTTCCCGCGATTCGCTGCTGCGCCTTCACAAGGTCAGCGTGAAGCCGTGACGTCGGCAGGAAACTGACATGCGCTACCTGCTGCGCCGTCTCCTGCTGGTACCGGTCCCGCTGGTCTTCGTCATCGCTTTCGTCTTCGTCGTGCTGAGACTGACCGGCGATCCGGTGGCGATCTATCTGGGGCTCGATGCGACGCCCGAGCAGGAGGCGGTGCTGCGGGCCGAGCTGCATCTCGACAAGCCGTTGCCGGTCCAGTTCGGCTATTTCCTGGTCGATCTGCTGCAGGGAGACTTCGGCAACTCCATCCAGTTCAAACGGCCGGCCATGGAGATCGTGCTCGAGAGGTTGGGCTCGACTCTGCAGCTCCTCTCCCTCGGTCTGCTGCTGGCCATCGGGCTCGGCGTGTTGGGGGGAGTCGCCTGCGCGGTGTGGAAGGACAAGGTTCCCGACTTCGTCATCTCGGTACTGGCGGTCGTGGGACAGTCGATGCCAAGCTTCTGGCTGGGCATCCTGCTGATCCAGCTGTTTGCGCTCGACCTGCAGTGGCTGCCGACGTCCGGGCAGGGCGGTTGGGAGCACATGGTCCTGCCAGTGGTGACGCTGGCCACTTTCCTGGTGCCGAACTTCATCCTGGTGACGAGGGTGAGCGTGCTCGAGACTGCGCGCGAACAATTCGTCGTCACCGCGCGTGCTCGCGGCGCGCGCCCCGCCCGGGTGCTCTGGCTGCACGTCCTGCCCAACGCCCTCAATCCCGTGGTGAGCCTGGTCGGACTGCAACTCGGCCGACTGATGGGCGGCGCGGTGGTGACCGAATCGATCTTCGCCTGGCCGGGCGTCGGCCGGCTGATGGTGAGCGCCATCTTCCAGCGCGACGTGCCGATCGTGATCGCCGCGGTGTTCATCGTCGCGGTGACCATCGTGACCGCCAACCTGCTGGTCGATCTGGTGCAGGCCGCCATCGATCCGCGCATCCGGCTGCGGTGATCAAATGAAATGGTTCGGCCCGCGACTGAAGATCCAGATCGGTGTCGTGCTCGTGCTGGGCATGTGCGTACTGGCGCTCTTCGCGCCCCTGCTCGCGCCGCACGATCCCTATGCGCAGAACCTGATGCTGCGGCTGCGCCCGCCGGTCTGGGAAGCAAAGGGAAGCTGGACCTACCCGCTGGGCACCGACAATTTCGGCCGCGATCTGCTGTCGCGCCTGATCTACGG
The DNA here is from genome assembly GCF_965249915.1 of Reyranella sp. Lineage (GTDB taxonomy): Bacteria > Pseudomonadota > Alphaproteobacteria > Reyranellales > Reyranellaceae > Reyranella. The sequence continues at coordinate 208,802 of NZ_OZ252257.1, forward strand.
CTCGCGGCTCTCCATCGCCGTCGGCCTTATGGCGATGCTGGTGGCGCTCACCTTCGGCACGACGCTGGGGCTGGTCGCGGGTTATGTCGGGGGGCGCACCGAGCAGGTCATCATGCGCTTTGCCGACGGGTACCAGGCGATCCCGGAGATCCTGCTGGCGATCGTCGTGGTCGCGGTGTTCGGCGGCGGCGTCGTCGTGCTGGTCCTGGTGCTGGGGTTCGCCGGCTGGGAGAGCTATACGCGCGTCGCCTTCAACCTGACGCGCTCACTGCGCGAGCGGCCGTTCGTCGAGGCGGCGGTCGCCTCGGGAGCGGGGGGCCGCTACGTCATGTGGCGGCACATCCTGCCGCAGATGTCGCCGGTACTGACGGTGATCGCCACCCTGCAGGTGGGCCAGCTCATCCTGCAGGAGACGGCTCTGAGCTTTCTCGGTCTCGGCGTGCCCCCGCCGACGGCGACCTGGGGCAATATCCTGGCCGAGGGTCGCGACCGGCTGCTGGTCGCGCCCTGGATCGCCAACCTCGCCGGCATTGCCATCGTGCTGCTGGTGCTGGGGGTGAATCTGCTGGGCAACGGGCTGCGCGAAACGCTGGATCCGCGGCGCGCGGACCGGCGATAAAAAAGAAAATAAGGAGAGGAAATGCGTCGAGATCCGGTTCCGGCCTACTACAGAATCTACCAGGTGCTGAGCGAACGCATCGCCACGCGCGTCTACCGGCTGGGCTCCCAGCTTCCGACCGACGCCGAGCTGATGGCCGAGTTCGGCGTCAGCCGGCACACCGCCCGCTCGGCGGTGGAGGAGCTGGTGTCGCGCAAGCTGGCGCGCCGCTTCCCGGGTCGCGGCACCTTCGTGCTGGAAAGCGATCCTGAGAGCCGCGACTGGAGCGCGCGCGCTCTGGAGGATCTCAGGATCCACGATCCCGACGCGCGCTTCGACCTGCATGGCATCGACCGCTTGCCCGAGCATGGCGACGATCGGGTGGCGGCGCTTCTGGAGGCCCCGTCGAGCCAGGGCATCCTGCGAATCTCGTGGAGCCGCGTGCGGCCGACCGGACCGATTGCCTTCTGCCGGGCATACCTGCCGCAAGGGCTGGCGGAGCGGCTGCCGTCCGACATTGCCGAGCAGATGCGGTCGGCGCAGGTCATCCCGCTGATCGAGAAATACTGTGGCGTTCAGGCTTTTCGCGTGCAGCAGGCCTCCTCGGCGATCTCGGCCGACGCCGAGCTGGCCAAGCGCCTCGAGGTCGAGCCGGGTGCCGCCCTCCTGCTGCTCCAGCGCACCTACTTCGATATCGAGGGCGTGGCGATCTACTACTCGGACCTCTACGTCCGCTCCGATCGCTTCGTGCCCAAGATCGAGCTCTTCCGCCATCGCCAGCAGGTCGATCTGGCGCGCCCGCTGCCGGCCGGCCCCGAGGCGGCGAACCCCAATCATCGTAGCGTGAGGTCTCAGTCATGAAGAAGCCGTTTCACCTGGCGTGGTTCCTGTCGCAGGGCTATGGCCCGAAGAGTTGGCGCAGCGACTTTCCGGGCAGCGACATCAATCGCTGGATGATGCCAGATATCTTCGTCGATCTGGCAAAGGGCATGGACCGGGCCTGCTTCGACTACATGATCATCGAGGACAGCTCGAACGTGCCCTACACCTACCAGGGTTCGCACAACTCGTACCTGCAGTACGCGGCGAGTGCGCCCAAGCTCGATCCGGCGGTGCTGGTGCCCTATCTCGCCATGGCGACCAAGACGGTGGGCATCGTGCCGACGCTGTCGGTCTCTGAATATCCGCCGTACCTCCTGGCGCGACTGGTCAACTCGCTCGACCATACGACCGAGGGCCGCATCGGCTGGAACTGCGTGACCGGCAGCAACGATGGCGCGGCGCAGAACTACGGACACGAGAAGCACCGGCCGCACGACGAGCGCTACGACGTGGCCGACGAGTTCGCCGACGTCGTGACGAAGCTGTGGGAGGCCTGGGAGCCGGATGCGGTCGTGCTCGACCGAGAGAAGCCGATGTTCGCCGACGGCTCGAAGGTCCATGCCATCAATCACGAAGGCAAGTATTTCAAGGTGCGCGGGCCGATCAACGCGCCGCGCTCGCCGCAGGGGCGGGTGCCGATCTGCCAGGCCGGCGGTTCGCCGCGCGGCCAGCAGTTCGCCTCCCGCTGGGCCGACACCATCATCACCGAGGGCGGCGGCAGCATCGAAAGCATGAAGGCCTATCGCGACAAGGTCCGAAAGCAGGCGGTCGAACACGGCCGCAATCCCGACGACATCAAGGTGCTGTTCCTGGCCCATCCGATCATCGATGTCAGCATGGAGGCCGCACGGGACCGCGCCCGAATGGAAGCTGCCGAGGCCGAGAAGCATCTCGACCTGCATCTGTCGGGCATGTCGCGCCTGACCGGCATCGATTTCTCGAAGTTCGACCTCGACGAGCCGCTGCCGGCGCATCTCACGACGAACGGCCACCAGTCGTCGCTCGCCAAATGGATCGGCAAGACGCCGCGCTCGATCCTGCAGAGCTATTCACGCAAGGGCGGAATCGACTTCACAGGGACGCCCGACTATGTCGCCGGCCTGATGGCGGAGATCATGGAGGAAGTGGGCGGCGACGGATTCCTGATCTTCAACAGCTATTTCGACCGCCGCTACATCATGGAAGTCTGCGACGGCCTGGTGCCGGAACTGCAGCGCCGCGGCGTGACGCGCAAGCAGTACGCGCACAAGCACCTGCGGGATAATCTGCTGGAATTCTGACGACCTTGCCGGGTCGAAGTCGCCGGCCATCGCAACGTCGTCCTTGAGGCAGGAGGGGATCCCTCCTGCCGCTTCGTTTTTTGATGGCAGGAAGCGCGAGAGCTAGAATTCCAGCAGGTTGTCGCGCAGGTGCTTGTGGGCATATGCCTTGCGGGTCAGGCCCTGGCGCTGCAGCTCCGGCACCAGCCCGTCGCAGACCTCCATTACGCCGCGGCGGTCGATGGGCGTATCGGAGATCAGGAAGCCGTCGCCGCCCACTTCCTCCATGACCTCGCGCATCACGCCGGCCACATGTTCGGGCGTGCCGGTGTAATCGAGGCTGCCCTTGGCGGCGTAACCGCGCACGATCTCGCGCAGGGGCTTGCCGAGCCAGCGGGCCAGCGACGACTGGTGGCCGTTGGTCTTCAGGTCCATCGGCAGGTTCTCGTCGAGATCGAACTTGGAGAAGTCGATGCCAGTCAGTCGCGACATCCCGGCCAGCTGCATGTCGACGTACTTCAGCGAATCCTCCTGCTGCAGCCGGCGCCGCTCGCGCGCCGCTTCCATCGTCGTGTCGACGATCGGCGAGCACAGGAACAGGAGCTTGATGTCGTCGGGATTGCGCCCCATGGCGGCGGCGTTGGCGCGCACCTCCTCTTGATAGGCCTTCATCTTCTGGATGTTGGCGCCTTCGGTGATGATGGTGTCGGCCCATTTCGAGGCGAACTTCTTGCCCGCCGCCGAGCCGCCGGCCTGCACGATCGGCACGCGCCCCTGGGGCGAGCGCGGCGCGTTGATCGGCCCGCGCACCTTGAAATACTTGCCCTCATGGTGGATCGGGCGGACCTTCTTGCCGTCGGCGAACATCGGCGTCTCGCGATCGAGCACGACCGCGTCCTCGTCCCACGCTTCCCAGAGTTTGGTGACGACATCGGCGAACTCGTCGGCGACCTCGTAGCGCTCGTCATGCGGCCTGTGCTTTTCGTGGCCGTAATTCTGTGCAGTGCCGTCGTTGCTGCCCGTCACGCAGTTCCAGCCGATGCGGCCCTCGGTGACATGGTCGAGCGAATTGATGAGACGCGCCGCCAGATAGGGCGGGTATTCCGAGATCGAGAGCGTCGGCACGATGCCGAGATGCGTGGTGGCCTGCGCCAGGTACGGTACCAGGACCGGCGGGTCGAGCTTGGGAGACCCTTGGGCGTACTGCAGGTAGGTATCGTGGTTGCCCTTGTAGGTATAGGGCACGTTGGAGGAGTCCTCGATGATCATGTAGTCGAAGCAGCCGCGCTCCATCCCCTTGGCCAGGTCGATGAAGAGGTCGGGCATCATCCAGCGCTTAACGTCGGAGGCGCTGCCGGCCCACATCGAGCGCCAGTTCTTGGACGCGAAGCTCTGGCCCAGGAACCAGGCGAGATGAAACGGCTTAGGCATGCGGGTTTACTCCATTGAGACGGATGCATTTGGCCCAGTGACCGTCGCCCAGCGGATACTGCGGCGGGTCTACGGCGGCACACTCGGGCACGGCGACGGGGCAGCGCGTACGGAAGCGGCAGCCTGATGGCGGGTTGGCCGGATTGGGCAGGTCGCCCTTCAGGATGATCCGCTGACGCTGCGTTTCGATATCGGGATCGGGCACCGGAACCGCCGACATCAGCGACTTGGTGTAGGGGTGCGCCGGCGCAGTGTAGATCTCTTCCTTGCCGGCCATCTCGACGATCTTGCCGAGATACATCACGGCCACCTGGTCGCTGATATGCCGCACCACGCTGAGATCGTGGCTGATGAAGATGTAGGTGAGCCCCAGGCGCTCCTGCAGGTCCTGCAGCAGGTTCACGATCTGCGCCTGGATCGACACGTCGAGCGCCGACACCGGCTCGTCGCAGATGATCAGGTCCGGCTCGACCGCGAGGGCGCGGCAGATCGCGACGCGCTGCGCCTGGCCACCGCTCAGCTCGTGCGGGTAGCGTTCGAAGAACGAGCCCGAGAGGCCCACCATGTCGAGCAGTTCTCGGATGCGGCCGGCGCGCGCGGCGCCGCGGAACAGGCCGTGGATATCGAGCGCCTCGCCCACGAGATCGCCGATCGGCATCCGTGGATTGAGCGAGGCGTGAGCGTCCTGGAAGATGATCTGGAGCTTGCGCCGCATCCGGCGCAGGTCGCGCCTGCCCAGCTGGCGGAGATCCGTGCCGTCGAACAGCACCCGGCCCGAGGTGGCGCGCACGAGCTGCAGGATCGCATAGCCGGTCGTCGACTTGCCGCAGCCCGATTCGCCCACGAGGCCCAGGGTTCGGCCCTTCTCGACCTTGAAGGAGACGCCGTCGACGGCCTTCACCGTGCCCGGTGCGTCGGGGCGGCCGAAATGGACGTCGAGATCCTCGACTTCGAGCAGCGTACTCATGATGCCCGATCTCCAGGTTTCAGATCCGCGAGGCAGCGAGCCCAGTGATCGCCGCCGAAATCGCGGCGCTCCGGTGGCACCGTCTGGCAGGCGGAAATGGAGACCCGGCAGCGCGGCAGGAACGGACAGAGCGTGATCGGTTCGATCAGGCTGGGCGGCATACCTTCGATGGGTGTGAGGCGGCGCACGCCCGTGCCGTCGACCCGCGGCGTCGAGCCCATCAGACCGAGCGTGTAGCCATGGCTCGGGCGATGGAACAGTTCGCGGATGGGGCCGGACTCGACCACGTTGCCCGCATACATGACGTTGACCTTGTCGCAGAGGCCCGCGACGACGCCGAGATCGTGGCTGATCCAGATCACCGACGTGCCGCGCTCGCGCGTGAGGCGCTTAACCAGGTCGACGATCTGCGCCTGGATGGTGACGTCGAGCGCCGTCGTCGCCTCGTCGGCGATGAGGAGGCGTGGATTGCAGGACAGCGCGATAGCGATCATCACCCTCTGGCGCATGCCGCCGGAGAACTGGTGCGGATAGGCGCTGAGACGCTTTTCCGCCGAGGGAATGCCCACGGTCTCGAGCAGCTCGATGGCGCGGCGCTTAGCGGCCGCACTGTCGAGCTTCTGGTGCCGGCGCAGCACTTCGGTCATCTGCCGGCCGATGGTGAGCACCGGATTGAGCGAGCGCATGGGATCCTGGAAGATCATCGCCATGCTCGAGCCGCGCTCCTCGCGCATCTCGGCTTCGCTGAGAGCCAGCAGCTCGCGGCCGTCGAAGGCCAGGCTGTCGGCGGAGATACGTCCGGGCGGCTCGGGGACGAGGCGCATGATCGAGAGCGCCGTCACGCTCTTGCCGCTGCCGCTTTCGCCCACCAGGCCCAGGATCTCGCCCTCTTCGAGATCGAACGACACCCCATTGACCGCGCGCACGTCGCCGCGATCGGTGGCGAAGCGAGTGTGGAGGTTGCGGACGCGCAGCAGGCTCATGCGTCGGCTCCCACGCTGCGACGCGTGCGCCAGGCGCGCGGGTCGAGCGCATCGCGCAGCCCGTCGCCCATGAAGTTGATGCTGAGGACGCAGACCGCGATGATCGAGGTCGGCGCCAGGAACATCCACGGCGCGTCGGCCAGGAAGCGGCGGGCCTCGCTCATGTCGCGGCCCCAGCTAGGCGCCGGCGGCTGAGTCCCGAAGCCCAAGAAGCTGAGCGATGCCTCCGAGACGACGGCGGCCGCGAAGACGACGGTGAGCTGGACGACGATCGGCGACACCATGTTGCGCAACAGGTGCGAGAGCACGATGCGCAGTGGACTGGCGCCCAGCGCGCGCGCGGCGGTCACATAGACGTCCTCGCGCACGGCCAGGGTGCTGCCGCGGACCATGCGCGCCAGGATCGGCGCCTGCACCAGCCCGAGCGCCAGCATCACGTTCTTGATGTCCGGGCCCAGCAGCCCCACCAGCGCCACCGCCAGCAGGAGCGGCGGGAAGGTGAGGAAGGCGTCGACCAGCCGCATCAAGGCATTGTCGACCTTGCCGCCGAAATAGCCTGACGCAAGGCCGAGCGGCACGCCCAGCATGAAGGCAAAGCCCACGACCAGCAGGCCGACCGAGAGCGAGGTTCGTCCGCCCCAGAGCATGCGCGAGAAGACGTCGCGGCCGAAATGGTCCGTGCCCATCAGGTGCTCGAACGACGGCGGCTTCAGTTTCATCGAGAGTTTGATCTGGATCGGATCGTAGGGCGCGACCCAGGGCGCGAAGGCGGCCGCGAAGCAGATCGCGAACAGGATCAGCAGGCCGATGGTTGCGGCACGGTTGCGCGGGAACTGCTGCACGGCGAGCGCCAGCGAGCCGCGGAATTGCAGGGGACGGGCGCGCGTGTCGGTCATCTTGCTGGGCATCAGTAGCGGATGCGGGGATCGAGCAGCGCGTACATCATGTCCGCGAGGATGTTCATCAGCAGGAAGAAGACCGCGATCACCAGCGTGAAGCCCTGGATCACCGGGAAGTCGCGATTGATCACGGCGTTCAACACCGCCGATCCCATGCCGGGCACCGCGAAGATATATTCGATCGTCACCTGGACGCCGATCATGTAGCCGAACTGGACGGCGGCCATGGTGACGAAGGGGATCATCGCGTTCTTGAGCGCATGGACGATGACGATGGTGGACGGCAGCAGACCCTTGGCCCGTGCGGTGCGCATGTAGTCCTGAGACAATACGTCGATCATGCTGGAGCGCAGCAGGCGGGTCAGCATCGCGGTCTGAAGCGCGCCGAGTGCAATGGCGGGGATGATGAAGGGGCTGTAATGCTTCCACAGCCCGCCTTCCTCGGCCTCGGACGAGCCGATGCCGGTGATCGGCAGCCAGTCGAGCTTGATCGAGAAGACATAGATCAGGATCAGCGCCAGTCCGAAGTTCGGGATGGCGAAGCCCGCGACCGTGTAGCCGGTGCAGAGATAGTCGATCCAGCTGTTGCGCCGGAGCGCCGCGATCACGCCCAGCGGAATCGAGACCACCAGAGCGAACAGCATGCCGGCGAAGGCGAGTTGCAGGCTGATCGGCAGCCGCTCCGCGATCAGGGTGGTGACCGGATCGTTGAGCCGCATCGAGCGGCCGAGGTCGCCGGTCACCACCTTGGCGATCCAAAGCCCGTACTGCTCGGGCAGCGAGCGGTCGAGGTTGAACTCCTCGCGCATCGCCTTCGCCGCCTCGGGCGAGGTCTGCATGCCGAGCATGATCGTCACCGGGTCGCCCGGCGTCGCGCGCGTGATGGCGAAGGTCATCAGCGACACGACCAGCAGGACCAGCGGTACCTGGATCAGGCGACGCCCGAGATAGGACCACATCAGCCGCGACTATCCCTTGTGCAGGCCCTTGTGCGGGTCAAGACCACGAAACCGTGTCGAGTTTCTCGGTGTATTCCTGCGGCGCCGGTTCGAAGCCCACCAGCTTGCTGTTGTAGATCTGGATGTTGTTCGTGTTGCAGTGATAGATGATCGGACATTCCTCGAGCGTCGTGTCGACGATCTTGTGATACATGGCCTCGCGCTTGGCCGGATCGAGCTCGCTGCGTGCGCCGTCGAGCATCGCGTCCATCGACGGCACGCTGTAGGCCGATGCGTTCCCCTTGCTGTTCAGGAACCACCACGACGTCGCGTCGGGATCGGGCGCGACGAGGGTGATGTCCTCGAGGTGCTGGTCGAATTTCTGGTTGAGCCATAGGCTGTTGAAGCCGCCCATGTCCATGTTCTTGATTTTGTAGGTGATGCCGATCTGGCTGACCATCGCGGCGACGAGTTCGAGCTCCTTGCGCAGCCAGTCCTTGTCGGAGGTGATGACCTCGACCTCGTAGCCCTTCACGCCGGCCTGGGCCATCAGCTCCTTGGCCTTCTTGAGGTCGCCGTTCTTGGGGTACTTCAGCATCGGCTGACGATGGCCCATGTAGCCGGCGGGGATCTGGTTGTCCGTGGGGATCGCCTCGCCATAGTAGATCTCGTTCACGATCGCCTCGCGGTCGATCGCATAGGAGATCGCCTGGCGCACCAGCTTGTTCTGGTAGGGCGCGTCCGGCTTGGCCTTGAGGTTGAACTGCTGGTAGTCCCACGCCCAGCCCGGTGTCGACTTGATGGTGTACTTGGCTTCCTTGCGGAGGGCCTTCATGTCCTTGGGATCGGGATGGGTCACGAAGTCGAGTTCGCCCTTCTGCAACGCCTGCAGGCGGGTGGTCGAATCGGGGATGGCGCGATAGACGACGCGGTCGAGCTTGGGGAATCCCGGGCGCCAATAGTCGGGGTTCTTCGCCAGGACGATCTCGGTGCCCTTCTTGCTCTCGATCTGGAAGGGGCCGTTACCGACGGGCGTGGCGCTGTAGGCGTCGTTGCCCATCTCCTTGTGTGCCTTCGCCGAGACGATCGTGCCGCCGTAGCCCATGGTGACGCCGGGGAAGGCACCGAAGGGCTGCTTGGTCTTCATTTCGACCACGTACTTGCCGTCGCTCTTCACCGTGTCGATCGGGAACAGCGCGGTTCCCATCTGGAAGCTCTTCGACGACATGTGAAATTCGAAGGTGTAGACGACGTCCTCGGCAGTGAACTCGCCGAAGCCCTTCTGCCATTTCACGCCTTCGCGGATCTTGATGCGCCAGGTCAGCGGATCGGGCTGGGTCCACTCGAGCGCCATCAAGGGCTCGATTGCGCGGTCCTTGAAGTTGATCTTAACCAGCCCGTCGAACACGTTGTACATGACCAGGCTTCCCTGGATGTCCGAGCGGATCACGGGGCTGAGGTTGCCGAACTCGCCACCCCACGTGCCGACGCGGAGGTCGCGCCGGCCCTGCGCCAGCGCGGGCGCGCGGCCCGTTCCCAAGATCAGGCCTGTGCCGAGAGCGCCCGCTCCGAAGGCGCGACGGCTCATGCCCCGGCCCGTTCCCTTGCCGCTCGTCGTCTGGAACCCTTTGGTCATAGCCGCCCCCAATGAATGGAATTCAGAACCCTCGATCGTATTCCTTCAGACCGTTCTCGATGATCTGATGAAGCATCGTGATCAACGCGGCCTGCATCTTGTCCGACGTGCCGTCGACGTAGGGGATGAGGCGGGAATAGGCCCCGTCCATCGCGCCGCCATCGACACTCGCCTGCACGATCCGTAGCTCCGTTGCTTCGTCGTGCAGGATCTCACGGTCCCCCAGGTGACCCGCCAGTGCCGCCGCGATTCCGTAGGCACCCCAGTTCGACACGGCGGCGAAGACCAGCACATCACATTCAGTAACCGTGCCAACGCCGCCGTGGCAGGGACAGCCGCAGTCCTTGCCGAACGGCTGGATCTCCGACACCGCCTCCTTGATGAGGCCGCAGCCGATCTCGTTGCCGCCGTCGCCGATGCCAACCGTGGCGATGCCCGCCGCCTTGGCCTGGTCCGCCAGATGGTATGCGCTGGCGATCTTGTCCGGCGTGCGGGGCGTGCCCATGATCGAATGGTAGATGCCCTTGGTGTTGGGCCCGACCTTCTCGATGAACACCATGGCGGCCGGCTTGTACTTCTTGATGAGCGCGGCCGCGGCTTTCTTGCCGGCGGCATCGCCCAGCGGGAAGTTGATTGCCATGGCGCAGGAGCGGCGCTGCTTGAACAGCGCCTCGTCATAAACGGCGAGGCCGGCGGCCTCGGTCGACTTGATGACCGCGGGCATGTTGCGCTCTTCGCTGATCAGGATCGGCTTGCCGCCCAGGCCGAACTCGATCGCCCGCGCGATCGCGGCCGCGCCCGGCGGACCGTCGGTCTCGCCCGCCGGTAGGCCGGGGGGCGTGCCCGCGCCGGTGATGACGAACACGTTGTCGCCGGGCTTGATCGACTCTTTCAGCAGCTTTGCCGCCAGCCAGGTGAGCGGCTTCTTCTGCTTCTTCCGCGCCGCCTCGTAGAGAGGATAGGTGACGCCGCGCGGCAGCCCGACTCGGAAGCGCATCTCGACATTGATGGCGCGGTCGATCGAATCGCCGACGATCTCGTCGATAGCCATGATTTACCTCTGCACGTTCAGTTGGAAGGTCTCGATCAGTGGGTGAGGCCCGCGTCGGGCGGCTCTAGATTCTTGCGCACGATGTTGGACAGGAACTGCATGCAGGCCATCGACGTCTCGCCGTCGAGCCCATCGACCAGGAACTCGGTCGTGCAGTACATCGCCTCGAGGCCGCCGGCGTCGAGGCAGGCCTGCACGATGCGCTTTTCCATGTCCGGCGAATGGATGAGCTGCGGCTTCTTCAAGAGGTACGCGAGGCAGGCCTCGATACCGTAGCAGCCCCAGTTCGACATCATCGCCGGGACCACGACGTCGGTCTTCACGACGGTGGCGAGGGCCTTGCCCTTCGGCATGGTCGCCACGACCGTGTCGTAGATCGTGCCGAAACCCAGCTCGTTGCCATGATCGCCGATGCCGACCGAGAAGATCTTGCGCTTGTTGGCTTCGGTGACGACGCCGCCGATGTCGATGCAGCCCTGGAATTTTGACTCCGGGCCGGTGAGCGGCAGGCCGGTCGCGGTGTGAACGTTGCCGTCGGCGCCGGCGCCCAGGCGCTCCGCCGCGACCACCGCCTTCGGCTTGTACTTGGCGTAGATCTCGGCGATCCACGCATCGATCTTCGACTGGTCTGCCGGTGCGTTCTCGAGGGCGGCGCCGAGATGGCGATCGCGCGCCTGCTCGAAGGGTTTGACCATGAGGCCGGCGGCTTGGCTGGACGCCACGATCGGATGGGCGTGGCAGGCTTCGTTCACGAACACCGGAACGGCGCCGAGACCGCGATAGAGAATGCGGGCGAGCGAGGCGGCACCCGGCGGCCCGTCGCTCTCGCCCTTGGGCATGGTGGGCTCGTATCCCGCACCGGTCATGATGAAGGCGACGTCGCCCTTGCCGAGCGCCTGCTGCAGGCCCTTGGCGGCCGCCATCGTGACCGGCTGGTCGCCCGCGACCTCGCGCGCCGCGAGATACATCGGCAGCAGGATGCCGTGCGGCATGCCGTGGTTCTTGGCTTCGATCGTGATCAGCCGGTCGACGGCTTCTCCAACCATATCGAGCATCGCGGTGTCTCCCTCGTCGCCGGCAACCAGATGACACGGTGAATTGGAGCCGCCGCGGGTGATCGGACAAGCGCCATTTCGGCGTTGAAGCGATGCCGGTTCGGCATCAGTCTAAAGGCAGGAGAGACCAAGAAATGATCAATCAGTCCCTGCGTTATTTCTCCGCAATTGCACGGCTCGGATCGATACGGGAGGCGGCGGAGGAATTGCACATTGCCCAGTCCGCGCTCAGTCGACAGATCCAGAAGCTGGAGGAGGAATTCGGCGTTCCGCTGTTCGAGCGCCACGCGCGCGGGGTGAAACTCACCTCGGCGGGCGAGATCCTGCTCCGCCATGCCCAGACCAACCTGCGCCAGATCGAGCGCGTGCGCTCCGAGATCGACGCGCTGAAGGGGCTGCGCCGCGGCACCGTCAGCATCCGTTCGATCGAGACCCTGGTGCCGCACCTGCTGCCGCGCGCCGTGACCCGATTCAGCCGGCGATATCCCGGCATCCAGTTCGAGATCACGATCGACGGCTCCGATCAGGTGGTGGCAGCCGTTCGCGAAGGCCGCACCGACATCGGTCTCGCCTTCTATCCCCCCGCCGAGGCGGAGTTGCAGACCGTTTTCAAGATGCGCGAGCCCCTGGTCGCGGTGATGTCCGCGCATCACCCGCTCGCCGGGCGGCCCAAGGTCTCGCTGGCCGATTGTGCCGTCTATCCGATCGCGTCACCTATGAAACACACCGGCAGCCACATCCTGATCGAGGTGGCCTGCACCGCGGCCGGCATTCATATTTCGCCGACCCTCGAGACCAACGCGATCCAGCTGCGCGTCGAGTTCGTGAAGGTGAATCATGGGATTGCCTTCCTCTCGCGCCTATCGGCCTGGGACAGTCTGCGCTCGGGTGAATTGGTTGCCGTTCCGATCCGCGACCGGCTGGTGAACAACGCAACGATCGATGCGATCACGCATGCGGCGCGGCAGCTGCCGGTCGCGGCGGAAGAATTCCTTCGTGTCCTTCAAGGGGAGTTCCAGGATCTGCACGAGCTGGCCTATGCGCCGCTGAAGCGCGAGGCGTCCGCGGCCGGTTCGGCACGTTCCGTGCGTGCGGGGGCGAAGGCACCGACGGGAGACAGACGCTCATGACCTTCACTCTGCTCGCGCGCTGTCCGACGACCGGCCATGTCGGCATCGGCATCGCGACCTACTCGATCACCGTGGGCCTCTACTGCACCGGGCTGCGCGGCAACACCGGCGCGACCATGACCCAGGCCTTCGTCAACCAGGGCAACAATCCGTTGGCGCTCCGGCTTCTGGCGCAGGGCTTCGCGCCCGAGCACGTGCTGGCCGAGCTGAAAGCCAACGATGCCAACCACGAGTTCCGCCAGATCGCGGTGATCGATCGTGTGGGCCGAGTCGCGGCTTATACTGGCCCGAAGAACCGCGGCTGGGCGGGGCATGTCACGGGCGACGGCTATGTCGCCATGGGAAACGTGCTGGCGGGCGAACCCGTCGTCGATGCCATGGCGAAGGCCTATGAAGGCGCGGCTGGGATTTCTTTCGAGCGCCGTCTCCTGGCGGCGATCGAAGCGGGACGCGATGCCGGCGGTCAGGCGGGCAACGACGGTCCTCTCCCCGAACGGTCGGCGGCCGTGATGGTCTACGGCGACTACGATCACGCCGAACTCGATCTGCGCGTCGACCTGCACGACACGGCGGTCGAGGAACTGCGACGCGCCTTCGAGCAGTACGAACTCTATCGCGGTTACTACAAGGAGAGAGCGCGCAATCCCAGGGATGCGATTCCGCAGTACGCCTTCGCCCAGACGCTCGCCCAGACGCAGGAGGCCGCGCGATGACTTACTCCGTGATCGGGCGTTGCCGGCGGACGGGCCGGCTCGGCCTCGGAATCGCCACCTATTCGCTGGCGGTCGGTGGGCGCTGCGAAGGCGTGATGGCCAATGTCGGCGTCTGCAAGACGCAGGCCTTTCCCAACCGCACTAACGATCCGCTCGGCATCAAGCTCCTGGCGCAGGGCTACGGACCCGCGCGGGTGATGGAGATCTTCGCCGGCAACGACACCGAGCACGGTTTCCGCCAGATCGCGATCATGGACCGAGATGGCAGGGTCGCCGCCCATACCGGCCCCGGCTGCCGCGGCTGGGCGGGCCACAAGGAGGCAACCGATTGCGTCGTGTTCGGCAACGGCCTGCTCGGTCCGCAGGTGCTCGACGCGATGGTCGCGGGCTTCCTGATGAGTCCCGACGATGCCCTGGAATATCGCCTGCTGCGCGCGATCGAAGGCGGCCGCGATGCTGGCGGGCAAGGGCCGGCCGACGCCCATCGAACCGAGCGCTCGGCCGCGATCAAGGTCGTGGACCGGCGCGACTTTCCCGATGTCGACGTGCGGGTCGACGTCCACGAAACGGCGGTCGACGAGCTGCGTCGCGTGCTGGAGGAGTTCAATCTCTACGAGGCGTTCTATCGCGGCCGGGATACCGACCCGTCGAAAGCCATCCCGCAGGACGTTTTCGCGAAGCAACTCGACGCCCGGCGCGTCAAGGAGCGGGCATGACCTACACCATCCTTGGACGCTGCGCCAAGACCGGCCGCCTCGGGATCGGCATCGCCACCTATTCGGTCACGGTGGGCCGCTACGCCCATTCCACGAGATCGAATGCCGGGGTCACGGTGAGCCAGGCCAACGCCAACGAGAACAACAACGCAATCGCTTTGCGCCTTCTCGCACAGGGCCTCGGCGCCCAGTCGGTCCTCGACCATCTCAAGGCCAACGACGCCTTCCACAGCTATCGCCAGATCGGCGTGATCGACCGCAGCGGCGCCGTGGCGGCCTATACCGGCGCCAACGTGCGCGGCTGGGCGGGTGAGGTGACGGGCGAGAACTACATCTCCACCGGCAACGGCCTGCGGGGCCGGCACGTCGCCGAGGCGATCGCCGAGGGCTTCCTCGCGGAGCCCGAGGCCGACCTCGAACATCGCCTGCTAATGGCACTCGAATATGGCCGCGACGCGGGCGGGCAGGGCAACGCGACGGCCCATCGGACGGAGCGCTCGGCCGCTCTCCAGGTCTCCTCGCGCCATATCCATCCGGACATCGACCTGCGCGTCGACCTGCACGACAAGGCCGTCGACGAGCTGCGGCGCGTCTGGACGGTCTACAAGCAGTACGAGGGTTACTACGCCGACCGCGGACGCAATCCGCGCGCGGCGATCGGGCAGGAGGCCTTCATCGCCTCGATGAAGGAGCCAAGGCCATGACCTTCTCGATCATTGCCCGCTGTCCCCACACGGGCCGTCTCGGCCTCGGCGTCACCACCTTCTCGATCGCCGCCGGCGGCCGCTGCGAAGGCATCCGCTTCGGCGCGGGCGTCTGCAAGACGCAGGCTTACGTGAAGCGAGACAACGACCTGATCGCGCTCGAACTGCTGGAACAGGGCATGGCGCCGGCCGGCGTGATGGCAGCGCTCAAGGCCTGCGATCCCGACCATGACTGGCGCCAGATCGCCATCATCGACCGCGAGGGCAGGACCTCTGCCCATACCGGCCCGGGCTGCCGGCCGTGGGCGGGGCATCACGAGGGCGATGGCTTCGTGGCGTTCGGCAATGTGCTGGCGGGGAAAGAGGTGCTGGACGGCATCGTCTCGGGCTTTCTCGCCGATCCCGGCGCCGCCCTCGAATTCCGGCTGCTGGCTGCCCTGGAGGGCGGACGCGATGCCGGGGGGCAGGTCGGGAACGATGGGCACCTCACCGAAAGGTCGGCCGCGATCTTCGTGGCCTCCGAGCCCGATCACTTCGACATCGACGTGCGTGTCGACCTGCATGACGACGCCGTAACCGAGCTGCGCCGCGTGCTGGAGGAGTTCAAGATCTACGAGAAGTTCTATCGCGACCGCGGTCATCGCCCCGACCTGGCGATGAGTCAGGTCGAATTCGTCGCGAGCCTGACGAAGGGCGCGGAGGCCTGAGCATGGCGAAAGATCATTTCCACCTCGCCTGGTTCCTGTCGCAGGGCTATGGCCCGAAGGCGTGGCGCTCGATGTGGCCCGGCACCGAATACGACAAACATCGCTGGATGATGCCGGACATCTTCGTCGACCTGGCCAAGGGGCTGGAGCGCGGCTGCTTCGACTACATGATCATCGAGGATTCCTCGATGGTGCCCTACACCTACCAGGGCAGCCACGACACCTACCTCAAGTACGGCGCCAGCTCGCCCAAGCTGGATCCCGCCGTGCTGGTCCCATGGCTGGCGATGGCGACCAGGCATCTCGGCCTCGTGCCGACGCTCTCGACGTCGGAGTATCCACCCTACCTGCTGGCGCGCCTCGTCAACTCCCTCGACCACGTCACCGAAGGGCGCATCGGCTGGAACTGCGTCACCGGCAGCAACGACGGGGCCGCCGAGAATTACGGCCATGTCGGCCAGCGGCCGCATGACGAGCGCTACGACGTCGCCGACGAGTTCGCCGACGTCGTCACCAGGCTGTGGGAGGCCTGGGACGAGGATGCGGTCATGCTCGACCGCGACATTCCCATGTTCGCCGACGGCAAGAAGGTCCGTCCGATCCACCATGAGGGCAAGTATTTCAAGGTGCGCGGACCGATCAACGCGCCTCGTTCGCCTCAGGGAAGGGTGCCGATCTGCCAGGCCGGCGGCTCGGCGCGCGGCCAGGCCTTTGCTTCCAGATGGGCCGACACGATCATCACCAATGCCGTGTCCGTCGAAGGCATGAAGAGCTTCCGCGAGGACATCCGCCGCCAAGCCGCCGGTTGGGGCCGCAATCCCGACGACATCAAGGTGCTGTTTCTCGCCTATCCGATCGTCGACACGACGATGGAGGCCGCCCGCGAACGCCGGCGGCTCGAGCAGGAGGATTTCGGCAAGCATCTCGACCTGCAGCTCTCGGGCATGTCGCGCCTCACGAACATCGACTTCGCGCAGTTCGATCCCGACGAGCCGCTGCCGGAGCACCTGCGGACCAACGGGCACCAGTCATCGCTCGCCAAATGGATCGGCAAGACGCCGCGCTCGCTGGCGAGCGGGCTCAACAGCCGGCAGGGTATCGACCTGGTCGGCACGCCCGATCACGTCGCCGGCCTGATGCAGGAGATCATGCAGGAGGTGGGCGGCGACGGCTTCCTGCTGTTCAACGCCCACTTCGACCGACGCTACATCATAGAAATCTGCGACGGGCTTGTGCCCGAGTTGCAGCGTCGAGGGCTGACGCGCAAGGCGTATGCGCACAAGCACTTCCGCGACAATCTGAGGGAGTTTTAGGCCGACGCTTGGCGCTTCTTGAGCGGTGGTAGACCCGTACGGCTCAGGGAACGCTTGGCGGCGGCAGGCGGTTGGTAGGCCCGGCAGGATTCGAACCTGCGACATAACCGTTATGAGCGGCTCGTTCTAACCGCTGAACTACGGGCCCCCGCAACCGACGGGCTGCGCCCCGGGCGCGCCGGGGCGGGCTCTTATAGCCCGGCTATTCGGCGGGCGGCACGAACATATAGCCTACTCCCCGCACGGTGCGGATCACCGTCGGCTTGTCCGGCGCCGGCTCGATCTTGCGGCGCAGCCGCGTGATCCGGAGGTCGATCGCCCGGTCGAACGGGTCGCGGGCGCGGTGGCTGGTCGTCTCCAGCAGCCAATCGCGCGACAGCGGACGATTTGGGTTTTCCGCAAAGATCTTGAGCACGTCGAATTCGCCGGAGGTGAGCGGAACATCGGTGTTGTCAGCGTCAAGGAGCTGGCGCTTGGTCAGATCGAGCACGTGGCCGCCCATCCGCACGCGCTCGAGGCGGGAGGGGGTCGCCTTGGCCACCGACCGGCGCAGGACGCTCTTGCAGCGGGCCAGCAGCTCGCGCGGCTCATAGGGCTTGGCAACATAGTCGTCGGCGCCGCTTTCGAGGCCCAGCACCTTGTCGACCGGGTCTGTGGCCGCCGTCAGCATGATGATGCCGACGCGGGTGTTGCTCTCGCGCAGCCAGCGGGCCAACGCGAAACCGTCGTCGGGACCGGGCAGCTGGACGTCGAGCAGGACGAGGTCGGGCATCGACCGGGAGAGCTGGCGGCGCATCTGGGCGCCGTTCTCGACAGCTGTCACCTTGAGCTCGTGATTGGACAGATAGGTCTCGGCGGCCTTGCGCTGAAATGCGTCGTCCTCGACCAGCAAAACGGACGGAAGCTGCATGACTTAACCTAATAAATAACGTTCAATGCCTTCAAATTAACACTATTTCTCAACGAATTATATCGTTTTCTTGATATTTTTGATACGATTGATCTTGGCGGAAATCCGCAAGCTCTAGCTGCCCCTTGGGGCGGCGGCTCAAACCCTGGTTTCGAGATGGTTGATGTCGCTCGCCGCCGCTGACCCGGCCGCCAATCAGGTCGAGACTGGCGAGGCGGCCCGCCAGGATCGGTTCGTTCGTGCCGAGCTGGTGCGGCGGTTGTTCGAGGGATCGGCGCCGTCGCGCTATTTTTCCTTCGTGCTGTGGCCGGTGATCGCCGCCATCTACTGGCGGCAGATCGACCTCGTCGAGCTGGCCGGACCGTTCGGGACCTACCTCGCGGTGACGCTGGGTTTCGACCTTCTGCGCCACCGCTTCGCCCGCGCGCGGGCCGACGACGAGCAGACCCTGCGCTGGGGCTGGTGGTTCGCGGCCTTCACATTTCTCGGGGGAGCCTGCTGGGGCTGGGCCGGGTATCTGCTGGCCTCCAGGGACTTCGAGTTGCCGCGCATGCTGCTAGGGCTCGTGCTGCTGGCCACGGTCACCACGGGCGTGCCGATCCGGTCGGCCCATCCGCCGACCTTCTATGCCTTCGCCGTCGCCACCGCGGCGCCGTTGCTGCTGGTCCTGGTCGCCTCCGGTGACCCATTCTACCAGATCGTAGGCATTGCCGGTGCCGCCTATGTCGGCCACCTCATGGCCTATGTGCGCGACGTCCACCGCTGGCAGTACGACAATATCGCCCTCGCTTACGAGAAGGACGAATTGGCGCGCCGGCTGCAGGTCGCCTTCGACGAGGCCCGCCAGGCCCGCGACGCTGCGCTTGCGGCGCAGCGCGACGCGGAGAAGGCCAACCAGGCCAAGTCGACCTTCCTTGCCACCATGAGCCACGAGATCCGGACGCCGATGAACGGCGTGCTGGGCATGATCGACGTTTTGGAGCGCACCGAGCTCTCGCCCGACCAGCGCGACCAGCTGGGAACGGTTCGCTATTCGGCGGCGTCTCTTTTGCGGATCATCGACGACATCCTGGACTTCTCCAAGATCGAGGCCGGGCGTCTAGATCTGGAGCAGGTCGAATTCTCCACCGTCGAACTGATCGAAGGGGCGGCCGAGGCACTGGGCGCCCGGGCTGCGGAGAGGGGGCTCGTCCTGTCGGCCTATGTGGCGCCCGATGTGCCCGCTCGCGCGGTCGGCGATCCGCTGCGACTGCAGCAGATCCTGTTCAACCTCCTGGGAAACGCCATCAAGTTCACCGAGAAGGGCAGCGTCCGGGTTTTCCTGGAGCGGGAGGGCCTGAAGACCGAGGGGCAACTCGCTCTTCGCCTCAGGGTGGTCGACACGGGGATCGGGCTCACGGCCGCCCAGCGCGACCGGCTGTTCAATCCCTTCGTCCAGGCCGACAGTTCGACGACCCGCCGCTTCGGTGGCACCGGGCTCGGCCTGTCCATCGTGCGCCGCCTCGCCGAGGCGATGCATGGCGGCGTCGAGGTGCACAGCGCGCCTGGCGTTGGTTCGACCTTCATCGTCACGGTGAAGCTCGAGGCGGCAGCGCCGAGCGCCGCCCCGGCCAGCCTCCCGCTCGAGAACCTGTCTCTTGTCCTCTCTCTGCCGGACCCGCAGGAGAGCGGCGCCATCGCGCGCTATCTGCGCGACGCAGGCGCGGAAGTCGATGTCGTGGTGTCGTCGCAGACGGCGGTGACGATCGAAGGCTCGAAGGAACAGCTGTGTCTCGCCGACCTCAAGCGGCCGTGGCGGCGGGACGTGCTGGTGCGGACGATCGCCCAGGCGGCGGGGCGGGTGTCGTGCCCTGCGCCAGCGGCCCCCGCCCCGGCCCCGGGGACAGGTCCGGTCGGCCGTTCGGGGGGCCGCGTGCTCGTGGTCGACGACAATTCGGTCAACCGCAAGATCCTGGCGCGGCAGCTCGAACTGGTCGGTGCCTCGGCCGACGTGGCGGCAAGCGGCGAGCAGGCCCTCGCGATGTGGCGGTCGGGCCAGTACGATCTCATGCTCGCCGACCTGCAGATGCCCGATATGGACGGCTTCGAACTGGCGCGGCGGCTTCGCAGCGACGAGGTGTCGACGGGTCGCGCACGCCTGCCGATCCTGGCCGTTACCGCCAGCGCGCTCGAATCGGAGGAAGAGCGCAGCCGGGCAGCCGGCATGGACGGTTTCATCATCAAGCCGCTCGGCATCGAACAGTTGAAGGCAACCCTGGACATCTGGCTGCGCGATGGACGTCGGGGGCGCTGACATGAGCCAGGCCTACGATCGCAACCGGCTCGTCGAGCTGTTCGGCGGTGACGCCGCCACGGTTGCCGAGATCGAACGCGAGTTCCTCGACGCGGCGCGTGACGCCCAGGACGAGATTCGCGGGACCGACGACCTGGAGACGATCGCGCGGGCGGCGCACCGGGTGAAGGGGGCTTCCGGCATGATCGGCGCGCTGGCCCTCGGGAGGGTCGCCGATGCCGTGGAGCGCGCGGCGCGGGCGCGGGACCTGGCGGGCGTGCGCGGCCTCGACGAAGCCTTGACGCTGGAAGTGGCGCGGGTGGCTGCCCAGGCGGGCGCGGATCAGGCCCGCGGCTTCAGCATCACCGTTGCGGAGTAGGAGAGCAGGGCCTTGCCGTTCTGTTCCAGAAGGCCCCGCAGGAAGGAAATCGACCGACCCTGCTTGGGCACTTCCACGCGCGTGACCAGCGGCGCGGAGATGTCGCCGGCGGCGAGGAACTCTGCGGCGAAGGAGACGGTGGTCGGCGCGAGATCGCTCGTTATCGCCGCGGCGCGCGTGATGGCGGTGTCGGCGAAGCTCATCATGTAGCCGCCATGCAGGGCGCCGCCGGAGTTGCACATGCGTGCCAGCGTCGGCTGCACCAGCGAGGCGCCATCGGCTTCCTTGCGCACGAAGGCCGGGCCGATATGGGTGGAATAGGCGCTCGCCTTGAAGGGCTCGAAGCCCTCGGGCACGACCTGCGGCGGCAGCGCGACGCGCGACGGCGCCTGCTCGTCCTTGCGCGCCATCGCCTTGGCGCGCGCGACGTGGCGGCACACACCCGACCACAGGGCGATCGTGCGGCCTTCCTGGGTGATCGAGCCGCGCGCGAAGGCGAGGCGGCCCGTGACCTGCAGCGGCTCGCCGCGTGCTTCCAGGGGCGGGCCGATGCGGGCGCCGTTCAGGAACTCGACGGCGATGCTCACCGTCATGGCGAAGGAGCTGTTGGTGCCGCCGTCGGCGGCTCGGCCGGCCACCAGGCAGAGCGCATAGTCGGCGAAGGTCAGGATGCCGCCGCCATGCACGCCGCCCATGTAATTGCCGTGGCGCGCGAGCGTCGGCAGCACGCAATGAACCGTGCCGGCCTGACGGGCATCGCCCTGGAGGTCGAAATAGAACGGCCCGACATGGTCCTCGAACGGATCCGGCGGCACGAACACGGTGTAGCGCGAGAGGTCGATGCCCCAGGAGGCAAGGTCGGGAATGGTGTCGGGCATTGGCTCTTGTGAAGCTGCGTTGGCGGGTTCTAATAGGGGAGAATCAGCCAATCACAAAGAGCCACGGAGCGAAACGTCATGGCGGAAGCCGCGCACAAGATCGAGGTCCGGCGCGACAAGCGCGATGCCGGCACGGTGGCCCATCTCGTGTTCGACAATGCGCGGCGTCTCAACGTCCTGAACCCGGCGGCCCTGCACGATCTCACCGCGACCTTCCACGCGCTGTCGGCCGAGGAAGACCTGCGCGTCGTCGTCTTCTCGGGCGCCGGCGGCCGGGCGTTCATCGGCGGCGCCGACATCAACCACATGGCGGGGATGCGCACGTCGGAGGACGGTCGCGCCTTCATCACCATGGTCCACAAGCTCTGCCAGTCGATCCGCGACTGTCCCGTGCCGGTGATCTGCCGCATGGAAGGCTACACGCTGGGTGCCGGTCTCGAAGTGGCGGCGGCCTGCGACCTGCGCATTGCCACCGACACCGCGCATTTCGGCATGCCCGAGGTGAAGGTCGGCATTCCGTCCGTCGTCGAGGCGGCGTTGCTGCCCCGCCTGATCGGCTGGGGACGCACCTCGTGGATGCTGCTGACCGGCGAGAACATCGATTCCCGCAAGGCCGAAGCCTGGGGCATGGTCGAGGAGGTCGTCGAGACGGCCAAGATCGACGCGGCCATCGAGCGCTGCGTTCATTCGATCGTCGATGCGACGCCGCTTGCCGTGCGCGCGCAGAAGCGCCTGATGCGGCGCTGGGAGCGACTGCCGCTCGACGAGGCGGTGCAGGCCGGCATCGATTCCTTCGCCCAGTCGGTCGCCGAGGGCGAGCATATCGAGCGCATGGGAGCCTTCGTCAATCGCAAGAAGAAGTAAGACGACAAGAAGAAAGAAAACAGGGAAGGAAACGAGACCATGATCGACCGGCGTCAGTTCCTCGTGTCCTCGGCGGCGGCGGCACTGGTGCCGGCGGCCTCGACCGCGGCCCTGGCCCAGGCCGCGTGGCCCACCAAGCCGATCAGCATCGTGATCCTGTTCGCTGCCGGCAGCGGCACCGACACGATGGCGCGCATCTTCGCCGAGAAACTCTCTGCCCAGGTCGGACAGCCGGTCACCGTCGACAACAAGCCCGGCGCCAACGGCACGATCGCCGGCGCCTTCGTGGCGCGCGCCGCGCCGGACGGTCACACGCTGATGTTCACCTCGAACACCTCGCATGCCGCCGCCGCGGCGCTGGTGAAGAACCTGCCCTACGACCAGGTGACGGATTTCGAGGCGATCGGGCTCGTCGGCCTGGTGCCGTTCTGCATCGTCGCCCATCCGAGCGCGCCCTTCGCTACCATTCAGGAGCTCGTGACCTACGCCAAGGCCAATCCGGGCAAGCTTTCCTACGGCACCGGCAACAGCACCGGCGTGGTCGCCGGCGAAACGCTGAAGCGTCTGCTTGGCTTCGATGCGGTGCAGGTGCCCTACAAGAGCGTACCGCCGGCATTGAACGATGTCCTGAGTGGCACACTGCAATACATGGTCGCCGACATGGGCACCGTGCTGCCCCACATCAAATCGGGACGCGTGAAGCCGATCGCGTCGATCTCCAGCGAACGCTCGCCCAACCTGCCCGACCTCAAGACCCTGCGCGAGCAGGGCATCGAATTCGACCTGGACGGCTGGTACGCCATGTTCGCGCCCGCCAGGACACCGCGGCCGGTCGTCGACAGGGTGAACGCGATCATCCGCGAAGAGTACTCGAAGCCAGAGATGCAGCAGCGCATGCGCGACTTCAACGTGATCCTGAAACTCGGCTCGCCGGAAGACCTGCTCGCCTTCCAGAAGGCCGAGATCGAGAAATGGACGAAGCTCGCGCGCGACGCGGGCATCCAGCCGGAGGGTTGAGCATGTCAAAGACTGTCCGCATCGGCTGCCATTCGGGCTTCTGGGGCGATACGGAAACCGCCGCGGTCCAGCTCGTGCGGCATGGCAACGTCGACTATCTGGTCAGCGACTATCTCGCCGAAGTCACCATGTCGATCATGGCGGCGCAGAAGCTGCGGAACCCGCAGGCGGGCTATGCGGTCGACTTCGTGTCGGTCGTCATGGCGCCGCTGGCGCGTGAGATCGCCGAGAAGAAGATCAAGGTCGTGACCAATGCCGGTGGCGTCAATCCGCTGGCCTGCCGCGACGCCGTGCTCAAGGCCTGCGAGGCGGCCGGCGTGACGCTCAAGGTTGCCGTCGTGCTGGGCGACGACATCCTGCCGCGCGTCGACGAGTTCCGCGCCGCCGGCATCCGCGAGATGGATACGGGCGCCGAGCTGCCGTCGAAGATCGCCAGCATGAACGCCTATCTCGGCGGCTTCCCGATTGCCCGGGCGCTGGACGAGGGCGCCGACGTGGTGATCACGGGGCGCTGTGTCGATTCGGCGGTGACGCTGGGCGCGCTGATCCACGCGTTTTCGTGGACGCCGCAGGAATTCGATCGCCTCGCCGCCGGCACGCTGTGCGGTCACATCATCGAATGCGGCGCCCAGTGCAACGGCGGCAACTTCACCGATTGGCGCCTGGTGCCGGACTACGACAATATGGGCTTTCCGATCGCCGAAGTGTCGAGCGACGGCAGCTTCGTGCTCTCCAAGCCCGACAATACCGGCGGCCTCATCACCACCGCGACGGTGGCCGAGCAGATGCTGTACGAGATCGGCGATCCGCGTGCCTACATGGTGCCAGACGTCGTGTGCGACTTCACCGAGGCGACCTACGAGCAGGTGGCCAAGGACCGTGTGCGGGTGAGCGGCGCCCGCGGCCGGCCGCCCACGGATACCTACAAGGTCTCGACGACCTGGCCCGACGGCTACAAGTTCACCTCGATCTTCATGCTGGGCGGACGCGAGGCGGTGGCCAAGGGCCGCCACAGCGCGGAGTCGATCATCAAGAAGACCCGCCGCATGTTCGCCGAGAAGGGCATGTCGGATTATCGCGACGTCAGCGTCGAAGTGATCGGCAGCGAAGCGACCTACGGGCCGCATGGGCGTGTGCCCGACACGCGCGAGGTCGTCGTGAAGATCGCCGCAAAGCACGATCAGAAGGAGGCGCTGTCGCTTCTCGGCCGCGAGATCTCGCCCATGTCGACGGGGGGCGTGGTCGGCATGACCGGCAGCTTCGGTGCCGGGCGCGTTTCGCCGTCGCCCGTCATCCGCATGTTCTCCTGCCTCGTGCCGAAGTCGATGGTGCCGGTCACGGTCGACGTCGGTGGTCACCAGATCGCGATGCAGGAAGGCGCGCTGAGCGGCGGCTTCACGGCTGCCCAGCTTCCGGTCGAAGCACCGGCCGCGTCGCCCCCGCCAATGGGCGACACCACAACCGTGCCGCTGATTGCGTTGGCTTACGGCCGCTCGGGCGACAAGGGCGACAATGCCAATATCGGCATCTTCGCGCGCCAGCCGGACTACGAGCCCATCCTCGAGGCCGAGGTGACGGAGGAGGCGGTGGCCCGGTACTTCGCGCACCGTATCCAGGGACCGGTTACGCGCTGGCGCCTGCCGGGCATCAAGGGATTCAACTTCCTGCTGCGCAAGGCGCTCGGCGGCGGCGGCATGGCTTCCCTCAAGGCCGATCCGCTGGCCAAGGCCTTCGCCCAGATGCTCCTGGACATGCCGGTCCGCGTTCCGAAATCGCTGGCAGCGAAGGTCGGAATCTAGAGTCAGTCGCTGCGAAAGGATGCCGCCGCAGGCGCGGCAGGCCCGTCCGGTCGGCTCCGCCGGGCGATGGGGCAGTCTGTCTTCACGAAAGGACGAGAAAGAGCGCGGCCTGCCTGCCGAAGCCCAAGCAATTTGCGCATTGCGGGATAATATATATCAATTGACATAGTATATCGATCGACACTAAAAAGCTCCGGTCAGCGTTTGCCAGGTGACCATGAT
Source organism: Reyranella sp. (assembly GCF_965249915.1). Classification (GTDB taxonomy): domain Bacteria; phylum Pseudomonadota; class Alphaproteobacteria; order Reyranellales; family Reyranellaceae; genus Reyranella. The sequence goes on from NZ_OZ252257.1 coordinate 234,125, forward strand.
CGATACACAAGCTTCGGGCCGTGGTCGGCCCGCTCTGCAGGCGAGGGGTGAAGACACCCGCCGCCGCATCTTGGTGGCCGCCCTCGATCTGTTCGCCGCCCATGGTTACGAGGGCGCCAGTACCCGGCAGATCGCCGAGGGGGCGGGCGTGAACCTGCCGGCAATCCAGTATTATTTCGGCAACAAGGAAGGCCTGTACCGGGCGATCATCGAGGACATCGTGGCCGACACGGAACGGCACATGGCCGAGGTGCTGCCGCGCGTGCGCGCGGCGCTCGACGATCCGGCCGCCGCATCGCCCGAACTCGCCGAACTCCTCTGCCAGACGCTCGAAGCCTTCGTCACCGTGGTGACGAGCGGCCCCCAGGTCGACAGCCGCCGCCTGATCTTCGCGCGCGCCGAGGTCGAAGAAACGCCCGGGCTCGACCGGATGCACGAGAGCGGCATGCAGCAGATCTTCAATCCCTGCCTCGCCCTGTTCGCCCGCATTCATGGCAAGTCCGAGGACGACCCGGAGATGACGATGCGCACGATGGCGCTGATCGGGCAGGTCGTCATCTTCTGCAACAGCCATAAGCGCCCCATCCTCAAGGCGGTTGGCCTGGACGGTGAGAATGTCCAGTTGATGAAGCAGATCGTGCGCGATCAGACGTCCGCCATCTGCCGCGCCGCCGCGTCCGAAAAGTAGCTGACGAGTTAGATCATGAACAGGCGTTCGCCCTTTCTCGTGGCCCTCACGGCCTTCCTCCTCGCCAGCTGCACGGCCGGTCCGGATTTCGTTAAACCCGACAAGCCGACATCGACCGGCTATACGCCCGAGGCGCTGGCGCCGCAGACCAGTTCCGCAGCAGGGCCCGGTGGCGCACCCCAGACCTTCGTGCCGGAACAGGACATTCCCGGCGAATGGTGGGTGCTGTTCCAGTCGCCGCAGCTCGACACGCTGGTCCGCGAATCGCTGCGCGCCAATCCCGACGTCGACGCCGCCCAGGCGGCGCTGCGTCAGGCGCGGGAACTCTACTTCGCCCAGCAGGGCGGCCTGTTTCCGACGTTGAGCGGCAACGGCTCGGGGCAGCAGCAACTCGCCTCTCCGGCTTCTCAGGGGCAGACGGGCGCTGGGGTCATGTACGGCGTCACGGCGGCGTCGCTCAACATTTCCTATACGCCCGACGTATTCGGCGGCGTGCGGCGCCAGGTCGAATCCAAGGAAGCCGCGGCGGAGAACCAACGCTTTCAGCTCGAGGCGACGTATCTCACGCTTTCCTCCAACGTCGTCGTCGCCGCGATCAACCTCGCCTCGCTGCAGGCCCAGATCAACGCGACCAACGACATCATCAACATCCTCAACAATTCGCTGTCGGTGGTGCGCCGCCAGTTCGACCTGGGTGGTGCCTCGCGCGCCGACGTCCTGGCCCAGGAGGCCGCCCTCACGCAGACCCAGGCGACCTTGCCGCCGCTGCAGAAGCAGCTTGCCCAGCAGCGCAACCAGCTCATGCGCCTGGTCGGCCGTTCGCCGGACCAGGATCGCGGTGAGAGTTTCGATCTCGCCAAGCTCAAGCTGCCGCAGGAACTGCCGCTCAGCCTGCCCTCGTCCCTGGTCGAGCAGCGGCCCGACGTGCGCGCCGCCGAGGCACAGCTCCGCGGCGCCAGCGCCGATATTGGAGTCGCGGTCGCCAACCAGATGCCGCAGTTCACCATCACCGGCCTGCTGGGGTTCACTTCGGGCGGGATCAGCTCGCTGATCGTGCCGGGCTCGGGCGTATGGAGCATCGGCCTCGGGATCGCGCAGACCGTGTTCGACGGCGGCAGACTCGACCATCAGCGCCAGGCCGCGATCGCCGCCTATGAGCGCGCGGCCGCGCAGTATCGCGGTGTGGTGCTGTCGGCCTTCCAGGATGTCGCCAACGCGCTGCGGGCCGTGCAGTACGATGCCGACACGCTGCGCGCCCAGGTCGCTGCCGAGCAGACAGCGGCGGCGAGCCTCAGGCTTTCCGAACAGCAGTACCAGCTGGGCGCAGTGAATTATCTCACTCTGCTCAATGCACAACAGACGTACCAGACCGCGGTCATCAACCGGCTGAAGGCGCAGGCGGCGCGCTACTCCGACACGGCGGCGCTGTTTCAGGCGCTGGGCGGCGGCTGGTGGAACCGCACCGACGTCGATCCGAAATCGATGGGCACGCCGACCCGCTTTGCGCTGCCCCCGATCCAGGACATCAAGCTTCCGCGCGCGGGTCACTGAGCCGCCGCTCCCTCGAACTCACATCAAGTCATCCTGATCAGCTCAAGAGGCATAAGATGATCAAGCGAATGCTCATCATGCTCATTCTCGTCGGCGCGGTGCTCGGCGGGTTGTTCGGCTTCAAGACCTTCGTCAACGGGAAGATCAAGGAAGCCATGGCCGGCATGGCCAACATGCCCCAGACCGTCTCCGCCACGAAGGCCGAGACCAGCGACTGGCAACCCAAGATCGATGCGGTCGGCAGCCTGCGCGCCGTGCGCGGGGCCGAGCTGTCGCTTGAAGTGGCGGGCGTCGTCGAGACGATCACCTTCCAGTCGGGCGACGAGGTGAAGGCCGGGCAGGTGCTGCTGACCCTGCGCAAGGAAGACGAGGAAGCCCGGCTTCAGTCTCTCGAGGCGACGGCTTCCCTCTCGCAGATCACCTACGACCGTGACGTCAAGCAGCTCAAGGCGCAGGCGATCAGCCAGGCCGTCGTGGACAGCGACGAAGCCAATCTGCGCAACGCCCGCGCCCAGGTCGCCGTCCAGAAGGCGATCCTCGACAAGAAGACGCTGCGGGCGCCGTTCGACGGCAAGCTCGGCCTGCGGCAGGTCGATCTCGGCCAGTTCCTGGCGGCCGGCACCATGATTGCGACCCTGCAGTCGCTGGACCCCATCTTCGTCGACTTCCTGCTGCCGCAGCAGACAGTGGCGCAGATCGCGGTCGGCGACAGGGTGAGGGCGAAGATCGACGCCTTCCCCGGCCGGACGTTCGAAGGGAAGATCACGGCCATCAATCCGAAGATCGAGACGGGCAGCCGCAACGTGCAGGTGCGCGCCACTCTGCCGAACGCTGACCAGAAGCTGCTGCCCGGCATGTTTGCCACGGTTGAGCTGGACACCGGCGCGGCGCAGCGTCTGGTCACGCTGCCGCAGACGGCGGTGAGCTACAACCCCTACGGCTCGCTGGTCTACATCGTCGATGACAAGGGCAAGGGCGCCGATGCCAAGCCCGCGCTCGTCGCGCGACAGGTCTTCGTCACGACGGGCGCGACGCGCGGCGACCAGGTGGCGATCCTGAGCGGCGTTTCCGAAGGCGACACGGTCGTCACCTCCGGCCAGATCAAGCTGCGCAACGGCGTGCCGGTGCTCATCGACAACCGTGCGGTGCCGACCAACGACGCTGCTCCGAAGATCGCCGACAAATAGCCAGCCTGCAGGACATCGTCCCATGAAATTCACCGATATCTTCATCCGCCGCCCGGTGCTGGCGAGCGTGGTGAGCCTGCTGATCCTGGTCGTCGGCCTCCGCGCCATCAGCGCTCTGCCGGTGCTGCAATATCCGCGCACCGAAAATGCCGTCGTCACGATCACGACGACCTACTACGGCGCCGATCCGGACGTGATTGCCGGCTTCATCACGACTCCGCTGGAGCAGGCGGTCGCCCAGGCCAATGGCATCGACTACATGACGTCGACCAGCCAGAGCGGCGTCAGCACCATCACGGTCTATCTCCGTCTCAACTACGATTCGAGCAAGGCGCTGACGGAGATCAATACCAAGGTGAGCTCGGTGTTGAACCGGCTGCCCAGCGGGACGCAGCAGCCCGTGCTGACGGTAAAGATCGGCCAGACGATCGACGCCATGTATATCGGTTTCAACAGCAAGGAGCTGGCACCCAACCAGATCACCGACTACCTCGTGCGCGTCGTGCAACCCCGGCTGCAGGCAGTCGAAGGCGTGCAGACGGCCGAGTTGCTGGGCGCAAAGAACTTTGCACTGCGCGCCTGGCTCGATCCGCAGAAGCTCGCCGCCTATGGGCTGACCGCGGCCGATGTCGGCCTGGCGCTGACGGCGAACGACTATATTGCAGGTCTCGGCACGACCAAGGGCCAGATGGTGCAGGTGACGCTCAAGGCGTCGACGGCGCTGAGCTCGCTGGAGGAATTCCGCAACCTCGTGCTGAAGCAGGACAAGGGCGCGATCGTTCGCCTCAGCGACGTGGCCAACGTGACCCTGGGTTCCGACGACTACGAATCCGAAGTGAGCTTCGACGGCCAGAAGGCGGTCTATATCGGCATCCAGGTGGCGCCGGCGGCCAACCTGCTCGATGTGATCAAGGGTGTGAAGGATATCTTTCCGTCGATTCAGGCGCAGCTCCCGCAGGGGCTGAACGGACAGATCATCTACGACTCGACGGAATTCGTGAACAGCTCGATCGAGGAGGTGATCCACACCCTGCTCGAGGCGCTGGTGATCGTGACGCTGGTGGTCTTCGCCTTCCTGGGGTCGTTCCGCTCGGTAATCATCCCGGTGATTGCCATTCCCCTGTCGCTGATCGGCACCTTCGCCATGATGGCCGTCTTCGGCTTCTCCATTAATCTGCTGACCTTGCTCGCGCTGGTGCTGGCGATCGGCCTCGTGGTCGACGACGCCATCATCGTCGTGGAGAACGTGAACCGTCACCTCGAGGAGGGGCAGAAGCCTCTTCCGGCTGCAATCCAGGCGGCGCGCGAACTGGGCGGGCCGATCATCGCCATGACCGTGGTGCTGGTCGCCGTCTATGTGCCGATCGGCCTGCAGCGCGGCCTGACGGGCGCCCTTTTCACCGAGTTCGCCTTCACCCTCGTGGGCGCCGTCACAATCTCGGCGATCGTCGCGCTGACGCTCTCGCCCATGATGTGCTCGCTCATGCTGAAGCCGCACAGTCACGACGACCGCGGCTTGGAGGCGCGCCTGATCCGCGCCATCGACCGCGTCTTCGACCGCCTGCGGCGCGGTTATTCCCGCTGGCTGACCGGCAGCCTGAAGTACCTGCCGGTGACCGCGACCTTCGCCGTTCTGGTGCTCGGCAGCATCTTCTACCTCTACTCTGCCACCAGCAGTGAGCTGGCACCGCAGGAGGATCAGGGCATCATCATCGGCTTGGCGACCTCGGCGCCGAACTCGACCATCGACCAGCGCCAGATCTATTCGCGCGAAATCTACAAGATCGGCGCCAGCCATCCGGAAACCGATCACGTCTTCCAGCTCGATGTGCCCGGCCAGTCGATCGCGGGCTACGTGCTCAAGCCGTGGGACAAGCGCACCATGACCTCCAACCAGCTTCAGCCGATCGTTCAGCAGGAGCTGGCAGGTGTCGCCGGCGCACAGGTCGTGGCTTTCCAGCCGCCGCCGCTGCCGGGCTCGAACGGCCTGCCGGTGCAGTTCGTCATCAACACCACGGGCGGCTTCGAGGCGCTGAACGACGTGGCGCAGAAGTTCCTGCAGGAAGCGCTCGCCACGGGCCGGTTCATCTTCCTCAACACCGACCTCAAGATCGACGCGCCGCAGGCCACGGTGGTAATCGATCGCGACAAGGCGTCGGCGCTCGGCCTGCAGATGAGCGACATCGGCGGCGCCCTGGGCTCGATGCTGGGCGGCGGCTACGTCAACTACTTCGCGCTGGACGGCCGCTCCTACAAGGTGATCCCGCAGGTCCAGCAGTCGTCGCGGCAGAACGTCGACCAGATCCTCGACTACCACATCAAGGCAGCCGACGGCACGACGGTGCCGCTGTCTACCGTGGCGTCGATCGCCACCAAGGCGATCCCGCAGTCGCTCAACCACTTCCAGCAGCTCAACAGCGCCACCATCCAGGGCGTCGCCTTCCCCGGCGTGTCGCAGGCCGAGGCGCTGGACACGTTGAAGGAGCTGGCGCAGCGCACGCTGCCCCAGGGCTACTCGATCGACTATGGCGGCGCGTCGCGCCAGTACGTGCAGGAGAGCGGTGGCTTCATCGTCACCTTCGGCTTCGCGCTGATCATCATCTACCTGTCGCTCGCCGCGTTGTTCGAAAGCTTTCGCGATCCGCTGATCATCCTGTTCTCGGTGCCGATGTCGATCGCGGGGGCGCTCATCTTCCTGATGGCGCTGAGCACGGTGGGGATGCCGGGGGCGACCCTGAACATCTACACCCAGGTCGGCCTGGTCACCCTGATGGGCCTGATCAGCAAGCACGGCATCCTGATCGTCGAAGTCGCCAACGAACTGCAGGAAGCCGGCAAGTCGCGGCGCGAGGCCATCCAGGAAGCCGCCGCCGTCCGTCTGCGGCCGATCCTGATGACCACGGCGGCGATGGTGCTGGGCGTCGTCCCGCTGATCGTGGCCACCGGCGCGGGCGCATTGTCTCGCTTCTCGATGGGCCTGGTGATCGCCAGCGGCCTCGCGGTTGGCACGCTGTTCACCCTGTTCGTGGTGCCGGCCGTCTACGTGATGCTGGCGGCGGACCATTCGAAGAAGCGGGGCGCCGTCGAGTCCGTCGAGGCCCCGGCGGCGGGCGACTGACGCGGGAGCCGATATTCGACCGGGGCGGCAGACAGGACTGCCCCGGCCGCCCCGCAATGGTGTATCCTGTCTTCGATGAACGCCCCCTCGAAGCAGGTCCCGGAGAAGGACGAACGCGCCGAACGGCTTGCCGCCGCCCTGCGCGAGAACCTGAAGCGGCGCAAGGCGCAGGCGCGCGCCAAGGGGGGCGTCCCGAAACCGGCGGATACGGGACAGGACGTTGGCCGGACCGCAGGCAAGACCGGCGGTTGAGCCGACCCCCTCCCTCGTTTAGAAGCGCCCTCAATGAGCATTCTCTCGGACCGCTGGATTCGCCGCATGGCGCAGGAGAAGGGCATGATCGAGCCCTTCGTCGACGCCCAGAAGCGGGAAGGCGTCATTTCATACGGCCTGTCCTCGTACGGCTACGACGCCCGCGTCGGGAATGACTTCAAGATCTTCACCAATGTGAATTCCTCGGTGGTCGACCCCAAGAACTTCGACCAGCAGAGTTTCGTCGACCGCAATACCGACGTCTGCATCATCCCGCCGAATTCCTTCGCGCTCGCCCGGACGGTGGAATATTTCCGCATCCCGCGTGACGTTCTGGTGATCTGCGTCGGCAAATCGACCTACGCGCGCTGCGGCATCATTGTGAACGTGACGCCGCTCGAGCCGGAGTGGGAGGGGCACGTGACCCTGGAATTCTCCAACACCACGCCGCTGCCCGCGAAGATCTACGCCAACGAGGGCGCCTGCCAGTTCCTCTTCCTCCAGGGCAACGAGCCCTGCGAGGTTTCCTACCGGGACAAGGCCGGCAAGTATCAGGGGCAGCGCGGCGTCACCCTGCCGAAAATCTGAGCGGAGGCGACCATGGACAGAATTCGCATCAGGGGCGGCCGCCAGCTCAAGGGCCAGATCCGCATCTCCGGCGCCAAGAACGCGGCCCTGCCGCTGATGGTCGCCTCCATGCTGAGCGACCAGCCGCTCACCCTCCATAACGTGCCGCGGCTCGCCGACATCACGACCATGATGCAGCTGCTGCGCCAGCACGGCGTGGAGATCGACGCCACCGCCGGCGAGAACGGCCACAGCCACGGCACGACCATGGTGCTGAAAGCGTCGAAGATCACCTCGACCACGGCGCCGTACGACATCGTGCGCAAGATGCGCGCGTCGATGCTGGTGCTGGGCGTGCTGCTGGCGCGCGAGGGGCAGGCCAAGGTCTCGCTGCCGGGCGGCTGCGCCATCGGCGCCCGGCCCGTGGACCTCCATATCGCCGGCCTGCGGGCGATGGGCGCGGAGATCGACATCGACGGCGGCTACATGGTCGCGCGGGCCCCCAACGGCCTGAAGGGCGCACGCTACACTTTCCCCAAAGTGTCGGTCGGCGCCACCGAGAACCTGATGATCGCGGCCGCGCTCGCCAAGGGCACGACCGTGCTCGACAATGCCGCGCGCGAGCCCGAAATCGCCAATCTTGCCGAGTGCCTGTCGGCGATGGGTGTCCCGGTGGGCGGGATCGGCACCGAGACGCTGACCATCGAGGGCGTGACCTCGTTCGACGCCATCGAGCACGCGGTCATTCCCGATCGTATCGAGACCGGCACCTATGCCATGGCCGTCGCCATGACGGCGGGCGACGTCGAGCTGATCGGCGGCCGGGTCGACCTGATCGACACGGTGGCGGCCAGCCTGCGCGCGGCCGGCGTCACCCTCGAGGACACCGAAAACGGCATGCGCGTGCACCGGACCAACGGCGCGCTGCACGGAGTCGACGTGATGACGGAGCCTTTCCCGGGCTTCCCGACCGATCTCCAGGCCCAGATGATGGCTCTGATGACGCGGGCCGAGGGCGCCTCGATGATCACCGAAACCATCTTCGAGAGCCGCTTCATGCACGTGCCGGAACTGGCGCGCATGGGCGCCAACGTCACCATCCATCACCAGTCGGCGCTGGTGCGCGGGGTTCCCAAGCTGCGCGGCGCCGAGGTCATGGCGACCGATTTGCGGGCCTCGGTGTCGCTGGCGATCGCCGGCCTGTCGGCCGAGGGCGACACGATGCTGCATCGCGTCTACCACCTCGATCGTGGCTTCGAGCGGCTGGAGGAGAAGCTCAGCGCCTGTGGCGCCGACATCGAGCGGCTGAAGGCCTGAAGCGCATGACGGCCAAGCTGAAGCTGAGCGCACTCGATGCCGACGACCTGGCCATCCTTTCGGCCGCCATCCAGGATGCGCTGGTGGCGGTTCGAGACTGCGCCTTCCTGAAGGACGAAAAGCGCTTCGTCCTGTTGCTGAACCGGTTCCGCTGGGAAGCCGATCCGGACGCTGGAAACGGCCATTCCCGGACCCATTCCGCCCTCGTTTTCAACGAGGTGACGGCCGTGCGGCACCATGACATCCCCACGGCTGAGCCCGATCGGATGCTGGAACTGCTCGCGGTGGCGTTGGAAAACGACCATTCAGTCCTGCTGCGCTTTTCGGCCGGTCGGGCTATCCGGCTGGAAATCGGCCGGCTCGCATGCCATTTGGGGGATGTCGGTGAGCCTTGGCCCACCCCCTGGAAGCCCGCCCACCCGGTCGAATAGCCTTTTCGGCTCCGGCGAGGGGCGGGCATTCGTTACTGGAGAGTCGTCGTGTCGAGCGAGGCCAACGAAAAGCTCATTCTGGCGCTGCCCAAGGGCCGTATCCTCAAGGAAGCGGCCCCCGTCTTCGCCCGCGCCGGCATCGAACCGGAGCCGGCCTTCGCCGATCCGGATGCCCGCCAGCTCCGCTTCACGACCAACCATCCCGACCTCGACATCATCAGGGTGCGCTCGTTCGACGTCGCGACCTTCGTGGCCTTCGGCGCCGCCCATCTCGGCATCGCCGGCGCCGACGTGCTCATGGAGTTCGACTATCCCGAGATCTATGCGCCGATCGATCTCGGCATCGGCAAGTGCCGCCTGGCCGTCGCCGAGCCCGTCGAGATGGCGGGCAACGACGATCCGCGGCGCTGGAGCCACGTGCGCATCGCCACCAAGTATCCCGAGGTGACGCGCAAGCATTTCGCCGCGCGTGGCGTGCAGGCGGAGTGCGTCAAGCTCTCGGGCGCGATGGAACTCGCGCCGTCGCTCGGCCTCAGCCACCGCATCGTCGATCTCGTCGATTCCGGCCGCACGCTGAAGGAGAACGGCCTGGTCGAGATCGAGCACATCGCCGACATCACCTCGCGCTTCATCGTGAACCGTGCCGCGCTCAAGACGCGGCCCCAGCGGGTCGGCCATTGGATCGACCGTTTCCGCGACGTTGCCCTTGGGGCTTCCCGTGCCGCTTAGGCTGGACGCTTCGGCGCCGGGCTTCGACAAGGAGTTTTCGGCCTTCCTCGGGCGCAACCGCGACACCGACGAGAACGTCGACCGCGTCGTCGCCGGTATCGTGGCCGACGTGCGGGCGCGCGGCGACGCGGCCGTCGTCGACTACACCGCCAAATTCGACTGGGCCGGCATCACGGCGTCCAACATGCGCGTCTCCGAAGCCGAGCGCGATGCGGCGGCGGCGCAGGTTCCGGCGGCGCAGCGCGAGGCGCTGGCCTTTGCGGCCCGGCGTATCGAGGTCTTCCACCGTGAGCTGATGCCGAAGGATGTCGACTTCACCGATGCCTCGGGTACGCGGCTGGGCGCGCGCTACCGGCCGGTGGATGCGGCCGGAGTCTACGTGCCGGGCGGCACGGCGGCGTACCCGTCCTCGGTTCTGATGAACATCGTGCCGGCCAAGGTCGCAGGCGTTGGCCGCATCGTCATGGTGGTGCCCACTCCCGGCGGCACGCTCAATCCCCTGGTCATGCTCGCGGCACGGATCGCCGGCGCCGACGAGATCTGGCGCATCGGCGGCGCTCAGGCGGTGGCGGCCCTGGCCTACGGCACGCAATCCATCAAACCGGTCGACAAGATCACCGGGCCCGGCAACGCCTATGTCGCCGCCGCCAAGAGGCGCGTGTTCGGCCAGGTCGGCATCGACCTCATCGCCGGCCCCTCCGAGATCCTCGTTGTTGCCGACCGGCACAACGACCCTCGATGGATCGCGGCCGACCTATTGTCGCAGGCCGAGCATGATCCGTCCTCGCAATCGGTGCTGATCGCCGACGATGCGGCCTTCGCCGATGCCGTCATGCATGCCGTCGAAGGCGAGCTCAAGTCCCTGGCCCGTGCCGAGATCGCGGCGGCGAGCTGGCGCGACAATGGCGCCGTCATCCTCGTGCCGGACTTCGAGGCCGCGCCTGCCATCGTCAACGCGATCGCCGCCGAGCATGTCGAGCTCGCGATGGAAATGACAGAGGCCGAGGCGCTGTCGCAGAAGATCCGCCATGCCGGCGCGATCTTCCTCGGTCGCCACACGCCCGAGGCGATCGGCGACTATGTCGCCGGCACGAACCACGTGCTGCCGACCTCGCGCGCCGCGCGTTTCTCCGGCGGCTTGGGCGTCTCCGACTTCCTCAAGCGCACCTCGCTGGTTTCCTGCACGCCGCAGTCGCTCGCCGCGCTGGGCCCCTCCGCCGTGGCGCTTGCCGATGCCGAAGGGCTCGGCGCTCACGGCCGTTCGGTCTCACTCCGGCTGGGTCGGTAGCAATGCCGGACGGCCCGACCGACAGGACGCGGCGCATCGTCGACGTCGTGCTGGATGAGGAATCGGTCGCCCGCCGCGCGCCCGAAGTCGAGCACGAGCGGGCCGTCGCGTTGTTCGACCTGATCGAGGAGAACGACTTTCGCCTGGTCGGCAGCCAGCCTGGCCCGTATCGGCTGCGCATCGGCATCTTCGAGCAGCGCCTGGTGTTCGACGTGCGCAACGAGGCTGACGAGAAGCTGCGCGACATCGTCCTGTCGCTGACGCCGTTCCGCAAGGTCGTGAAGGACTACTTCCTGATCTGCGAGAGCTACTATGCCGCCATCAAGAAGCTGGGCCCGTCGCAGATCGAGGCGCTCGACATGGGACGTCGCGGCCTGCACGACGAGGGGTCGGAGCTGCTGCGCGAGCGGCTCGACGGAAAGATCGAGGTCGATCACGACACGGCCCGGCGGTTGTTCACGCTGATCTGCGCCCTGCACATCAAGTCGTGAGCGGGCAGGGGCGATGATCGGACTGCCGTCCAGCCTGCTCTTTGCCTGCAGCGAGAATTCGGTCCGGTCGCCGATGGCCGAGGCGCTGGCCAAGCGACTCTACGGTCACCGGGTCTATATCGATTCGGTGGGCGTGCGCGCGAGCGAGGTCGATGGGTTCGCGGTGGCCGCGCTCGACGAGATCGACATCGACGTTCACCGCCACCACGCCAAGACCTTCGATGACGTCGATGCCGCGTCTTTCGAGTTGATCGTCACACTGTCGCCGGAAGCGCATCACAGTGCGCTCGAATTCACGCGGGGGACGGCGACTGAGGTCGAGTATTGGCCGATGCCCGACCCCAGCGCCGTGGAAGGATCGCGGGAGACGCGACTCGATGCCTACCGTCACACCCGAGATCAGGTGCTGACCAGACTGAAGGCGCGCTTCGGGATACCCATCACGCCCTCGGTCTGACCGTCTGCACTTAACGCTGGGTGACGTGCCCTGCGGGGTCGAGCGTGATCATGTAGTAGGTGTCGCCCTTGAGGGCCTGGCCCTGCCAGCTTCCGTCGTTGTTGCGCATCAGCAGGGTGACGCCGTTGTAGCCCGCATCGTGGATCTGCTGGCGTGCAATGGCGCCCTCGGCCGTCGGGGTCCAGTTGGGCGCCGTCGTCGGGGTGAAGATCTTGTTGGGCTCGGTAGCGGGTTCGCGACCGGTCGGCATGCCTTGCGCCTGGACTGCATTCGTCGCGAGGACCGCGGCGCCGACCAGTGAAACTGCAAGCAATGTCCGGTTCATGATGTCTCTCCTCAGGTGCGAAGCGCTGCCACACTGGAGCGCCTTCGCCCGGGAGCATTTCTGAATCCGATTTGTGAGTGGATTGTGGCGTCGTCGCGCTCGTGCGTGCAGGCGAGCCTCCCGCTTCGCACGAGCACTTGTAAGGACGCTGTCAGCGGGTGGTGTCGGAACCCGCGTACCAGGCTGCGCGATGCGAGCTATAGCGCGGCACGGGCAGGTTGATGAGGTCCATGAACACCGAGGCGCCGCCGTCGGCGCCTGCGAGGTTGCCCTCGAGCACGTCGACGTCGAAGGTCAGCTTGTCGCCTTCGAGCTTCGGCGACTTCAGGGTCACGACGGCATCCACGACGCTCGCCTTTTCCTTGTTCAGCACCGAGACCGTGGCGTTGGGCGGATCCTTGGCGAAGGAGTTGGGTGCCTTCGCCGTCCATTCTTCCAGCACGTGCGCGAGCATCGCGTGGCCCGCCGAGCGCACCGGGCGGTCGGCGAAGACGATGACGCTTGGCGCGATGCCTTCGAGGATCAGCTTGTTGTCCTGCAGCTTGGCGCTGCGGGCATTGAGCACGAACATCGACGGGATGAGGCGCGGATGGCGCGCCGCACCGACCACCTTGGGCTGGCCCTGGACCGAGGCGGCGGCGGGTGCGGCCGGCTGGGTCTGGGCGGCCGCGCCGAGGGCGAGACCGAGCGTGGCGGCGGCGGTCGCTAGGGCGACGGAGAGTCGGAAGGTCTTCATGAGGATCACCGTGCGGCTCAGTAGCAGGGCAGGAGGGGCGGCTTGCCGCAGCTCGGCGCGTTGTAGCGCTGCTGGTAGCGGGGATCGATGTCGGGCGGCGGCGGTGCGCCGGCGCCGCTGTTGGAGCCGCCGCCGGCATACGGATACGGATTGACGGGTTGCGTCGGCGAGGGATTGGACCAGCCGCTAAACGTGCTGGTGCCGTCCGGATCACCGATCGCCGGCGTCTCGCCGCCGGTCGTCTGGCTCTGGCCGTAATACTGGGCGCCGTGCGAGCCGATGCCGAACCAGATCGTGTCGATGAACACCGAGGCCGGACCGTCGGCGGCGCCGAGGCTGCCCTCCAGCACGTCGACGTCGAAGGTGAGCTTCTCGCCCTCCAGCTTGGCCGTCTTCAGGGTCACCACCAGGTCCGAGACGCTGGACCCGTCTTTCTGGAACACCGAAACCGTCGCGTTCGGCGGATCCTTGGCGAAGCTGCCGGTGCGCCAGATGTCGGCCATGTCGGGCGTCACCATGTGGCCGACTGAGCGCTTGGGCCGGCTGGTGAACAGGGTCGCCGTGGGCAATACGCCGTCGAGGACCAGCTTCTGGCCGTCGAGCTTGGCGCCGCGGGCATTGATGACGATCAGGGCCGTCGAATACTGCCGCTTGGCCGGCTTGCCGATGGTCTTCTGCGCCGGATGGGTAATGGCGTTGGGCGGAGGCGTGGGAGCCGGCGTCGCCTGGGCGAATGCGAGCGCCGGCGTCAGCAGCAGGGCGGCCACAAGGCCCGACATGCACGTTGAGTTCATCTTTTGCTGGTCCTTCTTTCCCCGGCGTCCGCAGCCGCGACCTGTATAAGGGAGGCGCGCTCCCGTGAGAAGGCCGGCCATCCCCGCCGTCCCCGGCGCCGCCATTGACTTACCCCCTCCTGCGGCCCATTTTCCGGCCGCTTTCCCAGAAATTCACCCCAGCCGGAGGCCGGATGGCCAAAGAAGACCTGATCGAATTTACGGGCGTCGTCGCCGAGTTGCTCCCCAATGCGATGTTCCGGGTGAAGCTCGACAACGACCACGTCATTCTCGCCCACACGTCGGGCAAGATGCGCAAGAATCGCATCCGCGTTCTGGCAGGCGACCGCGTCACCGTCGAGATGACGCCCTATGACCTGACCAAGGGCCGCATCACCTTCCGCTTCAAGTAGGCGTTGCGCGCCTCGCCGATCCCCCCGCTCGTACTGGCCTCCGCGTCACCGCGACGGCTCGACCTGTTGCGACAGGTCGGCCTCGAGCCCGCGGCGATCGACCCCGCCGATATCGACGAGACGCCCCTGACGGGCGAGTTGCCGCGTGCCTATGCGCTGCGCATGGCGCGGGCGAAGCTTGCCGTCGTGAAGGCGCGGCATGCCGGTGCTCTCGTGCTGGCGGCCGACAGTGTCGTGGTCTGCGGGCGGCGCATCCTGCCGAAGGCGGAATCCGAAGCCGAAGCACGGCTTTGCCTCTCGAAGATGTCGGGTCGCCGTCATCGCGTGCTGGGCGGCGTCGCCGTCGCCGGTGCCGACGGCAAGGTGCGCACACGCCTCGTCGAGACGATCGTGCGCTTCAAACGCCTTGAGCCAGGCGAGATCGCTGACTATCTCGCCAGCGGCGAATGGCAGGGCAAGGCCGGCGGCTACGCCATCCAGGGCCGGGCCGCCGCCTTCGTCGCGTTCCTGTCCGGCTCCTACAGCAATGTCGTCGGATTGCCGCTGTTCGAAACTGTTTCACTTCTGAACGCCTCCGCGCCGTGAGTCGGGTCGATCGCCTCGTTTGCCACGTGCTGCCCAAGGCGTTCCTGATGGCGCTGGTGGCGGACGGCCGTCTCGTCGAGCTGCAGGTCGTTCGTCGCGACAAGCCCTCGAGGGTCGACAGCATTTTCCTGGGCAGACTGGAACGGGTGATGCCCGATCTCGATGCCGCCTTCGTCGATCTCGGCCTGGATCGCTCGGGCTTCCTGCGTGCCGCCGATCTTTCGGGCGTCGATGGCTGGCCGCCGCCCGGCGCGCCGGTACTCGTGCAGATCCGTAGTGACGGCGAAGGCGACAAGGGTCCGCGGCTTTCGATGAACATCGCCATCAGCGGCCGCTATCTCGTCCACCATCCCCACGGCACCGGCGTGACCTTCTCTCGCCGCATTGAAGGAGAGTTGGAGCGCGACCGCCTGCGTGGCCATGTCGAGGGCCTGCTCGAAGGTGGAATCGTGTTGCGCACCGCTGCCTTGGGCGCGACGGCTGACCTGCTGCAGGCCGATGCCACCCGCGTGCTCGAGCGCTGGGAGAAGGTGAGGCGCCTGGCGCTCGACGTCGAGCCGCCGGCCGACCTGTCGTCGCGCATTCCGGGCGAGCGCGACCCGATCGCGCGGGCCTTGCGGGATCATGGCGCGGGCCTCGAGGAGGTCATCATCGACGACCGGGCGATGGCACGCACGCTGCAGGACAAGATGGACCGGCTGGGCGAGAAGATCCGCGTCCGCTGGCACAACGGGACGATGCCGGCCTTCGACATCGACGATGTCGCGGGGCAGATCGACACCGCGCTCGCGCCGCGCATCGCGCTGCAGAGCGGGGTCGAGGTGCTGTTCGAACCCGGCGAGACGCTGTGCGCCGTGGACGTCGACAGTGCGAGTGCGGGCGGCCGCCAGGGCCGCGCGCCGCGCCGTCCGGTCGACGTCAATCTCGAGGCGGCACCGGCGATCGCCCAGCAGCTCAGGCTGCGCAACATCGCGGGGGCGGTGGTCGTCGACTTCGTCACCATGCGAAGCGCCTACGACCGCGACAAGGTCCAGGCGGTTCTGGCCGAACATCTGGCCAGCGACCCGGTGCCGACCCAGATCTACGGTTTCACCCGGCTCGGCCTGTTCGAGTTGACCCGCGCCCGGCGCGGCCCGACCCTGGCGGCCCAGCTCGAAGCGCTGGAAAAGAGCGATGACTGACCGATCCCCGCCGCTGCGCGCCGTGCGCATCGAACCGAAATGCCCGACCTGCGGAAAGCCCGCGGACCCGAAATACAAGCCGTTCTGCCGCAAGCGCTGCGCCGACATCGATCTCGGCCGCTGGCTCAAGGAAGGCTATCGCGTGCCGACCGACGAGGCCCCCGGCGAGGAAGACCTCGACGACAGGGGCGGCGCGTCTGGACAGCGGGGCTAGCCCGTCCTATAAGCCCGGCCGCCAACGAACGATGTGCCCAGGTAGCTCAGTTGGTAGAGCATGCGACTGAAAATCGCAGTGTCGGTGGTTCGACTCCGCCCCTGGGCACCATTCGTTTCTTCACCTTCCCATCGATCAATTGAACCGCGCACCCACGGCGCCCTTGTTCGGGCGGGCCGGGCCATGCCGGCAAGCTCGGCGAACGCCTTCGAGGGGCTCCTGCCGCTGGACGCGGGACGCGGCATGCGCTTTTCTCAAGGTTAAGCGCGGAAGCCGTGCGGGCGGCCTCAGCTGGTCGCGATGGGGGAAGCGATGCCGATTTACATGGATGTCTTTCCCCTCGAACGGAGCATCTTGATCGTGGCTCGCGGGCAGGTCTCCGTTGAGGAGATCCTCGACTGCATCGGGAAGCTCAAGGCGCCGAAGATCCGGGGGTACGCCAAGATCGTCGACGTCACGGGCTCGACGTCCGAGGTCACCCTGGAACAGGTGGATCGCATCACCGGCCTTCTGCGCTGCCAGCCGGAGGGCCCTTTGCGGGGCCCTCTCGCGTTCGTTGTGGATCCTGCGCGCAAGGGATTCGCGGACATGTTTGCCGACGCCACCCGGGGCGACCGCCCGATCTCGCTCTTCGGGAGCCTCCACGAGGCGCGCAAGTGGCTGAGCGATAACCTGATCGAGTTGCCAGGGCGTCCCGCCCAGAATGGGCAGAGTCACAGTCGTGTGTGACCCATCGGCTCGACCGCTGCGGGACCGGTAGACGGCAGGGGGATCGCCAGGCCGGTCTGAAATCGGATACTGATGCCGGCGCTTACGAGCGTCAGGAACCGATCGAAAGGCCCCAATTTGTCCACGGCAGTGAAGCAACCGCGCAAGCGTTCGGCGAAGGCGGAGCGGCGTGCCGAGACGATCGAGCAGATCCTCGACACCGCGGAGTACCTGTTCGCGAAGCACGGTTTCTACGGCGTCACGCTCAAGGACGTCGCCAACAGCGTCGGCGTGCACCACACGCTGATCAACTACTACTTCGAGGACAAGAAGAAGCTCTTCGAGGACGTGTTCGCCCGCCGCGCGGTGGTGACGAGCGAGCGTCGCATGAAGGCGCTCGATGACTATGCGGAGAAGGCCGGAGACCATCCGACGGTGGAAGGCGCGCTGCGGGCTTTCCTCGATACCGACCTCGATCTCTACACCGAAGGCGGCGAAGGCTGGCGCAACTATGGAGCGCTCAGCGCCCAGGTGGCGAGCACGCCCGAATGGGGCGCCCGGATGATGGACGAGCATTTCGATCCGGTGGTGCTGCGCCTGATCGGCCTGCTCAAGAAGGCTCTGCCGGAGTGCGCGGAGAAGGACATCTTCTGGGGCTACCACTTCGTGACCGGCGCGCTGATGCTGACGCTCGCCAAGACCGGCCGCATCGACAAGCTTTCCGATGGACTCTGCCGGTCGGACGACTACGCCGCCGTGAAGGAGCGCATGGCGACCTTCATGGCCGCCGGTTTCATGTCGGTCTGTTCAGGCCGGAAGGGGTAGCCGGCAGAGGAGGAAGCAGGTCGTACTTGCGTCGCGCGAGCTAATTCACTAGTGAGTGAATGAATAAATAAAACAAAAAACAACCACTAGGGAAGGAACGAGACCATGCGTGTACGCAACGGGATTTCCATTCTTCTTGGCCTGGTGCTGGCGATTGCCGTCGGCAGCGCGGCCTCGGCGCAGCAGACGATCAAGGTCGCCTATACCGATCCGCTCTCGGGTCCGTTCGCCCAGGTGGGCGACGCCAACCTGAAGCAGATGCAGTACATCATCGACTTCATCAACGCGAAGGGCGGCGCGCTCGGCAAGAAGTTCGAGCTGGTGCCGTTCGACAACAAGTCGCAACCGTCTGATGCGTTGATCGCGCTGAAGAGCGCGACCGACCAGAACATGCCGTTCATCATGCAGTGCAGCGGCTCCAACATTGCCGCCGCCCTGATCGACGGCGTGAACAAGCACAACGATCGCAATCCGGACAACCGCATCATCTACCTGAACTGTGGTGCGGTGGCGCCCGAGCTGACCAACGAGCAGTGCAGCTTCTGGCACTTTCGCTTCGACCTCCACGCCGCGATGAAGGCCGAGGTCATGGTGCGTGCCCTGCCGAAGGAAACGACCAAGGTCTATCTCATCAACCAGGACTATCTGTTCGGCCAGTCCGTGCAGCGTGAGCTCAAGACCTATCTCGCCAAGCTCCGGCCCGACGTGCAGATCGTTGGCGACGAGCTGATCCCGCTCGGCAAGATCAAGGACTTCTCGCCCTACATCACGAAGATCAAGGCTTCGGGTGCACAGGCGCTGATGACGGGCAACTGGGGCCCCGACATGAACCTGCTGATCAAGGCCGGCATCGATGCCGGCGCGGACCTGCGCTACTACACTTTCTACGCGCATCTGGCGGGCGGTCCGACGGCGATCGGCGCCGGCGGCGAGAACCGCGTCCTGTCGGTGATGCCGTTCAGCGAGAACGTGTCGGTCGAGACCGGCAACAAGGAGGCCGAGGCCTTCACCAAGGGCTTCCGCGACAAGCACAAGTTCGATTTCACCTCGGCCGGCTTCCGCACGATCTTCGAGTATCTCCAGGCCGCCGTGAACAAGGCGGGATCGCTCGACGCGACCAAGATCGCCTATGCGCTGGAAGGCATGTCGATCCGCGACTTCCTCGGCTTCGAGACCACGATGCGCAAGGCCGACCACCAGCTCATCGGCGAATACTTCGTCGGCACCTTCAAGAAGGGCGTGAAGTACGACGCCGAGGGCACCGGCCTCGGCTGGGCGACCGAGGCGACCATCCTCGCCAAGGACATCGACCAGCCCAACAGCTGCAAGATGAAGCGCCCCTAGGCTCTGAACCCGGATGCCCGCTTTCCGGTCGGGAAGCGGGCAGCGTCCTTGAAGCGGACAGGTTCGATGGAAGTATTCGTCGTCTCACTCCTCAACGGCCTCGTCTACGGCATGCTGCTGTTCATGCTGGCGAGCGGGCTGACGCTCATCTTCAGCATGATGGGCGTGCTCAACTTCGCCCATGCCAGCGTCTACATGCTGGGCGCCTATTTCGCCTATACGATCAGCCTCTATGTCGGCTTCTGGCCCGCCCTCGTCATCGCGCCTCTTCTGTGCGGGCTGATCGGCGCAGCCATTGAGATGTGGGGGCTGCGCCGCGTCCATCGCAACGGCCATGTCGCCGAGCTGCTGCTGACCTTCGGCCTCGCACTCATCATCGAGAAGGTCGTGCAGATGACCTGGGGCCTGCTGCCGGTGCCCTATCGGATTCCCGAGCTGCTCGATTTTCCGCTGTTCCGCGTCTACGGCACGCAGTTCCCGGCGTACCGCGCCTTCATGTTGCTGATCTCGGCCCTGATGTTCGGCGCGATCTGGATCGGCCTTACGCGCACGCGTGTGGGGCTGGTCATCCAGGCGGCGCTGACCCATCCGGAAATGGCGTCTGCGCTGGGCCACAACGTGCCGCGCATCTTCACCCTCGTCTTCGCCGCCGGCACGGCGCTGGCGGGACTGGCCGGCGTCATCGGCGGCAACTACCAGGTCACCGAGCCCGCCATGGCCTTCACCATGGGGCCGATCGTCTTCGTCGTCGTGGTGTTCGGCGGCCTGGGCTCCCTGACCGGCTGCTTCATCGCGTCGATCCTCATGGGGCTCATCCAGACCTTTGCCGTGGTCTTCGACGTGTCGCTGGCCGATCTGTTGGCGAAGTTCGGCATCGCCGTCACCGCCAGCACGCCGTTCGCCGAAGTGCTCAACGTGACGCTGCCCCGTATCGGCGCGTTGCTGCCCTTCCTGATGATGGTGCTGATCCTGGTGTTCCGCCCCCGCGGCCTGATGGGGACGCGCGACACATGACCCTGTTCCGTCGCCACTGGCCGTGGGTGCTGGCCCTCGTCGTCCTGCTGGCCTTCCCCTTCCTGTTCTACGACTGGAGCCGGGGCCGCCATTCCGGATTCGTGCTGACCCTGATGAGCGAGATCGGCGTGATGGCCATCTTCGCGCTGTCCTACAACATGCTGCTGGGGCAGGCGGGGCTTCTTTCGTTCGGCCATGCCGTGCTGTTCGGCCTCGGCGCCTATTGCGCGGCCCACACCGTCAATCTGGTCAAGGCGGGCACGATCTGGCTGCCGACCGAGCTGGTGCCTCTGGCGGGCGGGCTCGGGGGTCTCTTCTTCGGCTTCGTGCTCGGCTGGCTCGTCACCAAGCAGCGCGCGACCGCCTTTGCCATGATCACCCTCGGGCTGGGCGAGCTCGTCTCCGCGGCCGCCCTTATGTTCATGGGCTTCTTCGGCGGCGAGAGCGGCATCACCATCGATCGCGTCATGGACACCAGCCTGTTCGGCGTGCGTTACACCTCGCCCTGGCAGGTCTATTGCCTCGTCCTCGCCTGGGCGTTCGTTGCCGCCGCCCTGATGAGGTTGCAGATGCAGACGCCGCTCGGCCGGATGGCAAACGCCACGCGCGACAACTTCGAGCGCGCGCAGTTCGTGGGCTACGACCCGCGGCGGGTGCGGTGGATGCAGTTCACTCTGGCGGGCTTCTTCGCCGGCATCGGCGGCGGCCTCTACGTGCTGATCTACGAGATCGTCACCTTCGACACCGTATCCGCGGTCAAGTCGGCCAATGCCCTGCTGGCCGTCTATATCGGTGGCGCCGGCGCCTTCTTCGGCCCGATCCTCGGCACCATCGTGGTGGTGCTGCTGCAAAGCGGGGTGAGCCTGCTCAGCAATGCCTGGCTGCTCTATGTCGGCGTGCTCTTCATCGTCATGGTGATGTACGCCCCGGTCGGACTTGTCGGGCTGATCGGCCTGCATGCGCCGATCTGGCGCATGGGTCGCCTGCGCGAGCTGATGCTGCCCTATCTGCGCGCCTTGCCGCCGGCGTTGATCCTCTTTCTGGGATTCGTGCTGCTCGTCGAGCTCGCGTCCTTCACCACCATCGGCGCCGCGCAGGGAAAGCGTTTCGCGATCGCCGGCCGGACGATCGACACGACGTCGCCGCTACCCTGGGTGATTGCGCTCGTGGCGCTGGGACTGGGCGCCTTCTGGCTGCGCCGGGAGGCGCGCGCGTTCCGACTGCGCTGGGACGGCTTGATGGAAGAGGCCAAGCGGCAGGCGGGTGCACCATGACCGGCCCGGCCATCGAGCTTCGCGACGTGCGCAAGAGTTTCGGCGCCACCGAAATCATCCGGGGCGTCGATCTCAGCATCGCCAGGGGCGAACGCCACGCCATCATCGGCCCGAACGGTGCCGGCAAGACGACGCTTTTCAACCTGATCTCCGGGCGGTTTCCGATCACTTCGGGAACCATCACCGTGAACGGCAGGTCGACCGCCGGCCTGCCGCCACAGGAGATCAACCGATTGGGCCTCTCGCGGAGCTTCCAGATCACCTCGATCTTCCCGCGCATGACGGTGTTCGAGAACATTCGCTGCGGCCTCTTGTGGTCGCAGGGCTATCGCTACTCGTTCTGGCACCTGCTGGGCGGCCAGAAGGTCCTGAATGGCGAGGCCGACCGGCTGCTCGACCGGCTGAAACTGGGCGACCGGCGCAACGTGCAGGCCGGGCTGCTCTCCTATGCCGAGCAGAGGGCGCTCGAGATCGGCATCACCATCGCGGGCGGCGCCGACATCATCCTGCTCGACGAGCCGACCGCGGGTATGAGCCACAGCGAGACGGACGCTGCCATGGAACTGATTCGCGGCGTGTCGGAGGGCAAGACCTTGCTCATGGTCGAGCACGACATGAGCGTGGTGTTCGGTCTGGCCGACCGCATCACCGTGCTGGTCTATGGCGAGGTCATCGCGTCGGACAGGCCGGCCGCCATTCGCGGCAATGCCGCCGTGCAGGAAGCCTATCTCGGGACGCTCGCGGCATGAGGGCGCCGTCATGATGCTCGAGGTGCGCGACCTCCATGCCCTGTATGGCAAGAGCCACATCCTGCAGGGCGTGGATCTCTCGGTGGACGAGGGCGAGATCGTGAGCCTGCTGGGGCGCAACGGCGTTGGCCGCTCGACGGCTTGCAAGGCAATCATGGGGCTGGTGCCGCCGGTCGGACAGATCAGCTTCAAAGGGCGGCCGATCGCCGGCTTACGACCCGACCAGATCGCCCACGCGGGTGTCGGTTATGTTCCGGAAGACCGGCAGGTGTTTCCCGGCCTCACCGTGAAGCAGAACCTGGAACTCGGCCTGAAGCGCGCCGGTGTCTTCGGACGCTGGACGTTCGACGACGTCTTCTCGTTGTTTCCCAATCTCGGCAACCGACAGGACAATCCGGCCGGCGTGCTCTCGGGCGGCGAGCAGCAGATGCTTACCATGTGCCGCACGCTGATGGGCGATCCCGATCTCGTGATCATCGACGAGCCGACCGAAGGGTTGGCGCCCAAGCTGGTCGAACAGGTCGGCCACCTTCTCGACGAGATCGCCCGGCGCGGCACGGCGATCCTCCTGGTCGAGCAGAAGCTCACCATCGCGCTCAGGATCTCCCATCGCCTCTATGTGATGGGGCACGGCCGGATCGTGTTCAGCGGCTCTCCGGCCGAACTTCAGGCCAATACGGCGATCCGCAAGGAGTGGCTGGAGGTCTAGCGGCACCAGGCCGCGGAAATCGGGATGATCGCATTCTCGTGAACGGCTTTCGCGTGGCGGAGACGCGCGTAGGCCTTCTATTGTCGGTCGAGGCCGCGACGCGTATCGCGAAGCCGAGCTGAACCTTGCCTTCCGGCTGGCCCATCCTAGTGAGCTTCGGATTTATGACGCGACTGATTTCGTTGTTTCTCTTGTCTTCATTCGTTGCTTGCAGCGCCGCGGCGCAAAGTGATGACGCCGCCTATTGCAAGAAACTCGGTGATTATGCGACGCGCTATCTGGGCGATGCTGGCGGTAACGGCGCGACGCGACCCGACTTCGATATCCTCGACGGAACCGCCAAGTGCAACAAGGGCGATACGGCAGGGGGCATCGCGATTCTCGAGAAGAAGATTCGCAGCAAGGGGTTTACGCCACCGCCGCGCTGAACGCTTGATTGCAGCGCAACATGAACGCTGCGTCATATGAGGCCAGTCCGGGAACACAAAAAGGCGCTTTCAAGGCAACTTCCGATTGTCTTGCTGTTGGCGTGGACAGGCGATGGTCAGACGGGGTGAAATGTTGCTATCGTAACGACGGCACAGATTCGCGCCGGATATTAAGGACACTAACCAAATGGCTTCAGGTACCGTTAAGTGGTTCAACGCCACCAAAGGATTCGGATTCATCCAGCCCGATACGGGCGGCAAGGATGTCTTCGTCCACATCAGCGCGGTCGAGCGTGCCGGGCTCAACGGCCTGAATGAGGGTCAGAAGATCAGCTACGAGGTCCAGGTCGAGCGCGGCAAGGAAGCCGCGGTCAATCTCAAGGCCTGAGCTTGACGCTCCGCGTCGGTGTCCTCCGCCTTCTCGTGAGGGGCATCACCGCCGCCTGAG
Organism: Reyranella sp.; assembly: GCF_965249915.1. Lineage (GTDB taxonomy): Bacteria > Pseudomonadota > Alphaproteobacteria > Reyranellales > Reyranellaceae > Reyranella. The sequence continues at coordinate 257,927 of NZ_OZ252257.1, forward strand.
ATACCAAAGAAACGATTGCGCGCTCGTCGCTTGAAGGGCGCGATGCTATCGGAAAAGGCTCCAGTCCCCGTCATTGCGGGGATTGGAGCCTTTTCTCGTTGGACTCGGTGGAGCCGTGAGAGCGTTTGGCAGGAGTACGAGTAACGAACCGGGTGGCGACGGGCCACTGTCACTGTTTGACTCGATCTACTGCCATAAAATCCATGAGCTCCGCCGCCTAAACGGGTCGCGCGCCCGTGACGGCACACGGAAGGTCTGGTCTGTCCGGCGCGGGGTGAGGGCCGCAGCGGGCAGGACGAGCATGCGTATCTTGGCGGTCCTCATGCTCATGGTGGTCATGTCGCTGACCCCAATTCCCGGCAGGGGAGAGCTTCGCGCGGCGACGATCGTTTCCCTCTCGGCGCTCACCACTTCGCCTACCACCTTGTTTCCGCGACCCGGCGCGGCTGAGAGCCCGAGGCTGCGCCTCACGGGCATGATCGAAACCGGAGACTCGGAAAAGTTGAGGGATCTGCTGAGCAGGGTGCAGGCTTCGGCACCGCCGAAGCCGGGAATGCCGCTCGCCACGATCGAGCTGAGCAGCCTGGGGGGCGATCTGTTCGAGGGCGTACGGATCGGCGAGTTGCTGAGGGGATTCAAGGTCGTCGCGGTCGTGCGCAAGCAGGACCTCTGCCTCTCGGCCTGCGCCCTCGCGCTCCTGGGCGGTAACACCGTTCGTACCGCTGCGGCCTACCCGTTCGACTGCAATGTCGAAGTCGGCGGCAAGGTCGCCTTCCATAATTTCTTCCTCGATCGTTCCCAGTTGCGGCGACGGACTTCCGATGATCCGGTGGCGAGCCGTCTGCAGGGGTTCGCCGACGGGCGGGGCGGCGCGGCGATGCTGATCAAGTATGCGGCCGACATGGGGCTGCCCCCGGCTTTCGCGGCCAACCTGATGGCGAGGCCGGTCGAAGAATTCCAGTACGTCGAAACGATCGGCGAGTTCCTGTCGCTCAACCTCTGCCCCATCGGTCTCGCCCGGCCGTCGGTGCCGCTGTCGCATCAGGCTGCCAATGTCTGCAACAACTCGCTCGCCTCGTCGGTGCCGCTGTCTGCAGTCGTCGTTGCCCAGATCGCGCCGCCGCAGGTTCGGCAATACCTTCTGGAGCGCGTGCAGGACGGCATGAATGCGGCGGGGGCGAGGGGCAAGCTCGCGGATCAACTCGCTTCCTGGTCGGTGATGCGGGCGAAGGACGAGGTCGAGAAGCTCTACGCCGATCTCCGCGCGGCCGGTGTTGCATTGCCCGAGATCGTCGGACCGACTTTCGAGGTCGCCGTCAACGAGGCGGGGCGCCTTCGCGCGGCCTGCTATGTCAGCCTGTCTCCCACCGACCCGGACAGCTACGAGGTCGTCCTCCAGGGAACACGCGGCCTCATCGAGGCGTCCCGCAAGCCGCCTCCCAATGCCCGGCGCCTGTTCCTGTACGACCGGCAGGCCGTGGCCAACCGCCGCCCGTCGTCCGATATCATCCCCCGCGTCACGGACGACATGGAGGAAACCCAGGCGGCGCCGCTCGGCTCCGGTCGCATGTCCAGGCGCAGCGACGCGGCCCGCTAACAGATTCCGGCACGCAAGGTCGGAGGCATCAGCGCCCGCCGACCACCCAGCCCGTCTCTTTCGCGAAGGCTTCGAAGAAGTCCGTATCGTAGGCCCGTTCCGGCGTCTCTCGCACGAGGCTGTCGATCCGTTCGGCATCGCGTCCGACGAGGATGCGCCAGCGCTCGTTGCGCACGCCGTCGAGGATGATCGTCGCCGCCTCGGCCGCCGTGGTCGGCGCTTCCTCGAGGAAGCGGCGCGCCCGCTCGGCGATCATCCTGCGGACGTCGTCGTCGGAAAGCTTCGCCGCATCGATACCCATCGAGGTGATGCGCGCCCGCGCCAGACCCACCTCGTGCGGCGTGATCTCGTCGGTCTGGTTGCCGCTCTGCAGCTTGCGCGAGTTGGCGACTATCGACGTGCCGATATGCCCGGGCATCACGACCGAGCATTTGATGTGCGGGGCGTTGAGGCGCAGGTCGGTGATCAACGCCTCGGTGAAGCCCTTTACCGCGAACTTGGCCGCGGCATAGGCGGTCTGGGGGATGTTGGGCGCGATGAACGCCCAGAACCCGTTCACGCTCGACGTATTGACGATATGGCCTGCGTCGGCGCGCCTCAGCAGGGGCATGAACGCGCGCGTGCAGAGATAGACGCCGCCCCAGCAGATATTGAACGTGCGCTCCCACTCGTCGCGCTCGTTGACGAGGAAGCTGCCGCCGCCGCCGATGCCGGCATTGTTGAACAGGAGATGGACGCGGTCGCTCTCCTGCTGTTCGGCCACCTCGTCACGGAAGCGCTGCACCTGCGGCTCGTCCGAGACGTCGGCGATATGGGTGGTGATGCGCTGGCCCTGGCTGAGGCCGGCGGCCTCGCAGAGCCGCTTGGTCTCCGCCATGGCGCCGCCCGACACGTCGCCGAGCGCAAGGTTGCAGCCTTCGGCGGCAAGCTGCCGCGCCAGCTCGCGACCCATGCCGGTGCCGCCGCCGGTGATGACGGCGATCCTGCCCGCAAAATCCTTCATGACGTTTCCTCTGTTTTTCTAAGCCGGACGAAAGCGCTTCAGGACCAGGAAGCCCAACAGGATGAAGCCCAGCAGCACGGCGCCCTGCACCACCGCGAAGGGCGGCTCGGCGCCGGTCGGGGCAAATTTGTTCAGGAAGCCGATCTTCTGGAAGGACTGCACGACCAGGACAAACACGTTGAGATAGAAGGCAAACAGGGCGCTCGCGACGTAGACCCAGCGCCACGCGCCGGCGAGGCGGCCGACATAGAGTGCCAGCAAGGCAATCGCCAGCGCGACCGACGACACGATTCCAACGCCGATCGCGGGCGTGAACACCGTGATGGGAAACAGAAACCCGGTCACCGTCGTCAGCACCGTGAAGAGCAGGAACACCGAGTTCCAGACGTCCAGCCGGCGTCCCTCCAGCATCCGAGCGCACGCGACGGCGCCTGCCGCGATGGCCACCAGACTGATGACAACGTGAACGAGGGTGAAGGTCGCGATCGACATTCCGAGAACCATACATGTCTCCTGGGCTTGGCGGCGGCGCGGAGGAGATGCGCAACCATCTGGCGAATCCGGTCACCACTTTAGCGCAGCCGCGCACCGGCGACAGGCCGCTTGCTGCCATAATCGCACCATACCCACGCGGCGGCTTCAACAAGGAGGAACCCGTGCCCGCTTCGATTGCCCGCCGTACGCTTCTGATCGCGCCGCTTCTGTCCCTGCCGGCCTTCGCCGACGATGCCGTGTCGGCACTTCGCGAACTCGAGCGGCGCAATGGCGGCCGCCTCGGCGTGGCCGTGCTCGACACCGCGAGAGGCCGCCATCTCGCCTATCGTGGCGACGAGCGCTTCCCGATGTGCAGCACCTTCAAGTTCCTCGCCGCCGCGCTCATGCTGGCCCGTGTCGACCGCGGCGAGGAGAAGCTCGACCGCCGGATCGTCTTTGCCGAAAGCGACCTCGTGCCGTACTCGCCCGCGACGAAGGAACATGCCGGACCGGGCGGCATGACGGTCGATGCCATCTGCGCTGCGGCCGTGACCCTGAGCGATAACACGGCGGGTAACCTGATGCTCGCAAGCTTCGGCGGCCCTGCGCGATTGACGGCCTTCGTACGTGCACTGGGCGATACGGTGACCCGGCTCGACCGTATCGAGACCGAGCTGAACGAGGGTACGCCGGGCGATCCGCGAGATACGACATCACCGCTGGCCATGCTGGGTACGATGCAGAAGCTGGTTGGCGGCGACGTCCTGTCAGCCGCTTCGCGCGAACGCCTGATCGGCTGGCTGGTCGCGAACAAGACGGGCGACAAGCGGCTGAGGGCAGGAGTACCGGCGGGGTGGCGCGTTGGCGACAAGACGGGCACCGGCGGCAACGGCAGTGCCAACGACATTGCGGTGGCCTGGCCCCCCGGCCGCACGCCGGTTTTCATCACGGCCTACTACACGGGCTCCACGATCTCCGACGAAGCCCGCAGTGCGGTGATCGCCGAAGCCGGCCGGATCGTGTCGGCCGGGCTCGCCTGATCAGGGCCCGATCAGGCCGGGAGCTTGGGCGCGCTCGGATGCTTGGGCAGGAAGGCCGTGAGCAGTCCGAGCAGCAGCAGGAACGGCGTCACCTTGTAGACGGCCTCGATGCCCGCATGGTCGGCGATCTCGCCCAGTGCTGCGGCGCCGAGACCGCCCAGGCCGAAGGAGAAGCCGAAGAACATGCCGGCCACCAGTCCGACACGGCCGGGCAGGAGTTCCTGCGCATAGACGAGGATCGCCGAGAAGGCCGAGGCCATGATGATCGCCACCGTGACCGCCAGGATGCCGGTCCAGAACAGGTTGGCGTAGGGCAGCATCAGCGCGAAGGGCAGGGCGCCCAGGATCGAGAACCACATGACCGGGATGCGACCGACCCTGTCGCCCACGATGCCGCCCAGGATCGTGCCGACGACGATGCCGACCAGGAAGGCGAACAGGAAGAGCTGCGCGGTCTGCACTTCCACGCCGAACTTCTGGATCAGGTAGAAGGTGAAGTAGGAGCCGAGGCTGGCGCTGTAGACATTCTTGGAGAAGAGCAGCGCCACCAGGATCGCCACGGCGACGCCGACGCGGCCCTTCGACAGGGTCACGTGCCCGGTGGCAGCCGCTGTCTTGCGTGCCGCCGGCCTCTGGCTGGTTCGGTTGGCCTTGTACCAATGGCCGATCTGGAACAGCACGATCATGGCGACCAAGGCGGCCGCCGAGAACCATACGATGCTCTGCTGACCCGCCGGCACGACGATGAACGCGGCCAGCAGCGGTCCCGCGGCGGATCCCATGTTGCCGCCGACCTGGAACAGCGACTGGGCGAGGCCATAGCGGCCGCCCGCCGCCATGCGGGCGACCCGCGATGCCTCGGGATGGAACACCGAGGAGCCCATGCCGATCAGCGCGGCGGCGAACAGGATCAACGGGTAGGAATTCGCCTGTGACATCAGCAGGAGCCCGACCAGGGTGAAACCCATGCCGACCATGAGGGAATAGGGCTGGGGCTTCTTGTCGGTGTACATGCCGACGACCGGCTGCAGCATCGATGCCGTGCACTGGAAGGCCAGGGTGATGAAACCGATCTGACCGAATGACAGTGCGTATGAATCCTTGAGGATCGGATACAGCGCCGGGACCAGCGACTGCATCATGTCGTTGAGCAGGTGGCAGAAGCTCAAGGAAAGGATGACGGCGAAGGTCGTGTTGTTGGCGGAAGCCGAAAGAGCCGGAGCCGCGGGGGCAGAAACGGGCACCGGGCCGGCTGCCATCGTATTGTCGGTCATGCCCGAATTCTAGGCGGTGGGCTCTCTCGTCGCCATCACCGCTCCGTCACACCAGCCTTGCGGCGCTGGTGGTCGCCAACCGGTTTGAACTTTCGCCGCGCCGATGCGTTGCACCGCCTGTGCGCACCGATGTTCCCGCCCGTCTCGACCGCCTGCCGTGGAGCCGGTTTCACCGGTTGGTGGTCGTTGCCCTGGGCATCACCTGGATTCTGGACGGTCTCGAGGTCACCTTGGCGGGCTCGGTGGCGGCGGCCCTGCAAACCAGCCCGCGCCTGCAACTCACGGCCGAACAGGTTGGCCTGACGGGCAGTGCCTATCTCGCGGGCGCCGTGCTGGGGGCCCTGTTCTTCGGACATCTGACGGACAAGCTCGGGCGCAAGAAGCTCTTCAACGTCACTCTGGGCGTCTATCTCGTCGCGACGGCGGCCACCGCCTTTTCGTGGGACTTCTACAGCTTCCTGTTTTTCCGCTTCCTGACGGGCGCCGGCATCGGCGGCGAGTACTCGGCGATCAACTCCGCGATCCAGGAATTGATTCCCGCGCGGCTGAGGGGGCGCATCGACCTCGCCATCAACGGCAGCTTCTGGATCGGCGCGGCCGGCGGTGCGCTGTTGTCCGTCTGGCTGCTGGACCCCACCGTTCTCGACCCCGACATGGGCTGGCGGGTCGCGTTCGGCAGCGGCGCGGTGCTGGGTCTCGTCATCTTGTATCTGAGACGCTTTCTGCCCGAGAGCCCGCGCTGGCTGATGATCCACGGCAAGCCGCGCGAAGCCGAAAGCGTCGTCGAGGGGATCGAAGCGCGGGTGGAGGCCGACACAGGGCGGAAGCTGGAGCCGGTGACGCAGTGGCTGACGCTCGGCGATCCCCACAAGACCACGATGCTGTCGGTCGCGCGCACGCTGCTGAAGCACTATCGCGGCCGCACGACCCTCGGCCTGGTGCTGATGGCGTCGCAGGCCTTCGTCTACAACGCGATCTTCTTCACCTACGCGCTGATCCTCACCCGGTTTTACAACGTGCCCGCCGACAAGGTCGGCCTCTACATCCTGCCTTTCGCGATCGGCAATTTCCTGGGACCGCTGCTGCTCGGGCCGTTGTTCGACAGTCTGGGACGGCGCCAGATGATCACCGCCACCTACGCGATCTCGGGTGTGCTGCTGGCGGTGACGGGCTGGATGTTCCACGCGGGCCATCTCGACGCCACGACGCAGACGGCGATGTGGAGCGTCGTCTTCTTCTTCGCATCGGCAGCGGCGAGTGCCGCCTACCTCACCGTGGGCGAGTGCTTTCCCCTCGAGATCCGGGCGCTCACCATTGCGCTGTTCTACGCCTTCGGCACGCTGTTTGGTGGCGTGGGCGGGCCGTGGCTGTTCGGCGTGCTGATCGCCGGCGGCAGTTCGGGGGAAATCATGTGGGGTTACCTGCTGGGCGCGGCCCTGATGATCGCGGCGGCTTTGGTGACCCTGAAGCTCGGCGTTGCGGCAGAGCGCAAGTCGCTGGAGGAGGTGGCACCGCCTCTCTCCAGCGAGCAGAGTCTCTAGTCGCTATGCGACGCGAACCGGCCGGGCGCGCTGGTTATAGAGCATCTTGCGGATACGCTCCTGCTCCTCCGGTGGAAGCTTCTCGCGATCGACCGAGAAGTCGGCACCGACCGCCATGCCCTTCTGGACGGCGGGACGCGCACCCAGTTCCTCGAACCAGCGCTTGAAGTAGGGGAATTCCTCGATGTCCTGGCCCTGGAACTTCCAGTTCACCGTCCACGGGTAGCAGATCATGTCGGCGATCGTGTACTGGTCGCCCGCGAGGTACTTGTGCTTGTAGAGGCGGTTGTTCAGCACGCCGTACAGCCGGTTCACCTCATCGGTGAATCGCCTGATGGCGTAGGTCTGGTCGCCTTCCTTGGCCTGGTCGACGCGGCGGAAGTGGCCGCACTCGCCGCTCTTCGGGCCCTGGTTGGCCATCTGCCAGATCAGCCATTCGTTCACTTCGTGCTTGGTGCGAAGGTCCTGCGGATAGAATTTCCCGGCCTTTTCGGCGATGTACATCATGATCGCGCCGGACTCGAAAACGACCAGCGGCTTGCCGCCATCCGCGGGAGCGTTGTCGACCATCACCGGCATACGGTGATTGGGATTCATTTCCAGGAACGCATCGCTGAATTGGTCGCCCTGTCCGATGTTCACCGGCACGACTTTGTAAGGCAGGCCGCATTCCTCGAGCAGGATGGTGACCTTCTTGCCGTTGGGTGTCGGCCAGTAGTGCAGATCGATCATGTGTTTCCTCCGAAGGTGGGAAGTGAGCCGGGGGACGGGAGCCTCCGCCCGTCGTCGTGCTCCGTCAATGGTGTATGGTCGTTGCAAACGAGCGGTTGGGGAGAGAGCACATGGCGGATGGACATCGCGACACGAGATCGATTCGCCGCCTCGAGGACGCACGGTTCCTCACCGGTCGCGGCCGCTATGTCGACGACATTGCCGAGCCTGCCGCACTTCATGGCTTCGTGCTGCGCTCGCCCCATGCCCACGCCCTGATCCGCCGCCTCGATGTCGCACCGGCGGCCTCATTGCCGGGCGTGCATTTGGTCGCGACGGCAGACGACCTCGCCGCGGACGGGTTGGGGCTCATGCCGTGCCTTGCCGCCGTGACGCCCTTGATCGTGCCCCCGCGCCCGGCGCTGGCGGCGGGACGCGTCCGCCATGTTGGCGATCCGGTCTGTTTCGTCGTGGCCGACAGTGCAGAGCTTGCGCGCGAAGCGGCGGAGCGGATCGAGGTCGAATATGAGCCGCTGCCGTCGGTGGTCAATGGTCGCGCGGCGTTGGCAGACGGCGCGCCTGCCCTTTGGGACGAGGCGCCGGGCAATCTCGTCTATCACGTGCGGCGCGGCGACCATGCCGCCGTCGCCGAGGCGATGAAGGACGCCGCACACATCGTCGAGCTCGACGTAACGAACAATCGTGTCATCGTCGTGCCGCTCGAGCCGCGCGCGGGGATCGCGCGCTACGATGCCGCCACCGGCACGATGGATCTCGAACTGACGGGGCAGGGGCTGCATGGCATCCGCCGCCAGCTCGCGGAGTTCGTCTTCAAGGTCGCACCCGAGCGAATCCAACTCCATGCGCCCGATGTCGGCGGCGGCTTCGGGATGAAGAACTTCCTCTATCCCGAGTGGATTCTGCTTCTGTGGGCCGCGCGTCGCCTGAAGCGCCCGGTTCGCTGGCTGGCCGACCGTGCCGAAGACTTCGTGATGGGCGCGCAGGGGCGCGACATCGAGGCGACGGCGCGGATCGCGCTCGACGCGACGGGCCGTATCCTGGCACTCGACGTGGCCATGGTCGCCAATCTCGGCGCCTACCTGTCGGCCAATGGGCCCGGCGCGTCGGTAGTCGCCGCCTCCACGGCGCAGGGCGGCGTCTACGACATTCCCGTGATCGCCGTCGATGTGCGTGGCGCCCTTACCAACACGGTGCCGGTCGACGCCTATCGCGGCGCCGGCAAGCCCGAGGCCAACTACATCGTCGAGCGCGCCATCGAGGCGGCGGCGCGGGTGCTCGGCCGGGATCCGGCGGACCTGCGGCGGCAGAACCTGATCGCCTCGTTCCCGCACCGGACCGCGATGGGCATGGCGATCGACTCCGGCGGCTTCGTGGCCAATCTCGATGCTGCCGTGGCGCGCGCCCCGGGCTTCGAGACGCGGCGCGCCGAGTCCCGCGCGCGAGGTCGGTTGCGCGGCCTGGGCGTTGCCTGCTTCCTCGAGACGTCGCGTGGCGCGCCGAACGAGGGTGCGGAAGTGCGTTTCGAGCCGGATGGCAGCGTGACCATCGCCGTCGGCACCGAATCGAACGGGCAGGGGCACGAGACGTCGTTCGCCCAGATCGCCTCCCGGCATCTCGGCCTGCCCATCGAGGCGTTCCACTACGTCCAGGCCGATACGCGGGCCGTCAGGAGCGGGGCGGGCCATGGCGGCGCGCGCTCGATGCACATGGGCGGCGCGGCGCTGGTCAAGGCGATGGATGCAGCTCTGTCCAAAGCGCGGCAGCTGGCGGCCCATCTCTTGCAAGCCAGTGAGCATGAGCTCGACTACGACCAGGGGCGCTTCACGGTGCGCGGCAGCGATCGCGCCATCGATCTCGCGACGCTGGCCGGCAGCGCGCAGGAGGCGGCGAACCTGCCCGAGGGCATGTCGCCCGGGCTCGGCGAGCACGTCTTGAACATCACCGACGTCTTCACCTTCCCGAGCGGCTGTCATGTCGCCGAGGTCGAGATCGATCCCGAGACCGGCGCCGCCGACCTGTTGCGCTACACCGCGGTCGACGATTACGGCCGCCTGATCAACCCGATGCTCACCGAGGGGCAGGTGCAGGGCGGTCTCGCGCAGGGGATCGGCCAGGCCCTGGTGGAGCACACGGTCTACGATCCGCAATCGGGTCAGCTGCTCAGCGGCTCGCTGATGGATTACGCACTGCCGCGTGCGACAGACCTGCCCTTCTTCGACATCGAACTGGTGGAGCGGCCGACCGATGCCAATCCACTCGGCGTCAAGGGCTCCGGCCAGGCGGGCTGCATCGGTGCACCGCAGACCGTGATGGCCGCCGTTCTGGACGCGCTGCGTCCGGCCGGTGTCGAGGGTCTGGAGATGCCGGCGACGCCGCTGCGCATCTGGGAGGCGCTGCGGGCCGCGAAGCCGGGGCGTTGAAGCGACCGGCGGCCCAGCCGGCGCGTCCCGGCCAGCGCATCCTGGCCGGCATTCTCTTCATGTGCGGCGCCGGGCTGCTGTTCCCGGTCATGAGCGGCTTCGCGAAGTTTCTCGGGGCCGACTACAACACGCTGCAGATCTCGTGGGCGCGGGCCTTCGGCCATATCGTGTTCATGCTGATCTTCTTCGTGCCCCGTTTCGGGCTCGCCATGTTGCGCACGCGCCGGCCGGGGACGCAGCTCATGCGCTCGCTGATGCTCTTCACGTCGAATGCTGCGAGCTTTCTCGCCATCGTCTACATCCCGCTGGGCAAGGCCGCCGCCATCACCATGATGGCGCCGCTGCTGGTGCTGCCGCTCGCCTGGCTCGTGCTCGGCGAACGCGCGGCGCGCAGCCACATCGTGGCGCTCCTGGTGGGCTTCGTGGGCATGCTGATCCTGATCCAGCCGGGCAGCGCGGTCTTCCAGTGGGCGGCGTTGCTCTCGCTGCTGAGCGCGTGTTGCTACGCGGTCTATCAGGTGCTCACGCGCCTCATCTCCGCCATCGATACGCCCGAGACCTCGGCCATCTACAGCTCGATCGTCGGCAGCTTCGGCATGCTGCTGGTCCTGCCGTTCGTGTGGAAGACGCCGCACGGTGCTCGCGACATCATCTTCTTCTGCAGCCTCGGCGTGCTCGGTGCCATGGGCCATTACTTCGTGGCGCGGGCTCTTGCCTATGCACCGGCCAACATCGTGGCGCCGTTCCAGTACATGCAGCTCATCGGCTCGGTGGTCGTGGGCTACCTCTTCTTCGGCGACTTTCCGGATTTCGTGGGCTGGATCGGCGCCGCCATCATCGTCGGCGCCGGACTCTATATCGGCTGGTCGCAGCGAAAGCAGGGTTAGCCCGCCGTGATGGGCGAGAAGTCGACGTACCAGCTCTTCGGATGGACGTAGCCCTTCACCTTAGAGGAGATCGCGTTCGGCCAGACGTCGTGGACGAACCATACGAACACCGCCTCGTCGACCATGCGGGTGTTGATCTTCGCCAGCACCTTGTCGAGTTCCGCCGGGTCGGCCGTGCTGCGCGCCTCGGCGGCGAGCTTGTCGAATTCCGGATCGTTGATGTAGCCCCAGTTCGAGCCCTTCGGCGGGACCTGCTGGCTGTCGACGAAGCGCATGAAGGCATTGTGCGGATCCATCGTGTTCCAGCTCACGTTGATGGCGCTGAAGGCGGCCGCTTCGGGAGCCTTGGCGCCCTGGCGCATGAAGTTCAGCAGCGCGTTCCAGTCCATGACCTGGAACTCGAGTTCAACGCCGACTTCCGCGAATTGCTGCTGGATGAACTCGTTCATGATCAGCGGGTACATCTGGCCCGAGCCGGAGGTCGAGATCGCGACCTTCATCTTGAGCTTCTTCTGCGGACCGTAGCCGGCCTCGGCCAGGAGCTTCTTCGCCTCCGCCGGATCGTAGCGGATCTTGAAGGTCGGATTGCCGAACCAGGGATGATCGGTCGGGACGCATCCCACGGCGGGAGCGGCCAGGCCGTTCAACAGCTTCACCATCGCGTCGCGATCGACCGCGAGGTTCAGCGCCTTGCGCACGCGGATGTCGGCGGTCGGGGCGCCCGGCAGCATGCTGAGCGTATAGGGCCACATATGCGGGATGGCGTTCGTCTCGATCTTGCAGCCGCCGGCGCGCAGCTTGTCGAGCGAATCGGGAGCGGGCGCCTCGATCCAGTCGACCCGGCCCGACAGCAGCGCGGCGGTGCGCGTTGAAACGTCGGGGATCGGCAACAGCACCATTCTCTCGCTCTTCGGGAGCCGCGCCTTGTCCCAATAGTCGTTGTTGCGCTCCAGTTCGGCGCGCTCGCGCGGCGTCCAGGCCTTCATCTTCCACGGGCCGGTGCCCGAGGGCGACTTGCGATAGGCCTGCCAGTCGCGGCCGACCTTCTCGAAGTTCGCCGGGCTCGCGATCGGGAAACGGTTGAGCAGCGAGGGGAAGATCGTGTCGACGCCCTTGGTCTGCATCTCGACCTTGTAGTCGTCGATCTTGCGGTAGCCGATCAACGGCCAGACGGCGGCGATCAGGATGCTGCGGCCGGCGCGATCGAAAGCGGCCGACTTGTCGTTCAGGGTACGGTCGAGGGTGAAGATCACCGCGTCGGCATTGAAGTCCGAGCCGTCGTGGAACTTCACGCCCTGGCGCAGCTCGAAGATCCACTTCGTCGGATCGGCAGGATCCTGGTACCACTTGGTCGCGAGGCCGGGCACCAGCTTTGCCGGTGCCGTCGCCGATGACAGGTCCCAGGCGACGAGCGTGTCGTACATCGTGTAGCCCATGAAGCGGATGCCTTCGGTCCCCTGATCGGGGGCACCGTCGGTCGCGGGAATGTCGGCCAGCGTCATCGCGATCCGCAGGGGCGCGGATTGCTGCGCTTTCGCCGAGCTCGTGCCGATGAGGGAAAGCGCGGTGCCGGCAAGAAGCGCGGCGCGACGGGTCAGCATGAAAAACCTCCGTGGTTCCGTTGCACGAAGCACGAAGTGAGCCACACTGGACGCGGCATGGTTCTTGCTGTTTTGCTGGCGATCATGGCCGCGCTCAACACGTTTACCGCTACCGAACTCGCGCAACGACTGGATGGCGGAACGGCAACCGCCGAATCTATCGTGCGCGATCATCTCGAACGCATCGACCAGCGCGACGCCGACGTGCTCGCCTGGTCGCATCTCGCGCGCGAGGCTGCCCTGCAAACCGCCAGGGTGCTCGATCGCGGACCACGCAAGGGCCTGCTGCACGGCATCCCGATGGGCGTGAAGGACATCATCGATTCCTTCGACCAGCCCACCACCTACGGCTCGCCGATCTACCGCACGCACCAGCCGCTCGCCGATGCTGCGACCGTGGCGCTGGCGCGTGAGGCGGGCGCCATCCTGCTCGGCAAGACGGTCACGACCGAGTTCGCCAATCGCCATCCCGGCCCGACGAAGAACCCGCACAATCCCGCGCACACGCCTGGCGGCTCCTCGTCCGGCTCGGCGGCGGCTGTGGCGGATTTCCAGAGCGTGTTGGGCACCGGCACGCAGACCGGTGGCTCGGTCATCCGTCCCGCCGCTTTCTGCGGCATCGTCGGCTACAAGCCGAGCTACGGTCATTTCGCGCCGGCCGGCATGAAGGCCAATACCGAATGGCTGGACACGATCGGCGCCTATGCGCGCAGCGTCGAGGACATCGCCCTGTTCCGGGCGGCCCTGATGGCGATCCCCTTCGTGCCGATCGGCCGGCTCGATCGCCCGCCGAGGATCGCCGTCGCTTTCACCCATCATCGCGATGAGCTGTCGCCCGAGGGCACCCAGGCGGTGAACGACGCCGCGGCGGCCTTCGCCAGGGCCGGCGCGCAGGTGAGCGAGATCGAGCTTCCGGCGCCGGTGCGCGACATGACACAGGGCCAGAAGACGCTCTCGGCATTCGACGGACCGCGCGCCCATGCCGACGAGGCGCGGCGTTTCCCCGGGCTGCTGAGCGAGAGCCTGAAGAGGGACAAGCTCGAGGTCGGCTCGAAGATCGACTATGCGACCTGGGTGGCGGCCCGGAAACTCGGCGAGACCGGCCGGGCCGCCGTCGACGCGCTGTTCGATGAGATCGACGTCATCCTGACCGCGCCGGCCAAGGGCGAAGCCCCCCTCGGTCTCGAGCGGACGGGCGACGCCACCTTCAACCTGCTCTGGACCTATCTCTGGATGCCCTGCGTGACCCTGCCATTGACCAAGGGGCCGACGGGCCTGCCGGTCGGCGTGCAACTGGTCGGCCGCCAGCATGAGGATAAGGGTTTGCTCGATATCGCCGCCTGGGCGCGGAGCGTCCTGTCATGAAGGATATCACCGCCGTCGAAGCCGTGGCCGCCATCGAGGCCGGCACGCTGACTTCCGAGAAACTGGTGCGCGGCTATCTCAACCGCATCGCCCAGCGTGACGAGATCGTGAAGGCCTGGGCCCATCTCGATCCAGACCAGGCGATCGCCCAGGCGAAGGCCGCAGATGCGACGAGCGGGGGGCTGCTGCGCGGCATCCCGGTCGGCGTGAAGGACATCATCGACACCTACGACATGCCGACCGGCCACAACTCGCCGATCTTCGAGGGCAAGGTGCCGTTCGGCGACGCCGCCTGCGTGGCGCTCTGCCGGACCGCCAATGCCGTCATCATGGGCAAGACGGTGACGACGGAGTTCGCCAATCGCCATGCCGGCGCCACCACGAACCCGCACGATCCCGCGCATACACCCGGCGGCTCGTCGTCCGGGTCCGCCGCGGCGGTTGCCGACGGCCATGTGCCGCTTGCCTTCGGCACGCAGACCGGCGGCTCGGTGATCCGGCCGGCTGCTTATTGCGGCGTGGTGGGCTACAAGCCGACCTTCGGCGACTTCAGCCGCGTCGGCATCAAGATGCAGTGCCACTCGGTCGACACGCTGGGCCTGATGGCGCGCACACTCGACGATATTGCGCTGTTCCGCGCGGCCGTGCTGAAGCTCCCGCCGGTCCGCATCGATCGCGAGATCGGCCGCCCGCGCATCGGCGTCTGCCGTTCGCCGGTCTGGGACAAGGCCGAGCCGGAGACCAAGGCCCTGATCGAGGAGACGGCGACCAGGCTCTCGGACAAGGGGGCGTCGGTGATCGACGTGGCCTTTGCCGCCCCGTTCGCCGACATCATCGACGACCATGCCGCGATCACCGGCTTCGAGAGCGTGCGCAACTATGCCGATGAGCGGCTGCGCAATCCCGACAAGGTGAGCGACGAGCTGATGAATGGCCCGATGAAGCGCGGCCTTGCTGTTTCCTTCGATCGCTACGTTGCCGCCCAGCGCAAGGCCACGGCTTTCAAGGTCCATGTCGATTCGCTGTTCGATAAGGTCGACCTGCTTCTGACTCCCAGTGCCCCCGGCGAGGCGCCGCAAGGGATCGCCTTTACCGGCGATCCGGTCTTCAACTCGATCTGGACGCTCGCGGGCACGCCGTGCGTGACCCTGCCGGCCGGCACCGGTCCGCGGGGCCTGCCGCTCGGCGTCCAGCTCGTTGGCCTCCGTCATGCCGACGACCAGCTGCTTTCCCTTGCCGCCTGGGTCGCGGCGCATTTGAACTGATGTTCAGGACAGTAAATCCTCATCCTGAGGAGCATCGCGTAGCGACGCGTCTCGAAGGATGGGCAACAGACTCGGTGCGGGTTCCCATCCTTCGAGACGCGGCCCGGGGGGCCGCTCCTCAGGATGAGGTGGAGGAGAACTGATATGCCCACGATCAATGGTGAACGACTGCTCGCCGACCTCCGGCGCATTGCCGATTTCGGCCGCTACCAGACCGGCGTGCACCGCCCGCATCTGTCGCCACAGGACGTGGAGAGCCGGCACTGGCTCGTGGCGCGCATGAAGGAAGCGGGCCTGGAGCCGGTCATCGACGGCATCGGCACGGTGATCGGCAAGAGCCCGAAGACCGGGCCGCGAATCCTCATTGGCTCGCATTCGGATACCCAGCCGCGCGGCGGCTGGCTCGACGGCGTCATGGGCGTGATCTACGGGCTCGAAGTGGCGCGGGCGCTGGCGGAAGATCCCGAGACGTCGCATCTCGCCGTCGACGTCGCCTCCTGGGCCGACGAGGAGGGCCATTGGGGCCAGATGACCGGCAGCCGGTCCTTCATCGGCATCTTCTCCGAGGCCGACATCGACAAAGCCAAGCACCGCGACGAGGGCACGCCCATGCGCGAGGCGCTGAAGGCGGCCGGCCTCGAAGGCGTGCCGCGCGAGCATCTCGAAGAGGGCAGGTATCGAGGCTATCTGGAAGCCCATATCGAGCAGGGCGGCCTGCTGGAAGCGGGCGAGAAGCACATCGGCATCGTGACCGCGATCGTGGGCATCATGCAGTTCCGGCTGACCTTCAGCGGCATCCAGAACCATGCCGGCACGACCCCCATGCCGATCCGCAAGGATGCCGGTGTGGCCATGATGCGGCTCTACAACGACGTGATGGACAAGTTCCCCGCCGTTTCCGGGCCGCGCAGCGTGTGGACGGTGGGCAAGATGGTGCTGGAGCCGGGTGCGCCGGCGATCGTTCCCGGGCGAGCGGAGATGATTCTTCAGTTCCGCGACGCCGACCAGAAGGTCCTGCAGGCCTTCGAGGCGAAGCTGATGGAGATCGTGGCGGATCACCAGAAGAACAGCCCCTGCACCGTCGAATGCGTGAACCTCTCGCGCACCCAGCCGCTGCTGATGGACGAGCGGTTCCTGGAGGCGATCGAGGAGGCCGCTTCGGTCCATGCGCCGGACAAGCATGTGCGCATGCCGTCGGGCGCCGGGCATGACGCCCAGGTGATCGGCCTCAAGATGCCGGCGGCGATGATGTTCGTGCCCTCGATCGGCGGCATCTCGCATCACTTCACCGAGAACACCCACGACGCCGACATTGTGCTGGGCTGTCAGGTCTTCGCTGACGCCACGGCGAAAATTCTGAAGGGAAACTGACCGAGGACGACGCTATCCTGTTCCTCCGAGCGAGGAGCAGGGATGTCGAAGGTCACGCGCGCGACCAAGGCGCTGGAGCAGGCGAAGGTCGCCTTCACGGTCCACACTTACGATTACGATCCCGACGCCGACAAGGTCGGGATGCAGGCCGCCGAGGCGCTGGGCGAGGCGCCGGCGCGCGTGCTCAAGACGCTGATGACCCTGGTCGACGGCAAACCCGCCTGCGTGATCGTGCCTTCCGATCGCGAGGTCTCGATGAAGAAACTGGCCGCCGCCTTCAAGGGCAAGTCGGCCGAAATGATGAAGCCCGCCGATGCCGAGCGAATGACCGGCTACAAGGTGGGGGGCATCAGCCCGTTCGGCCAGATGCGGTCGGTACGCACCGCCGTCGAGGCCGAAGCGGTGGCGCACGACCTGGTCTATCTCAACGGCGGCCAGCGCGGCCTGCAGGTCCGCCTGTCGCCGCAGGACGCAATCGTGGCGCTGAAGGCGGTCGTGGCGCCCCTGGTGGCGTAGCGCCGTCCTGCTACTGCGCCGCCGCCAGATAGCGCGCCAGGCCGCCCGCCCTGTCCGGCGGCAGTTTGGACGGCGTGGCGTTCAGGCGAATGCCCAACTCGCAGGCCTCTTCGGCCGACAGCTTCGCCAGGTTCTGCAGCTTGTCGAAATCGGCCGGCGTGAGTCCCGCCTCGACGAGCAGCGCCTGCGCCTCGGTGTCGTTGGGCACGGGCGGCTGCGCGGCCGCCCCGGCGTTCATCGAGGCCCGGCCCGTGCGATAGGCCTTTTCCATCGCCGTCAGCATGTTGCGCATCAATTGCTGGCCCTGCGGGTCGAGCCGGTCGCCATGCTGGATCCCGATCAGCGCCAGTTCGCGGCAGGCCGCGACGTTGGTGCCGCGAAGATGTCGCATCAGGGCAATGCGCGCGGCCAGCACGCCTTCCGCGTCCGCGGCGTCGGCCGCGCGCAGAGCGGGCACGATGTACTTGGCGCGCAGTTCGCTCATCAGCACCAGCGGACGCGGCGCTCCCTGGGTCGTGGGATTGCGCATTTCTTCCTTAAGCGCCGTGCGCAGTCGTGCCTCGGCATCCGGAGCGTCGACCAGCACAAGCCCGACCAGCGGCAAGGTGCGCGCTTCCGTCATCGCATTGTCCACCATCTGGGCATCGTCGCCGGTCAGGGCCTCGAGCCCGTAGACCGCGCCGGCTGCGGCCAGCGCGCCGGCCAGGGTGGCCGCAGCCGAGCGCATCAACCGCTGCCGGGCTGAGACATTGCGGCTGAACAGGTAGAGCGCGGCTCCGGCCACCACAGCCACGACCACGATGACGGCGATCTTCTCCACCCTACGACTCCTGTTTTCACCAACGGCCGGACATGGTAAGCGCGCTACCCTCCCGCACGGATGCGGTGAAATGTGGGCAGCTCGGGCCGTGATCCATGCCGATCCATATTGACGTTTTTCACCCCAACCGGCTGGTCATCGCCGTCGTCCGCGGGACATTCACCGCCGACGACGTTCGCAACGCCGTTCAGCAGTTCCTGGCAAGCGATGTCGTGCACTATCGCAAGCTGATCGACATTGCGTCACCGACGACCCCGATGGACAAGGCCGGAGTCCAGGCGATGGCGAATCTCGTGCTGGCGCAGAACGACGACAGACCGCGTGGTCCCCTGGCCTTCGTCGTCAGCCCCGGGCAGGCAGCCGAGAATGCCGAAACCTTCGCTAAACTCACCGAAGGCAAGCGCACTGTGAAGGTCTTCCAGAGCCTCCATGAAGCAAGAAAGTGGCTCGACGAGAAGGCGTAACGATCGGCCCGGTGCCGCTCTTTTTGCCGCCGGGGTGCAAGCGTCTACCGTCCCATGGTAGAAAGACTGGATGTAAGTTGCAGCCCGGCACGACATACAGGTCTTATGCCCCTCACGCTCGATATATTTCCGCCGGATCGGATGGCTGTCGTTGTGGCCCGCGGCGAGATTTCCCTGGCTGATCTTACGACGCTCGTGAAGCAATTGATCGACAGCGGCACACTGTCCTATCGGAAGATCTTCGACATCACCTCAGCCACGTCGGCGATCGGCGAGGACGAACTCGAGACCATTGCCGAGCGCTTGCGTTCGGTGCCCCTGACGAGGCCGCGAGGGCCGCTCGCTATCGTGGCCGACAGCGAGCGTGGTGAGCTGGCGCGGCTGTTCATGTCGCTCACCTTGGACGAACGCCCCGTCCAGGTGTTTCGCTCGATCCACGAAGCACGCAAGTGGTTGCTGGCGCACTCGGGCAGTGCGTTCTGATGGGAAGCTACTCGAAACAGCGGGCGCTTCGAACCGTGCAGGAATTGCTGGGCACCCGCGCGTTGCACTCGTTCCAGGCGGATTGTTCGGCTTCCTGTTTCGAGGGGGCAGCGCCGTAACCGGAAGCCTGGCCGTTGTCGCTGTGGGCGTAGGCGACGCAGCGCTGCGGCGCGGCCATCCGGATCCTGCAGGCCAGCGGCCCGCATTCGGCCAGCGCGGAGGTCTCGGCGGCCTCGCGCGTCGCCATGCCGACGGCGACGCCGAACAGGCGCTCGTTGTCGGTCGCCACGGCCCCCCAGACTTCCTGAGCCTGGGCCGTCGCGGTCGTCGTGAGCAGGGTCGCGATCAGGATCGTCAGTTTCTTCATCATTGCGTGTGCTTCTCGAGAAAGGTGCGGACGCGGTCGATCGACGGCTGAAGGAACTGCGGCCCGCGCCAGTCCTTCTGGACTTCGATGTTGGGCGCGAGGGCGGCGATCTCGTCGCTGGTATGCGCGGGGTGCGGCTTGTCCGTGCCGGGCTGCAGCAGCAGCGGCGTCCTGCAGTCTCTGACGAAATCCCGCGTGACGGAGAAGACGAAGTCCGACCCGAACATGTTCTGCCCGAAGCTCTGGATCGTGTCTTCCGTGACCGACGGGTCGCGCGCCCGCACGGTTGCGCCGTAGCCTTTCACGGACTCGTCCCAGGTGTCGCGGTTCTCCCACAGGCCGATCGGATTCTGCAGCACCGCGGCGGCGACGCGGTCGGGCGCCTGTTCGATCGCCTCGAAACAGTAGCTGCCGCCGATGCAACCGCCCATCACGGCGAAGCGCCCGAAGCCGAGATGGTCGATCAGCGCCAGGTGATCGGCGGCAAATGTGTGCCAGCCATGGTCGGGCTTCACGTCGGCCACCGACTTGCCGGCGTTGCGCTGGTCCATCGAGATCACGGTGAACCTGTCGGCGAGCGCAGTCCGCGGGTCCATCCAGGCGCGCGGCGCGCCGTCGGCGCCGGGCCCCCAGAATTCGATCGACGAGCGCAGGCCACCCGGCGCGTAGAGCAGGAGCGGAAAGCCTTTGCCGTGGACCTCGTAGTGGATCTCGGCATCGGGCCGCTTGAGGATCGGCATGCACTCGTCTCCGTTGGATCAACCCTGCGGTTTATAGCCGATCGAATCGATGATCGTCTTCCAGCGTGCGAGGTCGGCCGACATGCGCTCCGTGAACTGGGCGGGCGTCGAGGTCTCGACGTCGAGGCCGAGCTCGACCAGCTTCTTCTGGATTTCGGGGATCGCCAGGACCGCCTTCAGCTCCTTGGCCCAGGCGTCGATCAGCGGGGCCGGGGTCTTCGGGGGTGCGAAGAAGACGTACCAGCCGAGGATCGAAAGCTGCGGATAGCCGAGCTGGCTGATCGTGGGGATTTCGGGCGCCGACGTGGTGGGCTTCACGCCGGACGTGAAGATCACCTTCACCTTGCCGGCGCGATGATGCTCCAGGAAGTCGGTGATGCCGCCGCAGCCGGCCGCGATATGGCCGCCCTGAAGGTCGGCGACCAGCGGGGCGGCCCCGCGATAGGGCACCGGCTCCAGAGGGATGCCGACCGCCTTGCCGGCCATGACGCCGAAGAAGTGCGTGAAGGAACCCAGCGCCGTCGTGCCGAAGGAGGCGCGGGTCGGGTTCTTCTTCAGCCACTCGACATATTCCTTGAGGTCGCCGACGCCGAGGGTCGGCGATACGCAGAAGGCGGTCTGGACCGTTCCGGCCAGGGTGATCGGGGCGATGTCGGTCATCGGGTCGAACGGCACGCCGGGCATCGTGAGCTTCTGCACGATGGTGGCCGAGGGCACGTAGGCGATGGTCGTGCCGTCGGCGGGCGTGTTCTTCAGGTCTCCCACGGCGATGGTGCCGGAGGCGCCGGCCTTGTTGTCGATGATGACGTTACGGCCGGTGCGCTGCTTCAGCGGCTCGGCGATCAGGCGCGCCATCACGTCTGTACCGCCGCCGGCCGGGAAGCCGACCAGGATCTTCAGCGGCTTGTCGGGCAGGCCGGTCTGCTGTGCGCGCACGCTGGCGGCGAGCGGAGCCGTCAGTGCTGCGCCGGTCATCAAAATCGAAGTGCGTCGGCCGATCTTCTTGATCGTCATTCTTGTTTCCTCCGGATTTCTTATTGTTACGTAACCAGACTCCATGCGAGCTCGGCCCGTTCTCTCGCGGACTTGCTCATCTTGATCGATTCGGGGTTCGACGAATTGCCTTGCAGCCCGCGCCGATAGACGCCTTGCGCGATGGCGGCGAGGCGGAACAGCGAGAAGGCGAGGTAGTAGTTCCAGTTGGGGATCGAGGCGCGCCCGGTGCGCCGGCAGTAGGCGGCGACATAGTCCTGCTCGGTGGGAATTCCCAGCGCCGCGAAGTCGACCGTGGCGTAGCCGTGCGGCGGCTCCTTGAGATGGTAGCCGAGGCAGTTGTAGGCGACGTCGCACAACGGATGCCCCAGCGTCGACAGTTCCCAGTCGAGTACCGCCACCACCCGCGGCTCGGTCGGGTGGACGATCAGGTTGCCGAGCCGGTAGTCGCCATGAACGATGGTGGTGGGATCGCCATCGTCGGGAATGTTCTCGGGCAGCCAGGACGAGAGCTTGTCCATGGCCGGAATGTCTTCGGTCTTGAGCTCGGCATATTGCCGGCTCCAGCGCGAGATCTGGCGGGCGATGTACTGGCCGCTGCGGCCATAGTCGCCGAGACCGACCTTCAGCGGGTCGACCTTGTGCAGGCGCGCCAGCACGTCGTTCATCGAATCGAAGATGGCCGTTCGCTCGGCGGGAGTCTGACCAGGCATCGCCGGGTTTACCAGGATGCGGCCGGGCACGGCCTCCATGACATAGAACATCTGGCCGATGACGGCGTCGTCGCTGCAGAGCAGCCGCGCGGGCGCGACGGGCACATCGGTCGCTGCGAGGGCGGAGATGACGCGGAATTCGCGATCGACCTGATGGGCCGAGGCGACCAGCTGCCCAGGCGGCTTCTTGCGCAGCACGAAGTCGCGACGGCCGTCCGCCATGTCGGCGGCGACGAAGAAGGTCGGGTTGGAATGGCCGGAATCGAACTGCCGGACTTCGAGTCCGCCGCGATAGCCCTCGAGCTTGTCGCGGAAGTAGCGATCGAGGGAGGCCACGTCGAAACGGTGGCGCTCCATCACGGGGACGGTGTCAGCGTATGTCGGCATGCGGCTTCGAGCCTAACGGCCGCGCGCGGCCTTGCGCAAACGCTGCATCCCGCAGGGAGGAACGTGCGGAACTCCCCCGTCAAGAACGCGTTGTCGGCCATCAGCGAGGTTCCGTGTCCCAAAATTCAGTCCTGCGGGTTCCGACCGTCAATCTCCGTGGCGGGTCGGCGATACGTCGTCCGCTGATCGTTCTGGCGGTTTGCGCCGTCGGCGTCGTGGCCTACCTGGCGCGTGATTTCCTCATCCCCACGGCCGCGGCGATCGTCCTCGCTTTGATCCTGACGCCCGTGGCGAAAAAGTTCGAACGTCTTCGTCTTCCCCCGACGGCGGCAGCGGGCGCGTCGGTGACGTTGCTGGCATTGGTGGTGGCGAGCCTGCTGGTCGTGGCGGCGCCGGCCCTCTCATCATGGGCCGAGCAGGCGCCCTATCTCACCTACACGCTGGAGCGGAAGCTTGAAGGGTTGCGCAAGTCGCTGGCCATCGTGAAGCAGGTGACCGACCGGGTCGAGCAGGCAACGCAGGCGCAGCCGGCGCAGGCCAACTCGGAGAAGAAGCCGCCGGAGACCGTCGTGGTTCGCGACAAGTCGCTGCTCTCGGAAGTCATGAGCACGACGCCGGCGCTGGTGCTGCAGATCGGCTACGCAGGCGTGCTGGCCTTCATGCTTCTCGCCCATCGCAACGATCACAAGCGACAGATCCTTCGCGTGCCGATCAACTTCCGCATCCGGGTGAGGATTGCGCGGGTCATGCGCGACATCAACGAACGTGTCGGCACCTACCTGTTCGCGCTGGTGGTCATCTATTCCCTGGTCGCCGTCGCCTCGACGATCGTGCTTGCCTTACTGGGCTTCCCCAATCCGATCCTGTGGGGCGTGTTGATGGGCCTGGCGTCGTTCGTGCCGTTCGTCGGCCCGCCGGTGGCGATTGGCCTGGTGGCGTTCGTGGCGCTGCTGACCTACGACGACTGGGTCCACATGCTGGCGGCGCCGGCCGTGCTCGCGGCCATCCATTTCGTGGAGTCGCAGCTCATCACGCCGACCTTCGTCAGTCGACGCTGCGCCCTGAACACTGTCGCCGTGTTCGCAGGCGTTGCCTTTCTCGGGTGGATGTGGGGAGCGGTCGGCGCGATCGTGGCGGTACCGCTGTTGATCCTGGTCAGCACCGTGGCGGCGCATCTGCCGTCCTTGCGCTGGCTGGAGGTGCTTCTGTCGGAGGACCGGCCGGTCAGCGAGCGCCTTGCCGTGAAGCCGCCGCTCGCCTCGACGACGACGCCCGTTCAGGTCCGGCGGCGCCGGTTGGCCACGAAGTAAGCGCCACCCAACGAGACCCAGAAGAGGCCAACGATGGCCGATGCGCCCGCCGGGTCGAGGCGGCTCTCCAGGAACGCGTAGGCAGAGAAGGATAGAAAGATCGCCCCAACGCCGAGCGCCAGTGCGGCGCCAAGGGTGAGGAGTGCGTTGCTCAACGCATCCTGCGCGGCGGTGCGCAGCGACCGGGCCGCGACCGAACTGGCCGCGACCCGGAGGAGAGGGCCGATCATCGAAGGAGTCGCCGTAGGAACGGGCCGAGACGGACGTGCTGTCGGCCGGCTACTGCCGACGACAAAGCCAGCCTGCGAGGAAGCCGATTCCGGCGATGGCGGCCAGGGTCGTCAGCGGCCGCGCTTCGGTCTGTTCCACGAGCGTGTCGGTTGCCTTGTTCTTCAGGGCCACCGTGTCTTCGGCGATCGCCTTGGCGGTGTCGCCATACTTGGCGATCAGCTCGCGGGCTGCCTTCAGCGTGTCCTCGACGGCCTCTTCGCCGCGTGCAACGAGCGACTGGCCGGTTCCGTTCATCGAGCCGGCAAGTTCCTCGAGCTGCGCCTTGAGGGCAGCGATTTCCTTGCTCAGATCCTTGCCATTGGCGTGGCTGGTGACGCGCATGGTTGTTCTCCGGTTGGTCAGGGGAAGGTCTGCCACATAACGCTCCCCGCCCGGCGAGGTTGCGCTCAGCCGTCCCAGACGTTCCGCGGCATCGGCAATCGCGCGAAGTCCGCGTCCACCAGTGGTCGCTGATGGGCCACGCCCTCACGCTCCAGGAGCATCATCCACTGCCGCACATGCTGGCCGGAATGCCAGGTCGTGCGCTCGAGGAGCTCATGGAGAGTCTGCGGACCGTAGTAGGTCGAGAGCAGGCGGGCCGCGCCGGTATCGCCCTGGGCCCACCAGTTTCGGAATCGCTCCTGTACCGAATCGCCATAGGCCGCCACCGATGCCATGCCCGCATCCGCTGCCGGCTCTTCGCGGAACGCAGCCTGGACGAGGGTCGTGCCCTGTTCGGCATCGAGGAAAGCGGCGACCACCCGAAAGAGGTGGAAGGCGAGCGCCCGATAGCTGCGCGGTCGTCCCGGCACGTGGACATGGAGCTTATCGGGAGGCATGAGCGGCAGCAGCCCGATGGCGGCGCTCATGAACCTGTCGAGGCGCGCGTAGAGCTCGGCGGGAGAGAGTTCGGGGCCCGATTTTTCCTGAAGACCGAGGAAGGCCACGATTTCGCGGGTACTCTGTCCGAAGATGAACTTCGTGCCGCGCGACAGGACCGGCACCGAGCGCGCACCCAACGACTGCAGCTCGGCCAGGCCGGCCGGATCTTCGAGAACGTTAACGGAGACGAATTCGATCCCACGGATCGATAGAAACTCTTTGAGTCTCAGGCAGCTCGTTCAACCGGGCTGCCAGAAGACCTTCAGGGGCTCTGTCACGGTACCCTCCTCGGCTGCTCAATTGGCGTTCCGGATGCCCAGCCTGTCAAGCAGCTTTCGCCAGCGGACGAAATCGGAGGCCAGTCTGACGGAGCACTCGTCCGGCTTCGTGACGCCGACATTCAGCCCGTATTGCGTGAGCTGCGCCCGTACGTCCGGCTGCTCGACAGCATTGATCAGCTCCAGGTTCCAGGCGGCGATCAACCGCGGCGGGAGCGCCGCTGGAGCAAAGAACGCATACCATTCGAGCAGCTGCAAATCTCCCAGCCCCAGGTCTATGACGGTCGGCACGTCCGGCAGGACGGGATTTCGGACCGGCCCGGAGGTGACGAGGATTCTCAGCCTCGCCCCCCGGTGCTGATGGACGAACGACGCCAAGCCGCCGCAGCCGGCAGGAATGCGCCCCTGTGCAAGGTCTGACGAGAGAGGGCCGGTGCCGTTGAAGGGCACGGGCTCGAGGGCGACACCGTATTGTCGTCCGATCAGCTGGGCGAAGTACTGGGAAAACGTCTCCGGTGCGGCGGTACCGAAACGGCGACGAGAATCGGGACCCTCCTTAATCCATTGCACGTATTCTTCGATGGTTCGCGCTTTGGTCTCCGGTGACACGCAGAAGGCCATCTCGAACGTGCCGATGATGCCGAGCGGCGTCAGATCCGTCAGGGGATCGACCGGAAAGACCGCCGGGGTGGTGAGCCGTCGAAGCCAGACCGTGCTCGGTAGCAATCCGATGATCGAGCCGTCGGGCGGGGCCTTCCGGAGGATCTCGATCATCGTCAGGGCGGCGGATCCCGAACGATTCTCGACGGTCACGGTGCGGCTCTTGCGCTGCTGAATGGTGGGAGCAATGGCGCGCGCCACGAGATCCGAGCCACCACCCGTTGTGAAGCCCACCATGATGCGAATGGAGCGGTCCGGGATACTGGGCTGGGCACTGGCGGGCTTCGACAGCAGGCCGGCGCCGACGGACAGCAGGAGCGGACGGCGTGAAATTGAGGGCATACGCTTGATTTACGCGTTAGGGGACGGTTCGGATGGGTCAGGCCTTGCGATGGCAGACGACACATATCTTGTTGCCGTCGAGGTCACGGAGATACGCCCCGTAGTAGTTGGGATGATAGTGGGCGCGAACGCCCGGTGCCCCTTCATCCTTGCCGCCCGCCGCCAGCGCCGCCTTGTGCGCGGTATCGACGGCGCCACGGTCGGGCGCCTCGAGGCCGATCGTGATGCCGTTGCCGACCGAGGCGGCGTTCTTGTCGATCGGACTCAGGATCCAGAGCTGGGGACGCCCACCCGCGGGGCCATAGCCGACGGCATGGGGGTAATCCATGTGTCGTACAAGACCGAGCGGCAGCAGCAACGCATCGTAGAAAGACTTCGCCTTCGCCACGTCGTTGCTGCCGATCGTCACGTGACTGAACATCGTTCGCTTTTCCTCCGATGATTCCATCAGGATGACGGAGTTCCCGGCCGCGGCAAGCCAAAATGATCGCGCAGCATGCTGCCTTCATAGGCCGTCCGGAACAGGCCGCGCTTCTGGAGCAGCGGCACGACCTCGGCCACGAACACGTCGAGCATCGAGGGCAGCAGGGGCGGCATGAGGTTGAAGCCGTCTGCGGCGCCGTCGTTGAACCAGTCTTCGATCAGGTCGGCGATCTGCTCGGGCGTGCCGGCGGTGGTGAAGTGACCGCGCGCGCCGGCAAGATAGGCGAGCAGCTGACGCAGGGTGAACTTCTCGCGCTTGACCAGCCCGACGATGACCTCGGTGCGGCTGCGGGCGGCCTGGACCGTTCCGGGGTCGGGAAAATCCTCCGGCGTCAGCGGTCGGTCGAGCGGCAGGTGGGAGAAGTCGTGCCCGCCGAATCGGCCGCTCAACCGCTTGCGTCCGACTTCGGGGTCGGTGAGCGCGTTCAGTTCCTTCGCCAGCCGCTTCGCCTCCGTCTCCGTCGAGGCGATCACGGGACTGAGGCCGGGCAGGATCAGCACATGTTCGGACGGACGGCCCTCCGCCGCCGCGAGCTGCTTGAGATCGGCGTAGAATTCCTGCGCGGTGGTCTTCTCCATCTGGGCGGTGAAGACCGCCTCGGCATGGCGCGCGGCGAAGCGGCGGCCGGTGTCGGAGGAGCCGGCCTGAACGAACACCGGCCGTCCCTGCGGCCCGCGCGGCATGTTGAGCGGACCGGCAACGCGGTAATACTTGCCCTCGTGGTTGATCGGTCGGATGCGATCGGCGCGCGCGTAGTGGCCGCTGGCGCGATCGTCGAGCACGGCGTCGTCGGCCCAGCTGTCCCACAGCGCCTTCGCGACCTGCACGAATTCCTCGCCGCGCTCGTAGCGCTCGTCGTGACTGACGAGCGCCGTGCCGCCGAAGTTGCGCGCGGCCGGCGCGAGCCAGGAGGTCACGATGTTCCAGCCGACACGGCCGCCGCTGATATGGTCCAGGGAGCCGAATTGCCGCGCGAGGTTGAACGGCTCCGAATAGGTGGTCGAGGCCGTGGCGATCAGCCCGATGCGCTGGGTCGAGCCGGCGATGGCGGCCAGCGCGGTGATCGGCTCCAGCCAGGTGCTGGCGGCGTGCGCCACGGTGTCGGCCAGCGCCAGCTGATCGGCCAGGAAGATCGAATCGAAGAGGCCGGCCTCGGCGCGTCGCGCGAGGTCGCGGAAATACTCGATGTCGGTCAGGGGGCGGGCTGAGGAGTCGGGGTGCCGCCACGAAGCTTCGTGATGGCCCCGACTCTGGATGAAGAGGTTGAGGTGGAGCTGTCGCTTCATTCTCTCACTGTGCAGCCGGCGCGTAGACCGATGCAAGCTGGCGCGACACCAGTCGCGCATAGAGACCGCCGCGCGAAACCAGGGTGGCGTGTGTTCCACTTTCCGCAACGCGGCCTTCGTCGAGCACCACGATCAGGTCGGCATCGCGTACCGTCGACAGGCGATGCGCGATCACGATGGTCGTGCGATCGGCCTTGAGCACGTCGAGCGCGCGCCGCACCGCCTGTTCGTTCACCGCGTCGAGATGCGAGGTCGCCTCGTCGAGGATCAGGATGGGCGCGTCCTTCAGGAAGGCGCGCGCGATGGCGACCCGCTGGCGCTGGCCGCCGCTCAGGCTGGTACCGCGCTCGCCGACGGCTGAGTCGAGGCCCTGCGGCAGCGCCGCGACCAGCTCGCCCAGCGACGCATGCTCGATGGCGGCCAACAGCTCGGCTTCCGTCGCTTCGGGACGGGCGATCAGGATGTTGGCGCGCAGCGTGTCGTTGAACAGGTAGGTGTCCTGTGCCACGAGCGCCACGAGTCCGCGCAGCTCGTCGAGCTTGTAGTCGCGCAGGTCGGTGCCGTTCAGCGTGATGCGGCCGGTGTCGGGGTCCCAGAAGCGCATCAGCAGCTGCGCCGTCGTCGTCTTGCCGGCGCCCGACGTACCGACCAGCGCCACCGTCTTGCCGGCAGGAATGGCGAAGCTCACGTCGGAGAGCGCGCGCCGGGTCTGACCGGGATAGGTGAAGTTCACCTGTTCCAGCGCCAGCGCCGCCGCCCCGCGTGCGGCGGGCACGCCACGGCCGTCGCGCACCGGGATCGGCTCGTTGGCCAGCGCGTAGACGCGCCGCGTCGCGCCCAGCGTATCGGCGAGCTGACGGCCGATCTGGGCGATCTCCGAGACCGGCAGGAAGGCCGACATGGCGAGGATCGTCATCAGCGGCAGCAGGCCGGGATCGAGCGTGCCGCGCGAGGCGAGCACGGCGCCGACCACGACGATGGCGAGGCCGCCCAGGCCTGTCAGCACTTCGAGGATGGCGTGCTGCATCGTGAGCTCGCTGAAGAAGGGCAGGCGCAGCGCGATGTGGCGCTCCGACAGCTCGTCGAGCTTGTCGCCGCGCGCGCGCTCCTGCTGGTTGGCGACGATCTCGCCCAGACCCTGTACCGAATCGACGGCGAAGGCACCGAGCTCGCCGGCTGCCTCGCGCGCCTGGCTGCCGAGGCGGTCGACCCGCTTGCGCATGAGGAACGGGCTCAGGCCCACGGCCAGCAGGAACGGCACGAGCGTGATCGCCAGCCAGCCACTGGTCGTGGCCAGCGCGATGACCACGGCGGCGGGGATCAGGATCGCCACGAAGGCCGGCGCCACCGTATGGGCAAAGAAATACTCGACCAGCTCGATGTCGTTGGTGGCCAGCGCCATCAGGTCGCCGGTACGGCGGCGCGTGAGATAGGCGGGCGCCAGCGCGTCGAGTTTGCGGAAGGCGTCGATGCGCATCTCGGCCAGCAGGCGAAAGGCCATGTCGTGGGCCAGCCAGGATTCGAACCAGTGGAGGATGCCCGAGACGGGCGCCAGGATGGCCAGCGCGATGGCGAGGCCGCCATAGGGCTGGTGGTTCTTGAGCGCGAGTACGATGAGCGCCGAGAGCACGCCGATGCCGATAAAGGAAACGACGCGTGCCACGCCCAGGATGAAGGTGGCGGTGAGCTTGCCCTTCCAGGGCATGATGACCTTCATCAGCGCCACGACGACCTGGTACCAGGTCAGGCCCTCGGCCTTGATGATGCCTTCGGTAACGGGCTTCATCGCGCCGCCCGAGGTGCTGGCGATCGTCTCGGCGCGCTGGGGCGCGGCGAGCGCATCGAGCGTGACGCCGGCCTGCTGCTCGCGCGCCTGTTCGGCCATGAGCTGCGCATAGACGCCGCCCTGGCTCATCAGCTTGGCATGCTTGCCCTCCTCGGCGACGTGACCGCGGTCGAGGACGAGGATGCGGTCGCAATCGATGACGCTCGACAGGCGGTGCGCCAGGATCAGCGTCGTGCGACCCTGCATCAGCCGGTCGAGCGCTTCCTGGATCACCGCCTCGTTCTCGGCATCGACGGCGGAAAGCGCCTCGTCGAGCACCAGGATCGGCGTGTCGCGCAGCAGCGCGCGGGCGATGGCCACCCGCTGGCGCTGGCCGCCGGAGAGCTTGATGCCCTTCTCGCCGATGATGGTTGCGTAGCCCTGCGGCAGGCTCTCGATGAAGTCGTGGATGTTGGCGGCCCGCGCCGCGTCCTCCATCTCCTCGCGCGAGGCGCCGGGCCGTCCCAGGCGGATGTTCTCCTCGACCGTGCCGTGGAACAGGAACGTGTCCTGGTTCACCACCGAGATCAGCGAGCGGATCTGCGCGAAGGAGAGCGTGCGCAGATCGTGGCCGCCCAGCAGGATGCGGCCCTGGTCGGGATCGTAGAAGCGCAGCAGCAGGCGCACGATCGACGACTTGCCGCCGCCCGAGGAGCCGACGAGGCCCAGCCGCTCGCCAGCAGCCGCCGTGAAGTTCAGCCGCTCGTGCACGGTGCGGCGCGTGCCGGGATAGGAGAAGCGCACGTCCTCGAAGGCGATCGTGGGGGCCAGCAGCCCATCGAGACGGGCCGGCGCCGGGTCGATCACCGACGGCGTGTCGTCGAGGATGCGGTAGATGCCCTGCGCCGCCGAGAGGCCGACCATGCCCTGGTGCAGCACCGAGCGCAGCTCGCGCATCGGTCGGAAGATCTCGATGCCCAGCATCAGGATGACCAGCAGCGAGGTGAGCGTCATGGCCCCGGCCTCGACCCGCGAGGCGCCGTAGATCAGCGCGGCGGCCGCGCCGCCCGCGATCGAGGTGTCGGTGATGCCGCGCGCCAGCGAATTGGTGCCCAGCACCCACATGGTGCGGCGGAACAGATCGCGCGCCTCGACCTCGAGCTTGTCGGCACGCGCCTTGCCCTGGCCGAACGCCTTCAGCGTCGCCAGACCCTGGATCGAATCGAGGAACTCGGCGGCGAACGACTTGTAGGCGGTCATGCGCGCGATCGAGGCGCGCACGTCCCATTTGTGCCAGAGGGCCGGGGCGAACAGCGCGACCAGCGCGAAGCCCAGCATGACCAGCGCCACCGGCAGGTCGATGAAGGAGATCACGGCGAAGATCAGGAACGGCGTCAGCAGCGCGATCAGGAACTGCGGCAGGAACTGTCCGAAATAGGTTTCGAGCTGCTCGACGCCGTCGATCATCGACAGGGTGAGACCGCCGGAGCGCTGCCGGCCCACCGTTGCCGGGCCGAGCGAGGCGACCTTGTCGTAGAGCGTGCGGCGCAGCATCTTCTGGACCCGCGCGGCCGTCTCGTGCGCCAGCACGGCGCGCCAGTGCTCGGCCACGCCGCGCAGCACCATCACTCCGGCGATCAGCAGGATCGGCAGCACGAGTTCCTGCAGCGGCCGCCCGACGAAGATCTGGCCGATCAGCCAGCCGAGAAGGCCGAGCCGGGCGATGCCGCAGCCCACGCCCAGGAGGCCGACGGCGACGGTGGCGGCGATGCGGGCACGCACGCCCTTGGTGAAGACGAGGAGGCGGGGTTCGATGTGCATGGCGCGATGCTAGGGCGAACAGTCTTTTTCGTCAGTCCACATTTCGGAAAGCCCGCTGTACATTTCTGAACATGGACAAGAACTGGGACGATCTCCGCATTTTCCTGGCCCTGGCGCGCGGCGGCACGCTGACCACGGCGGCCAAGGCGCTGGGCGTCAGTCATCCCACGGTCTCCCGCCGCGTGCAGGCGCTGGAGAAGCAGATCGGCGCGCGCCTGTTCGACCGGCTGCCCGATCGCTTCGTGCCCACCGGCGCGGGCGAGGAGCTGCTGGCCGACACCGAGGCGATGGAGAAGGCGGCGCAGTCGATCCACCGCCGCAGCGCCGGTCTCAGCGATACGGTGAGTGGCACGGTCCGCCTCTCGGCCGAGGAGGCGACCGCCGCGCTGATCGCCCGCTACTCCGCCGAACTCAGGCGCAAGCTCTCCCAGATCGAATTCGAGGTGGTTTCGAGCCACACCCTGGCCAACCTGTCGCGCCGCGAGGCCGACCTCCTGATCCGCGAGCAGGTGCCGGAGGTGGGGGGCATCGTCGCCCGCAAGCTGGGACGGCTGGCCTACGCGGTCTATGCCGCGCGCGATTTTCCCGTAAAGCGGTCCACACCGGCGGCGCTCGCGGCGCTGCCCTGGGTCGGCTTCGACGACGATCATCTCCGCATGCAGGGGCAAAGCTGGTTATTGGACTTTCGCGGCGGGCGCCGTCCGGAGATTCGCGGCAACAACTGGCTGGTGCTGCACGACGCGGCCCGCACCGGCGCCGGCCTCGCCGTGCTGCCTTGCCATCTCGCCGATCCCGACCCGCTGCTGCGCCGGATCGGCGGCATCATCCCGGACGTCTTCGCCGACCAATGGCTGCTGGTGCATCGCGACCTGCGCGCGCTGCCGCACGTGCGCGCCGTGATGGACGAGGTCATTGCGCTCTTCCAGCGCGAGCGACCATTGCTTGAAGGCCGCTCATGACCGCTGGAGGCGCGCCACTGCGCGCGCGGTAACTCCCGCGCTGAAGTGGCGCGTCATGCCGTCAAGTACAGGACAAGGATCCTTCGCTGCGCTCAGGATGACACCGGCTTTTGAATCAGCGCAATGCGCCAACCACAACAACAGTGTCATCCTGAGCGCAGCGAAGGATCCTTAATCGGGCCACTGGAGTGGCGCGCCCGCAGCGGCGTATGCTCTGGGTAATCAATACCGGGGGAAACGTCATGAAGAGAGTTGCTGTCGCGGCCGTGGGGCTCGCATTGCTTGTAACGGCCGGTCCGGCAGGCGCCCAGGAATGGGTATTGCCGATGGCGGCGAAGCCCGAGGATGTCGGGCTTTCGTCGGCGCAGCTCAAGCGCGTCGAGGCGGTGACGCAGAAGCATGTCGATGACGGGCTGGTGCCCGGCGCGGTCATGCTGGTGGCGCGACGGGGCAAGGTCGCGTGGGTCTCGACGCTGGGCAAGCGCGACGTCGCGCAGGGCGATCCGATGAAGGCCGATTCGATCTTCCGCATCTATTCGATGACCAAGCCGATCGTCAGCATCGCGGTCATGCAGATGGTGGAGGAGGGGCGCCTTCAGGTCAGCGATCCGGTGGCCAAGTTCCTGCCCGAGATCGGCAGGATGAAGGTCGCGCAGGAGAAGACCGCCGCCGATGGCACGCATTCGATGCTGCTCTCCGATCCGGAACGGCCGATGACGGTGCAGGACCTGCTGCGCCACACGTCCGGTCTGATCTACGGCGGCCGCGGCTCGTCGCTGGTCAACCAGGCCTACGTCGCGGCCAAGATCGGCGACCGGTCGATGAGCAACCAGGAATTCGTGGCCAAGCTCTCGACCCTGCCGCTGCGCTTCTCGCCCGGCGCCCGCTGGGAGTACGGCGTTTCGACCGACGTGCTGGGACGTCTCGTCGAAGTCATCGACGGCAAGACCCTGGGCGAGTCGCTGTCGGAGCGCATCTTCAAGCCGCTGGGCATGGTCGACACGCAGTTCCAGGTGCCGGCCGCCAAGGTGGAGCGCGCCGCCCAGCCCGGGCCGCGGCCCGGCGGGCAGCCGATGACGCCGCGCTTCAAGGTCGACGATGGCGCGAAGTTCGAATCCGGCGGTGGCGGGCTCACCTCCACGATGAAGGATTACCTGCGCTTTGCCGCCATGCTGGCCAATGGCGGCGAGCTGAACGGCAAGCGCCTGATCGGCAAGCAGACCCTGGCCTTCATGACCGCCGACCATACCGGAACGCGGCCGGGCCGGCCGCCCGGTCTGGGCTTTGGTCTGGGCTTCGAGGTCCGGACCATGACCGGCGAGGCGGCCCTGCCGGGATCGGTCGGGGAATATGGCTGGGCCGGAAATGCCGGGACGCTCTTCTGGGTCGATCCGAAGAACGACCTGACGGCGATCTACATGGTTCAGGTGAGCGATCCCGACCGGGTGGCGCTCAGGAATCAATTCCGCACGATGGTGCAAGCCGCGATCATGGATTAGAAGGACCTCCTCCAGGGAGGGAGATACTTCATGATCCGTCGTTCGTTTCTGGCGCTGACCGGCCTGCTTCTGGCCGGTCCGGCGGTCGCCCAGCAGCCGCCGCTCAAGGTGGCGCTGATCTACAGCAAGACCGGTCCGCTCGAAGCCTATGCACGGCAGACCGAGGCCGGCTTCATGCTGGGCCTGGAATACGCCACCAAGGGCACGATGGAAGTCGATGGCCGCAAGATCCAGGTCATCCTGAAGGACGACCAGTTCAAGCCGGACCTCGCCAAGGCCGCTCTGGAGCAGGCCTATGGCGACGACAAGGTCGACATCGCCGTCGGCACCACCGGTTCGGCGGGCGCGCTCGCCATGCTGCCGATCGCCGAGGAGTACAAGAAGCTCCTGATCGTCGAGCCCGCCGTGGCCGACCAGATCACCGGCGAGAAGTGGAACCGCTACATCTTCCGCACCGGGCGCAACTCCACCCAGGACGCGCTGGCCTCCGCCGCGACCCTGAAGGACGAGAACATCAGCATCGCCACGCTCGCCCAGGACTATGCCTTCGGCAAGGACGGCGTCGCCGCGGTGAAGGCAGCACTCGCCGCGGTGGGTTCCAAGGCCAAGATCGTGCACGAGGAATATGCCCCGCAGGCCACGACCGATTTCACGGCGTCGGCGCAGCGCATCTTCGACGCGCTCAAGGACAAGCCCGGCCGCAAGGTCGTGGTCGTGGTGTGGGCCGGCGCCCATCCGCTGCCGAAGCTGATGGACCTCAAGCCCGAGCGCTTCGGCATCGAGATGGCGCCCGGCGGCAACCTGCTGCCGGTGATGGCCGGCTGGAAGCAGTTCCCCGGCCTCGAAGGCGCGATCTATTACTATTGGGGCTTCCCCAAGAACCCGGTGAACGACTGGCTGGTCACCGAATACAAGAAGAAGAACAACGGCGTGCCGCCGGACTTCTTCGTGGCCGGCGGCATGAGCGCCGCCATCGCGCTGGTCGAGGCCGTGAAGAAGGCCAAGTCGACCGATGCTGAGAAGCTGATCGCGGCGATGGAGGGCATGAGCTTCGAGACGCCGAAGGGCACGATGACCTTCCGCAAGGAAGACCATCAGGCCCTGCAGGAGATGTATCACTGGCGCATGAAGAAGGACGCGCCGGATAACGTCGACCTGCTCGAACTGGTGCGCGTGATCCCGGCCAGCGAGATGACGCTGCCGATCAAGAACAAGCGTTAAGGAGTCATAGGAGCGCGCCACTCCAGTGGCGCTCATGATCATGATGCGCCACTGGAGTGGCGCGCTCCCATGAGCCCGATGCTCGAAACCAAAGACCTCACCATCCGCTTCGGCGGACACGCGGCCGTCGACGGGGTGTCGTGCGCCTTCGAGAAGGGCACGCTCACCTCGATCGTCGGGCCGAACGGTGCGGGCAAGACGACCTACTTCAACCTGATCTCCGGGCAGCTCCCGGCCACCTCCGGCCGGGTGACCCTGAACGGCGAGGACATCACGAACCTCGCGGCACCGCGCCGGACGCGGCTCGGCCTGGGGCGCGCCTTCCAGCTCACCAACCTCTTTCCAAACCTCAGCACGCTCGAGAACGTGCGGCTGGCGGTGCAGGTGAAGAGCGGCAAGGGCTACGATCTGTTCAGCCGGACGCTGACGCATCGCGAGCTGATCGACCGGGCGATGGCGCATCTCGCCGCCGTATCGCTGGCCGACC
This sequence comes from Reyranella sp., assembly GCF_965249915.1. Classification (GTDB taxonomy): domain Bacteria; phylum Pseudomonadota; class Alphaproteobacteria; order Reyranellales; family Reyranellaceae; genus Reyranella. Next base: position 293,244 of record NZ_OZ252257.1, read on the forward strand.
GCGCCCAGGCGATCGCCGCGACCCTGCCGCACGGCGACCAGCGCAAGCTCGAGGTCGCGATCCTGCTGGCGCTCGAACCCGACGTGTTCATGTTCGACGAGCCGACGGCCGGCATGAGCATCGACGAGGTGCCGACGATTCTCGACATCATCGCCGCCATCAAGCAGCGCGGCGACAAGACCATCCTGCTGGTCGAGCACAAGATGGACGTGGTGCGCTCGCTGTCAGATCGCATCGTCGTGCTGCACCAGGGAAAGCTCGTGGCCGACGGCAAGCCCGCCGAGGTCATCAATTCCGACATCGTGCGCGAGGCGTATCTTGGAGGCGCGGTCGATGCGTGAGGATTTCCGCCGGGGGCGCGCCACTCCAGTGGCGCGATCGTTCTCTGCGTCGAACGAAGACGCGCCACTGGAGTGGCGCGCCCCCAGCCCATGAATGCTCTCCTCTCCCTGCGCGGCGTGCAGACCAACATCGGCCGCTATCACATCCTGCACGGCGTCGAGTTCGACGTGGCCGAAGGCGGGCTCACGATGCTGTTGGGACGCAACGGGGCGGGGAAGACCACGACCCTGCGCACCATCATGGGCATGTGGCGCGCCGCGGCGGGCGAGATCCGCTTCGACGGGCGCGACATCACCCATCTGCCGACGCCCGACATCGCGCGGCTGGGCATCGCCTATGTGCCCGAGAGCATGGCGATCTTCGCCGACCTCACGGTCCAGGAAAATATCGTGCTGGCCGCGCGGTCGGGACCGCCGGACCAGAAGCGGCTCGACTGGATCTTCTCGCGCTTCGAGGCGCTGAAGCGCTTCTGGACCCTGCCGGCGGGACACCTGTCGGGGGGCCAGAAGCAGATGTTGGCGGTGGCGCGCGCCATCATCGAGCCACGCCGCCTGCTGCTGATCGACGAGCCGACCAAGGGGCTGGCGCCCGCCATCATCGCCAACATGATCGACGCCTTCCGCGAGCTGAAGGACGGCGAATCGACCCTGCTGGTGGTCGAACAGAACTTCGCCTTCGCCCGTCAGCTCGGCGACACGGTCGCTGTGATGGACGACGGCAAGGTGGCGCATCGGGGCGGCATGGCGGCCTTTGCCGCCGACTCCGCGCTGCAGCAGCATCTGCTCGGGCTGGGGATGGACACGCACCAATGAAACGCGACTGGCTTCCGCTGCTGCTCATCCCGGCGCTGATGATCGGCGCCCTGCCGCTGATCGGCTCGCCGGCGAGCTGGGTCACGCTCACCGTCGCAGGGCTCGCGATGGGGCTGATGATCTTCATCATGGCCTCGGGCCTGACGCTGACCTTCGGCCTGATGGACGTGCTGAACTTCGGCCACGGCGCCTTCATCGCCGTGGGTGCCTTCGTGGCCGCCAGCGTCATGCTGGCGCTGGCGCCCTGGATGACCGCCGATTCGATCTGGCTCAACCTCGCGGCCATCGGTCCGGCCGTGCTGGCGGCGATGGTGGTGAGCGGCGTGCTGGGGCTGGGCTTCGAACGCATCATCGTGCGGCCGGTCTACGGCCAGCACCTCAAGCAGATCCTCGTGACCACCGGCGGTCTGATCGTGGCCGAGCAGCTCCTCAAGGTGATCTGGGGACCGGACCAGATCACGCTCAGCCGGCCGGCGGCCCTGCGCGGCGCCTTCCTGTTCGGCGACGTGGCGATCGAGAAGTATCGCGTGCTGGCCGTCGCGGTCGGGCTGGTCGTGTTCGCGGCCCTGGCGCTGACGCTGAACCGCACCCGTATCGGCCTGCTGATCCGGGCCGGTGTCGAGAATGGCGAGATGGTCGAGGCGCTGGGCTATCGCATCCGCCGGCTGTTCGTCGGCGTGTTCGTGGTCGGCTCGGCGCTGGCGGGCCTCGGTGGCGCCATGTGGGGCCTCTACCAGGAGACGGTGACGGCGGCGATCGGCGCCCAGGTCGCGGTGCTGGTGTTCATCGTCATCATCATCGGCGGGCTGGGGTCGGTGGGCGGCTGCTTCGTCGGCGCACTTCTGGTCGGGCTGACCGCCAACTACATCGGGTTCCTGGCGCCCAAGGTGGCGCTGGGCTCCAACATCCTGCTGATGGCGATGGTGCTGCTGTGGCGGCCGCAGGGCCTCTACCCCGTGGCGAAGAGGTAGGGCCATGCTCCGCTCGATCCTGTCCGACGATCTGCCGCGCAGCCGCTGGCTGGCGCTGGCGCTGCTGGCCATCCTGGTCGGCCTCGCGGTGGCGCCGTTCCTCTTCCCGGGCGCCAAGTCGCTGAACGTCGCGGCCAAGATCTGCGTCTTCATCGTGCTGGCGGCGTCGTTCGACCTGCTGCTGGGCTATACCGGCATCGTCTCCTTCGCCCACACGATGTTCTTCGGGATCGGCGCCTACGGTGTCGCCATTTCGCTGACGCGGATGGGGGCGGGATGGGATGCGGTCGCCGTCGGCACTGTGGCAGGGCTCGTCGTCGCCATCGTGCTGGCCACGGTGATCGGCCTGTTCAGCCTGCGCGTGCGCACGATCTTCTTCGCCATGATCACCCTGGCGGTCGCCAGCGCCTTCGCGATCCTGGCCTCGCAGCTCTCCGACCTGACGGGCGGCGAGGACGGGCTGAACTACCGGCTGCCGGCGGCTCTGCGTGCGTCCTTCTCGTTCGGCGATACGCTGTTCGGCGTGCGCCTCAACGGCCGGCTGCTGGACTATTACCTCGTCTATGCCGCGTCGCTGGCGCTGATCCTGGTCCTGCTGCGCATCGTGAACTCGCCGTTCGGCAGCGTGCTGATGGCGATCCGCGAGAACCCGTTCCGGGCCGAGGCGATCGGCTACCGCACCGTGGTCTACCGCACGATCGCGAGCTGCATCGCCGCCGCCACCGCGGCGCTGGCCGGCGCGCTGCTGGCCCTGTGGTCGAGCCAGACCAATCCCGACACGACGCTCAGCTTCGACATCATGGTCGACATCCTGCTGATGGTGGTGATCGGCGGCATGGGCACGATGTACGGCGCCGTCATCGGCGCGGTGCTTCTGGTGTTCGCCCAGAACTACCTGCAGGACCTGCTGGCGATTGCCAACAAGGCGCTGGCCGGCGTGCCGTTGCTGGCCAACCTGTTCCACCCCGACCGCTGGCTGCTGTGGCTGGGCGTGGCCTTCATCCTCTGCGTCTACTTCTTCCCGGCGGGGATCGTCGGCCGCCTGCGCCAGAAACGCTAGCCGGCGGAGGCCGGGAACGGCTCGACATAGGTCTCGCCGCTGCGGCCGTAATAGACGGCGCGCCGGCCCTGCATCGAGACGAGGTAGCCGACGCAGCCGGCTTCCATGATCCGGCAGCAGAAGGCGAGGTACTTGATCTTCCCGGCCTGGATCGCGCGGACCGCGGCCAGCACGCCGTCGGCCGAAAAGGCATCGGCGGGCGGTGTCTCGACCGTCTTGTCGATCACGCGGTGGGACTGGCCGTCGGGCATGAAATAGGTCGTCTCTCCGCGCACCAGATCGGCGTGATAGCGCTCGACGCCCGCGCCGATGAGGCGGCCGACGACCTCGCCGAAGGTGATGCGCTCCTCGTGGGAGGCCCGTGTGCATTCTTCCATGACGGCGATGTCCATGGCTCCGTCCTACTCGGTGGGGATGGTCTTGAGATCGTGGCGGCGCACGATCTCTTTCAGCGCGTTCTCGAGCGTCGCGCGTTCGGCCGGTTCGAGATGGCCGAAGAACTCCGCATCGTTGCGGTCGGCCAGTTCTGCCAGCTTCGGCACCAACGTGCGGCCTGCACCCGTCAATGACAGCGTCTGCTGGCGCCGGTCCTCGATGGATGCGGTGCGCCGGACGAGTTCCTTCACGGCCAGTCGGTCGGCAAGTTTCGAAATGGCGCCGCGGGTCATGCCCAGCCGGTCGGCCAACGTGCTGGGCTGGATATCGGCGAGGTCGAACAGCTCGCGCAGCACGACCCATTCGGCAACGGTAACGTTGAGCGCCTGCAGCTTGAGACTGAAGGCGTGCGAGACGTGGTTGGACACGAAGCGCAGCCAGTAGCCCAGGTGGGTTTCGAGATCGGAGGCCATTTGTTGACTAGGAAAGTATATATGGGTAATTGCCTAGTCAACTACTTTGGGTGCGCAGCAAGTGGCGCTCCGGCTGCATCGTAAACCGGCACAAACGAAATAAGCGAAATAAACGAAACAGTCGAAACGCAAGGAGGCCTCCGGGTTTGCGGTAGCTAGATACCGCTCGAACCCGGAGTCGCACCGCGCGGACGCGCCACTGGGCGCGGGGGTTCCCCCGCGCCCAGTGGCGCGCCCCCGGCGACCTCTAGAGTTCGATCTGGCGGATGCCGCCGCGCGGGCGGCCGGCCTCGATTTCCTGCCACAGGACCTCGTGGCCCTGGGGCAGGGGCCGGTTGTTGCGCATGGTGAGCCACAGGCGCAGCAGCAGGCGGTCGTGGCCGCTCGAGGCGTCGTCCTCGAACGGCGTGCGGCCGTGATAGGTGACGTGGCTGTTGATCAGCTGCAGGTCGCCGGGCTCGAGGGTCATCTCGAAGCACAGTTCCTCGGCGGTCTGCATCAGCACGTCGATCGCCTCGCGCTGGGCGTCGCTGAGCTTCGGCACGCCGGGCGCCATCTGCGCCGCCTCGATGAAGGTCAGCGAATAGTGCGACGTGAACTTGCCGTCGCGCAGGCCGAAGATCGGCAGCGGATAGGCGGTCTCGCGCGTCGTCGCCTCGCCGTCCTTCTTGGTGCCTTCCTCGCCGAAGCGGCTGCGCCAGTAATCCTGGAACAGCAGTTCGAGCAGGTCGGGCCGGCGCTCCAGCATCGCGTTGTGGATGGCGGGCGTCGAGGCGAGCTTGCTGACGCCGCCGGCGCGCGCCTGGCGCACGCACAGCAGGGTCACCACGTCGGTGCGGTCGGTATGGAAGCGCAGCGCACCGTTGGTCAGGGTGCGGGCGTAGGAAGAAAGGAAGGTCGAACCTTTCTCGTCCTTCGTCTCGCCGTAGGTGCGACCGACATGGGCACCCTCGTCGCGAATGGCGCGCATCAGCTCGCCGTTGCGGTTCTGGAACACCGGCGTGCCGACATGTGTTCCGATGGCGAAGTACAGGCGCCGCAGGTCCTCCTCGCTGTAGCGGTCGACCGGAATGCCGCGCAGCTTCACGATACCGCTGCCATTCTCCAGTTCGTCGGCAATGTCGTCGAACAGCTCGTCGAGGGTCGGGAGGTGGAAGTCGCCGCGCGTGATCTCCGACCATTCCATGCCGCGCAGGCCCTTGAGGGCAGCGTCGAGCTCGTCGACGCCATCCGGCGTCAGCGTGCGAATCCAGCGGTTGGAATTCTTGATGTCCTGGCCATGCCAGACGGACGGACCGGTGAGGGGTGTGCGACTGCTCATGGTCCCGAGACTAGCAGACCGCGCCCCCGGTTGCTCAACTGTCAATCGGTCGCGCAGTGGGCGCGCGGGCTGCAAAAATTCCGCCGGCTGTTCATCCGATGGCTGATCAGGGGAGCGGCTTGCGCATGGTGATCGAGGTCGGATGGTCGAAACCCGGATGGGCCTCGCGCGAGGTCTCGCGATAGCCCCGCGCCTGAAAGAGGCGCTGATTGTCCGTGAGGACGATGCGCACGCCCAGGCGTACGCCGGAAAGGCCGCGCCTGCAGGCTTCGGCCTCGACCGCATCGATCAATCGCTTCGCCAGACCCTGGCCGCGCGCCGAGGGCACGACCGAGAGACGGCCGAAATACAGATCGCCCTCGACCTCTTCCACCAGCACGCAGCCCACCATCTCGCCGTTCCGCTCCGCGACGATCGCGCCGGTGCCCCGTTCGAGTTCGGCGGCGATGGTCTCCGGCGTCTCGCGAAAGGCGCCGGACTCCGGCACGAGCCTTCCGCGATATTGGGCGAACGACGCGGCGATGACGGTGGCGATCGCGGCGGCATCGCCGGCGGTTGCGGCGCGCAGGACGAGGGTGTCGCTCATGCGCACTTTCTCGCGTAGGCTCCGCGCAAAATCGAGAGGAAAAGTACATGGCCTTGATCACCTACCTGACCCGTATCCAGTTCGACTTCGGCGCGCTGAAGCTGCTCGAGGCCGAATTGCAGCTCATGGGCATGCGCCGCCCGCTGATCGTCACCGACAAGGGCGTCATCGCGGCCGGCCTGTGGGCCAAGGTCAAGGAACAGCTGCCCGGCAACATGCCGATCACGATCTACGACGAGACGCCGGAGAACCCGACGGAAGCGGCCATGCGCGACGCGCTCAAGATCTACAAGGAGGAAGGCTGCGACGGCATCATCGCCATCGGCGGCGGCTCGCCGATGGATCTGGCCAAGGCCGTCGCGCTGATGGCGACGCATCCCGGCCCGTCGTTGCAGGCCTATTCCTTCGTCGAGGGCGGGGCGGGCAAGATCACCGCGGCGGTGGCGCCGATGGTCGCGATCCCGACCACCTCCGGCACCGGCAGCGAAGTGAGCCGCGGCGGCGTCATCATCATGGATTCGGGCCGCAAGCTCGCCATCGGCAGCCCCTACCTGATCCCGCGGCTGGCGCTGATCGACCCCGAGCTGACGATGAGCCTGCCGCCGCATCTCACGGCCGGCACCGGCATGGATGCGCTCACGCACAATATCGAATGCTACCTCGCCAACGTCTTCAATCCGCCGGCCGATTCGATCGCGCTCGACGGGTTGGAGAAGGCGTGGAAGTACGTCGAGCGCGCCACCAAAGACGGGCAGGACCGCGAGGCGCGCTACAACATGGCGGTGGCCGCCATGGAAGGCGCCATGGTCTTCCAGAAGGGGCTGGGCGCCGTGCACGCGCTCTCGCATCCGACCGGCGGCCTCAAGGGCTACCGGCTGCACCACGGCACGCTGAACGCGATCTATCTTCCCGCCGTGCTGCGCTTCAACGAGCCGGCCGTGGGCGACAAGTTCAAGCGCGTGGCGCAGGTGATGGGCCTGCCTGAAAGCGAAGCCAATGCCGAAGGCGTGGCCAATGCGGTGTCGGCGCTCAACGAGCGGCTGGGTATCCCGAAGGGGCTCGGCGCAGCGGGGCTGGCGCAGGACACGATCGAGAAGATCGCCGACGGGGCGATGGGCGACCATTGCCACCTCTCGACGCCGCGCCAGCCGACCAAGGCGCAGTACATCGACCTGATCGAACAATCGTGGGGCTGACATGAAGGTCAAGGGCAAGGTCTGCGTCGTCACCGGCGCGGCGGGCGGTATCGGCGAGGCGATCGCGCGGCGCTTTGCGAAGGAAGGCGCCAAGGGGCTGGTCGTGGCCGACATGGATGCCGGCCGACTCGACAAGGTGGCCAAGGACATCGGTGCGTTCGCGGTGGCGGGCGACATCGGCCAGGAGGCCGAGGTGAAGCGGCTGATCGCCGAGGCGGAGAAGAAGTACGGCGAGATCGACATCTTCTTCTCCAACGCCGGCATCGGCCGCGGCGGGCACGAGGATGCGACCGACAAGGACTGGGCCGATTCGTGGGCGATCCACGTCATGGCCCATGTCTATGCCGCGCGGGCGCTGGTGCCGCAGATGCTGAAGCGCGGCGAGGGCTATCTGCTCAACACCGCGAGCGCGGCCGGCCTGCTGGCCTCGATGGGCTCGGCGCCCTACGGTGTCACCAAGAACGCCGCCGTGGCGCTGGCCGAGCATCTCTCCATCCAGTACGGCGACCGCGGCATCCGGGTCTCCGTGCTCTGCCCTCAGGCGGTGGACACCAACATGCTGCGCATGGCCGGCGCGACCGCGGCCTCGGTCGACGGCGTGATCAACACCGATGCGGTGGCCCAGACGGTGATCGAGGCGATGGACGAGGAGCGCTTCCTGATCCTGCCGCACCCCGAGGTGAAGGAATACATGGTGCGCAAGCTCGACCGCGATCGCTGGCTGCGCGGCATGCGCCGCCTGCGCGACAAGACGGGCGAGGGGCAGGAGAAGCGCTAAACTCAACTCAGATTCCTCCCCCGTCAAACGGGGGAGGTGGCCCGAAGGGCCGGAGGGGGAAGGCCATGAGTCTGAACCTTTCGCCGATTCGAAATCTTCGTGTTGCCTTCCCCCTCCCAGCCTCCCCCGTCAGACGGGGAGGTGAAAGAGATGGGCAACGGTCACTCATGATCCCCTACATCCAATCCCTGTTCGCCGAGACCGGCCTCTGGACGGCGCTGGGCGTCACGCTGATCGCGGGCCTGATGCGCGGCTTCGCGGGCTTCGGCTCGGCGATGCTGATGGCGCCGATCTTCGCCATCCTGTTCGGCTCGGCGGAGATGGTGGTGACCGTTGTCGCCATCGAGCTCGTGGTGTCGCTGCAGCTCTTTCCGCAGGTTCGCCGCCATGCCGACTGGAAACTGCTGACGCCGATGAGCCTCGCGGCGTGCCTGGCCATGCCCGCAGGCGTCTGGCTGCTGGCGAGCGTGAACAAGAACACGATCGTGACGGCGGTGTCGGCCGTGATCGTGGGCTTCGTGCTGCTGATGTGGACGGGCTGGAAATACACCGGCCGGCGGTCGACCGTGGCCACCGTGATCGTCGGCGCCGTCTCGGGCGCGATGATGGCCACGACCAGCGTCGGCGGGCCGCCGGTGCTGCTCTATCTCCTGTCGGGCAACGATCCGCCGCAGGTCAACCGCGCCAACATCGTCACCTACTATTTCCTGACGCAGTTCCTGCTGATCGTGATCGTGCTGGCGACCGGCGTCGCGGGCGTCGATGCGCTGGTCCGCGCGGTCGTGCTGTTCCCGGTCATGGTCGCGGGGGCCTGGGCCGGCGGGCAGATGTTCCACGGTCTTGCCAGCGAGCGGCTGTACCGCAACGTGGCCCTCACGATCCTATTCCTGACCGGCCTGTTTGGTCTCTTGAGGAACTGGCTGGTGAGCTGAGAGACGGTGTAAGATGCATCAGCCATGGAGATTTGCATGCGTATCATCGCCGCCGGATTTGCCACTCTCGTTCTTACCCTTGGTTTCTCGTCCGCTTCACGGGCCGACGAACTCATGACCGAATGCATGGTCACGGCCTCGGAGAAGATGTGCCAATGCATCATCGGACGCATCCCGGCCGACCAGCGCGCCAACGCGATCCTCGGGCTGCGCAAGTCGAACCAGTCGGTGAGTGTGAGCGGCAACCTGCTCAACCCGTCGAACCTCTCGCCGCAGGAGATGCAGGGCCTGAACGCGGTCGTCGCGGCCCAGGCGTACTGCATGTAGCCTGCGAAACTTCAGGCGCTCCGCAATCCTCTAGGCTTGCGCTGAACGTCGCGTTATCTTGCCACCCATAGAGTTGATGCCGGTTAACGGCGCGATCCATGGGAGGGCCTTGATGGCACTGTTTTCACGCAGATTTGGTCTGGTGGCGGCGCTCGCCGTCGGTCTGGCAGCTCCGGCCTTCGCCCAGGCGCCGGCTGCGACACCGGTGCGCGGCGGCGCCCTGACGATCGGTGTCGAGAGCGACTTCGAAGGCTTCGATCCGATCCGCGCCGGCGTCTATTCCAATTCGACGGTGACCGCGGCTTCGCTCTTCTACGAGACGCTGATGCGGCTCGACGACAAGGGCAACCTGCTGCCGGCGCTCGCCTTGTCGATGACGCCCAACGAGGATGGCAGCGTCTGGACGGCCAAGATACGCCCGAACGTGAAATGGCACGACGGCACGCCGTTCACCGCTCAGGCCGTGGCCGACCATTTCAACCGCCTGCTCGATCCGGCCAACCGCTTCGCCGGCCGCGCCTATCTCGCCATCGACAAGGTCGAGGCGCCGGACGATCTGACCGCCGTCTTCAAGATGCGCGGGCCCAACGCGGCGCTGCCGCGGACGCTGGCGCAACCCACGGTCACGACGCTGATCATCTCGGTGAAGGCTGCCCAGGAGAAGGGCGCCGACTACAACCGCAATCCCGTCGGCACCGGCCCGTTCGTGTTCAAGGAATGGCGCGCCGCCGACCGGCTGGTCGCCGAGCGCAACCCCGACTACTGGGACAAGGACAAGCCCTATCTCGACCGCGTGACCGTGCGGCCGCTTCCCGATTCGGACGCGCGCTACGCCAGTCTGGTCAAGGGCGACGTCCAGGTGATCTGGGAGGACCGCGCCGAGAACATCGTCAAGGCCAAGAAGGACAAGAACCTGCGTGTGCTGACCTGGGTGGGCAGCGGTGCGCTCGTCATTCCGCTCAACACCCAGCGCGAGCCGCTGAACGACAAGCGCGTGCGCCAGGCCGTCTCGATGGCGCTGAACCGCAAGGCCAACGCCGCCGTGCTGACCCAGGGGCTGCGCCCGGTCTACGACGATCCGTATGGGCCGAGCTCGGGGATCGAGTGCAAGGATAGCGGGGCGCTGAAGTACGATCCGGCAGCGGCGCGCAAGCTGATCGCGGACTACGGCAAGCCCGTGAAGCTGACCATGACGGTCACCGCCTCGCCGCGCGGCCGCGAGGGCGCACAGGTCTTCCAGGCCGATATGAAGAAGGCCGGCATCGACGTCGAGATCAAGCCGGTCGACCAGACGCAGCTGGTGAAGGAGGCGCTCACGCGCGACTTCCAGGTCACCGGTTGGCGCATCATCGACCTGGCCGACGTCGATCCGCAGATGTTCGCCAACTTCCACTCGAAGAGCCCGATCAACTTCTCCGGCTACAACAACGCCGAAGTCGACCGGCTGCTGCTGGTGGGACGCACCAGCCTCGACGAGAACAAGCGCAAGGAAGCTTACTGCGACCTGATCAAGATCCTGAACGACGACGCGGTCTGGCTGTGGTCCGGCAGCAACATCGACTTCGCCATCACCCGCGCCAACGTGCACGGGATTCCGGGGCTGCGCGGCGGCGCGGTGCAGGTCGAGGGCGCGTGGCTCACCAAGTAGGGAACGTGCGAAGCGAGTAGCGTAGGCGTTTGCGATGCCGTGGCTCGTGCGCCAGGTGGTGCGGCTGGTGGTGGTGCTGTTCTGCGTCACCCTGCTGACCTACATGATCGTCAACATCCTGCCGGGTGACGTGGCGATCGTGATCCTGGGGAGCCTCGCGACTCCCCAGGACATTGCCGGGCTGCGCGCCGACCTCGGCCTCGACCGGCCCATGCTGGTGCGTTACTTCGACTGGCTGGGATCGGCGCTGTCGGGCGACCTCGGCCGCTCCTATCGCAGCGGCGAGCCCGTGGTGCAGGCGATCCTCGACCGGTTGCCCGTGTCGCTGCAGCTCATGGTGATGGCGCAGGTCATCGCGCTGGGGATTGCGATCCCGGTGGCGCTGCTGTCGGTAAGGCGGCCCGGCGGTTTGTTCGACCGCCTCTCGGCCTCCGCCGCCTTCGGCTTTCTCGCGATGCCCAACTTCATGCTGGGCATCGTGCTGATCTACCTCTTCTCGGTCACCTTCGACCTCCTGCCGGCGACCGGCTTCACGCCGATGTCCGAAGGCCTGTGGGACAATTTCGAATCGATGATCCTGCCGTCACTGACCCTGGGACTCATCGAGTGGACCGTGCTGATGCGCGTGCTGCGCTCGGACCTTCTGACCACGCTCAAGGAGGACTTCATCCTGCTGGCGCGGGCCAAGGGCCTGCCGCCGTGGCGTGTCCTGCTGCAGCACGCGCTGCGGCCCTCGTCGTTCACCCTGATCACCATCCTCGGCCTCAACATCGGCGGGCTGATCGGCGGCGCGGTGATCGTGGAACAGATCTTCGCCTTGCCCGGCGTCGGCCGGCTGCTGCTGGGCGGCATCTTCAATCGCGACCTGATCCTCGTGCAGGGCACCGTGGCCTTCATCGCGGTGGGCTTCGTGGTCATCAACTTCCTGGTCGACATGCTCTATGCCGTGCTCGACCCGAGGGTGCGTCATGTCCGCTTCCGCAGCTAAGAACGTGGTCGTCGCCGCGACGCGGCCGCGTCGCCGCTGGCACTGGGCGCTCGCCCTGCCGATGGGCTGGATGCTTTTGGTAGTCTTCCTCGCGATCACCGCCGACTGGATCGGCCTGCCCGATCCGTCGGCGCAGGAATTGATCCTGCGTCGCAAGCCGCCCTCCGCCGAATTCCTGCTGGGAACCGACAATCTCGGCCGCGACATGCTCTCGCGCGTGATCTACGGCGCCCGCACCTCTCTGATCGTCGGCATCTGCGCGCCGTTCCTGGGCTTCCTGATCGGCGGCGCAATCGGCATGAGCGCCGGCTATTTCCGCGGCAAGGTCGATCTGCTGGCGGTCGGCTTCATCGACATCCTGCTGGCCTTCCCGTCGCTGGTGCTGGCGCTCACCTTCACCGCCTATCTCGGGCAGAGCCTGTTCAACGTCACCCTGGCGCTCGGCATCCTGTCGATCCCCGCGGCCGCGCGTGTGTCGCGCGCCAATACGCTGGCCTGGGCCAACCGCGACTTCGTGCTGGCCGCCCGCACCGTCGGCGCCAGCGACTGGCGCATCCTGACCCGCGAGATCCTGCCCAATCTCCTGCCGCCGATGTTCGCCTTCTGGCTGGTGGCGATCAGCGTGATCATCGTGGCCGAAGGTGCGCTGTCGTTCCTGGGGCTGGGCATCCCGGCGCCGCAGCCGAGCTGGGGCGGCATGATCGCCGACGGGCGCGAGGCGCTCGACGTGGCGCCCTACACCGCGCTGATCCCGGCGGCTGTGATGTTCGCCACCGTCCTGTCGCTCAATTTCCTGGGAGACATGGTGCGCAACCGGGTCGATCCGCGGAGGTCGGCACTGTGAGCGGCCAGGCGAAGAGCTCGGCGCCGCTCCTGTCGGTGCGCAACGCCCAGGTGAGCTTCTCCACCGTCCGCGGTCCCCTGCGCGCCGTCGACGGCGTGTCGTTCGACCTCCACGAGGGGCGGACGCTGGGCATCGTGGGCGAATCCGGATCGGGCAAGTCGGTGCTGGTGCGCTCGCTGATCGGCCTGGTTGGCGCCGGGTCGGGCGCCGGTGTGGCCGGCCAGGTCCTGTTCGAGGGGCGCGATCTTCGCGGTCTGTCGCCGCGGGAGTTTCGCAAGGTCCTTGGCACCGAGATCGGCATCGTGTTCCAGGATCCGATGACCTCGCTCAACCCGGTGATGAAGATCGGCCGCCAGATCGGCGAGGGGCTGCGTCTGAACCGTGGGCTGGATTCGAAGGCGGCCGCGCGCCGCGCCGTCGAACTTCTGAGCGAGGTCGGCATCCCCGAGCCGGACCGCCGCGCGCAGCAATATCCGCACGAACTGTCGGGCGGCATGCGCCAGAGGGTGGCCATCGCCATTGCCATCGCCTGCGCGCCCAAGCTGCTGATCGCCGACGAGCCGACGACGGCGCTCGACGTGACCGTGCAACGCCAGATCCTCGACCTGCTGCAGGGTGAGCAGCGCCAGCGCGGGATGGCGATGATCCTGATCACCCACGATCTCGGCGTGGCCGCGGGCCGCAGCGACGACATCATGGTGATGTATGCCGGCCGCGCCGTGGAAACGGCAGCGACGCGCGAAATCTTCCGCTCGCCCCGCATGCCGTACACCGAGGCGCTTCTGCGCTCGCTGCCGCGGCTCACCGATCCGACGCACACGCGGCTCAGCGCCATTCCCGGCCGGCCGCCGGACCTGGCGCGGCGCAGCGGCGGCTGTGCCTTCGGACCGCGCTGCCTCTATCGCACGGAACGGTGCGAGGCCGAGCAACCGGCGCTGACGATGGACGGCGCGCGCGGTTATGCCTGTTTCCATCCGCGCGGCGTGGAGGGAGAGGCGGCATGAGCGATCTCCTCGCCATCCAGAATCTCGTGGTCGAATACCCGGTGGGCGGCGGGCGCCACGTCCATGCCGTGAGCGACGTCACGCTCTCGGTGAAGCAGGGCGAGACGCTGGGCCTCGTCGGTGAATCGGGATCGGGCAAGTCGTCGCTGGCGCGCGCGCTGCTGCAGCTGCCGCCGCCCAAGGCCGGCGCCGTGGTGTTCGACGGCCAGGACCTGACGAAGATGCGCGGCCAGGCGCTGCGCGCGGTGCGGCCGCGCCTGCAGATGATCTTCCAGGACCCGATCGCCTCGCTCAATCCGCGCCGCAAGGTCGCCGAGATCATCGCCGAGCCGCTGATCGTGTCGGGCGTCTCCGATGCCGCCGAGCGCACTCGCCGCGTCCGCGCCGTCATGGAGGCAGTCGGCCTCGATCCCGATCTCGTCTGGAACAGGAGACCGCACGAATTCTCCGGCGGCCAATGCCAGCGCATCGCCATTGCGCGCGCCCTCGTGCTCGAGCCCGGCCTGATCGTGTGCGACGAGCCGGTTTCGGCGCTCGACGTCTCGATCCGGGCTCAGATCGTCAACCTCCTGGAGGACATGAAGGCGCGGTTCGGCCTCACGCTCCTGTTCATCGCCCACGATCTCGCGGTGGTGAAGTCGGTGTCGGACCGGGTCGCGGTCATGTATCTCGGCCGGCTCTGCGAGGTGGCCGATTCCGATTCGCTGTTCGCGACGCCGGCGCATCCCTATACGGCCGCACTGATGGCCGCGATCCCGGTACCCGATCCGGACGTCCCCCTGGGCGACACCAAGCTGAAGCCGGGCGACCCGCCATCGCCGCTCGACCCGCCCTCGGGCTGCCGCTTCCGCACGCGCTGCCCGCATGCGCAGCCGCGCTGCACGGACGAGGTGCCGCCGCTGCGCCGGATCGCGGCGGGCCGCGAGGTTGCCTGCCACTTCCCGCTGATCGGCTGAGGCCGGCTACAGCGTGCGCGCGGTCGTGCCCTTGTAGAGGATCGGGCCGGTCGGGCGGCCGGTCGGCGAGCCGCCGGACGGTTCCAGCGTGATCTCGAAGAGCTGGTCGGCCGCCGTGGTCGGCAGCCGCTCGAGGTCGAGCGACGTCGCCCGGGCGCGGTCGAGCAGGCCGACCGATCGCGGTCCGATCTCGCGGTTCCAGAGCGTCCAGACCTGCAGGCTGCGGCCCGTCGGCACGGCCATGTCGACGAGGGGGATCATCTCGACGCGCCCGTCGGCGAAGGCGTTCACGACCGCACCGGCCTGCCGCGTCGCATCGTCGATCAGGATGGCGACATAGACCGGCTTGCGGGCCGCCACCTCCTGCGCGTGACGCACGGTCACGGCGGTAACGACGGCGAGGGCTAGAGCGGCGGTGAGCCCTGACAACGCCGCAATCCGCAGTGCGCCCAGACTGTTCCAGAGCCGGTGCAGCAGACCGGGCGGTGGGACGTGCGCGGCGGCGGGAGCCGCGGCCCCGGTGCCCGCCTCGATCCGGCGCCACAGATCATCGCTCGGCGCGACCGGGTCGGCGGTGTCGTCGAAGGCGGCAAAGTGTTCTTGCCAGGCCGCCACCTCCTGCGCGAAGGCATGGTCGGCCGCGAGGCGTTGCTCCGCGGCTGCGCGTGCCTCTGCGTCCAGCAGACCCAGGACGAATTCGGCGGCGTGGGGGCGATCGTCGCGATCTGGCGTCATCCCATGCACTCCTGCAGGGAGACCAGGCCACGGCGTATCCAGCTCTTGATGGTGCCGAGCGGCATGCCGAGGCGCCCCGCCAGCTCGCCGTGACTGAAGCCATGCACATAGGCCAGGACGATCGCATTGCGGCGGCCGGTATCGAGTTGTTCGAGGCAGTGGCGCAGGGCGCTCGACTCCGGCAGACGCGCCAGCGCCGAATTGGGCTCCGGCATCTCATTGTCCGTCGGCTCATCGGGGCCGAAGCGCCGTTCGTCGCGCAGGATCGTCAAAGCCTGGTTCCGCACGATCGTGTAGATCCAGGCGCGCGCAGAGCCGCGCGCGGGATCGTAGCTGCGCGCGCTGCGCCAGATGCGCATGAAAGCGTCGTGCGTCGCCTCTTCGGCAAGATCCCGGCGGCGCAGGATCCGGATCGCCACGCCGACCATGCGGGCAGCCTCGAGATCGTAAATGACGCGCAGCGCGGAGGGCTCGCCGGCAGCGCATCGTACGATCGCGGCGGAAACTTCCGCTTCGAGCGCAGAATGATCGGGGGACAAAACTGCCGCCATCAGAAGGTGCCCTTCCTCGCCCGGTCGTTTCGGCGCCGATCGACAGCTGTCGGCACCATTGGTTTGCTTCCCTGAGAGTACTTGGGAAAACGGCAATTGGATGCATCGCACATTCGATGTCGAATTATTTTCCACCCCTGCATCCAATCGAGCCGGTCGGCCGGTATCCGCTGCATGACCCGCTCATGGGTCGGCAACGGATGGAGAGACCCAATGACAGTGAAGGCATTCCTGGCTGCTTCGACGGCCCTGATGGCGCTGGCGGGCACGGCGCAGGCCGCGGACGTCGCCGCCCTGATCGGCAACGATACGATCGCCATCGTCGACACCTCGGCCAAGAAGGCGACGAAGACGATGAAGGTTGCCGGCGTCGAAGGCGCCCTGGTCGGCATCGATGTGCGGCCGGCCGACGGTATGCTCTACGCGCTGGCGGCGGACGGCACGCTCTACACCGTCGCCATGGACGGCAAGGCCACGAAGAAGTCGAAGCTCGAGACGATGCTGCCGGCCGGCGCCTCCGCCACGGTGGACTTCAACCCGGTCGCCGACCGGTTGCGCGTCATCGGCAGCGACGGCACGAGCCTTCGCGTGAATGTCGACGACGGCAAGGTCATCAAGGACGGCAGCCTGAAATATGCCGACGACGATGCCAACAAGGGCAAGGCGCCCAAGGTCATGGCCGGCGCCTACACCAACTCGGTCAAGGGCACGAAGGAAACCACGCTGCTCAACGTCGACACCACGACCGGCGCCCTGGTGAAGCAGGCGCCGCCGAACGACGGCATCCTCAATACGGTCGGCGCGCTGGGTCCGAAGGTCGACGCGATCGCCTTCGACATCTGGTCGGACGGTACGAAGAACGAGGGCTGGGCCATGACCGGCGACCAGCTCTGGTCGATCGATCTGGCAACCGGCAAGGCCACGCAAGTGGCCAAGATCGAGGGTCTCGGCGGCGTCGTCACCGACATCGCCATCCTGCCGAAGATGTAGCGGCGCCCTGAAACGAAAACGGCGGACCGTGAGGTCCGCCGTTCTTTCGTTACCGATCCCGTTGGCATCGGTCTCGCCGATTGGTCGGAGCGAGAGGATTCGAACCTCCGGCCCCTAGCTCCCGAAGCTAGTGCTCTACCAGGCTGAGCTACGCTCCGTCAGGATTTGCGGACTCCGGCCCGCGGCGAGGCCGGGGTTATAGCCGCCGTCCCG
Source organism: Reyranella sp. (assembly GCF_965249915.1). Lineage (GTDB taxonomy): Bacteria > Pseudomonadota > Alphaproteobacteria > Reyranellales > Reyranellaceae > Reyranella. Next base: position 310,346 of record NZ_OZ252257.1, read on the forward strand.
GTGGGTCGCAAGGGCCGAGCACGCCGGCTATAGTCGCAGGCAAATTTGGGGCGCGAGGGATAGATGGCGAAGGAAAAGCGGCTGAAAATCGCGCTGATCGGCTACGGCGCCATCAGCCAGATGCTGTTCGACGTGTTTCGCGAGAAGAAGCCGCCGATCGATATCGTTGGCGTTCTGGTGCGCAAGGGCAGGGTCGCAGCCACTCAGAAGAAGCTCGGCAAGAAGGTCGCGGTGGTCGATGACCTGAAAGCGCTGCTGAAGCTCAAGCCCGATGTCGTGGTCGAGGCGGCGAGCCAGCAGGCGGTGCGCGACTGGGGCGAGACCATCCTGAAGAAGGGCATCGACTTCATGGTCATCGCCACCGGCGCCTATGGCGACCCGTCGCTGTGGAAGAAGCACGTGAAGGCGGCTGAAAAGGGCGGCGCGCGCCTGCGGCTGCCGGCGGGCGCCATTGCCGGACTGGACGGGCTGCTCGCCATGCGGTTGGGCAAGCTTGAGAAGGTGAAATACATCTCCATCAAGCCGCCGCATGCCTGGACGGGCACGCCGGCCGAGACCGAGTTCGACCTGCCGTCTTTCAAGGAGCCGACCGTGATCTTTCGCGGCACGCCCGCCGATGCCGGCCGGCTCTACCCCAAGAACGCCAATCTGGCGGTGACGGTGGCGCTGTGTGGTGCCGGTCTCGAGAAGACGGAAATCGAGCTAGTGGCCGATCCGACCCTGCCGCCCGGGACCAATGCCAGCAAGCTGGAGGTGGTCTCCGATTCAGGCGAACTGAAGCTCGAGCGGCTGGGCCGGGCCATGCCGGACAATCCCAAGACCGGCGTCCTCACCGCCCTCACCATGGCGGACGAGCTGATGAAGATCGTCCGCCATAGCGACTGGTAGGGATCAGCGGGGGCCAGGGTGGCCCATCGCCGCGCCTGCGCGATGGGCGAAGCCCATTCGCGGACGGTCGAGAATGGCCTTCTGCTCGGGCGTCAGGACGGCGACCAGCGCCGTCAGCGGGGGCTTCACCGCCTCGATCGTGGCGATGCGGGCCTTCATGACATCCTCTTCCATCGTGAGACGCTCGAGGTAGCTCGGGCGCTCCTTCATCTCGGTGGGCAGGGTCTGGCAGCGCGCCATCGACTTGGCGCTGGCCTCGTCGGCCGCCTTTTCGAAGGCGTTCCAGGCCGTCATCTGCTCGGGCTTCAGCTCGAGCCGAGCTTTCAGGTAGGCACGGTCGCCGATACGGCGGGCGACCATGTCGACACACATCGACCTGGGCGAGAAGCTGCGCTCGGCCCCGCGGACCCGCTCGGCGCGCGGGCCGGGCGGCTGCGGCGCGGGCGGGGTGGCCTGTGCGAGTTCGATCGGATCGTCGCTCTCCAGGAGATCGAAGGCCGACGCAGGCGCGGTGAAGGCAAAGCCCGCCGCGAGGACGAAGGCGGTGGGCAGAAACAGGGAGCGGATCGACATCGGGAACCTCTGCGAAGAAGGGGTGGTTCCTGACGTACGGTCCGAGGGCGTCGAGCGTGCCCGGCTGGAAGGTTAAGTTATGTAAAGTTGAAGCGCTGCTCTGCCAGCCAGCGCGCGAATGCCTCGCGTTGCTCCGCCGTCATGTGCAGGCCCTCCTTGGTGCGCCGCCAGAGAACATCCTCGGCATCGACGGCCCATTCGTCGCGCACCAGATGGCGCACCTCCACCTCGTAGAGTGAGCCGCCGAAATGCCGGCCGAGATCGGCCACCGTCTTCACGTTCTCGAGCAGATCCTCGAGGCCCGAGCCATGGCGCCGGGCCAGGATACGCACGAGGTCCTTCGGCAGGCCGGGCTTGGTGGCGACCGCGCCCTCCACGAACTTGTCGAAGGCCTCTTCGAAGGTCGGCGCGTCGGCCATTTCGCCGTCATAGACGGCACGGCCATCGGTCCACGGACCGCCCATGCGCGGGAAATAGGGCTGGAGGTCGCGCAACGCATGTTCCGCCAGACGGCGATAGGTGGTGATCTTGCCCCCGAACACCGAAAGGATGGGGGCCTTGCCCTGCGGGGAGCCGTCGACCTCGAGGTGATAGTCGCGCGTCACCTTCGAAGGGTTGTCGTCGCCGTCGTCGAACAGCGGGCGGACGCCGGAATAGGTCCAGACCACGTCTTCGGGGCGAACCGGCTTGGCCATGTAGCGGCTGGCCAGGTCGCAGAGGTAGGCAATCTCTTCCGGCGAGCAAACCGGATGCTCGCCTTCCTTGACCGCGATGTCGGTGGTGCCGATCAGCGAGAACTCACGCTCGTAGGGAATCACGAACACGATGCGGTTGTCGCTGTTCTGCAGGATGAAGGCATGGTCGCCGTCGTAGAGCTTCGGCACGATGATGTGGCTGCCCTTAACAAGGCGCACGCGCTTGGGCGTCTTGATCTCGGTCTGCTCATCGAGAAAGTGCTTCACCCAGGGGCCGGCAGCGTTCACGAGGGCGCGCGCCTTGAGATGTACGGGCGCGCCGCCGGGCCCCTCCAGGTGGATGTGCCAGAGCTTGCCGTCGTCGCTGCGGCGGGCCGAGACGCAGCGGTGGCGGGCATAGATTGCGGCCCCCATCTCGCGTGCCGACTTCAGGTTGGAGATCACCAGCCGCGCATCGTCCACCCAGGCGTCGGAATAGACGAACCCCTTCTGGAAGCTGGACTTGAGGCCGGCGCCGAACTTCGACTTCGGCAGGTCGACCTGGATCGACTTGGGCAGGGTCATGTGCCAGTCGAGATGATCGTAGAGCCAGAGCCCGAGCCGCAGCATCCAGCGCGGCCGCAGGTGCGGCTCGTAGGGCAGCACGAAGCGCAGCGGCCAGGAGAGGTGCGGCGCCTTGGCCAGCAGCACCTCGCGCTCCTGCAGCGCCTCGCGGACCAGACGGAATTCGTAGGTTTCCAGGTAGCGCAGGCCGCCGTGGATGAGTTTGGTCGCCTTCGAGGACGTGGCGCTGGCGAAATCGTTCATTTCGCAGAGACCGACCTTCAGCGCCCGTCCCGCCGCGTCGCAGGCGATGCCCGCCCCGTTGATGCCGCCCCCGACCACGAACAGGTCGAGCGGCCGATCCTCCGTTTCACTCATCGCCTACCTATAGCCCGCTTGACCGTGTTGTGCAGGAACCGCAAAAGGCCGCATGGGTTTCCTGCTCAAGATTGCGCTGTTCGGCCTTGCCCTGTACGGCGTGTACAGGAGTTTCCGGTACTGGAAGGGTCTTTTCGACCGTTTCACCGGCAACGACCTGCCGCAGCGTCCGCCGTCCGCGCCGCCAGCCCCCTCGCGGCCGGAGCCTCCCGCCGCACCGGCTCGCAAGCCCGTCGTCATCGAGGACACTGTCCAGTGCGCCGGCTGCGGTGCCTATATTCCGACCACTGCCGAAAAATGCGGCCAGTGCGGTCGTCCACGGCTATAAGGCCGCAGCGTGCCGCCAGCCTTGACCCGCTGGGGGCCGGAACCTATTTTGCCGCACCGCAAAAACGGCCATAAGTTGCGGAAATACAAGGCCTTTAGAGCTTCGGGGAATACCGGTGTCGAACCCCTCAGCAGCACGCGGGAAGCCGACGTGCTTTCAGGAACTGATTCTGACCCTGCAGGATTATTGGGCGGCCCAGGGCTGCCTGATTCTCCAGCCCTTCGACATGGAGATGGGCGCCGGTACGTTCCACACCGCGACGACGCTGCGCGCGCTCGGGCCGAAGCCCTGGTACGCGGCCTATGTGCAACCGTCGCGCCGTCCTGGCGACGGCCGCTACGGCGAGAACCCGATGCGGCTGCAGCACTATTATCAGTTCCAGGCCATCCTGAAGCCGTCGCCGCCCGATATCCTCGAGCGCTACCTGGGCTCGCTCCAGGTGATCGGCATCGACACGACGCTGCACGACATCCGCTTTGTCGAGGATGACTGGGAGAGCCCGACCCTGGGCGCCTGGGGCCTGGGCTGGGAAGTCTGGTGCGACGGCATGGAGATCACGCAGTTCACCTACTTCCAGCAGGTGGGCGGCATCGAGGTCGATCTGGTGGCGGGCGAGATCACCTACGGTCTCGAGCGGCTGGCGATGTACCTGTTCGACAAGAAGTCGGTCTACGAGCTTCCGTACAATCGCGCCGATTCCGACGTGCCGCTGACCTACGGCGACGTGTTCCTGCAGAACGAGCGGGAGCAGTCGGCCTACAATTTCGAGCATGCCGACACCGAGATGCTGTTCCGCCACTTCGCAGACGCCGAAAAGGAAAGCGGCCGTCTCGTCGAGAAGAAACTGCCGCTGCCGGCCTACGAGCAGTGCATCAAGGCTTCGCATGCCTTCAACCTGCTCGATGCCCGCGGCGTGATCAGCGTGGCGGAGCGGCAGAGCTACATCCTGCGCGTCCGCGAACTCGCCAAGGCCTGCTGCGAAGCGTGGCTGGCGACGCAAACGAAGCCTGCCCTGAGCGTCGAAGGGGCTGCCTGAGATGGCCGAGTTGCTTCTTGAACTGCTGTCCGAGGAAATTCCGGCGCGCATGCAGACGCGTGCGGCGGAAGATCTGAAGCGCTTGATCTGTGACGGGCTGAAGGGCGCGGGCATCGGCTTCGAGAACGCCCAGGCCTTCGCGACGCCGCGGCGCCTCGCGCTGGTGGTCGAGGGCATCCCGGCCGTCCGGGATGATGTCAGCGAAGAAAAGCGCGGGCCGCGCGTCGGTGCGCCCGACCAGGCTGTGCAGGGCTTCCTCAAGGGCGCGGGCCTGGCCTCGCTCGACCAGGCCGAGAAGCGCGACACCGGCAAGGGTGAGTTCTGGTTCGCCGTGATCACGAAGAAGGGTGGGCCGACGGCCGACGCTCTCGGAGCGGTGATCGATGCCGCCCTGAAAGCATTGCCCTGGCCCAAGTCGATGAAGTGGGGCAGCGGCACCATGCACTGGGTCAGGCCGCTCCAGTCCATCGTTGCGCTGTTCGACGGCAAGGTGCTGGAAGGCGAGGTGTCACCGGGCGGCCACATGGCGCCGATCGCCTTTGGCGCCGCGACGCGCGGCCATCGCTTCCTGTCCAAGGGCACGTTCGAGGTCGCGAGCTTCGCCGACTACGCCGCCAAGCTGCGGGGCGCGCATGTGGTCCTGGACGCTGCAGAACGCAAGGCGATCATCCTCGAGGGCGCGCGCAGGCTCTGCGCGGAAGCTCAGATCAAGCTGAACGAGGACGAGGGCCTGCTCGAAGAGGTGGCCGGCCTGACCGAATGGCCGGTGCCGATGCTGGGCGCCATCGACGCCCAGTTCATGGATGTGCCGCCAGAAGTGCTGATCGTCTCGATGAAGGTGCATTTGCGCTTCTTCACCACGGCCAAGGCCGACGGCAGCCTGGCCAACCGTTTCGTCGTGGTGGCGAACAACGTGGCGCGCGACGGCGGCAAGACGATCGTCGCCGGCAACGAGCGCGTCCTGCGCGGTCGACTGGCCGACGCGAAGTTCTTCTGGGATCAGGACCGCAAGACGACGCTGGAAAGCCGCCTGCCGTCGCTGAAGCAGGTCGTGTTCCACGCCAAGCTCGGCACCCAGGCCGAGCGGGTCGAGCGCATCGTCGCGCTGGCCGCCGAGATCGCGAAATCGGTTCCCGGCGCCGATGCCGCGGCCGTGGAGCAGGCCGCGCGGCTGTGCAAGACCGATCTCGTGAGCGGCATGGTGGGCGAGTTCCCCGAGCTGCAGGGCGTGATGGGTCGTTACTATGCCCTGAGCGAGAAGCTGCCGGCGGCCGTCGCCGACGCCATTGGTGACCACTATGCGCCGGCCGGGCCCAACGACCGCTGCCCCACGGCGCCGGTGTCGATCGCCGTCGCGCTCGCCGACAAGCTCGATGCGCTGACCTCGTTCTGGGCGATCGGTGAGAAGCCCACGGGCTCGCGCGATCCCTTCGCGCTGCGCCGCGCGGCGCTGGGAATCATCCGGATCGTGGTCGAGAACAAGCTTCGGCTGCCGCTCAGGCCGTTCCTCAAGGCCGATGACCTGCTGGCCTTCTTTGCCGAGCGCCTCAAGGTGCAGATGCGCGAGAAGGGGGTCCGCCACGACGTGGTGGACGCCGTCGTCTCGCTGGGCGGCGAAGACGATCTCGTCCGGCTGCTGGCGCGGGTCGAGGCATTGCAGGATTTCCTCGGCACCGAGGCCGGCCGGAACCTGCTCACCGCCTATGGCCGAGCGGCCAATATCGTTCGGGCCGAGGAGAAGAAGGACAAGGGCCTCGCGGCGAAGATCGCCGGCGCGCCCGATGCCGCTCTGCTGGAACAAGCTGAGGAGAAAACCGTTGCTTCCGCCTTGGACCAGGTGGCGCGCGCGGTGAAACCGGCGCTCGCCGCCGAGGATTTCGCGGGCGCCATGGCGGCCTTCGCGGGCCTGCGCGGGCCGATCGACGCCCTGTTCGACAAGGTCACTGTAAACGTGACGGACAGGCCGGAGGTTCGCTTGAACAGGCTGAAACTGCTCAACCAGATTCGAGCCACCATGGATGCGGTGGCCGATTTTTCGAAGATCGAGGGCTAAGAATGGCCAAGTGGGTCTACAGTTTCGGGGACGGCAAGGCCGAAGGCCGTGCCGACATGCGCAATCTGCTGGGTGGCAAGGGCGCCAACCTGGCCGAGATGTCGAGCCTCGGGCTCCCGGTGCCGCCGGGCTTCACCATCACTACCGAGCTCTGCACCCACTTCTACGACAACAAGAAGACCTACCCGCCCGAGCTAAACGACGAGGTGGAGAAGGCGCTTGCCGAGGTCGAGAGGGTCGTCGGCACGAAGTTCGGTGATCCGGCCAATCCGCTCCTGGTCTCGGTCCGATCCGGCGCCCGGGCCTCGATGCCGGGCATGATGGACACGGTGCTGAACCTCGGCCTCAACGACAAGACCGTCCTGGGACTCGCCAACTCGTCGGGCGACGAGCGCTTCGCCTGGGACAGCTACCGCCGCTTCATCCAGATGTACTCCAACGTCGTGCTCGACGTCGGCCATCACTATTTCGAGGAAGCGCTGGAGATCAAGAAAGAGGATCTCGGCGTCTCCATGGACACCGAGCTGAAGGCCGCCGACTGGCGGGCGATCGTGGCCGAGTACAAGAAGCTGGTGGAGAAGCGCACCGGCAGGCCGTTCCCCCAGGAACCGCGCGAGCAGCTGTGGGGTGCCGTCGGTGCGGTGTTCGAGTCGTGGATGAACCAGCGGGCGATCACCTACCGTCGCCTGCATGCGATCCCCGAGAGCTGGGGCACCGCGGTCAACGTGCAGGCCATGGTCTTCGGCAACATGGGCGAGGATTGCGCCACCGGCGTCGCCTTCACGCGCGATCCGTCGACCGGCACCAACCTGTTCTACGGCGAGTACCTTGTGAACGCGCAGGGCGAGGACGTGGTCGCGGGCATCCGCACGCCGCAGCACCTCACCGTGCAGGGCAAGCTAGCCCAGAAGTCCGATGCGCCGGCCATGGAAGAGGTCATGCCGGAAGTGTTCAAGCAGCTCGACAGCGTGCGCCAGCGGCTCGAGCAGCACTATCACGACATGCAGGACATCGAGTTCACCGTCCAGCGCGGCAAGCTCTACATGCTGCAGACGCGCAACGGCAAACGCACTGCGAAGGCGGCCCTCAAGATCGCCGTCGACATGGTGCACGAGGGATTGATCGACAAGCGCGAGGCCGTGTCGCGCATCGTGCCGGCATCGCTCGACCAGCTCCTGCATCCGACGCTCGATCCGAAGGCGGCCCGCAAGGTGATCGCCAAGGGCCTGCCGGCGTCGCCGGGTGCGGCCTCGGGCAAGGTCGTGTTCACCGCCGACGATGCCGAGAAGCAGGCGCGCGCGGGCGAGAAGGTGATCCTGGTGCGCCGCGAGACCAGCCCGGAAGACATCCATGGCATGCACGCCGCGGAGGGCATCCTGACCTCGACCGGCGGCATGACCAGCCACGCCGCCGTGGTCGCGCGCGGCATGGGCAAGCCCTGCGTCGCGGGCGCCGGAGACGTGCGCATCGACGGCAAGGCCGGCACGCTCAGCGTGCGCGGCACGGTGGTGAAGTCCGGCGACACCATCACGCTCGACGGTAGCACCGGCGAGATCATTCTCGGCGTCGTGCCGACGGTACAGCCCGAGCTCAGCGGCGACTTCTCCCAGCTCATGGAATGGGCCGACGAGTTCCGCAAGCTCGGCATCCGCACCAATGCCGAGACGCCGACCGACGCCGCGCAGGCGCGCAAGTTCGGCGCCGAGGGCATCGGGCTCTGCCGCACCGAGCACATGTTCTTCGAAGGCGATCGCATCGTGGCGGTACGCGAGATGATCCTGGCCGACGACGAGAAGAGCCGGCGCGCGGCGCTCGCGAAGATCCAGCCGATGCAGCGCCAGGATTTCGTCGAGCTGTTCGAGATCATGGCGGGCCTCCCCGTCACGATCCGCCTGCTGGACCCGCCGCTGCACGAATTCCTGCCGAAGACGGCAGCAGAGATGGAGGTCGTGGCCAAGGACCTCGGCGTCGACGTGAAGGAAATCGAGGAGCGCGCCAACAAGCTGCATGAGTTCAATCCCATGCTCGGCCATCGCGGCGTGCGCCTGGGCATCTCCTATCCCGAGATCTACGAGATGCAGGCCCGCGCCATCTTCGAGGCCGTTGCGGAAGTCCAGAAGAAGGCGGGCAAGACCGTCATCCCGGAAATCATGATCCCGCTGGTGGCGACCAAGAAGGAACTCGACCTGATGAAGGTCGTGATCGACCAAGTCGCCGAGGAAGTGAGCAGCTCGTCGGGCCAGAAGCTCGAATATCTGGTCGGCACCATGATCGAGCTGCCGCGCGCGGCGCTGCGGGCCGGCGACATCGCCGAGTCGGCCGAGTTCTTCTCGTTCGGCACCAACGACCTGACCCAGACCACCTTCGGCCTGAGCCGCGACGACTCCGCTTCGTTCCTGGAGAAGTACCAGCAGCGTGGGATCTTCGAGCACGATCCGTTCGCCTCGCTCGACGTCGAGGGCGTGGGCGAGCTGATCGAGATCGCCACGGAGCGCGGCCGCAAGGTCCGCAACAGCCTGAAGCTGGGCATCTGCGGCGAGCATGGCGGCGATCCGGCCTCGGTGTTCTTCTGCCACAAGGCCGGTCTCGACTATGTCTCCTGTTCGCCCTACCGCGTGCCGATCGCGCGGCTGGCGGCGGCGCAGGCGGCGCTGGGCGGGCCGCTCAAGACCGAATGACGCTGGCGGCGCTCCGCACGGACGGCAAGCGGGCGCTGGCCGCCGCTCTTGCCGGCCTGGAGCGCGATCCGGAAAGCGCGACGTCGCAGGCGCTGCTCGACGCAGCCTGGCGCGAACCGCGGGCCCATGTCGTGGGCGTCACCGGTCCGCCGGGAGTCGGCAAATCCTCACTTTGCGCAGCGGTGGTTGCTGCATGGCGGCGGTCTGGCAAGACCGTCGGCGTAATCGCCGTCGACCCCTCGTCGCGGACGAGCGGCGGCGCTCTCCTGGGCGACCGCGTGCGCATCGCCCATGACGCGTCGGACGAGGGCAGCTTCGTGCGCTCGATGGCCGCGCGGGATCGGCTGGGGGGGCTGGCCGACCAGACGGTGGCGGCCATGGTCCTCATGCGGGCGCTTTTCGATCGCGTGCTGATAGAGACCGTTGGCGTCGGCCAGTCCGAGACCGACGTGGCAGGCGTGGCCGACACGGTGCTGTTCTGCGTTCAGCCGGGATCGGGGGATTCGCTGCAGTTCATGAAGGCGGGCATCGTCGAGATCCCGCACCTGGTCGTCGTCACCAAGGCCGACATGGGCGCGCCGGCCGAACGGGCACGCGCCGATGTGGCGGGCGCGCTGTCCCTCGCTACGGCAGGCGGCAGCGACTGGACGGTGAAGGTGCTGGCTGCGTCTTCGCGCAGCGGTGCAGGCGTCGACCGGCTCATGGAGGCGCTCGAGGCGCATAGGGATTACCTGGCGGCAGAGGGGCGATTGGCGGTGGCGCGTCATCAACAGAGCGAAGGCTGGGTCGCCCAGTCGCTGCGCGACCGGTTCGGCCGCGACGGCATTGCCAGACTCGGCCGGCTGGGGCTTGATCTGGCGCTGGCACCCGGCATGCAGCCCTTTCAGCGGCTGCGCGAACTCGGCGTCGCCCTGGAGAGACCGTGATGAGCCTTCCGACCGACGAAAGCTGCATCTTCTGCAAGATCGTGGCGGGGCAGATCCCCTGCTTCAAGCTGTTCGAGGACGAGGCGACCATCGCCTTCATGGACATCAACCCGGTCAATCCCGGCCATGCGCTGGCCGTCGCCAAGGGCCACTGGCCGACCATCGACGTCATTCCAGCTGAGATCCTGGCTGACGTCGCAAGGACGGCGCAACGCGTGGCGAAGGCCGCGATGACCGCGCTCGACCCGAGCGGCGTCAACCTGCTGCAGTCCAACGGTGTGGGAGCCGGGCAAAGCGTGCCCCATCTCCACGTCCACATCCTGCCGCGCTATCCCGGCGACAAGGTCCGGCTCAATTGGACCTACATGCCCGGCGACAGGGCCGAGATCGAGGCGATCTGCGCGAGATTGAAGGCTGCTCTCTAGGCCGCCGCCATCGACCGGCTGCTGCGCGGCGTCGTGGAAAACCACTCGCGCTCGTCCTGGCGGAACTGGTCGCGCACATAGTCGATCACGGTGCGGATGCGCGCGCCCTTGTTGGTCTCTTCGTGGCTGACCAGCCAGATGTCGCGGACGATCCTGAGATCGATCGGTGCGGCGACGAGGTTCGACGACTTGGCGATATAGTCGGGAAACACCGAGATGCCGTATCCGGTCTGTACCGCTTCCATGGCGGCATAGGAGGAGTTGGTGCGCAGGACCACCGAGGTGCTGCGCTCGACCACCTCGCTCCACGGCTTCATGGCCGGCAGGCTGTGCAGCGTGGTGTGGTCGACGATATGGTGATCGCGAATGTCGTCCAGCGTCTGCGGCAGGCCATACTGCTCGATGTAGGACGGCGCGGCGAAGATCGACATGTTGACCTGCCCGACGCGCGCCGCGACCAGCTGGTTCGAGGTCGGACGGAAGAAGCGGATGGCGAGGTCGGCCTGGCGGGTGGCGAGGTCCAGTACCTGGTCGCCGGCGATCACCTGCACGATGATGTCGGGATGGGTGCGGCGCAGCACGCCGAGGCGCGGCACCAGCCAGTGGGCGGCAATGCCCTCCGTGGCGGCGATGCGAACGATTCCCGCCATCTCGCGGTCCAGCCCGGCGAGGTGCCGTTCGATCGCCGTGGCGTTGGACATCATCGATTCGGCCTGAGCGAGCACGCCGCGGGCGGCGGGCGTGACTTCCATGCCGTGGCGATGACGGTCGAACAACTTGGCACCCAGGCGACGCTCAAGCGCCTGAATCCGGCGCCCGACGGTCGTCTGCTTGGTGTTCAACTGGGTGGCGGCCGCGCTGAAGCTTCCTGTCTTCGCAACTGCGAGGAAGAAACGCACATCGTCCCAGTCGCCGAGGATGTTCGGCACCTTGTTCTTGCGCGGAGGAGGGATGACCATGGCGACAATCGATACAATTAGAGTTGCGCCCACGCATATCTGACGACGGCGCGGTGATTTACCCTACACCATTATCAGTGAAATGTCGGTTTCTGTCATATTTTTAGGGGGTTAGGCCGCTCCTCGGACCGCTACGGACCCTTCGGCACCTCCAGTTCACGTATTCGCGGGTCGATTTTTCGGTTGTATGTATCCGGATTGTCGCTCGCAACGAGACAGGAGTGCTGCCCGTGGCCGCTATCGGCTCTGACGGAAAATCAACGCCGGACGGTGTTCGCGCCGCCAAAATCAGCCGTTATCTGCGCAGTCCCTCGACGCGTATGGCCGCCTTTGGCGGACTTTTAACATACTTGAGCTATGCGTACGCGCACGGCAGTTGGGCTAACCCCGTGCTGATCTGCGTGTCAATCTTCGTCGGGGTATTCCTGCCGAGCTACGCCAAGCTCAGTAACAAGGCTGAACTATGGGCCAACAACCAGTTCGGCTTTGTCACGGCCGGCCGGCTTGGGCGGTTCATCCCGCAGTTGGCGTTCAACCTGGTGATGTTCTGGCTGATGTTATGGGGGGGTGCGCTCAACCAGCTTGGGATGGCGTCCGTGGGCGGTATTGCCGGCGCGGCGCTCGTCACGACCCTGGCGTCACAGGGCACGCAGTATCTCGGCGGCTATCTCGTCGCGCGAGGCATAGGCGACGCGAATCGCAACACCTTGGTGGGGATCCTAATCAACGTCACCCTGGCCGCGCTGGGCACGGCAGGCGTGCCGGGGGCCCGCGAGGGCTTCCTGTTCGTGGGGTTCGGCCTGGGGGGTGCCTTGTTCGTGGTCGGCCTGCTGTCGGACATCCGCTCGGTGGCGGCGCCGAAGGGCGGCATCGGGCTGTTCTTCGGCACGTACAATCCCTTCCACAACAGCCATCTCGCCTTGCTCCGGAAGGCCATCGAGCAGCGTGGCCTGGACAAGGTTATCATCCATCCCGTCCTGATTCCGAAACTGCACGTCGATGCCTTCCGCAAGGGAGAGATTCGCGTCGGCCGGCTGAAGGACGGTTTCCAGATCTACGAGAAGACCGACAAGGCCGATTCCAACGTCGACTACTTTCCGACAGGCAACGTCTTCCTGCCGCCGGAGACGCGCGTGGCGTTGATCGAGCTTGCGCTGGCGGAGGCCGGCATGGCCGACAAGGTCGAGGTCGCGGTGTACTCCGACATCTACTACGGCAAGGGCTTTCAGGGCGTGATCGCCGAGATCAAGCGGCGTCATCGGGGCGTTCGGCTGCACGTCATCCATGGCACGGACTTCGGCGGCATGTTGGTCCGCCAGATCGCCGACGAATGCGGCTGGATCTATCCCTGGTGCATCCTGCGTCGCGACCAGGTTTCGGCAACCGCAATCCGCCGTGGCGCAAAGGGCATGACGCCTCCGATCGTGACCGATGTTCTTGACCAGATTTCACAGAATCTTCCGATAGTTTCGGCGGGAGGCCGAACCTTCCGCAATGACAACGGCGTTTTGACCGAGGGGAACTGAGATGACCGAACAACCGACCGCAGACCTGGGCAACCGGCCCGAGATCACGATCAAGCTTGCATCGACGTCCGACGAGATGATGCAGTGCTTCATGCTGCGCGCCGCCGTGTTCATGGGCGAGCAGCAATGCCCCTACTGGGAGGAGTATGACGGCAACGACTACACGGCCAGTCATCTCATCCTGTATTTCGACGGCGAGCCGGCCGCGTCCATTCGAGTGCGCTGGTTTTCGGGCTTCGCCAAGCTCGAGCGGGCCATCATCCTGAAGCGCTACCGGTCGTACGGGCTGTTCCTGCCCTTCGTTCACTGGGCCAAGGAATTCTGCCGCAAGAAGGGTTACCCCAAGGCCTACCTGCATGGTCAGCGGCGCCTGTGGCCGATCTTCGAGAAGGACGGGTTCCGCAAGGTCGACGACAAGGTGTTCCACTTCTCCGACCACGAGTACGGTGCGTTCGCGTGCGACCTCGATGTCGGAGAGGATGCCCCGAGTGTAACGACCGATCCGATGGTGCTGAACCGTCCGGAGGATCAGCTGGACTCGCCGGGCATCCTGGAAGAGTCGATGGAGCGGGGTGCCTCCAATCCCCATGCGGGTTGGACCGAGCGGCGCGCGAGCTGAAGGGAGTGACGCAGATGAACGACAAGACGATTTCGGTCGGCGGCCAGGCCGTGACCATCAAGCTTGCGATGAAGATGGAAGATTCGTTGCAGGCCTTTGCCGTCCGCGCCGCCTGCTTCATCGGCGAACAGGACATCCCCTACTCGGAGGAGTTCGACGGACACGATTTCGGGGCCACCCACATCCTCGCCTGTCTCGGCGAAGAGCCTGTGGGCGCCGTTCGGCTGCGCTGGTTCAAATCCTTTGCCATGCCCGAGCGGCTGGCGGTGATGCAGCGCTTTCGTGGCAACGGCATCGGCCAGCTGCTCATCGAGCGCTGCAGCCAGCTCGCGGAAAGCCGCGGCGCCAACACGCTCTACACCCAGTCGCTGCCGCAGGACGTGAAATACTGGGAAAAGCACGGCTGGCGCCGCCTGGATCCCGACGATTCCGGCAAGGGCCCGAAGCGTCTCGTGGCGATGGTTCGGCCGGTCGATCCGAGCAAGCCGTTGCCGGAGGCCGGGGCGCCCGACCAGGTCGTCCTGCGCAACGAGCCGCAGGTCGATGCGTCGGGCCTGCCGGTGGGCGGTGATCGCCGCTGAGCGGTCGCCCCCACTAAGGTCGGAGGGACATTTGTGCCGGATCGCTCTCGCCAGCCCGCTTTTTTCGGGTAGGCTGCAACGTCCGGCGATTCGCCGGGGGCAGGGGAGCGACGTCCCGAACGTGGGATGCCAGGCGGGTAAAACATGACGGATGCCTTCGAGATCATCGTCGAACCGAGTAGTCGGCGGCGGCGCGGACGTGCGCCGCTTTCCGAGAAGCAGCGGGCGGCGGCATTGTTTCGCGTGTGGCATGGGGTGCGGGAAATGATCGAGGAGGCCGAGCGGCTGGGCGACGGCGAGCTGGTGCATTTCCTCGCGGTATCTCAGCTCCTCGTCGAAGAAAGGGTCACGACGCTTACCAGCGGCGTGCCGGCCTTCACCCTCGTGGATACCTCGCGGCCCAACTAGAAGCTTTCGGGCGCCGACGCCGGACGCCCCTCGCTTATCGATCTTACTTCGAACCGCCGCTCTGGTCGCGCCGGGCACCATCGGGCGACGACGATTCGACTTCGACCGTCACCGTAAGCCCTGCAACGAGCAGAACTCCGTGCGGGACGTGCGATATGCGGATGCGTACCGGTACCCGCTGGGCCAGCCGAACCCAGGTGAAGATCGGGTTGACGATCGCAAGACCAAGTTGGTCCGGCTTCGCATTTGCGACATTGATCCCTCGCGCGACGCTTTCCACCTCACCGAGCATGAGCTTGTCGTAGCCCATCAATTGCATGCGAGCCGGGGCGCCCTCTCGAATGCGCGCAAGCTGCGGCTCCTCGAAATAGGCGTCGACCCAGAATGAGTTGGCATCGACGACCGATACGACGTTGACGCCGGTGGTGGCATAGTCGCCGAGCTGAACGAGCAGATTGGTGACCCACCCGTCCACCGGCGATCTGATCTGTGTCCGTTCGAGATTGATCTTCGCCTGCTGGAGATTGGCGATCGCCTGCTGGTACTGGGCCTGGTTGGCCAGGGCACGGGTTGCGAAGGTCTGCTGCTCCTCTTTCGAAACGGCCTCTGCGCTCAACCTTGCGCGCCGATCCGACTGGGTATTCGCATTCTGCGCGTTCACCTCGGCCTGCTTCACGGCAGCCTCGGCCAGTTCCACGGCGATCCGGTAGTTGGTCGGATCGATGGTGACGAGCACATCGCCCTTGTGCACGAACTGGTTGTCCCGGGCCGCCACGTTGACGATCTGCCCGGCTACCTGTGGAGCCATCGTCACGACATAGCTGCGAACCACGCCATCGCGCGTCCAGGGCGTGCCCATGTACTCCCGCCACATCGCCCAGGACAGTGCCGCCGCGACCGCCACAACAACGAGTGTTGCACCGATGCGAACGAGCTGTGTGAAGCGTGTCGGCATCATGCCCCCCGCACCAGAGGGGCGCTCAGGACCATGAGCGACAGGACGATGAGAAAAAGCGCGAAGGCGAAAAGGGAAGGATGCCAGACGTGGCGCAAGAGGCCGCCTGCCATCAACAACCAGCGCACGAGGAGGGTCGCCAGCCATGCTATGAGCATCATCACCGATATGGGCGCGACATAGACCCCGAAGATGTTCACTTCGCTGAATGTCATTGGAGAGATCCTCCGGTAAAGTAGGTGGCATGCTGCGCCAGACCGTCGTCCATCACCTGCAGCAGTCCGCGCGTGCGATCGGCGGGCGCGCGTCCAAGCGCTGAGGCCCGTCTCGCAAGAGCCATGTCGATCCGCTGGAGACCATCGCGCGCAACCATGACATCCCCGTGAGCGAGCGGGGCCAAGGCGGCCCCCAGTTCGGATTTCAACGGGCCGGAGCGAAGCGTGCGCCGCAGCTGGATCAGGGTGAGGCCGAGCGAGAGTGCGGCCAGAATCTCGGAGCGTTGCTGCGGTGTCGCCGAATCCGGGATGGCGGCGAGTCTGCCGTACATCAGAGATTCCCAGTCGTCGCGCGACGCGTTCGCGTCGGGGCGGCAGAGCGACCGAAAGTCTCGGAGGGTGAGGCGGAGAAGCCTGCGGGTCCGGATGGCCGGCGAAACCGGAGGAAGGATCAGGTAGGACATCGCGCCGATGCAGCAACCGACCACGACCGCCATCGCCGCGTTGTAGAATTGCAGCGTGTCGTAGGACATCTGGTTTTCGGGGTTGAGCAGCGGCACGAAGAGTGTCGCCATCGCTCCAAACATGGCCGGCTTCAACGGCAGGTAACTGAGCGCGCCCGCCGGGACCAGATAGAGTCCGAGGATGAGGCTCAATCCAACAAAGCTGTGGACGTTCGGGAGAACGGCGAACGCCGTTACCGCCGCGAACCCCGCGGCCATTCCCGTTCCGAGCGCCCAGCCCGACACGCGGGTGAAGGACTCGTCGCCGGCGGCCGCGAAGATGACCGTTGCCAGCGCCGCCCAGACGATCGCCGTCGATCCGTTCGGCCATGCCGTGGCAATCCAGAGGGCCGCCGCGATCAGGACCACGGAGAAGGAGCGCAGGGCTGCAATCAGCCCCGGCAGCATATCCGATGAAGCCCTTCGGCGCGTGCGTGTCGAGATGACGGGTACCCGTCCGTCGCGCAGCAGGGAAAGACCGTCGAGCATCCGGCAGAAGCCCGCCAGGATCCTGGCTGTTTCGTCCGCGAGCAGCCTCATGGACGGGCTGGAAGCCGGTTCGCGAAGCAGCGCGCGCGCGGCAGCGGCATACGCGGGTCGAGCTGGGCTCGCGGCCGCCGCAGCCTGAGGCTGAGCGCCCGCCAGGGCGAACGGTGGCGCCAGCCGGAGAATCAGCCCCGCCTGCCGGCCCGCGACATCGCTCGGCAGGGCGGAGAGGCGCAGAGCAAGAATGCGCCAGCTCATGAGTGCCTGAAGCAGACCTTCCAGGGCTCTTCGCAGCAGGGGGGCGTTGTAGCGGACCTGCCACGATTCGCCGATGGCCTCGTCGATCTGCGCATTCAGGCCTATGACCCTGCGGGCGAGATCGCGCCGCACCATCTGGGAATCGGGAAGCGCACCCCCGGCATTTGCCAGCATGTTCGACACGTGAGACCGGATCTCGTCGGCGATGCCGGAGATCTGCTCCAGCAGTCGATGCGACGCCACGCCGACATGAGTCGAAGCCAGAACGATGCCCGCTGCGACGACTCCGATGCAGATTTCGGTCGCTCTGCCGACCGCCAGCATGAAGGCCTGGCCATTTGGCCCGCCGACGGCGCCGAGTTCGGCGCCCGCGACGATGGCCGCCGTCGCGCCGACCAGGGACGCCGAGAGCGCCGACGCATTGCCGAGCTGCGCGGCCACGAAGGCAGATGCGCCGCAGAGGAGCGCCAGTCCGATCAGGAAGGCGGCGCGATCCTGCGGGAAGGCAGCCGAGAGCAGGACGATGGCCGCGGCGCCGACCACGGTGCCGACCACGCGAAACCAGCCGTTCCGCATGGAGGCGCCCAGCCGCGGTTGGCAGACCAGGGCGGCCGTCGTCCCGGCCCAGGACGCGTTGTCGAGCTCCAGCCAGAATGCGACGAACAGCGCGAGGCAGACGGCAGCCCAGAGGCGCAAGCCGAAGAAAAGTGGCGCACCGGAAGCGCGAAGAGCTTGTGAGAGGAGTGTGGGCATTCTCGAACCAGCGAAGCCGCGGCCTGTGTCTCGGGTGCCGCCAGCATCGCCGATACGGCATCAAGCGGCCAAGACTACGAAGGTTGTCCGGCGATGCCTCTTCGTCTGGTGTCGATATACCTTCGTATAGGGATCTCTCGCCCCGAAGGGCGGACCGGCGCCGGGCTATTTGTGCCGGGGATCGAGCGCGTCGCGCAGACCGTCGCCCAGCAGGTTGAACGACAGGACGGCGAAGAAGATCGCGAAGCCCGGCCAAAAAGCCATCCACGGCGCCTGAGCGATGAAGCGCTGGGCGGAGTTCAGCATGCTTCCCCACGAGGGCGACGGCGGCTGCTGGCCGAGGCCCAGGAACGAGAGCGCCGCCTCGGCGATGATCGCGCCGGCGATGGCGAGCGAGGCCTGCACCAGAAGCGGCGGCACGATGTTGGGCAGGACATGGCGCAGCGCGATTCGCCAGTGCGGATTGCCGACGGCGCGTGCGGCCTCGACATAATCCTCCACCTTGGCGGCGATCGTCTGGCCGCGGGTCAGCCGGATGAAGACAGGCGTCGCGGTGACACCGATGGCGATCATCGCGTTGGTCAGGCTCGGCCCGAGGAAGGCGGCCAGCGCGATCGCCAGGATCAGGAACGGAATCGCCAGCATCGCGTCGACGATCCGCGACAGGACGGCATCGACCCAGCCGCCGGCATAGCCCGCGAGCAGGCCGAGGGGCACGCCGATGCCCAGCGCGATGCCCACCGACACGAGCCCGGCGCTGAGTGACGCGCGGGCGCCCCAGATGATGCGGGTGAGCACGTCCCGGCCGACTTCGTCGGTGCCCAGCCAATGGGCCCAGGAGGGCGGCTTTCGAACCTGGGTGAAGCTGGTGGCGATCGGATCATAGGGCGAGATCAGCGGCGCCAGGATCGCGACCAGGACGAACAGCACGACGACCACCAGCCCGAACATCGCGCCCTTGCGCCGCTTGAGCCGGCGCCACGCGCGGGCCCACGGGTTTTCCTCGCGGGCGTCTGCGGCGGCAACAATGGGAGCGACGGCGGCGGCAGTCATGACGGTCAGCCCCGGAGACGCGGATTGACGAGCACGTAGGCCACGTCGGCGATCAGGTTCAGCACGATGTAGGTCGTGGCCGTCACCAGCACGACGCCCTGCACGACCGCATAGTCGCGGTTGAAGACCGAATCGACGATCAGCTTGCCGAAGCCCGGTATGGTGAAGATCTGCTCGGTCAGCACGGCACCCGACAGGAGCGTGCCGAATTCGAGGGCGCCCAGGGTGATGACGGGTGTCATGGCGTTGCGCAGCGCATGCTTCAGCACGACGCGCCTCTCGTAGAGGCCCTTGGCGCGGGCCGTCCGCACATAGTCGGCGCCCATCGCCTGGAGCATGGCGCTGCGCGTATGACGCATCAGGACGGCGGCGATGGCGTTGCCCAGGACGAAGGCCGGCATCACCGTCGTGGCGAGGCTGGCGCGCCAGTCCTCGCCCAGCCGGACATAGCCCGAGGCCGGTAACCAGCCGAGCGTCACCGAGAACAGGAAGATCATCAGGATGCCCAGCCAGAAATTGGGCGTGCTGAGCCCCCACAGCGCGAAGATGTTGGCTCCATAATCCCAAGCGGTGTCCTTCTTCACTGCCGAGATGATGCCGGCCGGGATGCCGATGCCCAGCGCCACGATCAGCGCCATGGCCGCGAGCTGCAGGGTGACCGGCAGCTTCTCGGCGACCAGCGAGGACACCGAACTCTTGAGCCGCATCGACTCGCCCAGGTTCCCGGAGAGCACGCCCTTGATCCAGTAGAAATACTGGACCGGGATCGGCTCGTTCAGCCGGTACTGCTCGCGGATTTCCTCGAGCACCTTGGGATCGCGCTCCTCCCCCGCCATGATCAGCGCCGGGTCACCCGGCAGGAGCTGCTGCAGGCCGAAGATCAGCATCGACACCAGGATCAGCGTCGGGATGATCTGCAGCAGTCGCTGGGAGAGGAAGGTCAGCAAGGTCTTACTTCAGCTTGACGCCGACGACGCGGATCAGGCCGTCGGGCAACTGCTTGTAGCCATCGACCCGGTCGGACAGCGCGACCAGGACGCGACGATGGTACAGATACTTGATCGAGCCTTCGGGCAGGTACTTCGCGGTGATCTTTTCGTAGATCTTCTTGCGTTCCGCGGGGTCGCTCTTGATGCGCGCCTCGTTGTGCCAGGCGTCGACGTCCTTGTCGCAATAGCCGGAATTGTTCTGCGGCTGGCCGCAGACATGGAAGATGTAGGAGTTGCCGTCGGGGTCGCTGCGGCCCGACCAGCCGATGAGATAGAGCTGATAGTCGCCGGTCTCGGACTGCTTCAGCGAGGTCGCGAACTCGGTGACCCGGATCTTGAGGTCGAACCCGGTCTCCGCGACCATCGACTGCAGCACCTCGGCAACCTGCCTTGTCTCGGGGTTATTCGGCACCATCAGGTCGAGCGACATGCGGCCGCTGACGCCGGCTGCCTTCAGCAGCGCCTTGGCCTTGGCGACGTCGCGCTTCGGCACCGGGAAAGCCTGCTGATAGTAGGGATTGGTCGGGTTGATCCATTGGTTTCCGACGACAAATTCGCCGTTGAAGACGACCTGGTTCAGTGCCTCGCGGTCGATCGACAGCTCGAAGGCCTGGCGGACGCGGGCATCCTTGGCCAGCGGCGTATCGGCCTTCGGTCCGTTGGACAGGTTGATGGTCAGGCCCTGATAGCCGAGCTCGACCGCGGTCACGAGCTTGAGCTTGGGGTTGTCGCGCACCGTCTTGATGTCGGTCGCCAGCACGCGCTCGATCATATCGAGGCTGCCGGAGCGCAAGTTGGCCAGACGCACCGTCGAGTCGGTGATCGGCAGGTAGGTGATCTTGTCGATGAAGACCTGGTCCTTGTTCCAGTAGTCGGCGAACTTCTCGACCACGATGCGGTCCTGCTGGACCCGCTCGACGAACTTGTAGGGGCCGGCGCAGACCGGCTTCAGGCCGAACTTGTCGCCCGCTGCTTCGGCAGCTTTGGGCGAGACCATCATGCCGGCGCGATCGGTGAGCTGCGCCAGCAGCGGCGAGAACGGCTCCTTCAGGTTCAGTTTGACGGTGGCGGGATCGACGACCTCGATCGACTCGATGGAGGCGAGTTCGGGCCGGCGGAACGAGCCCTTCATGTTGAGGTGGCGTTCCAAGCTGTACTTCGCGGCGGCGGCATCGAAGGGCTCGCCGTCATGGAACTTAACGCCGGGGCGCAGCTTGATCGTGACCGTCTTGCCGTCGGCCGAGGTCTCGTGGCCGAGCGCGAGCTGCGGCACGATCGCCAGCTTCTCGTCGATGTCGAAAAGCTTGTCGCAGATCGAGGAGAAGACGATGCGGCCGACATAGGTGCGGGCCAACGTCGGGTCGAGCACGTCCGGATCCTCGGCCAGGCCGACGCGCAGGTTGCTCTGGGCGGCGGCGCCTGACAGAGCGAGGCCCATGAACGTGGCGGCCAGAGTCAGGCGACGAAACGTCTTCTTCATATTGCCTCCGTTTGGTTTGTGACGAACGCCGCCTGCAGGCGGGCGAGCCGCAGGCGGTCTTCGCTATTGCCCGTTCCCTCGGCGAGCGGGGGAGCGGGAGGAAGGTCGGGCCACCACCGGCAGGCAGTGGCGTGACCCGCGCCGTCATCGGTCAGTTCCGGCACATCGATCCGGCACGACTCGCGGGCGTAGGGGCAACGCGTATGGAAGTGGCAGCCCGGCGGCGGATTGAGTGCGCTCGGAATGTCGCCTTCCAGCAGCGCGCGCGCGCGCACGACCGTGGGATCAGGCTGCGGCACAGCCGACAGCAGCGCGCGCGTGTAGGGGTGGCGGGGGTTGCGGAAGAGTTCTTCGGTCGTCGCAGTTTCAACGATCTTGCCGAGGTACATCACGGCGATGCGGTCGGCGATATGCTTCACGACCGCGAGATCGTGGCTGATGAAGACATAGGCCAGGCCAAAGCGCGCCTGAAGGGACCGCATCAAGTTGACGACCTGCGCCTGGATCGAGACGTCGAGCGCCGAAACCGGCTCGTCGGCCACGATCAGCTTCGGCTCGACGGCGAGCGCACGCGCGATCGCCAGCCGCTGGCGCTGGCCGCCGGAGAATTCATGCGGGTAGCGGCGGGCGTGCTCCGGTCGCAGGCCGACCAGTTCCAGCAGCTCACCGACGCGCGTGCGTCGCGCGGCCTCCGACGCGGTGAGCCCATGCAGCATCAACGGCTCGCCCAGCATGGCACCCACGGTCATGCGCGGATTGAGCGAGGCGTAGGGGTCCTGGAAGATCACCTGCATGTGCCGGCGTTGCGCACGCATCCGCGCCTGCGAGAGGCCGAGCAGATCCTCGCCATCGAAGCGCACGCTTCCGCCCGTGGGTTCGAGCAGGCGCAACACCAGGCGGCCGACCGTCGACTTGCCGCAGCCCGATTCGCCCACGATCGCCAGCGTTTCGCCGGCATCGACATGGAAGTCGACGCCGTCGACCGCGCGGACATGGCCTGAGACGAGTCCGAAGGCGCCGCTCTTCACCGGGAAGTGCTTCTGAAGTCCCCGAACCTCGAGCAGCGTCGCGCTCATGCCACGACCTGCGACAGCGGGGCGCGGCGACAGCGTGAGAGGTGGCCGGGTGCGACTTCGACCAGCGCCGGCGGTGCGGAGATGCACGCGGTCTCGACGAAGGGGCAGCGTGCGGCGAAGCGGCAGCCGGGAGGTGGGCGCGTCATGTCGGGCACGCGGCCCTCGATCGAGGGCAGCCGCTCGCGCTTCTCGTCGAGACGCGGGATCGATCCCAGCAGGCCGACCGTATAGGGGTGCTCCGGTCGGGCGAACAGGTCGCGCACGGCGGCGCGCTCGACGATCTGGCCCGCATACATCACGGCCACGTCGTCGGCCATTTCCGCCACCACGCCGAGATCGTGGGTGATCAGGATGATGGCGGTCCCGGTGTCACGGCGCAGGCCGCGCATCAGGTCGAGGATCTGGGCCTGGATGGTGACGTCGAGCGCCGTCGTCGGCTCGTCGGCGATCAGGAGCTGCGGACCGCAGGCCAGCGCCATGGCGATCATGGCGCGCTGTCGCATGCCGCCGGAAAGCTTGTGCGGATAGTCGTCGATGCGCTTCTCGGGCGAGGGAATGCGCACCAGCTTGAGCACCTCGATGGCGCGCGCCCGCGCCGCCGCCTTGTCCAGTCCCTGGTGCCGCTGGATCGCCTCGATGATCTGGTCGCCGATCGTGTAGGAGGGATTGAGCGAGGTCATCGGCTCCTGGAAGATCATCGCGAGCCGTGCGCCGCGGAGATCTCGGATCAGGTGCTTGTCCAGGGTCAACAGATCGCGCCCTTCGAACACCACCTGGCCGCCTACCTTCGAATTTTCCGGCGGCAGCAGGCCCATGATCGCCAGCGACGTGACGCTCTTGCCACAACCCGACTCGCCCACGAGGCCGAGCGTCCGGCCGCGGCCCAGAGCGAGGTCGAGGCCTTCGACGGCATGGACGACGCCGTCGTCGGTGGCGAAGTCCACCGTCAATCCGCGCAGCTCAAGGAGCGCTTCACTCATCGATGCGCGAGCGCCAGGTTCGTCGAGGGATCGTTCATCGGCCCGCCGCGTAGCCCTGCATGCCGCGCGGATTGGCGGCGGCCTTGCGCCACGGATCGTCGCGCGTCGCGGCGGTGAGACGGCCCTCGGACCACTGGTCGTTCACCTCGACCTCGTGGCCGCGCTTCTTCAGCTCGGCCACCGTGTCCTTCGGGATACGGCCTTCGACCACCAGCACGCCCGGTCGCGCGGTGCGCGGCCAGAAGGAGGAGGGGAAGTGCTCGCTGTGCCAGGCCGGCGCATCGATCGCCTCCTGCAGGTTCATCTCGCAATGCACGTGGCGCAGGAAATGCTGCGTGACCCACTGGTCCTGCTGGTCGCCGCCCGGCGAACCCCAGACCATGTACGGCTCGCCGTCGCGATGGGCGAGCGTGGGGGTGAGCGTGCTGCGCGGCCGCTTGCCGGGCGCCAGCGAGCCCGGAAGGCCTTCTTCGAGCCAGAACATCTGGCCGCGCGTGCCGAGCGGAAAGCCCAGCTCGGGAATGACCGGCGAACTCTGCAGCCAGCCGCCCGAGGGCGTGGCCGAGATCATGTTGCCGTCCTTGTCGATGATGTCGAAATGGACGGTGTCGCCGTTGGTCTGGCCGACGCGGCCGACCGTGGGCTCGCCGGCGCCGCTCGACGCCACGCCCAGCCGGACGCCGTCGGCGCGGCGCAGCTTCACGACGCCGCCGAAGCCGTCGACCTTGCCAGGACGCTGTTCCATCGAGGCATGGGCCGGGTCGACGAGCGCGCGGCGGTCGGCGTTGTAGGCGTCCGACAGCAGTGTCTCCATCGGCACGTCGACGAACGCCGGATCGCCATAGAAGGCCTCGCGATCGGCATAGGCCAGCTTCAGGCATTCGACCTGCAGGTGGATGAAGTCGGGGCTGGTCGGATCCATGCCGTCGAGGTCGAAGCCCTTGAGCAGGGCGAGCTGCTGCAGGACCACCGGGCCCTGCGTCCAGGTGTGTGCCTTGCAAACCGTGTACCGACCGTAGTCGTAGGTGAGGGGGGCCTCGACCGTGGCCTGCCACTTGGCCATGTCCTGGCCGGTCAGCACGCCCTTGTTGGCCTTGCCCGAGACGTCCATCACCTCCTGGGTGCGGCAGAATTTGTCGATCGCCTCGGCGACGAAGCCCTGGTTCCAGGCCTTCCGCGCGCGCTCGATTTCCGCTTCGCGACCGCCGCCGCCGGCCTCGGCCTCTTTCAGGATGCGGGCATAGGTGTTGCCCAAGGTGACGTTGCGGAAGAGCGACATGGGCTTCGGCACGTCACCGCCCGGCAGGAATACGGCGGCCGATGTCTTCCAGTGGGTGCGAAACTGCTCCGCGACCGTCGCGATGGTCGCGGTCGCACGCTCGACGATGGCGTGGCCGTTCAGCCAGTAGCCGATGGCAGGCGAGAGCACGTCGGCCAGGCGCATCGTGCCGTAATCGCGCAGGATAAGCATATAGGCGTCGAAGGTGCCCGGAATGCAGGCAGGCAGCAGCCCCGTGCCCGGGATGAGGTCAAGGCCTAGTCCCTTGTAGTGGGCGATGGTCGCGCCGGCCGGCATCGGGCCCTGGCCGCACACGACCTCGGTCTTGCCGCGGCGCACGTCGTGGAGGATCAGCGGGGCGTCGCCGCCGGGACCGCAGAGATGCGGCTCGACCACCTGCAGGGTGAAGGCGGTGGCGACGGCCGCGTCGAAGGCATTGCCGCCCCGTTCGAGGATGCCCATGCCGACCGCCGTCGCGATCCAGTGTGTGGAGGTCACGACGCCGAATGTGCCGACGATTTCCGGCCGTGTGGTAAACGGGTTGGGATTGATGAGCTTCACGGTCTTCTCCTCGCGCAGGCGGCGCGGAGGGACCTTAAAGCCCGTGGCCTCTAGCCGCTAGGGGCCGCCGGATCGGGAAGGCGCATCCAGGGAGGCGTTTCCGGCACGATGCGCGCGTCACCGGCCGTGAGCACGGATCCGTTGCCGCGCGCAGCATCGAGTCGCAGCATGGCCAGCGCGCGATCTCCGGTGCCAGACCGCAGCTCACCCACTTCCTCGCCGTCGCGATGGACCGGCGTGCCGGGCTCTGGCAGCGCGCCTTCGACCCTCACGGGAAAGAGCCTCTTCTTGATCAGGGCGCGGTACTTGGTGCGGGCCGTCAGCTCCTGGCCCATGTAGCAGCCCTTCTTCCAGTCGACGCCGTTGAGTTCGTCGAAGCCGTTTTCCAGCAGCAATGCTTTCTCGACCTGGAGATCGCGGCTGCCGTCCGGCACGCCGAGCGGCAGGCGCAGGGCGTCATACGTGGAGAGCGGCGCTTCATCGAAGCCGCGCGCGGCGAGAAGCGCGGCACCCTGTCCCGTCGGGGCGATCACGCGCACGCCCAGCGTCTCGAGGCGGGGATCGATGAAGGAGGCCGTTCCGACGCCCAGCGCCTTCGAGGCTTCGTCCCCGAACGCTGCCACGATCTCCAGCGACGCCCCCAGATCCTCGACGGTCACCTTGGAGCGCAGCGTATACATCTTGAGCTTCTTCGCGAGCGCCGGCGCCCGCTCGCGCTCGGTTTCCAGGAAGAACGTGTCGCCTCCGGCGTCGACCACGAACATGTCGTTGAGGAAGCGTCCCTGCGGCGTGAGCAGCGCCGCCCAGATTGCGCGCCCGGGCGCGACTTTTCTCGTATCGTTCGAGATCAGGCCTTGCAGGAACTCGACGCGGTCGGCACCGGCAACGGAAATGACGCTGCGATGCGGCAGCAGGCTGAACTGGGAGGACATGCCAAGCAGAATTGGGGGCGGCCCTGCCGGTTAGCAAGCGCCGGATGGCCCCAGGCGTAATGTGGAAAAGCCTGATTGGGGTAATGAATTCAACCCGCCGCCCGCCTGGCTTGGCGAACGTGTTCCGGAAAAGCCCGCCGCAGCGTCACCGCCCGTGGATTGGGCCAGACAAAAAGGCTGCAATCCACGCCCATTCGGCTCAATCGTGCGATCGTCTCGTCGCGAATCGAAGGGTCCGGTAGACGATCGCGCTCGGTATCCTCCGACCCGCTCATGTGACTGTTCTGCCCGTTGCGCGTTCCGTCGAGCGAGGTGCCGAGCTTGGCCTCGATGGCGCGCATGTGATCCTTCCGCACCAGCCTCACGGCCGCCGGCAGCATCGGCCATTCGCGCCTGTTCTCGGAGAAATGGTCGAGGAGGTGAGTTGCCGTCTCGACCGGCCGGTCGATCAGGTTCTCGTAGGGGATCATCTTCACCAGGTCGGGATGCCGGGTGGCCTGTATCTGATAGGTAATGAACTGCCGCGCATAGGAGATCAGTGCTGCGCCGAACAAATATTCCCGGAAGCACACGTCAGCGACCGGCCGCCCCCGAAACAGGTGGTAGGTCGGGTTCACATGCGCCTGACAATAGCGGAAATAGGAATACGCTTGATCGACAGGGTTGCGATAGACCAGCGCGATCGGCCCTCCGCGGCCCCTTCGGGCGGCACGCTCCATCGCCGGTACCTTGGTCGGGGCATAATCGTAGGCCGCGAGGTCCACGGGCGTGTAGCGGTAGTTCGCCCCTTCATGGAAGTAGTCGTAGCCCGGCACGTGAAAGGAGGTTTGCCGCCACCAGTGGCGCGCGGGCAGCAGGTCCTGGAACCCCGGACATACGGTATGACCGATGAACATGTGCTTGGCGGGCAGGGTAGCGTTAACGCGAAACAGCGGTCCGCCCCTGAAGCGATTGAAGTCGAAGGCCGGTCCTCGAGGATCGCCGATGACCTCTCCGGTCAACAGATCGTCGAGCCGGCCACCCTGTTCGAGATGACACACGAAGGAGAAGAGGTAACGGAGGAGCCAAGTGCCCGAGCGCGGCACGGTCGACAGGACGGGAAGGCTATAATTTCCGAACATACAAATCGGTACGCACGAAGCGTCCTCAGTCTCCCCGTAAGCAGATCGACAAAATGCTTTATCAATCGTGAAATATTCGGAGCGTCACTTTTTGGCATAGTCGCGGAGGTAGCAGCGAGCATGCACATACACGCATCCGTATTCGCTCGATCCACGGCAACGCCCCGTCAGCGCATCGCTGCTGAACACGCTCGGCGCGGACCCTCTGAGCGCTGACGTCGAAGCGTTCGTCAGCGGGAGTGCATCTTGGCTCGCTTCGGATGGCGGTTGCGGAACAGCCATGCCGGTTGAAGGGGCTGATGGCCTTCGCCCATTCCTTCGTCGTTGCGGGCTGGATGCGATGAGGCGAACGGCGAAACAGTGCCTTCACGAAGGCTGTTTAAACGACGGCAGCCTTGCTAGAGAGCTTCGTTCATTCGTTTAGGAGCCCTCATGACGTTCCGCGCACTTGTCCTGACCCAGGGTGCCGACCGCAAGGTCAGCGGCGCCATCGAAACCCTGCCTGAGGACAGGCTGCCGGCGGGGGACGTGATCGTTGCGATCGACTACTCGACCCTGAACTACAAGGACGGTCTCGTGCTGACGACCGGTGGTGGCCTGGTCAAGACCTGGCCGCATGTCGGCGGCATCGATTTCGCGGGCACTGTCGAGAAGTCCGAGAACGCGGCGTTCAAGGCGGGCGACAAGGTCGTGCTGAACGGCTACCGGGTCGGCGAACTGCATTGGGGCGGCTACGCTACGAAGGCGCGGGTGAAAGGTGACTGGCTCGTCAAGCTTCCCGAGTCCCTGTCGGCCCGTCACGCCATGGCGATCGGCACGGCGGGCTACACCTCCATGCTCTGTGTCATGGCGCTGGAGAAGCACGGCATCGCCCCCGCGAATGGCGAAATTCTGGTCACGGGAGCCGCCGGCGGCGTTGGCTCGGTCGCCGTCGCGATCCTGGCCAAGCTTGGCTACACGGTGGTCGCTGCGACCGGTCGGCCCCAGGAGGGCGACTACCTGAAGTCGCTCGGCGCCACGACGATCATGGATCGCAAGGAACTGACGGAGGCACCGGACCGTCCGCTGCTCGGGGAGCGTTTCGCCGGCGTCGTGGACACGGTGTCCGGTGTGATGCTTGCCAGGGCCTTGGCGCAGGTGAAGTACGGCGGGGCGGCGGCGGTCTGCGGCCTCGCGGCCGGTCCTTCGTTCCCGGGCTCGATCCTGCCTTTCATCCTGCGCGGCGTGTCCGTCTACGGTATCGACTCGGTGATGCTGCCGAAGGCACCGCGCGAGGAAGCGTGGCGTCGTCTCGGAAGCGATCTGCCGCTCGACAAGCTCGACAGCACCGTGAGCGAGGCGGGGCTGGGCGATCTCATGGCGCTGGCCCCAAAAATCCTCAAAGGAGAGATACGGGGCCGCGTGGTTGTCGACGTCAACAAGTGATAGCGTAACCCGGAGTTCATCTTACCCGAAGGTCTGCCGATGACGCCGCCGAACACTGCGCCTGCCGCCAACAATCTCGAAGCGTTCTTCATGCCGTTCACCGCGAACCGGCAGTTCAAGAAGAACCCGCGCATGCTGGCCAAGGCGAAGGGTGTTCACTACTGGACGCCGGAAGGCCGCAAGATCATCGACGGCACCGCGGGCCTTTGGTGCGTCAATGCCGGCCACGGCCGCGAGGAGATCAAGGCGGCGATCGCCAAGCAGCTCGACGAAATGGACTATGCGCCGTCGTTCCAGATGGGCCATCCCAAGGCCTTCGAACTGGCCGCGCGGCACGCCGCCCTTCTGCCGGGCGATCTGAACCACGCCTTCTACTGCAATTCCGGCTCCGAGGCGGTCGACAGCGCGCTCAAGATCGCGCTGGCTTATCACCGCGCCAACGGCCAGGGCACGCGTACGCGCTTCGTCGGCCGCGAGCGCGGCTATCACGGCGTCGGCTTCGGCGGCATTTCGGTCGGCGGCATGGTCAACAACCGCAAATGGTTCGGCGCGATGCTGCCGGGCGTCGATCACCTGCCGCACACCCACCTGCCGGAGAACGCCTTCTCCAAAGGCGAGCCGGAGAACGGCGCCCATCTCGCCGACGCGCTGGAAGGCATCGTCGGCCTGCACGACGCCTCCAACATCGCCGCCGTGATCGTCGAGCCGTGCGCCGGTTCGACCGGCTTCCTGCCGCCGCCCAAGGGCTACCTGAAGCGCCTGCGCGAGATCTGCGACAAGCACGGCATCCTGCTGATCTTCGACGAGGTCATCACCGGCTTCGGCCGCCTCGGCGCCTCTTTCGCGGCCGACAAGTTCGGAGTGATTCCCGATCTGATGACGGTCGCCAAGGGCATCTCCAATGCCACCGTGCCGATGGGCGGCGTGTTCGTGCGCAAGCACGTGTTCGACGGGCTGATGAACGGGCCGGAAAACGCCATCGACCTGTTCCACGGCTACACCTACTCGGCCCATCCTCTGGCCTGTGCTGCGGCCTCGGCCGTGCTCGACATCTACCGCGACGAGGAGTTGTTCGCCCGGGCGGCAGACCTGTCGCCCTACTGGGAAGAGGGCATCCACTCGCTGAAGGGGCTGCCGAACGTCACCGACATCCGCAATCTGGGGATGGCCTGCGGCATCGACCTCGCGCCGGAAGGTGCGGTCGGCACGCGCGGCTACAAGGCCTTCGTCAAGGCGTTCGACCTCGGCCTGATGGTCCGCCAGTCGGGCGATGCCATTGCCATGTCGCCGCCGCTGGTGATCGAGAAAGCCCAGATCGACGAAATCGTCGAGATAACCGCGAAGACCATCAAGGCGGTGGCCTGACGCCGGGCGCCGCTTGCGCATGGTGTTCTGGACGGAGCGTCGCTAGAACCTGTTCTCGACCAGCCGTGGGCAGGGAACAGGCAACGTGACACTCGATGACAATCTGGCGGCAGTGGTGGGTGCGACCGCTGCCGTGGCGCACGTCGCCCTTGCCGTCGCCGTCACCGTCCATGTGCTGCTCTACAAGCGCAGCGTCGGGGCGGCGGTATCCTGGATCGGCATCGCCTGGCTCTCGCCGTTCCTGGGCGGGCTGCTCTATGCGATCATGGGCATCAACCGTGTCAAGCGGCGTGCCCAGAGATTGAGACGTCAGCATCTTCTGCCCGCCGCGGGCGATCCCACCGTAACGGTGACACGTGATTCGCTGACGCCGCTGGAATATGCGGTCGGGCGGGTGACGGGCCTGCCGTCGAAACCCGGCAATCTCGTCGAGATGCTGCACAGCGGCGACGAGGCCTACCCTAGGATGCTCGAAGAAATCAGCAGGGCGAAGACGAGCGTCGGACTCTGCAGCTACATCTTTCGCGCCGATTCAGCGGGTGAGAAATTCCATGACGCCCTGATCCAGGCCCAGCAGCGTGGCGTCAAGGTGCGTGTGCTGATCGATGGAGTCGGCGGTGGCTACTTCTTGTCTGGGACCTACAACCGGCTGCGCGCGGCCGGCGTCCCGGTCGCGCGCTTCCTGCACTCCTATTTCCCCTGGCGTACACCCTTCGTAAACCTGCGCAATCACCGCAAGCTGCTGGTCATTGACGGTCGCGTGGCCTTCACCGGTGGACTGAACATCGGAGCGGAGAACGTCGTGGCCGGGAACCCGGCCCATCCCGTGCGCGACACGCATTTCCGCATCGAAGGCCCTGTCGTCGAGCAACTCACCGACGCCTTTGCCGACGACTGGCAATTCACCACGGGTGAGCAACTGGACGACGACTGGTTCCCGACGCTCGAGCCGGTCGGGACGGTGTTGGCGCGTGTGGTGCCCTCCGGTCCGGACGAGGATATGGAGCAGATCGAGTTTGTGACCTTGCATGCCATCTCCTGCGCGCGCGAGTCGATCCGCGTGGTGACGCCCTACTTCCTCCCGGGCGAACCGCTCACCATGGCCCTGGGCCTGGCGGCCATGCGCGGAATCACGGTCGACATCCTGCTGCCGGAGAATTCCAACCACGCGATCCTCGACTGGGCGCGACGGGTGCCGCTCAGGCCGCTGATCGAGGCGGGATGCCGCATCTGGCTGATGCCGGCGCCGTTCGATCATTCCAAGCTCATGACGATCGACGATTCCTGGTCGTTCATCGGCAGTGCCAACTGGGATACCCGCAGCTTCCGCCTGAACTTCGAGCTGAACGTCGAGCTGCACGACGCGGCCTTTGCACGGCAGATCGTCGGAGCGAAGACGCCGCAGCGTTGCCTGACGCTGGCCGAGATCGACCGCGATCCATTGCCGATCCGCCTGCGCAACAGCGCAGCGCGGCTCTTTCAGCCCTATCTGTAGAAACGCTTCAGCCGGTCCTTGCGGATCCGCAGGGGCTTTTCCGCAGTCTCGGTGCTTTCGGCAAGGCGGAGTTCGAGCCGGATCGGCCGATGATCGGAGGGACCGAAATCGAGCGCATCGGCCGTCGTGCAGACGAGGCGATGGGCGAGGCACCGATCCAGCCGAACCGGCATGACGTTGCCCGACAGGTGAGTGGGTTCGCGCGGGCCGACGTCGGTAAAACCCGGCAGGAAGACCGGGCCGACGGCATTGTAGTCGCCGATGATGGCCGACGGCTTACCCTGCAACGCCGCGCCGATGCGGGCGAGCTGGCGGCGGTTGAGCAGCTGGCCGTGCGAGAGGTGAACGTTGGCGAAGGTGATCTCGCCCATCTGGATGATCTGCGCGCGGCGTCGCGGCAGCCGTCCGGGAAGTCGAGACGCCGGCAGCGACAGGGCCACGGGGCGCGGAAAATGGCTCGGGCTCCAGACGGCCAGACCATGTATTCGCCCCAGCCATGACAGCCGGTAGAAATGTCCGCCGACGAGGCTCGGCAGCGCCTCGATGTGCTGGGTCGCCTCCTGCATGAGGAGTATGTCGGGCTTCTGGACGTTGATCAGAGTCGCCACGTCCTCGACCGCCGCGCCTGTGAGACGCAGCAGGTTCCAGCTCACGACCTTCATGGCTTGCCCGCCTTGTCGCGACGGGCACGGCGGATCTGCTCGGTCATCGAGGCCGTCCCACCGGCGGCCGCCTGCAGTTCATTTCTCACCAGCTCGCGCCTTTCGTGGATCGAGGCGATGACCAGGCCCATCGGCACGCCCAGGCCAACGAGGGCCGATTCGGCCAGCTGGAGGCTCGCCTCGATCGTCTCCGGCACGGTGTCGGTGACGGCCAGCGTGTAGAGATGTCGGGCATGTTGGGCATCGTGGGCGCGGGCCACGATCATCACGTCGGACCGTCGCGCCCGCACGGCACGGACCACGTCGTCGACCGCCGCGGTGTCGATGGTGACGATCACACCCGTCGCCTCGTCAATGCCACAACGCTGCAGGAACAGCGGGTTGGAGGCGTCGCCGAAATAGACGGCGCGGCCGAGCTTGCGCCAGCGCTCGACGCGGGCCGCGTCTCGGTCGGCCGCGATGTAGGAAATCTCGTGCTTGTCGAGCAGGTCGCAGACGAGCTGGCCGACCCGCCCGTGTCCGACGACGATCACCCGCTTGGCATGATCCGAAGGCGGGAGCTGGGTCGCGGGGGCATTGCCCGTGGCCTGCTTGGCCACCCGCTGCGCCGTGCGGCGCGCGAACAGCGACACGAAGGGTAGGGTCCCCATGGTGAGCGAGACCACCGCCAGGACACCGGCGGCGACGCCCGACTCGACGAGGCCGAACTGGGCGGCGAGCCCGATGCCGATGAAGGCGAACTCGCCGCCCGGGGCGAGCAACAGGCCGGTTTCGACGCTGGCAGCCCACGACACGCCGAACAGGCGGCAGAGGGGTACGAGCAGCGTGGTCTTGAGAACCATCATCGCCACGAACCCGCCGATCACAAGGACGGGCTCGCGCCAGATGAAGCTCAGGTCGATGTGCATGCCGACCGAGAAGAAGAAGACGCCGAGCAGAAGTCCCCGGAAGGGGTCGATCATCGCCTCGACGGCACGCCGGTATTCCGTCTCGGCCAGCAGGAGCCCGGCGATAAAGGCCCCGAGCGCCATGGACAGGCCGGCGAAGGCCGCGATCACGCCCGATCCGACGGCGATCAGCAGGGTGGCCGCCATGAAGAATTCGGGATTGTCGGTGCTGGCGGCAAGCCGGAACAGGGGCTTGAGAATCACCCTGCCGACAAGAGCGATCACGGCGACCGCCAGCAGCGCCTCGACGACCGCGACGATGACGCCCTGGACGACAGAGCCCTCGGACTGGCCTCCGAGAGCGCTGATCAGGAACAGGAGCGGCACAACGGCCAGATCCTGCGCGAGCAGGATGGCGAAGCTGGTGCGGCCGGTGGTCGACATCATGCGGCGCTGTCCGGACAGCAGTTCCATGACGATCGCGGTCGAGGACAAGGCCAGGCAGGTGCCGATGATGAGCGCGGCAGCGGCCGGCTGGCCCAACCAGAACGCCGCCAGGCTGATCGCCAGGGCCGACAGGACGACCTGCAGGCCGCCCAATCCAAAGACCAGGCGGCGCATGGTGATCATGCGGCGCATCGAGAGCTCGAGGCCGATGAAGAAGAGCAGGAAGACGATGCCGAGATCGGCGATGAAGGCGATCTGCCTCTCGCCCGTTACGGTCAGCCAGTCGATGGCACGGGAATAGTCGGCCAGCCGGCCCAGCCCGTGCGGTCCCAGCGCGGCGCCGACCACCAGGAAGCCGAGGACCGGGCTGATCTTGAGGCGATGCACGACGGGCGCCACGACGGCCGCTGTTCCCAGAACGATGAGAGCGTCCTTGAACGCATTGATGTCGCTGGGGCCCGCCATGTCGCGCAAACATAGACTGCAGGCGGCGTTCTGTGCACACTTTCGTCCGCAAACAACGAAATCGGGCGGAAACGACATGAAGGTGGTCATCACCGGCGGCGCGGGCTTCCTCGGCAAGAAACTCGCACGGCGCATCCTGCAGCAGGGCGAGATCGCATCAGCCAGCGGACAGCAGAAGAAGGTGAACGAACTGTTGCTGTTCGACGTCGCCAGGGCCGAGGGGCCGGGCCTGGACGATCCCCGGATCAAGACGGTGGCGGGCGACATTTCCAATTTCGCGACCGTGCAGTCGATCGTCCAGGGCGCGTCGACCGTGTTCCATTTCGCCGCCGTGGTCAGCGCCGGCGCCGAGGCCGATTTCGACCTGGGATACCGGGTCAATCTCGATGGCACGCGCAACGTCCTGGAGGCTTGCCGCGCGCTCGGCACCAATCCGCGCGTGGTGTTCACCAGCTCGCTGGCGGCCTTTGGCGGCGACCTTCCCCCGGCCGTGACCGACGACACCCCGCTGACACCGCAGACGTCCTACGGCGCGCAGAAGTCGATCGGTGAGTTCCTGGTCCGCGATTACACGCGCAAGGGCTATCTGCGCGGCACCGCGGTCAGGTTGCCGACGATCTGCGTGCGCACCGGCCTGCCCAACAAGGCGGCCTCGACCTGGGCGAGTTCGGTGCTGCGCGAGCCGCTGACGGGCGTCGACGTGGTCTGCCCCGTGACCCCGGAGACGGTCATGGTGGTCCTCAGCCCGCGCAAGACGGTGGATGCGTTCATGCGCCTGCACGATATGCCGTCGGACGCCTTCGGGCCGGGCCGTACCCTCCTGCTGAACGGCATCAACGTGACGGCCAGGGAGCTGGAGCAGGCAGTTGGCCGACACGCCGGCAATCGCAAGGTCGGCAAGGTCCTCTGGCAGCACGATCCGGCGATCCAGAAGATCTGCGACGGCTGGCCTCAGGGCATCGATTCGGCGCGCGCGCGGCGGCTGGGCTTCGAAACCGATACGGATCTCGACGAAGTCGTGCGCAACTTCATCGCCGAGGATCTCGACGATCAGTTGAAGATCGCCAGACCTGCGGCCTGATGGCCGCAGGCGGCCGCCGTTCGTTCAGCGTCCGCGCAGCATCCGCCAGCCGTTCTGGAGATGACGCATCGGGCCCCAGACATGGCGCGTCCGCATCATGTGCCAGCGCTGCGGCTCGTTGTCGGGACCCGCGACAGCCCCCGCATCGTCGACATAGTCGGTGATGCCGACGGCGTCGGTGTCCCAGGGACCGGTCGTCTTGAAGATCGTGGTCTTGGCGCCGTAGCCCTGCAGCGCCCGCGACATGCCGGATGCCATGAAATCCATGTAGCGCGGCAGGCTTTCGGGCCGGCAGAGGTAGCCCTTGTTGAAGCCGACGGCGAGCAGCCGGAAGTGGAAGGGGTTCTTCTCGATGTAGCGGATGACCTCGGTCGTGTTGGCCGGGTAGCGCGGCGAGAAGAAATCGTCGATCACGACGATCCCCTCCGTGTTCACGATCCGGTTGGCGAACTCCAGCTCGCGATAGACGGCCGTCCCGGTATGTTCTCCGTCGATGTGGAACCAGCGCACCGACTGATGCATCGCCTGCAGGTCGAGCTTGGCCGGCAGGTCGGCGGATGGGCCGGACAGCGGCACGATGTTCGTGGCCTTCGCGCCGACCGACTCGATCGAGCGCTGGACCGCGGCCTCATCGAGCCGAAGATCGCAGAGATAGAGCTTCTCGTTACCCTTCCGGTAGGAGGCGAGGACCGATGCCGACCGGCCCCGCCAGACGCCGATCTCGAACAGGTCCCCGGAACTCCGGGCCTGCTGGTCGAGCAGGGCGCGCCAGACGCAATAGGACTGGAACATGAACCAGCCCGGAATCGCGTCGATTTTCTCCCAACTGAGCATCCACCATCCCCGTTTGCCGCGCCTTGCTAACAGCGCCTCTTCGACGCTGCAAGCCGTCACCGCTTGCACCTGCGGCACGGGTCCTGTAGGCCCCCTCGCGGAGAAATGCCAACAACTGCAGTCGCCTACAGGGCCACGGTCGGCCTGCTCTGGACCCTGGTGCTCTGGCACAGCTGGGAGTGCCGGGGGCTTTTCGTCGACGGGTCGGCCTTCCTTGTGCAGATCGCCCGCCGCGAATGGTTCTTCGACTTCTACAATCCGCGACTCTACGCGATGATCGTGGGCCAGGTTCCGATCATCACGGCGGTCTTCCTGGGGGTCACCGACCTCCATCTGATGGCACAGCTCCTGTCGCTGGGGCTCTTCGCGGTCCCGACGGCGCTCTACCATCTGGCCCTGTTGAGGGTTAAGGACGATCCCGTCCTGCTGGCTGCTCTGCTGGCGGTGATCGGGGTCGTCTTCATGACGACCTCGTTCTTCATCGTCGGCGAGTACAATACGGCCTACGCCATAGGCATCGCCGTGGCCGTCCGGCTCGTGACGGCGCGGGAACTGACGGTGGCCGACGGGGCCTTCCTGGTCGCGGTCGGATTGCTCGGGATCAGGGCCTATGAGGTGATGCTCTATCTTGGGCCGTTGCTGGCCGCGATGATCCTCTGGACGGTCTACCGAATTCCGGTCCGGCCGATCGTTGCCACCATCCTCTATCTGATTGCCAGCCTGGCCTTCCTGGGCGGCCTGTGGGTCGCGGCGGATTCGCTGATCCATCCGTTTTCGCAGGATCACCTCAGCCGGACCGCGGCGACGGCCCTCGACGCCTGGCAGAATGTTCAGTTCGACCTGGCGATCGGCGCCGCCCTGGTCATCTTCGGCTGGGCGGCGTTGCGGCCCCAGGATCTCTCCGGCCGCAGGCCTTACATCTTCGCCGGCATCTTCCTTCTGCTGCTGGCGTTGTCGCCGTTGCTCGTGCTGACGGACTCGCTGGTTCGCCCGCACGCCAAGTCGCAGTACACGGCGCGCAGCATCGCCGGTCTCGTGGTCGCGACCGTCATCATCCTGATGTGGCTCTATACGTCGTCCTTCGGCGCCCGGTTCGCCGCGCTGGCGGCCTTGCGGCGCCCCGAGGTCTCGCGCCGGATGCTTGCCTTCGGCTGCCTGATGGTGATCGCGGTGATGCCGTCCAACATCTACCTGACGCTCGAGTGGCGCAGCTACCTCGAGACGGTGCGGTCGATCGTGCGCAACAACACCGGCGTGGTCCCCTTCGAATCCACGCCGCTCGCCCGGCGGCCCCTAGAGACGCTGGTCGAGTCCTGGATTCTGCCCAGCCAGAGCCTTGCCCTGCGGTCGAAGCGAACCGACGGGATCATCGCGCCACCGCGAGATTTCAATTCCTGGCAGCCGTTTCCGCCGGCCGAACCCTATCCTCTCGGCCGCTACATGTGGCGCGACTGAAGGTGCCGGCCATGTCACCGGTTGCGGTCGCCCGGGGCGTCGCCATCGCCCTATGGGCGCTGGCTGTGCACAACACTCTGGCCTGCCGCGGTCTGTTCTGGGACGGGTCCTCGTTCTTGGTCAACCTGCTGGATCAGGGGCATTTCCACGATTTCTACGCCGCCCGCGCACATGTCGATTGGGTGACGCAGGCGCCCGTCCTCCTGCTCGCTCGATGGGGCCTACGCGACACCCAACTGCTGGCCATGGCGCAGTCGGCGGCTCTGTTCGCCCTGCCCACAGCGCTCTATCACCTCGCCCTGACGCGCGTCCGCCGCGATCCGGTGCTGTTGGCCGCGGTGCTCGCGATCGTGGCCGCCGTGTACCTTCCGACCTCGTTCTTCATCATCGGCGAATACAACGTCGCCTTCGCCTGCATAACGGCCGTCATGGCGATCGCGCTCACGACCGACGGCCGCAGCCGGCGGGACGCGGCCATGCAGCTGGCCTTCGGCCTGCTCTGCCTCAGATCCTACGAGGCCATGATCTATCTCGGGCCGCTGGTCGCCGGCGCGATCCTGTGGTCGATGCGGCACAGCGACGACCGGGTGACGAGACTCCTCGACGTATTGGCGGCGCTCGCTTTCGTCGGCGCGGCGGTCGTATCGGCCATCACGATCGTCGACTACTGGGACCATCCGCATTTCATGAAGGTGCGCTCCACCAGTGTCGATTTCTGGCAGAACATGCAGTTCTCCATTCCGCTGGCGGGTTTCCTCATCTGCGCCATCGCGGGTGTGCGGCGGCCGGCCTGGCTGCAGGGCAGGGGGCCGCTGGTGGTGATGGGCGTCATCGCGCTGCTGCTCGCTCTGTCGCCCTGGTGGCGGCTCGTGCACGGGCCGTCGATCCTGTATCCGCCGGCGCACTATGTCGCCCGCCAGGCTGCCGGCATGCTACTGGCGGCGCTCCTCGTCGGCATGTGGTTGCACGTGGCGCTGCGCGATCCGCCGCGGGTCGTTGCCGTCATGCGCCAGCCGGACGTGGCCCGCCGCATGGTGCTGCTGCTGGGCGCGCTGACCGTCGCGGCGGCAATTCCCGATATCGTGCTGACCCGCCTGTGGAGCGGCTATATCGACCGCCTGCGCGTCGTCGTGGACGGCAACAAGGGTGTGGTGCGCGCCGAGACGCTGCCGCTGCACGACTGGCCGAACAAGCTGTTCTTCCAGGACTGGTCCTATCCGGCGTTGAGCGCGGTGGTGAGCCGCTCGCCTGGCCAGTCCTACGTCGTGTCCGATCAGGACTATCTCAGCAATCCGCCCTTCGAGCCGGCCTGTGGCCTTCTGCCGAAGCTCAAGGGCTACGGCTGGCGCGGTTAGCCGAGCCGGAAACTCCGGGCCCTGTCGGGACGTTGATCCGCGGGGTTGCCGAGCTCGCGGGCGAACCCATCTAGGTGAGACTTCTTGCATCGGTGACTGCAATGGGGACGGGCGTCGTAGGATGAAGGACTCCTTGGTCGGCAAGGCGAACAGGGTTCTCGTGACGAAAATCCTTGCAGGCATCGGGGGCCTGCTGGCCGCTTTGCTGTCGTTCACGCTTTCCATCTATCAGGGGAGGGCAGAGAGCGAGGTGCCCAAGGTCGCGCCGGGCAAGGTCGTCGACGCCGGCCGATGGAACGTCACCGTGTCGGGGGCAAGCCTGGCACGGGAGATGCCCGATGGATCTCATGTGTCGCCGGGAAAAAGGGCGCTGGTCGTAGATCTCACCCTCGAGAACCGCTCCGGCGAAAGCTCGAACCTCTATGGCGACGTGCTGAAGATCGAGAACGTGCCAGATCTCTCCAAGCCGCAATTCTATCTGATGCGTGATCGCGAATTGCTCTGGGATGTTCAGCCGATGATGCCGGAGCAGGTCAAGGCCGTGTGGCAGCTTCCGCAGGAGCAGGCGCTGCCACCGCAGGTGAGGCTGGCGGTGATCGGCGCGATGTTCAAGCCGCGCGACAATCTCTATGCCGCACCGGGCTGGTTCCCGACCAAACCGGTCGCGACGGTCGATCTGCCCCTCGCGAGCTACGGCGAGGCCGGCCGATGAGGCGTGTACTGCTGTCCGCGCTCACGATTCTGCTGGCCGGTGCAATCCTGCTGTTCCTTCAGATGACCACGCCGCCCTACGCGATGCTGACGGGCCCGATCAGGACCGCCGGCGGGCACGACGACGTCGTCACGAGCCGGACGTTCAGCGCCCGGATCGACAAGGCCGTGCAGGCGCGCACGATCGCCTACAAGCGCTTCGGCAAGGACTTCGAGCGGGCGAGCAGCGGCGTCTGGCTGCTCGTCGCCGTGGAGACACGCGTCGGACAGCAGACGATGGCGATCCGCGCGGCGACGATCCGTGGGGCATCGGGTCGTCTCTACCGGCAGAGCCGTCGCGCCGGCAGCGTGCCGCAGCTTCTGTCCGGCAAGACGGTGCAGCCGGGACTGCCAACGACCGGGCTGCTGGTCTTCGAGCTGCCGGAGGAGGAGACCGCGGACATGTCGCTGCTGCTGTCCGGGCAATACGGGCCCCAGCTGCAAGACGAGATCGAGATCGCGCTCGATCCGAAGAAGATCACTGTTCGCGACAGGGCGGCCATTGGCGATGATGGCCTCTAGCCGCGAGAAACGACTGCGGCTTCTGTCGCTGCTCGCTTTGCCGGTGCTGCTGGGGGCCGCTTTCGCCGTAAACGCGCGCCGAAACGTGGTGAACTACGTTGAACAGATCGAAATGCGTGTCCGGCTAGCGTCGGGCGAGACTTATGCGGGCGCGGTCTGGCAGGTCGAGAAGGTGCGCCTGATCGGCGATGGACGCGATACCCGGGTGACATTCCCTGGCCAGATGCGGCTCGTCATCGTGCAACTGAAGGCGACGGCACGAGAGGCGATCGGCGAGGGGTGGGCGCAATGCCGGTTCACGCTGGTGGACGATCAGGGCCGGCGCTGGCTGCCGCTCGATCCGACGCTCTCGCGGGACATCAGCCGCGACCTCGATCGAAAGGCCATGCCCCTGGATGGCTGCGGCATCGCCTCGTTGCACCCGCCGGCGAAGGACCGCAGCGTGACGATCGAAGAAAAGTTCGTCGTGCCGGCGGAAGTTCTGCCTTCCCTGGAGGCCCGGGTCAGCTTCGTGGCGACCCGCCCCGACGCGCTCTCGTTCCCGCTGAAATTCGACTGATGCTCAGCCGCGCGCGCGCCAGGTGCGCCCGTGTGCAAACCCGATCTCGAGGGCCGCGGCCAACAGGCAGATCTTGACCGGCATGACCAGGATGCCGTCGCCCGGCGCGCTCGGCGTGCCCAGGAACAGCGAGAGTCCCTGGGCAAAGATCTGCCAGAGCCGGAAGTCGTGCGACCCGATGAGCTGGGTGAGGCCGTACCAGGTCCAGGCGGCCCCCCAGTCGAGCAGACGGAAGAGCACGACCGTCGCGAGTACCAGGCCGAGACCCGATCGCAGGGTCAGTCCCACGCCCTCGGCCAGCGCCCGGTAGCGCTTGAGGGTCCCGGCGATGAAATGCGAGACGAAGTCGCGCACGGCTTTCGGCAACGCTTCCCAGCGCGAGACGGCGCGGCCGAGGCGGCCTTCGACGGCGGGCTTTACGTTGCCGACATCGTACCCGTAGACGACCGCCGCCAGCGTCATCCAGACGATGGGATAGAGCGCATAGAGAAAGAGTGAATTCAGGCGCTTCGAAATCGCGGGCGCCGCGGCTTCGGGCGGCGGTGCAAAGACGGTACCGGCGGCGGCTTCGCGGATCGGATCGAGCAGGCCGATGAACATGCCGATCCTGGCGGCCCAGGCGCCGATCCAGGCTCGGATCTCGCTCTCCCAGTTCGAGACGACGAATAGCGCGATGAAGGCCCAGTTGGCTTCGCAGATGACGATGACGAGGGGCCAGACAGCCGCCTTCGAGCGCTTGTGCATGTATTTGGCGAAGCGCCTCACGACCCAGGCGACGGCAACGGAGACGAATAGCCAGGAACCGCCGGAGACCTGCAGGAGGTTGCCGCTTTCCCCAGACATCATCAGGTCGAGGACCAGCTTCGAATAGTCCCGCACCGTGTCGCTTAGGAATCCCCAGGCGGCGTAGAAGGCAAAGAAGGGCACCAGCGTCAGGGTGAGGGCGGACGCCAAGCCTAGCGGTGCCGGCTCCCCGGCCTCGTCCGGTACCGGTCGGCTCGTGGCCGCCCGGGCTGCAGCATCGAGCGCCGGCAGGCCGGGCCGCAGGGTCTGGAACATGGCGACGATGACGATCAGCTTCAGCAGGACGACGAGGGACAGGGTCGAGAGGCCTGCCAGGCTGTTGAGGCGGCCGATCATCGCGGCGCATTCGTTGAGCAGCAGGTTGCCGATGATCCCGGCCGCCCACACGGCCATCAATTGCGGCCAGTACCGGCCAAGAAGGCGCATCGTCTGCAGGGGCAGTCGGAAGACCGGCACGAGGAACGGCGATGCGGCCATCGTCGGGAGCATGTCTGAAGATGGCGTCCCTTTAGGTCGCCGACAACCCGAGCTTTCCGTGCGCCCGCGGACGGAGCGATCTTAGGGCCGCATCCACAGGCTCGCCGGGCCGCTGCCGCGCACCGGGGCGGCCAGATCGACGAACTCGCAGAGGATTTTGCGCGTATCGCGCGGATCGATGATCTCCTCGATCCAGAAACTCTCGGCACTGCGGAAGGGCGACCGCAGCTTGTTCAGCCGGTCCTCGATCTCCGACATCTTCGCTTTGGGATCGTCGGCGGCGTCGATATCGGCGCGATAGGCGGCCTCGATCCCGCCCTCCAGTGGCAGCGATCCCCAGCGGCCCGAGGGCCAGGCATAGCGCCAGTTCATCCGCGAGCCGTTCTGGTGCGCGGCACCCGCCACGCCGAAAGCGTTGCGGATGATGAAGGTGCACCACGGCACGGTCGTCTGGAACATCGACGACATGGCGCGCACGCCCTGGCGGATGACGCCGCTCTTCTCGGCCTCCAGGCCGATCAGGAAGCCGGGACAGTCGCAGAAATAGACGACGGGCAGGTGGAAGGTCTCGGCGAGGTCGAGGAAGCGCGTCACCTTCTGGCAGGTATCGGACGTCCAGCCGCCGCCATAGAACATCGGGTCGCTCGCCATCACCGCCACCGGCCAGCCATCGACGCGGGCGAAGCCGGTCACGACCGAACGGCCGTAGAGCCGGCCCATCTCGAAGAAGCTGCCCTGGTCGACCACCTTCTCGACGATCGGGCGGATGCGATAGACCTTGCGGATGTCGCGCGGGATGGCGTCGAACAGCGTCTCCTCGCGCCGGGCCGGATCGTCGGTGACGGGACCGCGCGGCGGGGCGTCATGGACCGAGGAGGGCAGGTAGGAAAGGAAGCGGCGCGCCGCGGCAAAGGCCTCATCCTCGCTGTCGACGGCCTCGTCGATCGCGCCGGCCCGCAGCTGGATCTCCCAGCCGCCCAGCTCCTGCTTGTCGTACTGCTTGGGGCTGAGGCGATTCACCACCGGGGGCCCGGCGACGAACATCGCCGAGATTTCCTTCACCATCACCGAATAATGGGTGGCGGCGAGGCGCGCGGCACCGAGGCCCGCAACGGAGCCGAGGCCCAAGCCGACGGTCGGCACGGCACCCATGTTGCGCACGGCCCATTCCCAGCCGGCGACGCCCGGCACGTTGGCGCGGCCCGTCGTCTCGATCGTCTTGACCGATCCGCCGCCGCCCGAGCCTTCGATCATGCGAATGACCGGAATGCGGTACTGGTTGGCGTAGCGCTCGACGTAGTTCGACTTCTCCTTGATCGTGGCGTCCGCCGATCCGCCGCGCACCGTGAAGTCGTCGCCGGTGACGGCGACATGGCGTCCGTCGATCTTGCCGCGGCCCATGACGACGTTGGCCGGCGTGAGATCGACCAGATCGTTGCTTCCGTCATATTCCGCCTTGCCGGCGACGCTGCCGATCTCGCGGAAGGAGCCCTCGTCGAGCAACCGGTCGATGCGCTCGCGGACGGTGAGCCGTCCGCCATCGTGCTGGCGCTTCACCTTGTCGGCGCCACCCATGCGCTTCGTCATTTCCTGACGGCGGCGCAACTCGTCCATTTCCGGTTGCCAGCTCATCTCGACGTATCCCCCGATCGCTTTGTCGGAACGTTTCCAGCCCTCGCGGTTCGTACCAACGAAGCCGCGGACCGGCTACAGTAAACCGGTCTTCGCGAGGGAGCCGACCGATGGACGAAACGGCAAGGCCGGGAGCGGCGACACTCCACATGATCTGCGGCAAGATCGCCGCCGGAAAGTCGACGCTCGCCGCCAATCTGACGGCGCGTCCAGCCACGATTCGGATCAGCGAAGATGCGTGGCTCGCCTGTCTCTACAAGGACGAGCAGAAAACGATCGAGGACTATGTGCGCAACTCCCGCCGCCTGCGCGAGGTGATGGGCGACCACATCGTCGCGCTGCTGGAGGCCGGCGTATCGGTCGTGCTCGACTTTCCCGCAAATACACCGGCCAGTCGTCAATGGATGCGCAGCCTGTTCGAGCGCGCCGGTGCGGATCACCGGCTGCATTTTCTCGACGTGCCCGACGACGTCTGCAAGGCGCGGCTGCGCGCCCGCAACGCGGCCGGTACGCACGCCTTCAACACCAGCGACGCGGAGTTCGACCTCTTTACCAGCTACTTCGTGCCGCCCTCGGCCGACGAAGGCTTCGAGGTGACGTTCCACGGCTGATCGAAAACGACGCCGTCGATCAGGTTCTCTTCGTAGAGCCGGGCGAGGTCGATACCGCCCGGCGGGCGGGCCACGACGAAGCCGGCAATGGCGCGCTGCAGCCGTGCCTCCTGGTCGCGGCGCAGGGTCTCGGCTTCCGCGACGGTGATGGCGGCGAAGCGCACGGTCTGGCCGGGCAGCAGGCGCCCGAGGCGCGGAAGGTCGACCGATGCGACCGTGGCGATCTTGGGATAGCCGCCGACCGTCTGGCGGTCGGCCATCAGCACGATCGGCAGGCCGGCGCCCGGCACCTGGATCGCGCCGGGGGCGATGCCGTCGGAGATGATGTCGGCGCCGCCCTGGTCGACGCTCTTGGCGTGGGCGATCGTCGGTCCTTCGAAACGGATGCCCATCCGATCGGCTTCCTTGGAAACGCGATACTCTGACCCGATGAAGGTGCGGCGGCCTTCCTCGCTGAAATAGTCCTCCTGCGGCCCCCAGACCACGCGCAGCGGACCGCTGCCATAGTCGAAGGGCTGCGCCAGCCGGCGCTCGTTGCCGGCCGGCACGCTTGCCTTCGCGAGCGGCAGCAGGTCGCCCGCCGCGAGCTTGCGGCCGTCGAAGCCGCCGATGCCGGCCCGCGAATAGGTCGAGAGGCTGCCCATGAAGGCCGGCAAG
Source organism: Reyranella sp. (assembly GCF_965249915.1). Lineage (GTDB taxonomy): Bacteria > Pseudomonadota > Alphaproteobacteria > Reyranellales > Reyranellaceae > Reyranella. The sequence goes on from NZ_OZ252257.1 coordinate 355,086, forward strand.
GCGAATCCACCGGCCACGGTGAGATAGGCCGTGCTCGATCCCTCGATCATGCCGACACGCAGGATCTGCCCACGCTTCAGGAGATGGCTGCGGTCGGAATCCAGCGGCTTGGGCGCCGCGTCCGGTCCTTCGATCAGTGCGGGCGAGAGGGGGCCCATCAGCGCGATCCTCACGCTGTCGGCTTCGACCAGAAGGTCGGGACCCATGACGCCGATTTCGAGTCCGGCGGTGTTGGCGGGATTGCCGACCAGCGCGTTGGCGAGGCCGAGGCCGATCCGGTCCATCGCGCCGGCGGTCGGCATGCCGAGCGCCATGAAGCCGGTGCGGCCGAGATCCTGCAGCGTGTCGAACAGGCCCGCGCGGACGACTTTCAAACCCGCGCTCATTTGCTCTTCACCAGGCTCGACCAGTCGAACGTGCCGGCTTCGACCTCGCCGGCGATGCGGTCGAAGGTCCTCCGGTCGATGCGCTCGAAGGAAACCGAGTCGCCGGGCGACAGGAAGACTGGCTCTTCTCGGCGCTTGTCGAACATCCACAGCGGCGTGCGGCCGATCAGGTGCCAGCCGCCGGGACTTTCGAACGGGTAGATCGTCGTCATGTCCATGGCGATGGCGACCGAGGAGCGCGGCACCCGCACGCGCGGCTGGCTGCGGCGGGGCAGAAACAGGGATTGATCGAGGCCCGCGACATAGGCGAGGCCCGGCATGAAGCCCAGCACATAGACCTTGAAAGGCGAGGCGATGTGAGCGGCGATCACCTGTTCCGGGGTCTTCTTCGTGCGCTCGGCGACCTCGCCGAGGTCGGGCGCGAACTCCGGATCGTCGTAGCAGCAGGGGACGGTGACATGGCGGCTCGTGGCGTCGACCGGCAGGCCGCGGGCGATCAGCGCGTCGACCTTGGGCTGCAGGTCGGCGCGCGAGATCGCGAGCGGATCGTAGGTCACCATCAGGGACCGCATGGTGGGGACGGTCTCGATCACGCCGGAGATCTCGCCGGCCTCGCGGGCCAGGCCGATCGCGGCGTGGAGTGCCATGACCCGGCCGTTGATCTCGGGGGAAATCTCGTTGCCGAACTCGACGGTGAAGGCGGTGTCGCCGCAGGATAGGTATCGAACGCTCACATCTGCTAGGATAGCGCTTCAGATTGAGGGAGTCTCCCATGGCCGCCGCGACCAATGCAGGACACGTCAACATCAACTCGGACCTGGGCGAGAGCTTCGGCCCCTGGGTGATGGGCAACGACGGCGAAGTCCTGAAGATCGTGGCCTCGGCCAACGTGGCCTGCGGCTTTCACGCCAGCGATCCGGTCGTGATGATGGATACGGTGAAGCTTTGCGCGCAGAACGGCGTGTCGATCGGCGCCCATCCGGGCTTCGCCGACCTGCAGGGCTTCGGCCGCCGCGTCATCAACCTCACGATCAAGGAGCTGGAGGCCAACATCGCCTACCAGATCGGCGCCTTGCAGGCGATCGCGGCCCTCCACGGCGCGAAGGTCACGCACATGAAGCCGCACGGGATGATGGCCAACATGTCGGCCGAGAGTCCGGAAATGTCCGAGGCCATCGCGCGCGCGACCAAGGCGGTCGATCCCAACCTGATCTTCCTTGCCCAGGCCAATACCGAGCAGGGCAAGGCGGCGCGCAAGTTCGGGCTGCGGGTCGCCGAGGAGGTGTTCGCCGACCGGACCTACACCGATGCCGGCCTGCTGACGCCGCGCAAGGAAGCCAATTCGATGATCAAGGACCCGGCCAAGGCGGTCGAGCATGTCCGGCGCATGGTCGACGAGCAGGCGATCTACTCGACCTCGGGCAAGCGCATCCCGTGCCAGGTCGATTCTATCTGCGTGCACGGCGACGGCCCGACGGCCGTGACCGTCGCCAGGGCGGTCCGCGAGGGCCTCGAAGCGGCTGGAATCCGCATCGTGCCGCTGCCCGAGATGCCCAGCCTGCGTTCTTGATCCACGGGGCGATCCGTCGCGCTGACTTGTGGGACGCCGCTTCGCCGCTATAGTCCGGCCGATCCGGATGGGATTTCGCGGCGGGAGTGGCGTATGGCGGTTTTTGGCAAGGCTCAGTACATCAAGCGTGTCGAGGACGACCGGCTCCTGACCGGCACCGGCGGGTTCACCGACAACCTGTCGCGGCCGAACCAGGCCCATGTGGTCCTCGTCCGGTCCCCGCATGCCCATGCAAAGATCCTGAAGATCGACACCGAAGCCGCCAAGGCGGCGCCGGGCGTGGTCGCGGTCTTCACCTGGGCCGACATGGAGAAGGAAGGCGTCGGCAATTTCGCATTCCCGACGATGTTTCCGGCCGCCGACGGCAGCAAGCCCGAAATGACCCCGCGCCGCTCGCTGGCGCACGAGGTCGTGCGCTATGTCGGCGAGGCAGTGGTCGCGATCGTCGCCGACACGCGCGAGCAGGCGCAGGACGCCGTCGAACTGGTCGAGATCGAATACGAGCAGCTTCCGTCTGTCACCGAGATCGAGGATGCGCTGAAGCCCGACGCGCCGCAGGTCTGGGGCGGCGCCCCGGGCAACATCGCCGGCTACAACAAGTTCGGCGACCATGCCAAGGCCGAAGAGGTCTTCAAGAGCGCGGCCCACGTCGTGTCGCTCGACATCGTGCACCAGCGGCTGATCGTGAACGCCATGGAGCCGCGTGCGGTGATGGCGGAATGGGAGAACGACCGCCTGATCGTGCATATCGGGAGCCAGAACCCGTCGGTCACCCGCGACACGCTGTGCGACGTCATCCTGAAGATGCCCAAGGACAAGGTGCGCGTCGTCGTGCGCGACATCGGCGGCGGCTTCGGCATGAAGGTCGGCATCCAGCCGGACGAGGCGGTGGCCGTCTGGGCCGCCAAGGTGCTGAAGCGTCCGGTGCGCTGGCGCGCCGAGCGCAGCGAGGAATTCGCCGCGACGACCGCGGGCCGCGACCAGTTCCACAAGGCCTCGATGGCCTTCGACAAGGACGGCAGGATCCTGGCGCTTCGCATGGAGGCTTTCGCCAATATCGGCGCCTATCCGTCGCGCGGCGGCGTGGTCATCCCGCTGTTCGTCGGGCCGAAGGTGACGACCGGTACCTATGACATCCCGATGATCGATCTCCGGATCACCTGCGTCATCACCAACACCGCCACGATCGGCGCCTATCGTGGCGCCGGCCGCCCCGAGTGCATCCTCAACCTCGAGCGGCTGATGGATACGGCGGCGCGCCAGATCGGCATGGATCCGGCCGAACTGCGCCGGCGCAACTTCGTGACGCCCTCGCAGATGCCCTACACCACCGCGATGGGCGAGAAGTACGATTCCGGCGACTTCAACCTCTTCCTCACCAAGACGCTCGAGGCGGCCGACTGGGACGGCTTCGAGGCGCGCAAGGCGGAAGCCGAGAAGCGCGGCAAGCTCTATGGCCGCGGACTTGCGTCCTACGTCGAATGGACCTCGGCCAACGTCATGAACGAGATGGCGCATTACGAGGTGAAGGAAGACGGCAAGGTCGTCATCTGGATGGGCACCCAGGGCATGGGGCAGGGGCTGCAGACCAGCTTCACCCAGCTCGCCTCGGAGCTGCTCGGCATCGACCCGTCCAAGATCGAGATCGCCATGGGCGATTCCGATCGCGTCGGCGGCGTCGGCTCGATGGGCTCGCGCTCGGCCTATATCGGCGGCTCGGCGGTGCTGAGCGGCAGCGAGAAGCTGGTCGACAAGGGCAAGGAGCTGGCGGCCGATGCGCTGGAGGCAGCCACTGCCGACATCGTCTATTCGGCCGGACGCTTCACCATCACCGGCACCGACCGCGGCATCGGCCTCGGCGAGCTGGCGGCGAAGCAGCCCGACAAGCGCATCTTCATCGAGAACGTGAATACGGTCGACGGCATCGCCTGGCCCAACGGCGCCCATGTCGGCGAGGTCGAGATCGATCCCGACACCGGCATGGTCGAGCTCAAGCGCTATACGACGGTCGACGATGTCGGAAAGCCGCTGCACCGCCCGATCGTGTTCGGCCAGATCCATGGCGGCTGCGCGCAGGGCATCGGCCAGGCGCTGCTGGAGGAGAACGTCTACGACCGCGAGAGCGGTCAGCTCGTCACCGGCTCGTTCATGGACTATGCGATGCCGCGGGCGGAGACCTTCCCGAATTTCAACAACCAGCTCGACGACACGGTGCCGGCCAAGAGCAACCCGATCGGCGCCAAGGGCGTGGGCGAGTCCGGCACGGTGGGTTCGACGCCGACCGTCATGAACGCGATCATGGACGCGCTGTGGCCGCTCGGCGTGCGCAACATACAGATGCCGGCGACGCCGCAGCGCGTCTGGCAGGCCATCCAGGAAACGAGGAAGTAACGGGCGGGAGATGAAACAGCGTATCTTCGGCTGGATCTCCATCCTCTTCGGCATCGTACTTTCGCTCGCCGCGCTCGAAGTCACGGCGATCGTCTGGATGTACCTCGAAGACGGCCGCTACACGCCGGCCGAGGAGCTTTTCGACCGCACCCAGAACACCTACGTGCGGGATGCCACCAAGGGGACGGCGTGCCGCTATGTCGACACGCTCTTTCCTCATCCCTATGTCGGCTTCGTCCATCACGCCAACCCGCCGTGCGGCCTGCCGTGGGTGAACAATGTCGGGCTTTTCGGGCCGGACTATCCGGTTCTGAAGCCCACCGACCGCTATGTGGTGATGCTGACCGGCGGATCCGTGGCGTCGCAGCTCGGGCAGAATGCACCGCCGCCCGCGCCGCGCTACCTCGAGGAAGAACTCAACAACAAGTACATCAGCCCGAACGGCAAGCCGTTCCTCGTCCTGAACGGCGGCGATGGCGCCTGGAAGGAGCCGCAGCCCTTCATCCTCTTCACGCTCTATGCCTCGTCGGTCGACGCGGTCGCGGTCCTCGGCGGATTCAACGAGCACTACTTCTTCTGGCCGGGCTTCAGCGAACGGCTGGAACGGCCGCTCAGCAACTTCCTCGACGTCAATCCCTTCGTCGCCGACGAGAATTTCGGCGACGCGGCGATCGGCTGGGTGATGGGGCGCATCGCCGGTACCCTGGCGCTGAATCCTGTCCTCGGCCATTCCCACGCCGCCTACATGGTGGTGCGGGGAATAGAGCAGGCGGCCAAGGGCAAGGACATCTTCAAGTCGACCAAGAAGACGACGCTGAACAGCATCTTCCACCTGCCGGAGGACATTCAGCGGAACCACAAGCTCGCCTTCGACGTCCAGCTCGACCTGTACAAGAAGTATGTGAGGGCCACGTTCGCGGTCGCGCGCGACAACAACGTGAAGTCGGCCTACTTCATCCAGCCGGCCCCGGGCATCGGCAAGGAACTCACCGAGGAGGAGAAGCGCGTCGTCGGCGACCTCTCCTATCGCGACATCTACAAGAACATCGTCGCGGGGCTGATGACCCTGCGCGATGGCGGCGCGCCCGTCTACGACCTGACGCAGATCTTCAGCGGGGAAAAGGGGACGATCTACGCCGATCACATCCACTATGCCCGAGATGCGGCGAACGAGAGCCTGGGCAACCGCATCATCGCCGCCCGGATGGGCGAAATCCTGGCGGAAACCTGGGGCTTCCAGCGCAAGCCTTGAACGGGCCGTGGAGGGCTTCTCAAGTGTGGGCTGCCCGCAGGGGTAAGCCCTCGCCTTCGGCACTCTCGAAATAATTGTTGATTCACGGCCACTGCCGAGTTTCACTATCCGGGACGCAGCGAGTCAAAAAGGAGGCGGTCAACCGCCTCATGCGCGTCGCTAGGGATGGAGCGAAACATGGCCGTTACTCGTCGGCAATTCATGAAGGTGAGCGCGGCCGGCCTCGCCGCCTCTTCCGTCGGTGCGCTGGGCTTCCTGGGGGCGGGCGAAGGGCTCGCCGCCGGCGTCCGGCCCTTCCGGCTCGAAAAGGCGACCGAGACCCGCAATACCTGCCCCTATTGCGCGGTCGCCTGCGGTGTCCTCATCTACTCGTCGGCCGACGGCACCAAGGACGGCAAGGCCAAGGTCGTCCATATCGAGGGCGATTCCGACAATCCGATCAATCGCGGCACGCTCTGCGCGCGCGGTGCGGCGTCGCTCGGTTTCGCGAACAGCCCGAACCGCCTCCACTACCCGATGCATCGCAAGCCGGGCTCCGACAAGTTCGAGCGCGTGACCTGGGACTTCGCGATGGAGCGCATCGCCAAGCTGGCCAAGGAAGACCGCGACAGGAACTTCGTCACCCGGAACCGCGATGGCGTCACCGTCAATCGCTGGACCAGCACCGGCTTCCTCGCCGGCTCGTCGTGCAGCAACGAGGCGGGTTACCTGACGTACAAGGCCATGCGCTCCATGGGCGTCCTGGCCCTGGAGAACCAAGCCCGAATATGACACGGACCGACGGTGGCCAGTCTGGCCCCAACCTTCGGCCGCGGCGCGATGACGAATTCGTGGAACGACATCAAGAATGCCGATGTCGTCCTGATCATGGGCGGCAACGCCGCCGAAGCCCATCCTTGCGGTTTCAAGTGGGTGACGGAGGCGAAGGCCAACAACGGTGCCAAGCTGATCGTCGTCGATCCGCGTTTCACGCGCTCGGCCGCGGTCTCGGACCTCTATGCGCCGATCCGGCCGGGGACCGACATCGCCTTCCTGTCCGGCGTCATGCGGTACCTGCTGGGCAACGGAAAGATCCATCAGGAATACGTCAAGGCGTTCACCAACGCCTCGTATATCGTCAAGGAAGGCTTCTCGTTCGAGGACGGGCTGTTCGCCGGCTATGACGCGGCGCGAAAGAACTACGTCGACCGTTCGACCTGGGACTACGAGTTCGATGACCAGGGCATGGCGAAGGTCGACGAGACCCTTCAGAACCCGCGCTGCGCCATCAACCTGCTGAAGGCCCATGTCGAGCGCTATACGCCCGAGATGGTCGAACGCATTTGCGGCACCCCCAGGGACAAGTTCCTGAAGGTCTGCGAGCTGATCGCGACGACGGCCAACGGCGAGCGCTCGATGACCTCGCTCTATGCGCTCGGCTGGACCCAGCACACGACCGGCGCCCAGAACATCCGCAGCATGGCGATGATCCAGCTCCTGCTGGGCAACATGGGCATCCCCGGTGGCGGCGTGAACGCCTTGCGCGGCCATTCCAACGTCCAGGGCATCACCGACCTCGCACTGCTGTCGACCTCGACACCCGGGTATCTGGTCCTGCCGACGGAAAAGGAGACCACCTACGCCGACTATATGAAGGCGCGGGCGTTCAAGCCCATCCGGCCGGGGCAGACCAGCTTCTGGCAGAACTACGGGAAGTTCTTCGTCAGCCAGCAGAAGAGCCTGTTCGGCGATGCTGCGACCAAGGACAACGACTGGGCCTACGACTATCTGCCGAAGTTCGACACGGCCTACGACGTGCTGAAGATCATCGACATGATGGCGGGCGGGCAGATGAACGGCCTGTTCTGCCAGGGCCTCAACGTCATGATGGCGGGACCGAACAAGACCAAGATCCACCAGGGCTTGAGCAAGCTCAAATGGCTGGTGATCATCGATCCGCTGCAGACGGAAACCGCGCGCTTCTGGGAGAATCACGGCGAGTTCAACGACGCCGATTCGAAGGCGATCCAGACCGAAGTGTTCCAGCTGCCGGCCACGGCCTATGCCGAGGACGAAGGCAGCTACACCAATTCCAGCCGCGTCATCCAATGGCATTGGAAGGCGGTGGACGGGCCGGGAGAGTCGCGTGGCGACATCGAGATCATCGCCGATCTGCACGGCCGCCTCAGGACTCTCTACAAAAAGGACGGGGGCGCTTTCCCCGATCCCATCCTCAACACGAGCTGGGCCTATGCGAAGCCCGCCCATCCCGAGCCCGCCGAACTCCTGAAGGAACTCAACGGCTATGCGCTGGAGGATCTGCCGGACCCGGCGGATCCCACCAAGGTGATGCTGAAGGCCGGCCAGCTCCTGCCGGGTTTCGCTGTGATGCGCGACGACGGCAAGACGTCCGGTGGATGCTGGATCTATACCGGCGTCTATACCGAGGCCGGCAACATGGCGATGCGCCGCGACGCCAGCGATCCGACGGGTCTCGGCATCCATCCGAACTGGGGCTTCGCGTGGCCGGCCAACCGACGGATCCTCTACAACCGCGCGTCGGCCGATCCGGCAGGTAACGCCTGGAGCGAGCGTAAGAAATACATCACCTGGAACGGCTCGCGGTGGGTCGGCGGCGACGTGCCCGACTACGCGCCTACCGTCGCGCCCGACAAGTCGGTCGGCCCGTTCATCATGAACCAGGAAGGTACGGCGAGGCTGTTCAGCCGCACCGCCATGCCGGACGGGCCGTTCCCCGAGCACTACGAGCCGATGGACGCCTACATCGCCAATCCGCTGCATCCCAAGGTCACCACAAATCCGGTGGTCCGGGTGTTCGCGGCCGATGCCAAGTCGTTCGGCACGCCCGACAAGTTCCCGATCGTGGCCACCTCGTATCGCCTCGCCGAGCACTTCCACTACTGGACCAAGAACGTGCACGACAATGCCGTCGTCCAGCCGGAGATGTTCGTCGAGATGGGCGAGCGCCTGGCCAAGGCCAAGGGCATCACCAACGGCGACTGGGTCGAGGTGTCGAGCCAGCGCGGCATGATCAAGGCCAAGGCCTCGGTCTCCAAGCGCTTCCGGCCGATCATGGTCGACGGCAAGCCTTGCGACGTGATCGGCCTGCCGATCCATTTCGGCTTCGTGGGCCTTGCACGGAAATCCTACCCGCTGAACACGCTGACGCCGCCGGTCGGTGATGCCAGCACCAATACGCCGGAATACAAGGCGTTCCTGGTCGACGTGAAGAAAACCACCCCGCCGGCTTCGCAGCCGGCCGTGGCCTGATCGGGGAGGGTGAGATGTCCGTGATGCAAGCCCTCGATCTCCGCCGGCGGTCCGCCTCGAGCGTGCCGCCGCCGGCTGCCGACGCGAAAGCCGCCGTCCCGGTGGCCAAGCTGATCGACGTCAGCAAGTGCATCGGTTGCAAGGCCTGCCAGACCGCCTGCCTCGAGTGGAACCAGCTCGACCAACCGATCGGTTACACCGACGGCACCTACAACAATCCGACCGATCTCACGACCGCTTCGTGGACCGTGATGCGCTACACGGAGTACGAGCAGGGCGACGATCTCGAATGGCTGATCCGCAAGGACGGCTGCATGCATTGCGACGATCCGGGCTGCCTCAAGGCTTGCCCGGCGCCGGGCGCGATCGTCCAGTACACCAACGGCATCGTCGACTTCATTTCCGACAACTGCATCGGCTGCGGGTACTGCGTGAAGGGCTGCCCCTTCAACATCCCGCGCATCTCGCAGGCCACGAGCAAGGCCTACAAGTGCACGCTCTGTTCGGACCGGGTGGTGGTCGGGCAGGCGCCGGCCTGCGCCAAGTCCTGCCCGACCCAGGCGATCTACTTCGGCACGAAGGAAGACATGATCGCCCACGCCGGCAAGCGCATCACCGACCTGAAGTCGCGTGGCTACCAGAATGCCGGGCTCTACAATCCGCCGGGCGTGAACGGGACGCATGTCATGTACGTGCTGCAGCATGCCGACAAGCCGTCGCTCTATGCCGGCCTGCCTGACAATCCCCGCATCAGCCCGCTGGTCGGCATCTGGAAGGGCGTGATGAAGCCGCTTTCACTGGCAGCGATCGCCTTCGCCGGCGCCTTCGGCTTCATGCACTACGTCACCAAGGGACCGAACAGGGTCACCGAGCACGACGAAGAGAAGGCGGCCGAAGTGGCCGGGAGCGACCGGGCATGAGCGAACACGCCAAGCCGGTGAGCCGCTACACCACGGCGGCCCGCGTCAACCATTGGATCACCGCGGTCTCGCTGATCCTGCTCGCGCTCAGTGGGATGGCGCTGTTCCATCCCTCGCTGTACTTCCTCACTTACCTGTTCGGCGGCGGGCAGATCACGCGGGTCATCCATCCCTGGATCGGCGTCGTCCTCGCCGTCAGCTTCCTCGGCCTGTTCCTCCGCTTCTTCACGCTCAATTTCTGGAACCGCGACGATACGGTCTGGATGAAGAACCTGGGATCGGTGATCAACAACAAGGAAGAGGGGCTGCCCGAACTCGGCAAGTACAATGCCGGTCAGAAGCTCGTCTTCTGGGGGCAGTCGATCCTGATTCTCCTGCTGCTCGGCAGCGGCTTCGTGCTGTGGGACACCTACTTCTTCTCCTACACGACCATCGACCAGAAGCGTCTCTCGGCGGTGGTCCACGCGCTGTGCGCCATCGGTGCCATCCTGATCTGGATCGTGCACGTCTACGCCGCCATCTGGGTCAAGGGCACGATGAGCGCCATGACACGTGGTTCTGTCAGCGGCGGCTGGGCGTGGAAGCATCATCGCAAGTGGTTCCGCCAGGAAGTCGGCAAGCCCTGACCTCCAGTCCTGAAAATCCCACATCTGCCTACGGCGAAAACATCCTCGGCGCCGCCGCCGAGGGTGATCGCATTCGCCTGCCCGACCTGTCGACGGTCTTTCAACGCCGCGCTGCCCGTCTCCAGGCGCTGGCGCCGGGCCATGACCTAGAGGGGTTTCTTCATCTGATCGCGGCGTTGGTGCAGGCGCAGCACCAGGCATTGTCGGGCCTGCCACCGGGTTCGCTGCCGGGTTCGGCGGAGATCGGCAAGGCTCGCCTCGTGCAGCGTGCACCGCTTGATCCCTCGATCCGGCCACGCGACGAGAGCTGGCGTGTGGCGCTGTCGCGCATTCTCGACAGCATCGACGACGAGGTGCTGCCCGACGCGGCCCGCGCTGCCCGTGAGGTGCTTCTGCAGGCCAGTCCCGCATCGCTCGAGGCGCTCGCCGATCGTTTCCTCGGCGGCGATGTGGCGGCCGGCGAGGCGGCGCAGGCGGTGTTCGTGGCGGCGGCCCTGCAGGTCGTGTGGACCCGCATGGCGGCCCTGCTCGATGCCGCCGATCTTTCGGGTGCCGAGGAGGGGGGCGACTGTCCGGCCTGCGGTTCGCCGCCCGTCTCCGGACTCATCTCGCCCGGCGGCACGAAGTTCGGCCACCGGCACCTTCACTGTTCGCTGTGCGCCACGTCGTGGCGCTACACGCGGGTGCGCTGTGTCCATTGCGGCAGCACCGACAAGATCTCGTTCCGCAATCTGGCAGGGACCGCGTATCTCCGCGCGGAATGCTGCGAGGTGTGCCAGGGCTACTCCAAGGTTTTCTATCTGGAGAAGGTGCGCCCCCTGGAACCGCTGGCCGACGACCTGGCCTCGCTCGGGCTCGATGTGCTGGTGGGTGAGGCGGGCTTCGCGCGCGTGCCAAATCCGTTCGTCCTGGGCATGATGGAGCCGCCGGAGAAGTGATTGATCGGCCGTTGGGGCTGAGCCATGTTGGCCGCCGGCGGACCGGACGTCCGGCCTTTCTCTGGTAGGAAAAATCCCGTGTCGCGTGCCGACCGCGCCGATGGCGCCCCCGAAACCCGTCCCCTGTCGATCGATCGCATGGCCTCCTGGCCGACCGTTGCGCCGCTGATCGCGCGCGCCGGCCGCCCGCTCGTCGTCGAAGCGCTCCGGGCCTGGGTCGACGAGCGGCGGGGAACTCCCGAGGTGGCGAACGAAGCTGCCTGCGTGCAATGGTGCACGACGCGACTGGGTGTATTCCTGCAGCCCTCTCAGCGCCGCGTGTTCAACCTCACCGGCACCGTCCTGCACACCAATCTCGGGCGGGCCCTGCTCGCCGAGGAGGCCATTGCCGCCGCCGTCGAGGCGATGCGGTCGCCGACGACGCTCGAATACGATCTCGAGGGTGGTGCGCGCGGCGAGCGCGACGATCACATCGCGCCCTGGCTCTGCCGGTTGACCGGCGCGGAGGCCGCGACGGCGGTCAACAACAATGCGGCTGCCGTCCTGCTGGTGCTGAGTGAGCTCGCGGCGGGCCGGGAAGTCATCGTCTCGCGCGGCGAGCTGATCGAGATCGGCGGGGCCTTCCGCATTCCCGACATCATGGCGCGTGCCGGCTGCCGGCTCGTCGAGGTCGGCACGACCAACCGTACCCATTTCAAGGATTACGCGGCGGCGATCGGGCCCGACACGGCCGCGATCATGAAGGTCCATCCCTCGAACTACGCGATCCAGGGCTTCACCAAGTCGGTTGCGGCGGCGGAGCTCGTGCCGCTGGCGCGCGAAAAGGGCGTGGCGCTGATCGAGGATCTCGGCAGCGGCACCCTGGCCGACCTCGAAACCTGGGGGCTGCCGCACGAGCCGACGGCGCGCGAGGCCATCGCCGCCGGCGTCGATGTCGTGACTTTCTCGGGCGACAAGCTGCTGGGCGGCCCGCAGGCGGGCCTGCTGGTCGGCCGCAAGCCGCTGATCCAGCGCATCGCCCGCAACCCGATGAAGCGGGCGCTCCGCCTCGACAAGGTGCGCCTGGCGGCCCTCGAAGCGACGCTGAGGCTCTATGCCGATCCGGGGCGACTGGCCGAGCGCCTTCCGACCATACGCGCCCTCGCGCGGCCGGCCGCCGACATGCGCGCCGTGGCGGAGCGGCTTCTGCCGGCAGTGAACGCGGCGCTGGGCCGAGATGCAACGGCAAGTGTCGCGGAGGTGCGGGGGCAGATCGGTTCGGGCGCGCTGCCGGTCGACCTGCTGCCGTCGTTCGCGATCGCCATCAAAGCGAAGGGCCTCGACCGGATTGCCGACCGTTTCCGTCGCCTGCCCATTCCCGTGATCGGCCGGATCAGCGACGCTACGCTCTACTTCGATCTTCGCACGCTCGACGACGAGCCGGCATTCGTCGCCCAATTGGACAAACTCCATGTCGTGGCTGGCTAGGCTTCTCGATCGCACGCCACCGCCAGAGCAGCGGATGGCAGAGGCGCTGGCGGCGTGGAAATCCGGCAACTACGGCGTCGCGCTGGACCAGTGGGCGCCGCTTGCCCATGAGGGCAACGCACGGGCGCAGAGCAACATGGGGGCCGCTTTCCTCAAGGGGCGCGGAGTCGAGCAGGATCACGCCAAGGCAACCCTCTGGCTTCGACGCGCGGCCGAGCAGGGCGACGCCGGCGGCCAGCGCAATCTCGCCCTTTGTCATTACGAAGGATGGGGCGTGCCGCAGGACCACGCCGAAGCCGCGCGGCTGTATGAGGCGGCGGCGCAGCAGGGCGATGTGGAAGCGCAGGACATGCTGTCGTGGATGAAGCTGCTGGGCGGAGGCTGCCCGCAGGACTATGCCGGCGCCCGTCTATGGGCAGAGAAGGCGGCGGCACAGGGCAGCGTGGCGGCCATGGCCCGGCTGGGCGACATCCATCACAACGCGCTGGGCGTCGAGCGCGACGCGGCCGCGGCCGCCCATTGGTGGGGACGCGCCGCCCGGCTCGGCCATGCGGAAGCGCAGGCGATGCTGGGGGCGGCCTGTCTCGCCGGCAAGGGCATCGATCGCGATGTGGTGGAAGCGCTGCACTGGTTGCGGCGGGCCGAGATGGGCGGTGCGGGCGAGCTGGCCGCCGGCTTCCTCAAGGAAGCGCGGGCCCATGCCAAGCCCTCGCAGCGTGCCGAAGCAGAGCGACGGGCCGAGGAGCCTTTGTCATGATCGTGGGAACGGCGGGCCATATCGATCACGGCAAGACCGCTTTGGTGAAGGCGCTGACCGGTGTCGACGCCGATCGGCTCAAGGAGGAGAAGGCGCGCGGCATCACCATCGATCTCGGTTACGCCTACAGCGATCTGGGCGACGGACGCCAACTCGGCTTCGTCGACGTGCCCGGTCACGAGCGGTTCGTGCACAACATGCTGGCCGGCGCCACCGGCATCGATGCGGCACTGCTGGTCGTGTCGGCGGCGGAAGGCATAAAGCCCCAGACCGTGGAGCATCTGCAGATCCTCGACCTGCTGGGCCTCGATCGCGGCATCGTTGCCCTCACCAAGGCCGATCTCGCCAACGACGATCAGCAGCTCGAGCGTATGGCCGAGATCGAGACCCTGCTCGCCACGACCTCGCTGCGCGGGGCGGAGATCGTGCCCGTGTCGTCAGTGACAGGGCAGGGCATCGACGAGCTGAAGGAAAAGCTTCTGGTGCTCGGCGAAAGCGGTAAGGGCGCCGCGGGCTTCGCGCGCCTCGCGGTGGATCGCTGCTTCGTCCTGTCCGGAGCGGGCGTCGTCGTCACCGGCACCGTGCACGCCGGCGAGATCAGGGTCGACGACCGGCTTCTGCTGACCCCGTCCGGTATCGAGGCGCGGGTGCGGTCGCTGCATGCCCAGAACCGGGCCGCTGCGGTGGGACGCGCCGGCGAACGCTGTGCACTCAATCTCGCCGGACCCAGGCTCTCCAAGGAATCGATCAAGCGGGGCGATTGGGTGGTCAGTCCGGAACTGCATGCGCCCACGGACCGAATCGACGTCCGGCTGAGCCTGCTCGCCTCCGAAGCGCAACCCCTGAAGCACTGGTCGCCGGTGCATGTTCACCTGGGCTCTGCGCACGTCATGGGACGCGTGGCGCTGCTCGAAAGCGAGAAGCTGGCGCCGGGCGACACGGCCCTCGCGCAGATCGTGCTGGACGAAAAGGTCGGCGCGCTTGCGGGCGACAGGGTCATCCTCCGCGATCCGTCCGCGACGCGCACGATGGCCGGCGCGGCGGTGATCGATCCGTTCGGGCCGCCGCGCAACCGGCGGGCCGAGCGGCGGCTGGCGGAGCTGGCGGCTCTTGCCGTGCAGGATGACGAGGTCCTGCAGCGGCTGCTGCGCCTTGAAAGCGGCTATGTCGATGCCGCTCGCTTCGGTCTGGCGCGCAATCTCCGCCCCGCCGAGGTCGAGACACTCGTCGGGTCGGCGGGCGGGCAGACGCTGGAAGGCTTCGGCTTTCTCGCCGAGACGCTTGAGGCGGCGCGCACCGACATCGTCGAGACACTCAAGGCATTCCACGAAACCAAGGCCGATGCGCCGGGTCTCCAGGCCGAGCGCCTGCGGGTGACGCTGAAGCGCCGCTGGCCCGCATCCGTCTTCAAGGTGCTGCTCGACCGCGAGATTCGGGCGAAGACCGTGGTCGTCGATGGCGCGTTCCTGCGCCTGCCCGGTCATTCGCTGAAGCTTGGGTCGCGTGACGAGGCGCTGTGGAACAAGATCGCGGCCGAGATGACGCGCGATCGTTTCAAGCCGCCGCGAGTCCGCGACTTCGCCCATGCCTACGGCGCCACGGAGGTCGACACGCGCCGGCTGCTGCAGCGGCTATCGAAGCTCGGGCGTGTGGTCGAAGTGGCGCCGGACCATTTCTTCCTCCGCCCCGTCGTGGCCGAGATGGTCGGCATCGTGAACGCCTTCGGTCACGAATTCAGTGCGGCCGAGTTCCGCGACAAGCTCGACAATGGGCGCAAGCTGGCCATCCAGATCCTCGAATTCTTCGACCGTCACGGCATCACGATCCGCCGCGGCGACCTGCGCCGGGCGGTCCCGCAGAAGGCCGGACAGTACGGTCCGCCGCCTACGGCTTTGGAAGCGGTCCGCTCAGGCTGACGGGCGCGCCGTCGGGGCCGGAGAAGAGGGACAGAAGAAAGCCGTGCTCCTCGTGGGGAGCGCCGCCGACATTCACGCCTCGTGCGGCGAGATCGGCTCGTTTGGCGGCGAGATCGGGAACACGCAGTCCCGGCTGCCATGTCCCTGCCGGATTTGCCGGCGATGCTGGTTGAAGAGCCAGTCGGGTGGCGCCGGTGTCGAATTCGGCCCATTCCGGGGTCTCGAACTTGAGTTTCAGGCCGACAGTGTCGCGCCAGAAGGCTATGGCTGCAGCCAGGTCGGAGACGTTCGCGATGATGTACTTGAGTTCGGCGGTCATGATCTTGAATTCCTTGGGAGATTCATCCTAGCACGGGAGGTGACAGGGGATTGGTTCTGGTGAATCATCTGTCTTGGAGGGGAAGCGCTCCCGGTGGGGCGGCTGGCCTTCAAAGCCAGAGAGGGCCGTTAGCCGGTTCTTAGTGGGTTCGACTCCCACTCTCTTCCGCCATCTTGCTTGTTTCTTCGGAGTCCAGACGACCGATGCGTACCTTGATCTTCGTCGCCCTGCTGTCGCTGGCGGGATGTTCGGCAAATTCCCAGTATTCGGAGCCTTGGACGGTGCGATCGGTCAAGCAGTCGTACGACGCGCGGGATGCCTGTCTGGCGAAGCATGCGGCCTCGTATGCCGTCGACGGTTCGGATGCATCGAGCATTGGACGCACCATCAGCTCGAACTGCGAGGCCGAGACGAACGCGCTGATCGCAACCAGCAACCGGCACAACGACCCGGTCGTGACGGCCGCGATCCGGCAGGATACCGATTTCAGGGCGACGGGCTACGTGCTGAAAGCGCGTGGTCAGTACAACTAGGATGTCGACCGAGGCGGAAGTGACGAACGACGACGCGACGAACGAGGACGCAAAGATCGCGCTGGCCAACCTCATGATCCGGAAGGCCGGTCTCATCCGGACCGTCCGGCACGAAATGCACAAGCAGGGCGTCGTCTACTACGTTGGCCTGACCGAGATTCTCGAGGCCATCGAGCGAGCGAAGAAAGAAGACTGATTCTCACATCTTGAAAGGATGCCGACATGCTTCGATCCATACTGACGATGACTGCGGCTGCCGCTCTCCTGGCCACTCTCGGCGCCGGCGCCCATGCGCAGACGCCTGCCGCTCCCGGTACGCCGCAGGCGGCCGGCAAGTCCGGCGCCAATGTCGGCTCGCTCACCTGCAAGGTGGCGGGGGGCATGGGCTTCGTCTTCGGCTCGTCGAAGGACCTCGACTGCATCTTCGCCCGCACTGACGGGGTCGGTGAGAAGTATACAGGTGCGATCAAGCGCTACGGCGTCGATATCGGTTTCACCAAGGAATCGCAGATCGTCTGGCTGGTCTTCGCCCCCGGCAACATCGCGCCCGGCGCCCTGGCGGGCGGCTATGCCGGCGCGACCGCGCAGGCCACGGTGGGCGGAGGCGTCGGCGCCAACGTGCTGCTGGGCGGCGGTAGTGGCCAGGTTACCCTGCAGCCGGTCAGCGTCGAGGGCAGCGTCGGCCTGAACGTCGCGGCCGGCGTCGCCGAGGTCGAGCTCAAGTACGCCAAGTAGTAGAGGCTTGCAGCAGGGCCGCCGGTCGGGTCAACTCCCGGCATGCCCTCGGCCGTAGACTCCCTAATCGCCCGCCTCCAGGCGGATTGCACCGCGGCCGAGACGGCCGAGCGTAAGGTGCGAGCCGCCGTCGAGGCCCAGATCAGGGAGGCCGAGCGGGCGCGCACTTTCGCGTGGCGCCGTCTCAGCGCGCTTTCAGATATGGCGCGAGTCGCCGCGCTGGAGCCCGATCGCGACCTCGCCGTGGAGCGCCAGCTCGAAGCGCTGTTCCGCGACATCGGCTGGATCGAGAACGGTCTGGCCGAACTGGGCGAGGGAGCCCGGCCTTTGCTCGACTGGCTGCGGCCGATCGCCGAGGCGCTCCATTCCGAAGCGCATCCGCAGGAGCCGGAGGACGGCCAGCCGGCCGAGCCGCCGGTGATCGCCGATCCGATCGCGGCCTTTCGTGCCTTCGAAGCCTGGTACGAAGCCGAGCGCGGCGAGCCGTTTCTGCAGGTCTTCGATCGCTATGTGCCGCCCACGCCCGTGGTGGAATTCTAGGCGCACGATGAAAACCGATTTCGAGCACTGGCTAGCGGCTCAGTTTGCCGATACCGGTCCGTTCACGATCTTCATCCTGCTGGTGCAGATCACGTCCTCGAACGCCGTGCCGCTGCGATCGAGTTATGCACACCTGATCGGCGACGAGATGACTTGGAAGGAGATGCGGACACTGCTCGATGGCGCGCGAGCGCCGTGGGATGGCGTCGCCTTCTTCGTCGGCCTGGGCCACGAAGGCGGTCCGCTCCCCGAACCGGTGGCCGCGCGCAAGCTGAAGGAGGTCGAAGCCGACGTGAAGGCCGATCCGCTGACGCTCAACCGCGGCCTGTTCTTCGATCGCGAGGGGCGGCATCTGCGGATCGACGAGAGCATGGCATGACTGACGATGGGTCGGTCCGTCGATCGGCGCGCCGTCTCACTGCCGAAGGCAGCGAGACGCTGGAGGAGACGGTCGCCGAGGAGGTCGCGGTGGCGCTGGTCTACAATGGCATCAGCCATGCGGTGATGATGGCGACGCCTTGCGACCTCGAGGATTTCGCCCGCGGCTTTTCCCTGACCGAACGGATCGTCGGGCGGCCGTCGGAGATCTACGACATCGAGGTCGAGCCGGTCGGCCGCGGCATCGAGGTGAGGCTCGAGATTGCGGCTCAACGCATGGCGGGTCTTCAGGAACGGCGGCGCAGCCTTGCCGGTCGCACCGGCTGCGGCCTGTGCGGGGTCGACAGCCTGGACGCGGCGTTGCGCTCGGCCCCGGCGGTGTCCGATCCGCGGCCGGTGGCGCGGTCGGCGATCGAGCGCGCCATGGCTGGGCTCCCGGAACATCAAAAGATCAACCGGACGAACGGCGCCACCCATGCCGCAGGCTGGGCTTCGGCGGATGGCGTGCTGGTGGCCGTGCGCGAGGATGTCGGCCGTCACAACGCGCTCGACAAGCTGGCCGGCGCGCTGGCGCTGAGCGGCGGTGCCGGGCCCGGCGGCTTCGTGGTCGTGACCAGCCGCTGTTCCTACGAGATGGTGCAGAAGGCCGCAGCGATCGGTGCGTCGGCCATCGCGGCGGTTTCCGCCCCGACGTCGCTCGCCATCGAGACGGCCGAACAGGCGGCCGTCGCGCTGGTGGCATTCGTGCGCGAGGGTCGCCTGACCGCCTATGCTCACCCCGAACGGATCTTGGCGTGACGAGCCAGCGCCTCTTCGGCGTCACCGGCTGGAAGAACGCCGGCAAGACGACCCTGACGGAGCGCCTGGTGGCGGAGTTCGTGGGGCGCGGCTGGCGGGTATCGACCATCAAGCATGCCCATCACGACATCGACATCGACCGGCCGGGCACGGATTCGTATCGCCATCGCGCCGCTGGCGCCGGTGAGGTCGCCCTGGTTGGCGGCCTGCGCTACGCCATCATGCGCGAGACGGCCGAACCATCGATCTCCGAGGTTCTGGCGCGCCTTGCGCCGGCGGACCTCGTCCTGATCGAGGGCTACAAGCGCGAAGCGCACCTCAAGATCGAGGTGCGGGCATCACGAGAGGCCGAGCCGCTGGCTCCGGTCGATCCCTCCATCGTGGCGATCGCCGCCGATGTCCAGCCCACCGACTGCGGTTTGCCCTGGTTTCGTCGCGACGACATCGCCGCCATCGCCGACTTCATCGCCGCCAGGACGGGTTAGGGCACCTTCTGTCCGGCGAAGACGCCACCGGCCTGATAATTCGGACCATTGACCGTGAACACGCCGGCTTGGTTCTTCGTGGGATCGCCCTGCCCAGGCAGGAACGCGCCGGTCATGGACATGTTTCGACCCGGGTTGGTTGTCGATGACAGGCTTGAATTGAAACCGTAGTTGCCAGTGCGTGACGTGGTGCCGCTGTAGTTGCTGTTGTTGAAGTTCGCGGTCGTCGTGCCGGTGTTGCTGCCGAAGGACCAGGCCTGGTTGTAGCTGCCGGTACCGAAAGAGACGCGGCCATTGTCTCTTACGAGGCCGGCCATCGTGCCGCTGTAGGTAACTGTCGATTGCATCGTGTTTACTTTGCTCACGATGTCCGGCGTTGGTTGCAACGTCGGCGCGATCCCGTTGGCCTGCGTAATCGCGTTGGTTATTGTGTTGCTCGGGTTGACGTTGCGCGGCCCCGGACCGCTGCCGAAGCGGTCGCCCAGCGTATTCCCACTGCCCTTGCCGGAATTGGAATCCGAGAAACCTGAATTCTGGGCGGCCTGATCGCCGCCGCCCGATTGCCCGCCGCCCTTGCTGCCTTCGAGCTGGGCCAGAAAAGCGCCCAGGGCACCGGGCGGCACGGCGCTGGCCAGGCCCGGCAGGGCCCCGAACAGCGTCGTCACCTGAAAGCCGGGGCGCGTGACGATCTCGACCTTGCCGCCGGCGCCGACGGTCATGCTGATGCCGAAGACGAAGATGGACATCGTCTCCTTCTGGTCGACGTTGAAGATGCTGATGCCGCCACGGATGCCGATCGTGCTCGACGGTGTGGTCACGGTGATGGCGTTGGTCTTGCTGATCTTGCCGCCGACCAGACGGAACACGCCCTTGCTGGCATTGATGGCCAGGTCGCCGGTCTTGGTTGCCGGATCGTAGACGAACTTGTCGATGGTGAGCTGCGCGTTCGGTCCGACCGACAGCGACGTGCCGTCGAGGAACATCAGGTGCGCACGGTCGTTGGCCGTTGTGGTGATGAGCTCGTTGGCCTGCACGTCGACGCCCACGCGCAGCACGCGTTCGGCCTCGCTGGGGGGCTTGCCGCGCGGATCGCCGTCGGCCGCCGAGGTGACGCCGACCTTGGCGCTCGCGGCGACCGGCAAAAGGGAAGTGCCCGCGGCAAGAATCGCAGCGGTCAGCAGGGACAGGTTCGCGCCGGCAAGTCTGGTGGACACTGTGACCTCCTGAGCGGCGCTAGAAGCGCCAGGTTACTCCGATGAGCGCACTGTTGTTCGTGAACGCGTAGTTGGGAATGTCCGCCGACCTCACGAACCTTCCGCCCGATACCGTGAACATCGTCCGCTGATCGAAGGGAACGGACAGGGTTATATTCAGGATCGTGTCCGTCTGCTGTCTGGTAACGGACGGATCCACGACTGCATCTGGCTGGTCATAGTACCACCACTGCACGTTCGCAAACAGGCTGATGCTCCACGGCATCTCGCTCTTGAACAGCGGGTCGGCGAAGGAGAAGGACATGCCGCCGCCCGCGCCGTAGAGCGTGTAATTCTGCCAAGGCGTGCTGTCGGTCTGGTAGCGCTGGAGATTGCCGTTGGCATACAGCATCAGTGCCTCGTTCACCTGGTACTGGAACGTGGAGTTCGCGGAGTACTCGACGCCGGTAAACTGGTTGTTGGTCGGGAGATACCAGCTGTTCTGGTACATTTGCCGCCGCCAGACGAAGTTCGTGGTGTTGCGCAGCTTGTCCGACAGCAGGGTGCCCACTTCGAGACCGGACCCGAAGCTGCCGTAGTAGGGGACGTCGTTGACCCAGATATAGCCCACCGTACCGAACGGCTTCAGGCTGACATCCTGGAAAATGCCCTGGAAGGCTTGGAAGCGCGGGCCGGACGTCAGGTCGAGAATCGACACGTTCGCCGCCTGGATCTGGAACTGCCGGTTGAGGTAGCCCGAGAGCTGGGTCTCGAGCTGGCCGCGGTTGTTCTGGCCGAGATCATAGGTGTGGCGGACGAAGCCCGAGGTCACGGCACCCCAATCGGCGGTGCCGAGCGCCGCCTGGTTGAGATTGGCGGTTTGGCCGAACAGGCGCACGCTTGACGTCGGGGGGCCGAGGTTTGCGTTCGATTGATAACGCATGCCGGCGAAGATCTCGCCGCTGAACCGCGACTTGGTCAGGCGCTTCTCCGACTCCGCCAGGAACTGTTCGGCGCGCGCCTTGACGTCGGGCGGGAGCGACACCGACTTGAGTGTCATCTCGAAATAGGTCCGGGCCACTTCGAACGAGCCCAAGCGGTAATAGAGCACGCCCAGTTCGAGGCGGACGCGCGGAAGGTCCGGGTCCACCACCAGCATGCGTTCGAGCGCCGAGATTGCGCCTTCGAGATCGCCCGTCTTCGAGGCGATCATGGCGAACTTGAACAGCACGTCGAGATCGGACGGCTTCTTCAGCATTTCCTGGAAGGCCGCGTCGTACTCGGCCTCGTCCGCCGCCGAAACGGCTGCAGTCTGCGCGAGGGCCGCCGGCGCGCCCGGCACGACAGCCCCGATGCTGCCGGCGAGAAGCACGGCGATGAGGCTCGCGCATCGTCCGAAGCTGCTCACGATGATTCTCCCCCCCCGTTTCCCTTTGGTGCGGGAACGTCTGCTCAGAGAGAATGAAGCAGCAGGGATGCTAGATCAACCAACTCCGAGCGATGAGTGTCCAGGCGATGAAAGGACCGGCGCGAGCGGCACGCATCCGCAAGACCATGCGGCGATACTGACGATCTCCAAGGGCCGTCACGAACCGTTCTTGCTCACGGATCATCGCAGTGAGCATGCGGTCAAGCATGAGCGAGTAGGTATTCCCCCAGTTGCGGCTCGACAGATGGAGCCTGCCGCCCAGCACCGGATTGTCCGCCGCGCCGTTGCGGCCGTGGAGACGGTAGGCATAGAGCGCATCGTCGATCAGCAGGGAGCCCGCAACCATCTGGGCCATGACGACGAGGTAGAAATCCATGTGCAGACGGAACGCCTCGTCATCGTCGGGAAAAACGAGGTCGACCAGCGAGCGACGGAACATCATCGAGGAGGTGCTGACCCAGACCCAGTGCACCACGCGTTTTGTATAGAGCCGGTAGGGCGTGTGGCTCTGCCAGGCGGCCGTGCCGCGCGCCGTATCGAGATTCGGGACGCGGCTCGCGTCGAGCGGGACGAACGCCTGGTCGCGATCGGCGCGGGCGCGGTCCTTGCCGAACCAATACATGCCGCCGGCGATCAGCTCGTCCTGTCCGCTGATCAGGCGCGCATTGCACGCCGTGAAGCCCACTGCGTAGCTCTCGTTCAGATGCGCGGCGAGATGACGTTCGAGGAAGTCCGGGTTCCACAGATCGTCGGAATCGAGAAAACAGACGAACATCGCGCGGGTCTCGGCGAGGCCGCGGCGCGTGGCACCGGTCTGTCCGACATTCCTGTCGAGACGGATGTGCCGAAAGCGGGAGTCGGCGAGCTCTGCGAGCGCCTGCTCTACGACCGCGACCGAATCGTCGGTCGAAGCGTCGTCGACGATGACACACTCGAAGTCGCGCAACGTCTGCTGCGCGACCGAGCGGATGGCGGCGGCGATGTAGTCACGGCAGTTATAGCACGTGACGACGACCGAGATGCGCGGAAGCCTGGCTTCGGTCACTTCGCCGGCCCGAGGAAGTCGAAGTCGACACCTTCGTCGGCCTGCAGCACGGTCTTGAAGAACAGGCCGGTGTAGCCGCGGTCGCTGCCGGGATGGGGCGGCGGCGCCTTCCAGTCCTTGCGACGCGCTGCCAGCGTCTTGGTGTCGACATGCAGTTCGAGACGGCGCTTGGGCACATCGAGCGTGATGCGGTCGCCGGTCTTGACCAGCGCGAGCGGTCCGCCGACCGCAGCCTCGGGTGCGACATGCAGCACGATGGTGCCGAAGGCCGTGCCGCTCATGCGCGCATCGGAGATGCGGATCATGTCCTTCACGCCCGCACGTGCGAGTTTCATCGGGATGGGAAAGGAGCCCGCCTCGGGCATGCCGGGCGCGCCCTTGGGGCCGGCGTTGCGCAGCACGAGGATGTCCTCGGCGTTCACATCGAGATCGGGATCGTCGCCGCGCGCCGCGAGATCCTCCAGGGAGTCGAACACCACGGCGCGGCCGGTATGGGTCATCAGCGCGGGCGACGCGGCCGCGTGCTTGATCACGGCGCCGCGCGGCGCAAGATTGCCGCGCAGCACGGCCATGCCGCCGGTCGGCTTGATCGGATCCTTCGACGTACGGATCACCGTCTGGCCCGGCACAATCTCGGCCGCGTCGATGACCTGCTTCAGCGTCTTGCCGGCGACGGTCCTGCATTTCTCGTCGAGATTCTTGCGAATCTCCTTCATCAGGCGCGAATTGCCGCCCGCCCAATGGAAATGCTCCATGTAGTGATCGCCCGACGGCTTGAGGTCGACCAGCACCGG
The DNA here is from genome assembly GCF_965249915.1 of Reyranella sp. Lineage (GTDB taxonomy): Bacteria > Pseudomonadota > Alphaproteobacteria > Reyranellales > Reyranellaceae > Reyranella. The sequence goes on from NZ_OZ252257.1 coordinate 378,828, forward strand.
AACGTTGCGCCCGATCTCGTCGAACTCTTCCAGCTCGATCTCGATTCCCAGCCGTCGTGCGACGGCTGTGAGATGCACCAGCGCGTTGGTCGAGCCGCCGATCGCCTGCAACACGGTGAGGGCGTTGCGGAAGGCCGCCTTGGTCATGATCTCGCTGGGCTTTGGGCCCTGCTTCACGGCCATTTCTGCCGCGAGCCGGCCGGTCTGTTCGGCGATCCGCAGCCGGTCGGAATGCGTGGCGGGGATCGAGCCGCTGCTCGGCAGGCCCATGCCCAGCGCCTCGACGATGCATCCCATCGTGCTGGCGGTGCCCATCACCATGCAGGTGCCCTTGGTCGGGGCGAGACGCTCGCTCACCTTCTCGATGTCGGACTCCGAGAAGGTGCCGGCGCGATACTGTCCCCACAGGCGGCGGCAGTCGGTGCAGGCGCCCAGCACCTCGCCCTTGAAGTGGCCGACTAGCATCGGGCCCACCGGGAGGACGACCGCCGGGCGGTCGGCGCTGGCCGCGGCCATGAGCTGGGCCGGCAGGGTCTTGTCGCAGCCACCGATCAGCACGACCGAATCCATCGGCTGGGCGCGGATCATCTCCTCGGTGTCCATCGACATGAGGTTGCGCAGGAACATGCTCGTGGGATGGGAGAAGCTCTCGTGAATCGAGATCGTCGGAAAGACCATCGGCAGTGCGCCGGCCAGCATGACCCCGCGCTTCACCGCCTCGATCAGGTCCGGCACGTTGCCATGACAGGGATTGTAGTCGGAGAAGGTATTGGTGATGCCCACGATCGGCCGGTCGAGCGCATCGTCGGAATAGCCGCCGGCCTTGATGAAGGCCTTTCGCAGGAACAGCGAGAAGCCTGCGTCACCATAGGTGGCGAGACCCTGGCGCAGCCCGGTTTCCTTCTTCGGTACAGCCTTCGACGTCCGGCGCTTGGCAGTTGCCATCTCAATTTCTCTCCCTGGAATGCTGCATTTTGTCAGGTCGGCCCATCGCCGACCAGACCGGCCGCCCAGCGGGCATGCGCCGCGGCGTCGCGCTCCTCGGCAATGGTGCGCGCAAGTGCGAGTCCCATGAGGGCACCGAACTTGAAGCCGTGGCCCGAGCACGGTGACATGGCCCACCCCTTGGCGCCCGGCTTCTCCACGATGAAGCGCTCGTCGTCGGTGACGCTGTAGAAGCAGACCTTGAGATTTCGGAGGGTCCAGCGCTCGAAACCTTCGAGCAGGCTGCGGCAGCGGTCGAGCAGAGCTCCCATCTCGCTCTCCTGCGCCTCGCGGCCGCCGGCCGGATCTCCCGTGCGGCTGAACTCGTGGTCGCCGACTTTCATGCCGCGCCCGCGGACGGGCGGCACAAGGTAGAGGCCGACATCGCCGGTCTTCTCGATGATCATCGGGCCCTTCGCCCAGGCCGCGCGCTGGTCCTCCGGCAGATCGAAATAGATCACCACCTGGCGTGAGGGCACGACGCGGGTGCCGAGCGCTGGCAGGAGCCGGGGGGCCCAGGCACCCGCCGCCACCACCACGATATCGCCGCCGTGGACAGCGCCCGCCTGCGTGACGATGCGGCCTCTTTCGAGATCGACCGACCGCACTGGCGTGTTGGCATGGAGCCGCACACCGGCCTGCCTGCCGAGATGGCGTACGAGCGCGGCCACGATGTCCTGCGCCAGCAGTACGCCGCCCGTGTCGATCCAGAAGGCGCGCTCGAGGCCCTTCGTATCGAGCAGAGGAAAGCGGCGCGGCAGGTCGGCCATCGAGAGTTCGGTCATCGGCCGGCCGATCGAGGCGAGGGCGGCAGCCGACCGTTCCGCCCAGTCGGCGCCGTTGCCGCTCAAGGCGAGCGTCCCGGTCGGTTCGTAAAGGAGTTCTCCCAGGTCGGCCCACAGCAGGTCCCAGGCGGCATAGGCATCGTCGATCATTCGGGCGTAGCCGACATGCCCTCCGTAGGGATGGCGGATCAGCCGATGCTCGTCCATCGAGGAGGCCAGCAAGTTGGGCAGCGCGCCCTGCTCGAACAGTTCGACCTCGTGACCTTGGCGCACCAATCCCCAGGCCGTCGCGAGCCCCATGATGCCGCCACCAACGATGATCGCTTTCATGCGCGTCCCTGCTTTAAGGGGCATTTAGACCCCCTCTGGAAGATGTTGCAAATGCGGCCGCCATGCGCGTTGATGCCGCCGGCGCTTCCACAACCGCGAACTAATCGAAGGAACGAACATGGCAATGACCATGCTGCAGATGGCCGGGGCGCAACCGACGCCCGCCACAATGGCCGACGGAATCCTGCTGATCATCGATGCCCAGAGGGAATATACGGATGGCTTGCTGCCGCTGACCGGCGTGCAGCCTGCGATCGATGCGCTGGCGGTGCTGCTCGAGAATGCCCGCGCGGCGGGAGCCCCTGTGGTCCACGTGCGCCATCAGTCGAAGGGCAAGGCCTTCAATCCCAGCTCGACGGGCTATGAGATCGTTAAGCAGCTGACGCCGCGTGACGGCGAAATCATCATCGACAAGGGCATGCCGAACTCCTTCGCCGGCACCGACCTCGCGCCGCGGCTCGCCGCGATCGGCCGCAAGAACCTGATCGTCGGCGGCTTCATGACCCATATGTGCATTTCGGCGACGGTGCGGGCGGCCACGGATCAGGGCTTCATGAGCACGATCGCGGCCGATACGGTCGCAACGCGCGACCTGCCCGATGCGATGGGCGGCGACACGATCGCTGCGGACGTCATCAACAGGATCACGCTTGCGGCCCTGTCCGACCGTTTTGCCTGGATCGTGCCGTCGGCCCGGCAGATCGTCTGATCCTGGCGCTAGAGGCCCTTGCCGCTGACGGTGCTGATGGCGGTGATCGCCGCGATGCCGATCAGGGAAGCGATCAGTGTGTATTCGATGGCGGTGGCGGCCTTGTCGTCCGCCATCAATCGGCGAAAAAAGGACAGCATCGATATCTCCAGAGTGAATAAATGCCGGAGGCTGACTGAAGCCCCGTTCATAAAATAGGTCGAGAAATCGTCTCCAACGTATTGGACCGACACACCGGTACAATGTGAGAATTGTATCAAGTTCGTCGAGGCGCGCGCCGCAGCGAGCCTCGTGTTATCGTCGGGCAAACAAGGAGGGGGCGAGTCATGAAGTCCATTCTGACAATGGCCTGGACGTCGGAAGATCCGTCCGCGTTCGATCTGGCGGCCAAGATTGCGCACAAGTTCGGGGCGCGCCTGATCGGCCTCGAGCCGCCGTCCTACGGGGTCATGAGCATGGCCTGGGCCGATGCCGGCATGGGCGCCCCGATCGGCGGCGGGCTGGCCGAGGATGCCGAGGAGCGCCAGCGTGTGTCGGCGGTCAAGCAGGCCTTCGACGAGCGTGCCGCTGGACTTACCGCCGAATGGCGCTCGTCCGACGATAGTGGTCCGACGGCAATCGGCACGATCGGCCGCGCCTACGATCTTATCGTGCTGCCGCAGCCTGGCGCGCTGCCGAAGATGCCGGAGAGCGTCTTCGAGACGGCCTTGTTCGACTCCGGCCGTCCGGTTCTGGTCGTGCCGCCCGGTTTCACCGGCATGGTCGGAAAGCGCATCCTGTTCGCGTGGAACGGCTCGACGGAGAGTGCACGCGCGATTTCTCTCGCCATGCCCGTGCTGAGCGGGGCCGAGGCGATCGAGGTGTTGAGCGTCGAAGGTGCGATGGTTCCGGGCCCGACCGCCCTGGAGATCGCCGAGTCGCTGAAGAGCCACGGTCTCAACGTGACGGGTCAGCACGTGAAGCCCGGTGCCAAGTCGGCCGGCCAGACCATCGTCGATCGGGCCCAGGCGCTGGGCGCCGACCTGATCGTGAAGGGCGCCTATACGCAGAGCCGGCTGCGCCAGATGATCTTCGGCGGGGTCACCCGCGATCTCATCCTGACGTCGCCGATTCCCGTACTCTTCTCCTACTAAGCCAGACAATCCGCCGCCGGTGATATGCCGGCGGCCGTGCTAGAACGCGCCGCATGACGGCTCGCTCGACCGACTCCCGAGAATTGCTGTGGGGCCGCACGCTGGCGCTGGTCGCGGTCTTTCTCGCCGTGGCTGCAGCGCTGGCGTTCGGTCTGCCGAATGACGACCGAACGGCCCTGGCTCGGCCAACGATCGCGGAGAAGCTCGTCCTCTTGCGTGCAGAGCGCGCAGAGTTGCAGGCGCGCGCCGACAGCCTGACGCGGCTTGAGTTACTCCAGTCGTTCCGCGCCGCGAGCCTGTTGTTCGACGCACTGGCGGCCCGTTACGAACCCGAGCGCGAGCGGCCCTTCGACCTGCTCCCGGAAGCACGGCGGCAGGTCTTCGCGCGGCTCGATGCCGTGAATGCGGCCTTGCGCTCGGCCATCGATCGTCCCGGCGCTGCAGGAAGGGCGGAAGCCGTCGCGCAGGCAGCGAGCGGCATACCGGCCGACCTCGAGCGGATGGCGTCCGTCGATCTCTCGCCGGTCATCCTTTCCTACACGCCGATGTTCCTGGCGCCCCGCAAGCCGACGGGTGAACCCGCTCTTGTGCCGGGCCCGCCGGCCACGCCCCCAACCGAAAGCGTCTCGCGAGATCCCGTGGGGGGCAAGGGCGGGGCGGGGTCGCGGGACGGTGACGATCCGGCGATCGAGATTGAGATACTGGGACTGCGCCTTACGGCGGGCCAGACGGCGCCGGTGCTGACGATCGGCTCATGGCGGGGCGAGGCCACGGTGACGCCGGAGCGGCTGCGATTCGTCGTGCCGCGCAGCGCCTTGCCGAGCGACGCCACACGCGTTCGCTTTGCCGCCGGCTCGTTGTTTCTGCGTCATGCCTCCCGCACCTTGGTGTTTCAGGTGCTTTTCGCGTCGATTCCGGAGAAGCCAGGGGCGTTCGCGCTGGACCAGAAGGTGCAGTCCGCCGTGCCGGAGTCGAACACACTGGTGTCTCCGGAAATCCTGGCGCGCGCCCCCGCCGGTCAGGCGCGAACCGTGCGGCGTTGCTTCGATCCGCCGGCGGGGTGGCGGTTCGACAAGAGCAAGAGGCGCATCGTCATCGTGGAGCGGCTCGGCTGGCTCGACGACATTCCGGACGAGACGATGAACAGCGGTTCGGTCGAGTTCGTGCGCGAGGATCGTCCCGGTCAGATCTGCATCGCGGTCGTCGCGAAGGCGGCGACGAAGGAGGCGAGCAGCGCCACGATCGGCCGCTTCGAGGCGACGCTGGTGCGCGACGTCGCGGTGGATCGCGTCGTGCGCAGCGGAATCCGCTCCCTCGGTTGGAACGAGCCGGTCCCGGTGCCATTCGAGCCGGGGATGGTCGAATGGAAACTGTATGTCCGTCTGTTCGACGAGATCGATCGCGAGTTCGAGGGCAAAGCCGGTGTAGCGGAGGTTCCCTCCGGCCTGTCGTTCCTGCGCATCGCGATCGATGGCGAGGTGAGCCTGACGCTTGAGGCCGACACCACGGGGTTCCGCTAACGGCCGCGGGCCTCGAGGCGCATGCGTCTCTTGCCGGTTCCGTCGTTGAGGTCGAGCGTCGTGCCGGAGACCTGTGCGGTCCTGACCGCCCCCAGTGCCGCGACGAAGCTCTTCTCGAGCGCTGTCTCCGCCGGCGCACAGGCCATCAGGGTCATCGGGCCAGGCGTGAAGCGCAGGCCCGCCGGATCGAGAACATACTCGCCCTCCAGCGTGTTGCAGCCCGTCGACGCGGTGAACTTGCCGAGATCGTCCAGGCGCATCAGTGGCCGCCGGCGCCAGTCGTCGAAGGCGGGACGCGCGCCGTCGAGTTCCACCAGACGCCACTCGGTGTCGCGCAGCGCCGAACCGCGCGCCGCCAGCGCCGGACAGGCGCCGTTGCGCTTGAGACCGAGAAAGCGATCCACCGTCACGGAGTTGTTGCCGTCGAACCCGCCGACGATCTCGACGTAGAGAAACGTTTCGCGGGAGGGCGTGGCGTCCACCCAGGCCTTTTCCAGTTCCGGTTCGGCGCCGCCGGGGGCGACGCCATAGATGCGGCCGACGAGGCACGGGGCGAACAAGCCCCCATCCTGCGCGTCGCGATACATGCCGGTGAGCCTGAAACGGCCGTCGATCGGGTCGGTGACAGGGGCTTGCAGAAGCTCGGTGCCATTCTCGGCGATCAATTTGTCGACGCCGGTCTCGCGGAACGACCGGCGGCTGCCGGCGCCGCCGCGCAGAACCAGCCGGACACCGCCTTCCACCTCCTGCGCCCACTCGCCGAGATCGAGAAGAGGCTCTGCCGATTCGTCGCGCTTCTCGCGGAGCCGGAACGTTCCGTCGGGAAACAGGGTGACGGTGAGCCCCCCGCCCGCAAAGGTCCGCGGCGGCTCGCCAGGCCGGCCGGCGGCGTGACAGCGCATCGAACGACCGGAGGCGGTGAGCGTCACCTCGCGGCCGCGACCGCGCAGCTCGTAGTAGGAATCCGAATAGGCGAAACCGGATCCCGAGGGCACCCGCGACAACTCGACATCGGGCTGTCCGGGCATGCGGAGGGTCGCAAGCTCGCCGTCCCTCGAAAAGGAAGACGCGAAGTCCATGCCGCCCGGACAGGAATACATTACGTCGCCCTGGGGCACCGGCAACGGCGCGGGCCTCGGATCCGACGGAGAGAGCTGTGCGGCGGCGGGAGCCGCGAGCAGAAGGAGGAGCAGCGACAGGCGCTTCATGGCGTCGACTCCGGGATGCGGCCGTCGGCGGACAGCAACACCGCGACCGGCCGGGTCGTCTCGAATTGAGCGAGCACGATCAATGCCACCACCATGATGGGCACGCACAGGAACATGCCGACGACGCCCCAGATTGTGCCCCACACGATCAGGGAGACGATGACGACCAGCGGCGACAGATTGAGAGAGCGCCCCATGATCGCCGGCTCGATGACGTTGGCCGTCACGACCTGGATCGAGCCGAACACCAGCAACACGATCAGGAAGGGCGTGAGATTGTCGAACTGGATCAGGGTTAGTAGTGCCGGTGCGATGATGGCCAAGATCGAGCCCACGGTCGGAATGTAGTAGAAGAAGAACACCATGACAGCCCAGAAGCCCGCGAAGTCGACGCCGACCGAGGACATGACGACATAGGCGAGCGCCGAGGTCGCCGTCGCGAGCGTGGTCTTGATGCGGATATAGATGCGGATCTCGCGGTCGATGCGGGCAAGCACGGCGAGCACGCGGGCCTCCTGGCCATCGCCGTGAAAGATGGCGCCGAGCTTGCGCTTGAAGTGAACCTGCTCGACGAAGAGGAACAGCGTGTAAATCAGGATGAGCCCGGCGATGCTCACCACCGAGGCGGCAGCGGTGGCGACGCTCCCCAGCGTGTCGGCGAGGCTGATGCGGGCGACGAGTTCCGAGAGGGTCGGCGCCTGCTCTATGCCGATCAGCGGGCTGACCTGCTCCATGAGATGCGTCAGTCTGATTTCATAGGACGGCACCGCCGCCACGACAGCCTGCACATTGAGACCGATCGTGCGTCCCACGACCCAGAACAGCCCGCCGATCAGCAGAACGGCAACGGCCAGCGCCAGCGGCTGCGGCAGGCGCACCCCCCCGAATCGCGGCTGGCTGAAGGTGTCTGCCAGCGAATCGATCATGTACCAGAGCACGATGCCCAGCACGAAGGGCAGCAGGAGCCCGCGGCCGGCGACGAGCAGGAAGATTGTCGCGGCGATTACGATGGCCCACAGAGCGGCGCGTTGCAGCGTCATGACGATACTATAGGGGCTGTGGCTTGCACTTGGGAGGCGGTGTCAGCGGCGATTCAGAGCAGAGCCGCGACCGAGCATCGCGCGACCGCGTTCGGTCAGTTCGACCCTGCGCTCGCCGACTTCGCCCCCGCACTGACGCACCAGACCTTCGGCGCGCGCGTCCTCCCACACCGGGAAACGTGGACAGGAACTCTGCCAGGCGTCGAGAACGTCTTCGCGACGGCGCGGCCGGGCCGCCACCCACTCGAGAAACTGGATCATGATGAGGTCCGGGCTGGCCGACATGGCGCCGCTACCGGAAACCGCAGGCCTGCGCCGTGGCGCCTACCGTCGCCCAGCGCTGATTCTCGCGGAAGCAACCGTTGCTCCACACGCCCGTGAAGACCTGGCCGTCGGGCCCGCCGGACTTGGTTCCCCAGCCATTGGCTTGGTCGTTCGACCACTCGCCCTCGTAGCGCGACCCGTTGGCCCATACGCGCACGCCGCGTCCCTGCATCTTGCCGTTGACGACCTCACCCTCGTAGCGGCCGCCATCGGCGAACAACAGCGTACCGCGGCCGGTCCGCTGGTTGTCTCGAAAATCGCCGATGTATCGGTCGCCGTTGGTCCAGACATACATGCCATGGCCCTGTGGTCGCCCCTCGCGAAACTCGGAGATCAGGCGGGCTCCGCTCGGAAACACATAGGTTCCCTTTCCGTCGCGTTCTCCGGCCTTGAACTCACCTTCGTAACGGGCCTTGTCGGCATAGGTGAGCTTGCCCTGGCCCTCATACAGGCCATCCTTCATCTCGCCTTCGTAGCGATCCGTGGGGACGCCATTGCGAGTCCACTGCAGGGTGCCTTTGCCCTGCGCCAGGCCGAACTCGCAGGCGCCCGACCAGCTGATGGCCACGTCCGGGGCGGCGTTCATCATCACGACGCCGCAGCCGGTCTTGGGATCCTTGACCTCGTCGCTGGCCGGTGGAGGCTGACCGGGCGTGGGCGCGATGGGGAGCTGACGGGGAGGGGCGATGCTGCCCAGCTCCGGCACCGGCCTCGACGTCTGGGCTGCCGCGGGAACCGCGACCGACGTGGCGAGGAGAGCAAGGGCAAGAAGCGAGCGGCTCATGACGACGGAGATTAGCACTCCCGGCCGGTATCGTCCTTCCTCAGGTTTTCTTGCGTGTCGTCGGGGCCATCGTCATTCCGGGCCGGCTTCTTGTTCGCACTCAGCCCCAGCTTTCGCTCGAGGGTGTGGAGGAGGCTCATGACGACCAAAATAAGGAACGTGCCGAGGCCGGCAATCTGCCAAAGCCCGAAGCCGGAGGAGAGACCAACCGCTCCGGCCAGCCACATGCCGGCGCCGGTCGTCAGGCCTTGGACTTCACCGCGCGTGAAGAGGATGGAGCCGGCGACGAGAAAGGCAACGCCAGCCGTAACGGCTTCGACGGCGCGCAGCGGGTCGCTGGCGGTCTGCCGGCCTGCGAAGGCGCTGGAATGTGAAATCTCAACGGTGAGAATACCGAAGGTGGCGGCCGCGACACAGATCAGAATGTGGGTCCGCAGGCCCGCCGACCTTGCCTGCCATTCCCGCTCGAAACCAATCAGCGCGCCGAGCAGCGCGGCGAAAAGGAGCCGCGCTGCGATGACGGGAAATGGCAGGAAAGTGGGGTGCGCGATCTCTTCCAAGAGCGCGCCCATGGCTACGACGCGTACTTGAACTCGGGCAGAGCCTTGAGGGAATCCTTGGTGGCGCCCGGCAGTACGAACTTCTTGCCGTCGGTCCTCATCTGCTCATACGGAAGAGCGATCAGCTTGTCGCCGATGCCGAGAAATCCGCCGACCGAAAGCACCACGAACGGGGCCTTGCCGTCGGGGCCGACGATGATCTCGTCCACCTTGCCGACGGTGTCGCCGGCGTCATTGACGACCGAAGAACCGATGACCTTGCTGGCGCGGTAGCCGGTCGAGACCTTGACCACGTCGACCTTGGTGAGCTGGATGGTCTGAGGGGCGCCCTGCGCTGAGACGAGGACCGGCACCGACAGCGTGAAGGCGGCGGCAAGGGCGGCGGGGACAAGAAGGTTACGCATTGTGTGGCTCCATGAGAGGGGTGGGTCCTCAACGAGCCATGTTCCTTCGCGTTCCCCAGCGGCCGAAAAGATCGGGACGCCGCCCTCTGATCAAGGTGTGAAGTTGTGGGTCCAGCCGTTCTGACGCCTTGTGTCGACCTGGGTGAACAGACGCCTTTGATACTGGGAGCCGCAGTTGTTGGTGCGGATCGTGAAGGCCTGCGGACTGACGCAGACCGGGACAGTGCCGGTCCACTCCCGCCCCGTCGATTTGTCCTGGGCGTAGACCAGATAGCGGTCGTACTGGAGAGGTCCCGCCCAGAGGAGCGTGCAGGCATTCGGCGGCAGCTTGTACCAACCTTCTGAAATGATCATCCGGCCGGTGGCGTCACTGGCGCCCGTATCCAGAGCCTTGGCCACTTCTATTTCTCTAAGCGAAAGATTGCAGACCCGAAAGCCTGTCTCCGGACGCTGCTGCGCAGCCGCGCCGGCCGCCCCACAGACGGCAAGGAGGAGAGTGATCGAAAGGAATTTCATCCAGAATACCGTATTCACGGCAGAGTGTGCGACGTCCTCCGACGCTATGCAACGGGATCTCGGCTCGCGCGCAGGCTTCGGATTAAAATGTAAGTAGTTGATTAAAAGGGGTTTTTCAGAAAATCGCTAGCCACGGAACCTTTCCAGTGTGGCTGGGGTGCCACAGTCCGGGCAACAATGAGTCGATGACGCCTTACTGAGTGGCGCGCGCAGGGGCAGGTCAGGTACATTCTCCTCGTTGTCGTGACGAATTTTTCGCCCCACCCTTTCGTGCTGGGGCTGTGCAAGTAAGGGAGATATCTCATGAAGAAGGCTCTTCTGGCGGCCGCCGCCATTGTCGCGCTGCCGGTGGCGGCGCAGGCGCAGGCCCCGCAGCCGGGTCTGTACATTGGTGCCGAAGGCGGCATCAACTGGCTGACGAACTTCACGGCCAACACGAACATTCCGGCGTTCCCGACGGTGAGCGTGACCCCGCAGCTGGGCTGGATGGCCGGTGGCGTGATCGGCTACGACTTCGTTGGTCCGCGCGTCGAGTTGGAAGGCATCTATCGCTGGAACCCGACGAACGTCGGCGTCCCGGGCACGGCCGTGAACAACCAGGTCGGCCAGCTGGGCATCATGGCGAACCTGCTGTACGACTTCATGCCGGGTTCGGTCATCACCCCGTACATCGGCGCTGGCGCCGGTCTGGGTCTGGTCGACGGCAACTCGTCGCTCTCGAGCACGGTGTTCGCCTATCAGGGCATCATCGGTCTCGGCTGGAACGCCGACACGAACTTCCGCGTGAACCTGGACGGCCGCTACTACGGCACGTCGAACCCGACCGTGAACGGCGTGGGTTGGACGAACAACAACTTCAGCATCATGCTGGGCCTGCAGCTCAAGTTCGGTTCGACGCCGGCCGCTCCGCCGCCGCCGCCGCCGGTCGTTGCTCCGCCGTCGTTCATGGTGTTCTTCGACTGGGATCGCTCGAACCTGTCCGCTCAGGCTCTGAACACGATCAAGCAGGCTGCCGGCGCCTACAAGGCGAAGGGTAACGCCCGCATCACGGCGACCGGCCACACCGACACGTCGGGCACCGAGGCCTACAACATGGCGCTGTCGCTGCGTCGTGCGAACGCCGTCAAGGACGCCCTGGTTCGCGAAGGCGTGCCGGCGACCGCGATCGCGGTGGTTGGCCGTGGCGAGCAGGGCCTGCTGGTCCAGACCGGCCCGAACGTCCGCGAGCCGCAGAACCGCCGCGTCGAAATCGTCATCCAGTAAGCTGGACGACCCGAAACAGGAAAAGGCGGCCCGATGGGCCGCCTTTTTCTTTGTCCTCTCGTTTGCTGCGTTGAAGACGGTTTCGGCGCTGGCGGCAGCGGGCCAGTCCCTATAGTGGCATCGGACTTGGATACCCGAACGATATTTGCCCTATAAGTGCAATAGAATATCAAGCAGATTCACCGAACATCCAACGGCCATGGCCTCGACGCTCGCAAGTCCCCTTCGGAATGCCCCCCGCCTCGACTACTCGTTGCTGCGGCGGGCTGCATTCGGCTTCGGACTCCTCTTTGTCGTAATTTCCCCAGGCTCTCCGGATCCGCTGGCATTGTGCGTCGGCGCCTTCACTCCCTGGTTCATCCTTCGGCTCGTGAGTACGCCCACGATGCCGCTGGCCATTGTCTACTACCTCCTCTCGCAATGGCTGCAGGTGTTCGCTCGCGCCTTCCTCGCTCTCGTCGATGGCGAGCCCATGGCACAAAGCATCTCCGGGCCTTGGGTCGTGAACGCCTACTGGTACATGCTGGCGTCTACGGTGGTGCTGGCGATTGCCTGCAGGCTGGTTTTGGGAAGGATCGCGCCGCCTGACCAGGAAAACTGGTCGAGGCATCTGGCCTGGCGGACGAGCGACGTTTTCCTCATCTACCTCGCGGCGAACGTCGTCTCCCAGATGGCCGGACTTTTTCTCGGTGGCGGGCTGTTCCAGCTCTTCGAGTCCGTCGCGCGCGTCAAGATCGTGGCGGCCTTCCTTGTATTCGTGTCGGTCATGCAGACGGGGCGGGGCTGGGGTTTCCTGTTCGCGGTCCTCGCGGTCGAAATCGGCGTCGGGATGACCGGCCTTCTTGGTGATTTCCGCGGCGTGTTCGTTTTTCTCGGCACCGCGGCGCTTGCCGCGCAGATCCGGTGGACGCCGCGAACCACCGCCTATTCGTTTCTGGCGGGATTTTCTCTCGTTGCACTGGCGTTGTTCTGGACCTCGGTCAAGACGGAGTACCGCGAGTTTGCCACCGGCGGCTCGGAATCGCAGTCCTTGCAGCTCTCGCTCTCCGATCGCGCAGAGTACATGCTCAAGCGTGTTTCCAGTGTTGGAGACGTCAACTGGGGGCTCGCCTCGAAGGCGCTTCTGGAGCGGCTGGCCTATGTCGACATCACCGGTCTGGTCATCAACGTCGATCTGGCGGGTTCCGAGCCGTCATCGATGCGGCAGTGGGGCGAAGCCCTCAATCACATCTTCCGACCGCGCTTCCTGTTTCCGGACAAACCTGCGCTATCCGATACCGAGGTCTTCATCCGGCTCACCAAAGCCGACTTCATGGAGAACATGCGGGGCGGCACGTCGATCAGCGTCGGCTACATGGCTGAGAACTATGTGGATCTCGGATTCCCCGGGATGCTTGCGGGTGTCTTTGCCGTCGGTCTGATTGTCTCCTTCGTCGTCAGGTTCTTCTTTTCGTTCAAAGTTCCGTGGATGGTGCGGCAAGGGGCGGCCCTCGCTTATATCTACGCGATCTGCGCCAGCGGACTCGAAGTATCGCTTCCCAAACTCCTCGGCAGTTCAGTTACCTTCGCCCTCGTCTACGGACTGATCCTGAAGTTCGCCTTTCCCGTCGGCCAGGTCTGGCTCGAAAGGCGCGCTCGCCGGACAGCTGCTGAGCCCAGGCCGGGACGAACCAGAGGCAATTTTCGTCCTGGCGGCGGACGAAGCTAGTCAGCGGCCTCCGCTTTCGCCCTAACGGTGACGGGCGACGATCCGAACGAGTGCCTGGGCCGTTCCCTCGAGGGTGCGCCCCGCCGCCGCTGGCAATCCGCCTTGCTCGAAGGCCGCGATGACCGACTCGTGGACGTAACTCTTGCGACAGACGGTCGGGGTATTGGCCAACTGGTCGGCCGCAGCGGCGATGGCGTCGCGCAACATGGCGCGCCGCGCGCGCTTGGTCGCGACGGCAGACGCGGCCGAAAGGGCCTTCATGACACCGGCCGACGCCACGAGCGTGCGGAAATCCTTGAGCGATATCCGTACGCCAGACACTTCCCGCAGGAACGCGTTGACGTCCCCGGCCCTTACAAAGTGCACGGCGCCATCCGCGCCGCGATACTGAAACAGCCGCCGCCCCGGCAGGGAGAAAAGGTTCCTCATGATGGCGGCAAGCGTGCGATCGCGGACCTCACGCGCCACCATCCGGGCGCCCTTGCCGCGAAAGTGCAGGCGGACCAGTTCTCCCTCGATTCGCACATTCGACTTGAGCAGGGTTGTGGCGCCCCGTGTTCCACGCTCGCGTGCGTAGGCGTCGCTGCCGGCACGAAGTGCGGTCTTCGACACGAGATAGACGACAGCGGCCGCGGCCTGCCGCGCGTCCGGATTGGCCGCGCGCAGACAGTGCCGGACCGCGCGGTTGATGACGGGCAAGGTCTTGGCGATGTTCTGGAGCTTGCGAGCCTTGAGAGCTTCGCGAACCTGAAGCCAATCGGGATGATATCGGTACTGCAGGCGCCCCGCGGTATCTTCTCCTACCGCTTGAAGATGCAGGGAAGGATCTGGCGCGTAGCGCACGTTGGCATACGCCGGTGGCATTGCGAGCGACTTCAGTCGTGCGACCGTCGAAGCGTCGCTGATCGTAACCCCATCGATGCCGACGAAGCGGAAGCCCTTGCCGCAGCGCTGTCGACGGAGAAGCAGCATCGCCGGGGTTCCGCGCGTCAGTCCGTACTGGCGCATCAGATGCGCCGTCGATGAATTCTGGGGCATGTCCGCCAAACGGATCAAACCCTGGATCGTTGCTTCGGCCAGGAGACCTCGTCTGCTGCACTCAACTGGACGCGGCGCGCTGAGAAGCTGACGAGAGGCACGGGTTCCGAACCGCGCACGTCACGTCCGTTCCACACGACTGAAGATGTTCAGCCGATCTCGCCGATAATGCGGTGTGTCTTCTCTCGCAACGCGCCGACGCATTCGCAGGCACCGCGCTCCAGTCCCACCCGATCGACAATGGTGATCTTGCCGCGCTGATACCGGATCAAGCCCGCCTGCTGAAGCCCGTAGGCAATGAGGCTGACGGTCGGCCGGCGCACCGCGAGCATCTGTGCGAGGAAATCGTGGGTGAGACGAATCACGTCGTCGTCGATACGGTCACGCACCTGCACGATCCAGCGGCACAGCCGCCGGTCTGCCGTATGCAGGGCGTTGCATGCTGCCGTCTGCTGCATCTGGGCCAGCGTCAATTCGCTGCTCAACAACGCCATCTTGCGCAGGACGGGGCTCTGGCCGATGGCTGTCCGGAAGTCCGCCACGGACATGCGCCAAGCCGTGGCGTCGATCTGCACGATCGCCCGCGTACCCGCCGTATGATTGCCCAGAGCAGAAAGGGACCCCAGGATTGCCTCTCGGCCGAGCGTCGCAGTTTCGATTTCGGCACCATCCTGCATCATCGCCACCAGCGAGATCATGCCGCTTTCGATGAAGTAGACGTGCTCGATCCGCTGCTCGGGTTCCTGAAGGATCGTCCCCTGAGGCATGCGATTGAACGCGAGATAGGGCCGCAGCCGGTTTTGCTCGGCGGCGGGCAGGGCGGACAGAAACAGATTCCTCGGCTCGAACACAGACGCCACTTCAGTTTCCTCGTTCGCCGGGACACTGCGGTGACTCTCACGAGCAGCCTGTTGGTCGGGCTTTGGAAGGTCCCGACTGTAGTCACGCGACTGTGTGTCGGTCGGTTCCGTAACGAACGAAGAAGCGGAAGCAGGACGTGTGGACATGAATTACCTGTCTAGAAAGGCAAGGCCCGGCCATGGGGCATTCGCCGGCCAAGCCGATCACGTTTGACCGCCGATTCGCTGTCGCCACCGCGCACCTTCGGCTCGTCGTCGGTTACCGCAGCTTCCGCGTGCCGCCTGCCCAAGGGGGTCAGGCGTGGCCCGGTCGGCCCATCGTGCAGAAGGCCTAAGAGTTCGAGACGCAATCGGTGGGCGGAGGGAAGCGACACGGCTTGGCCGACGGACAGCGCCCTGAGAAGACGCTGCTCCTCTGCGCTGATCCGCACTTGGGCGGTCGGCATGACTCACGGCTCCTTGGATCCGGGGTGGTGGGGGCGCCGGCCCCTCAGGCACCGGCTGGACATGCAACGGGTCCCCCTGGTGGGGGTTCCGGCGCCGGATCTATTTGCTCGAACCTAGCGAGATCAGGGCAGCTGGAGCTCGGCGGCCTTTATCTGGAGAGCGAGGTACTTCGAGTAAATGCGGCATTGGGCGAACGACCCGCCCTGGAACCACAGGCCCGGTTGAGCCGTGGGCATCCACATGTTCTGCAGTTCCTGGGTACGTTCGTCGAAACCCCAGATGGGGCCGACCTTGCGCGCGATTTCAGGCCCGAAGAGCTGTTCCACCAGATGGTCCTGGCCCTTGTAGCCGGTGGCCAGGACGACCAGGTCGGCGGCACGATCACTGCCGTCCTTCATCGTGAGGCCGGTCGGCGTGAAGGACGCGATGTCGTCGTACTGGATCAGTCCGATCTCGCCCTTCGCCACCAGATCGGAAGCGCCCACGTTGAAATAATACCCCCCGCCGCGGCTCCGATACTTGAGCGGCCAGCCCGTGCCGTCCTCCCCGAACTCGAGCCGGAAGCCCACGCGCTCCAGGGCGTCGAGCAGAGGCGCATCGTGGGCCCGCGCCTGGTCGGTGAGGATACGGTGCGCCTTCTTCATCACCCGCAGCGGTACCGAGGCATTGATGAGGTCGCGGTCCTCCAGCGTCGGGCCCTTGCCGTAATAAATCCCGTCATAGAGCTGGGCGCCCGGCTCGACGTTGACGATCAGGGTCGGGCTGCGCTGGACGAGGGTGACGTGCGCGCCGTTGCCGTGCAGATCCTGCGCGATGTCGTGGGCGCTGGTGCCAGTCCCGAAGACATAGACGGGACGGCCCTTCCAGTCCGCGCCGCTGGCGAACTTGCTGGAATGGACCACGGTGCCCGCGAAGCGGTCGAGGGTCGGCATCTCGGGAATGTTCGGCGTGCCGCTCACGCTGGTCGCCATCACGATATGACGCGGATGCAGTGTGCGGTGAACGCCGCCGGCCACGTCCATGTCGAGCTCGACCGTCCAGCGCCTTTCGCTCGCGTCCCATGTCGCACTCTTGAAGGTCGTGCCTGTCCAGAAGTCGATCTCCATCGCCTCGACGTAGGATTCGAGCCAATTCGCGATCTTGTCCTTGGGAATGTATTTGGGCCACGTCTTGGGGAAGGGCAGATAGGGAAAGTGGTTGGAGTGTTTCTGATTGTGCAGCTTCAGCCCGTGGTAGCGCTTGCGCCAGTTGTCCCCGATCCTTGCCATACGGTCGACGACCAGCGCCTCGACGCCCAACGCCTTGAGCCGCGCCGCTGCGGTGATGCCGGCGTGGCCGCCCCCAACGATCAGCACAGCAGGGTCGCGATCAGCGTAGCGTGAGGACTCCAGCCGGCGGTCGAGCCAGTTCGGCTCGTGAAAGCTCCTGTTGAAGGCGGGCTCCTCCGCTCGGCTCAGGACCGTCTCTTCGTCGTGGCCGTGCAGTGCTTCGAGCGATGTCAGCAGCGTCCAGGCTGTGGCCTCGCCGCCGCGGCAGTCGCTGCGCTTCAGCCGGACGATCGCGGCGCCGACGCCGATCGTGGTCGTGAATGTCAGGATTGCCTCGACGCAGATCTCGCCGGCGCGCTCGACGTCACGCGGCGGGCAACGATCGGCATCGATGGCAAAGTCCCGCGCACCGGTGGCAGAGGCAGCTTCGACAAGTCGTGAGGCGATCGCGGAGCGATCGCTCACGGTTTCGATCGAGCCCGTCAGCGCGACAATGTCGCGCCAGTCGGCGTCCGACCGGAATAGCGCAGCGAGACGCTCCGGGCTGCGACCGTCGAGCGCCGAATTCAAGCTGGCGAGCCAGCCGCCGACAATGAGTTCCGCATCACGGTTCAATTCGATATTCATCCGGCAACCTTGTCGAATGAAGGTCGACTGCACAACGGGCAAGCCCGTTTCCAAGGAGACGGGGCTTCTTTGCCCAGGCCGATCGATCGTATGAAACTCTTTCGAGCTCGGGGAGAGCGGGGGAAGAAATGAGGCTATCGGCGGTCGTACGGGGCGTCTGCATCGCGATGGTGGGATGGGCAGTCGCGGCGGGGGGCGTACGGTCCGCGTCGGCGCAGCAGTGGACGGAGTTGAGGGAGGCCGGGTTCAGGATCGAGATGCCTGGTACACCCGAGCGCTCGGTTCAGGAGTTGACGGTCAACGGTACCGGCGAGGTCGTCGATCAGATCGAACTGACCGTCACGGTCGGCGGCACCGAATACTTCTGTTCGCGCACGGTTTACCGAAGGATGCCTGCGGACCTCACACCGGCGCAGATGCTGGTGAACAGCCGCGACGGCCGGCCTGGGCACCTGCTCACGGACCGGTCGCTCAGCGTTTCGGGCGCTCCGGCGCGCGACTATGTCCATGAGGAGGATGGCTGGATCCTCGCGACGCGCGCGATCTATGCCAGCGATACGCTCTACCAACTGATCGTCGTCGGAAGGGCGGGTGTCCAGGCGGCTCCTGCAACCCGGCGCTTTTTCGATTCCTTCAGTCTCGCGCCGCGCCCGCCGGCTTGAGTGGCCGCTTCCCCGCTCTTCACCAGATCGCCTCGACGACGTGCAGATCGACGTACGACCTTGCAGGCGAGTCTGTCAGGCGCTGACCCGGTCGGCGCGGTAGAGACGGATGGTCAGAAGCAAGGCGCGCCCCAGCATGGCCGCTCCGCAGAGCAGGGCGACGAGCGCCGCTCCGAGGCGCAAGAGCTCCAGGTCCGGACGAGCAAAGAATGCAACAAGGCATTCGATGGCCACTGCAGTTCCCACCAGGATTGCGACGCCCAAAAGAAGAAGCTTTGATCTGTGCGAGAGATTGACCTGCGGCCGGTACTTGTCGTGCCGGATGCCGATCATCATGCCGCGCACCGCGCCCCCAATGAAGCCGCCGGCGAGGGCCGCGCCCAACAGCCAGGGCGGTTCGCGTTGTGCGAGTTGGAGAAGGGAAAGGACGCCGCCAACGAACAGCGCGAGCAAGCCAGGAGCAAACAGGCGCCAAGTCGAAATGTAGCGGCGACGCACTTCGCGAAGGGAGAGGTAGATGCAGCCGCTCGCTGCTGCGACCAGCAGCAGGTGGACCGAGGTCAGATGGTAGATCACGCGCTACGCTAACACTTCAATAGTGACAGTCGAGGGCCGCTCTGGGACTTTCGATCCGACTGGCCTGAGATGTCAGTTTGGTGAACGAAAGGGGCATTATCGGGGCGAGCCCTTCTTCCATGGGCTGCGACGCCGGCTCAAGCACGGGGGAGATTCACAAAAATCTTGAGTGGTATGGGCGGCGATTTTGCGACCGCGCCCGGATCGACATGTCCAACGTGCGAAGCACGTCGTGATTCCGGTAAGCGGAGTCGAGTTCCGCAAAGCCGCTGGATTGTGCGTGTTGCCTGATATGGGAAGTCGTGGTTTGTTCCGCGCGAGTTCGGGGAGTGAAAACGAACCATAGGGAGCTTCATCATGAATCGACGTCAATTCATCGCCGCCGGCTCAGCCGCCGGCGCTTTCGGAATGGCCGGCTGGTCGCTGCCGGCCGCCGCACAGGCCCAATTCTCAATCGCCACGGGTACAACGGGAGCCGTTTACTACCCGCTGGGCGGCGCGATGGCCAACATCCTGAGCAAGAAGGTGCCCAACTGGGCCGTCACCGCCGAGGCCACGGCGGGTTCGGTTGCCAATATGCACATGATCCGGGACGGCAAGGCGCAGATGGCGCTGACCCAGTGCGATACGGCCTATGATGCGATCAAGGGCCTCGACAAGTTCGTCGGCAAGCCGGTCGATTCGCGCACGCTGGCGGTCATCTATCCCAACCTGGTGCATTTCGTGACCATGGAAGGCACCGGAATCAACAAGCTGTCCGACATCAAGGGCAAGCGAATCTCGACCAGCGCGCCGGTGAGCGGCTCCGAGGTCATGGCGCTGCGCATCATCGACGAACTCGGCCTGAAGCTCAGCGACATCAAGCGCGAGCGCCTGTCGCCGGCCGAGAGCACGAACGCCATGAAGGACGGCAAACTCGACGGCTATTTCTTCAACGGCGGCCCGCCAGTTGCGGCAATCACAGATCTGGCGGCGACCCAGGGCATCAAGATCAAGCTGATCTCGACGGCCGAGCTGGTGCCAGCGCTGATCAAGAAATACGGGCCGGTCTTCGCCGCCAGCCAGATTCCGGCCAAGGCCTACCCGAATCAGGATGCGGCGGTGCCGGTCATCGCCATCTGGAACATCCTCGTCGTGCCGGCGTCGATGAGCGACGATCAGGCCTACACCATCACGAAGACGCTGTGGGACAATCACGCCGACCTCGTGGCCACGCACAAGGCGTCGACCGACATGACGGCCGAGAACCAGAAGGCAGCGAACTCGTCGGTGCCCTTCCATCCCGGCGCGATGAAGTTCTTCGCCGAGAAGGGCATCAAGCTGTCGTAACGACAACAGGTAATGGCGGGGCCTTCCACCAGGAGGGCCCCGTTTTCCATTTGGGGATGGGAAGAACAATGACGGTCCAAGCCGAACTGCTGAGCGACGAGGAAAAGCGCAAGATCGAGGAGCTCGTCGAGCAGGAAGAGGGCGGCATCCACAGGTTCGTGGGCTGGTGGGGCAAGTTCCTCACCTTCATCGCCTTCACCATGACGATCTTCCATCTCTATGCCGCCGCGTCGACGGTCGATACGCAGTCGCTGCGCGAGATCCATGTCGCTTACGCGCTGTCCCTCGTCTTCCTGCTTTTCCCCGCGGTGAAGAGCTGGCGTAACAGGGTGGCCCCGTGGGACATCGCGGCCGCCGGGCTGGTGATCGTCGTCATCTGGTACATGATGACGGGCGGTAGCTGGACCAGCCTCGCAGACTCCGACGACTTCCTCGATCGGTATGTCTCGCCCACCCAGACCGATCTGGTGATCGGCGGCATCCTGATCCTGCTGGTGTTGGAATCGACGCGTCGGGCGACGGGCTGGATCATGCCGATCCTGTCGGTGATTTTCCTGGCCTACGCGATGTGGGGCAACTACCTGCCGTCGCCCTGGAAGCACAAGGGCTACCCGCTGTCCGACCTGATCGCCGAAGAATACATGACCCTGAACGGCATCTTCGGTTCGGCCATCGACGTCTCGGCAACTTTGATCATCCTGTTCACGATCTTCGGCGCCATCCTGCAGGCTTCCGGTGCCGGACGCTTCTTCATCGATTTCTCGTTGCGCGCCATGAAAGGCCAGCCCAATGCGGCCGGCCGTGCGGTCGTGCTGTCATCGTTCCTGCTGGGCGGACCTTCGGGTTCGGGCGTCGCCACCACCGTGACCATCGGCACCGTTGCCTGGCCGATCATGAAGGAGGCGGGCTACGGCAAGTCGGCCGCTGGCGGCCTGCTGGCGGCGGGCGGCCTCGGCGCCATCCTGTCGCCGCCGGTGCTCGGCGCCGCGGCCTTCCTGATCGCCGAATATCTGAAGATGTCCTACCTGGATATCGTGCGGATGGCGCTCATTCCGACCTGCCTCTACTACTTCGGCCTGCTGATGATGACCGAGATCGATTCGCGCAAGTATGGGCTGCGCGCCGTCGATCCGTCGGTCGATCTCACGATGAAGCAGCTGATGACGCGGTACGGCTTCCACTTCACGTCGCTGATCTCGGTCGTCGTGCTGATGGTGTGGGGCTTCTCCGCCACCTATGCCGTGTTCTGGTCGATCCTTCTGGCCATCCTGGTGAGCTACTTGCGCGCCGACACGGCCCTCTGGCCGGACAGACTCTTCCGGGCTCTGGCGGACGGCTCGATCCAGGCGTTGGGCGTCGCCGCCACCTGCGCCTGCGCCGGCCTCATCGTCGGCGTCATCACCAAGACCGGCCTGGCGCTCAAGTTCTCGTCCATCGTCATCGACCTGGCCGGCGGCTCGGTCTTCTGGACGGCGATGTACACGGCCCTGATCGTCTGGGTGGTCGGCCTCGCCGTGCCCGTGACGGCGTCCTACATCATGTGCGCGGTCATCGCGGCGCCGGCTCTGATCAAGCTCGGCATCCCGGACTACGCCGCCCACATGTTCATCTTCTACTACGCCGTGCTTTCGGAGGTTTCGCCGCCGACGGCGCTCGCACCCTTCGCCGCCGCCACGATCACGCGCGCCGATCCGTACGTGACCACGCTGCAGAGCTGGAAGTATGCGCTGCCAGCCTTCCTCGTGCCGTTCATCTTCGTGCTCGACCCGATCGGGATCGGCCTCCTCCTCGAGACGCCCAAGGACATGAGCTGGCTCTGGATTCCGTGGGTGACGCTTGGCGCCGCCGGCGGCATCGTGGCGTTGGCGGTGGCCGCGCAAGGCCACCTGTGGCGGCCCCTCGGCATCGGCACGCGCGTGGTTTGCGGACTTGCCGGGGTCGCGCTGACCTTTCCGGGCATCATCGACGACTGGGTCGGCGGCACGGTGGCCGCACGCGTTATCGGACTGGTCGTCCTGGCGGCGGTTCTTCTCTACGAGTACAGGAGCCCGCGGCGTCAGGCTGCCTGACGCCGCGACGCCTACTGGAAGACCACGCGGGCTTCCCGGCCCAGCATCTGGGGAATGCTCTGCGGATCGTCGGGCCGGATTTCGACCTCGATCAGTCGCGCGTTGGATTCGCCGAGATCGGCCTCCGATCTCTTGGTGCGCTTCACCGTGAGGGGCATCCGGGTGATCGTGCCCACGTGGGCGGTCCGGCTGCCCTGAAACGTGAACTCGACCTTGCCGCCCGGCTTGAGGTTGCGCAGATGAATCTCGTCGACATCGGCGAAGATCCGGATCTGGCTGAGGTCTACGACCTTGGCGATGCCCCGGTTCGAGATGCGCTCGCCCTGACGCGTGTAGATGTCGATGACCACGCCGTCGAGCGGTGAGCGTACCATCGCCAGTTCACGCTCGATCTTTGCCCCGTCGAGTCTGGCTTCGTAGATCGCGATGTCGGCTTCGGTCTGCGCGAGGTCGGCCCTGAGGACCTCCTTCTGGAACTTGAGCTTGGCTTCCTCCCGCTCGAGCATCTGCTGCGAAAGGGTCGACTGGAGTTGCTTCTGGTCGGGAGGCACGCTGGAGCGAGACAGTTCGAGGTCCTTCAGGCGGCTCTCGTCCGACGCCGACTTCACCGATACCTCCTGAAGCGCGATCTCGGCCGTCCTGTACCCCGAGATCATCGTCTCGCGTTGCCGGCGCGCTTTGGCGATCTCGGATTCGATCCGGCGCACTTCGACGTCAGCCGCGGCATAGTTGTTCAAAACGGCGATGACTTCGCCTCGTTTGACCGCCTGACCGTTCTTGATGCGCAATTCGGTCAGGACGGAGCCGCCCACCGGATCGCCCGCGATGATGGCCGTCCCCATGGGCGCGTCGGTATAGCCCCGCGAAATCAGCGGGCCGTTCACTTCCGACTTGTTCTGTGCGCTGCCGACCTGGAGGTCGGGCAGGCCGAAGACCCCGGCTGCGGCGATCATCACGATCGCCGCCGCGCCGAACAGGACACCGACCCATGCAAATTTACCGCTTTGCGCCATCGCGGACCGCTTTCACCATCCACGGGAGATGGGCCTCTATCTCCCTGTACGTCAAGGAGGAAGCGCTGGTGCTGCCGCACAGGATTGAACTGTGGACCTCCCCCTTACCAAGGGGGTGCTCTACCACTGAGCTACGGCAGCGCGCGGCGCGGGTATGCCACACGGTTCGAAGCGGTTCAACCGCTGCCGCCGGCCGAAACGGGCTCAGTTCCGCGACTTGCCGCGCCTTCCAGCGTCGGCCTACCCTCCTGCAACGAAAATGGAGGAACGGATGGACTGGCGCCCGATTTCCGCAGATTCGCATATTACCGAGCCGCCCGACTGCTACCGCGACCATATCGACCCGGCGTACCGTGATCGGGCGCCGCACGTCGTGCGCCACGACAGTATGGGGGATATCTACGTCGTAGCGGGCATGAAGACGCCCGTGCCCATGGGCCTGATCGCGGCGGCCGGGGTTGCGCCCCAGGACATCCGGATCGGGGGTGCCAGGTTCGAGGATTTGCACCGCGGCGGCTGGGATCCCTCCACCCGCCTGCAGGATCAGGACAGGGATGGGATAGCGGCCGAGATCATCTACCCGACCGTCGGCATGCTGATCTGCAACCATCCCGACTTCGATTTCAAGAAGGCCTGTTTCGACGCCTATAATCGCTGGCTCCAGACCTATTGCGCCCATGCGCCGGACCGGCTCGTCGGCATGGGTCAAACGGCGATGCGCACGGTCAAGGAAGGCATAGCCGATCTCGAACGGATCAAGGCCATGGGCTTTCGCGGCGTGATGATGCCGGGCAATCCCGGGGAGAAGGACTACGACAATCCGATCTACGATCCGTTCTGGGAAGCCGCCATCGCTCTCGAACTGCCTTTGTCCTGGCATATCCTCACGACGTCGGGGGACAATTCCTTGTCCAAGCCCCGCGGGCCCAAGATCAACGGCTTTCTCTCGATCATCCGCGGCTGCCAGGACATCATGGGCATGCTGGTGTTCAGCGGCGTCTTCGAACGCCATCCCAAGCTTCGGGTCGTCTGCGTCGAGGCTGACGCTGGATGGGCCCCGCATTTCATGTACCGCATGGATCACGCGTACAAGCGTCATCGCTACTGGATGAAGGGCCAGGAACTGGCTCGCCTGCCGTCGGAATATTTTCGCGATCACATCACGCTGACATTCCAGGATGACTGGACGGCGTTCCAGTTCGCCGATCAGCTTGGGCCCAATCAACTGATGTGGGCCAACGATTTTCCCCACAGTGACTCGACCTGGCCATGGAGCAAGGACGTCATCGCCCAGCAAACCGGGCATCTCGCGCCCGGCCTCCGAAAACGCATCCTGCGCGACAACGTCGTCGAGCTCTACAAGCTCGCGGCCTAGCTCCGCCGCATCAGCGGGTCGTGTAGACCGTGGTGGTCTGGGCTGGCGCCGCGGGCGTGTTGTAGACGACCGTGCGCTCGGCGCTTCGCGCCGGCACCGGCTTCTCGACCACGCGCTCGGTGTAGGAGGCGCAGCCCGCGACGAAGGTGCAGGCGGCGAGAGTGATGATGGCGACTTGCTTCACGAGAAATGCTCCTTGTCTGGCGATTCCTGCGGTCAACGGTGCATTACGCGTGTGGTTGCGGGCGGCGTGCATCATCGTGGGCGGCAAATGAAGCTTCATCGTATGTGCAATTTTTGCGATTGCCTGCACGGAGTATGATCGAGCATTATGGCTGAGCCTCAATGGCAATAGGGGAGAGGGGCTCATGCTCAAGAAGTTGTTTGTTCTATTTGCTGCCGCATTCATGATCGCTGCCTGCGACGAACCCGCGCCGGCCACTGCGCCGCCGCCGCCGCCGCCGCCGGCACCTCAGAGCTTCATGGTGTTCTTCGATTGGGACAGCGCCAAGCTGAACCCGCAGGCCACGAACGTCGTCGGTCAGGCCGCAGCAGCCTACAAGACGAAGGGTGGGGCGCGCATCACGGCGACCGGCCATACCGATACCTCCGGTACGGAAGCCTACAATATGGCGCTGTCGCTGCGTCGCGCGAATGCGGTCAAGGATGCGCTGGTCCAGCAGGGCGTGCCGGCCACCGCGATCTCGGTCGTTGGTCGGGGTGAACAGGGACTGCTCGTGCAGACCGGTCCGAACGTTCGCGAGCCGCAGAACCGCCGCGTCGAGATCGTCATCGCGCAGATGGCCGCTGCCGCTCCGATGGACGACGCTGCCTACTGCAAGGCCCTGGCTGCGAAGTGGCGTACGCTTGATCGCAGGGATTCTGTGGCCAGCGAAGTCCCGACGGCAGTCGCCAAGTGCGATGCCGGAGACTATGCGACGGGCATTCCCGTGCTGGTCAAGGCTCTGACGGACGCGAAGGTTCCGCTGCCCCCGCGCAGCTAGGATCTGACACCGACAAAGGAAAGGCGGCCCTTGTGGCCGCCTTTTTTGTTTCTACTTTCCCTTGCCTGGCCGCGCCGGCAGACGAGCCCATTGTCGGGGCTGGAGTTCGTGATACTCGATCCACGGCCCGGTTTCGGCAAAGCCCGGATCGAGAGCGCCGACGTCGCTCACCCAATAGCCGAGCGAGCGGCGATTGGGATCGAACTTCCAGGTCCCGACCACGACCTCGTCGGCGACATGACCGGCCAGCCCCGGACAGAAAAGCAGCACGGGTCCTTCGTCTTTGGGCGCCGTTTCGATCGGCCGCCACGTCGTCTGCCTCAGCGATTCGATTTCCGCCGCTGCCCGCCACCGTATGTCGCCTGCGAGAGTGCTCGGGTCGCCGCCGCTCGGGCCGTGCTGCTCCCGGCACTGGGTACGCAATTCGTCGACTATGTCCGTCATCTCAACTCCCCGCCGGTCGCCCTGTCCCATCGCTTCTTTTAGCGCAGCTCGTGTCAGCTTGATCGACCGTCCAATATAATAGACACTGCATCCAGTATGGAGGAGATCTTGTTGGAGCCGGGCATAAACCAGCGAATCGCAGTCCGCGTTCGTGATCTGAGGGGCCGGCGGGGCCTGTCGCTGGAGGCCTTGGCGGACGCCAGCGGGGTCAGTCGATCCATGATTTCCCTTATCGAGCGCGGTGAAAGCAGCCCGACGGCCGTCATCCTCGAGAGGTTGGCGACAGGTCTTGGAGTCTCCCTCGCCACGCTCTTCGAGGCGCCGGCCGCAGCCCCGCATCCCGTATCCCGGCGGCCCGACCAGATCGAATGGCGCGATCCCGCCTCCGGATATCTGCGCCGCAACGTCTCGCCGGGTGGCTTTCCGTCCCCCATCCAGATCGTCGAAGTGGTATTCCCCGCGGCTGCGCGCGTCGCCTACGAAACCGCGGCGCGCCCCGGCGTTACGCATCAGCAGGTCTGGGTCCTCGAGGGCACGATCGAGGTCGTCCTGGGAGACGAGTGCTTCGAACTGCGCGCCGGCGATTGCCTGGCGATGGTGCTCGACCGACCGATCACCTACCACAATCCCACCTCAACGCCGGCGCGCTACTGCGTGGTCATCGTCGCCTCGCCGCCTGCCTGAGCGATGGATCTCACCGACGTCTCTCTGGCGCTGCTCAGCGCCGTCCTGCACGCCGGCTGGAATGCCGCCGTCAAGGTCAGCCGCAATCCCGCACAAGTGATGACGGCCCAGATGGTGCTGGGCGCCGTGCTCGTCGTTCCCGCGCTTTTCTTTTCAGGCCTTCCGAACCTGGCTTCCTTCGGATGGATCGCGGCCTCGACCGTGATGAACGTGCTTACCGTGGCGGCCCTCCTGAAAGCCTATGAACTCGGCGGATTCGGCCTCGTCTATCCCGTGGTGCGCTCGCTCGCGGTGCTGCTGGTGGTGCCGCTGGCGGCGGTCGTCACGGGTGAGCGACTGGGGACGGCGGGGCTTCTCGGCGTCCTGGTCGTCTCTCTCGCCCTGGTCGTCCTCGCCTGGGACGCCGCGCGCGGGAAGGGGATCACGAGAGCCGCAATAGGGTGGACCGCGGCGGCGGGTGTCGGCACGGCGGCCTACATCATGTGCGATGCCCAGGGCGTCAGGCTGTCGGGATCGCCCTGGGCCTACGGCTTCGTCGTATCGATCACCAATGCAGCGGCCATGGCCTGGCGGCAGCGCCACTCGGGGCCGCCCTGGGCGCAGGTGACGGCACATTGGGCCCTCGCCCTGCCGATCGCCGTCGCCGCCATGGGCTCCTATCTGATCATCCTCTGGGTCTGGAGCCATGCGCCGATCGCCCCGGCAGCGGCGCTGCGGGATACGAGCGCCGTCTTCGCCATTCTCATCGCCGTCTTCTGGCTCAAGGAGCCCTTTACGCGCACGCGCATTGCCGCCGTGCTGCTGGCCGCGGCCGCGATACCCCTGCTGCGGTTCGGCTGATCTTCCGGGACAGGCGGCTTGTGCGCCGGGGAAAGCGGTGACAGCATCGGCCCGATCACAGCGTCCCCGTTGTCGGCCGAGGAGACTCCCATGGAAGTCGATGGTCTTGTCACGGCGTTGGAGCGGATCGAACATGCGACCCGCGATTTCGTGCGTCCCGGGCACACGGCCGAATCGCCGGCGGCGCTGCTGGGGGTGCTCTCCGAATGCGGGCGCGCCCTGGGGCATCCCTATGCGATCGATCCGGGACTGGACGATGCCCGCAACGAAGCGTCTCGCCACTGCGCGGCCGTTCAGGAGAATCTCTCGGCCGTGCTGGAAGAGGTTCGCCAGCTCAACGTGACGGTAAGCAGCCTGTTGCCGTCCCTGGTGCGGATCGCCGATCGCGAGTGACACGAAAAAGCCGGGGACATGCCCCGGCTTTCGATCTCCGATCTCGGTCTGTCTCAGCCCTCGTCGAGGAAGCTGCGCAGCATGCGCGAGCGGCTCGGGTGCTTGAGCTTCCGCAGCGCCTTGGCCTCGATCTGACGGATACGCTCGCGGGTGACCGAGAACTGCTGGCCGACTTCCTCGAGCGTGTGGTCGGTGTTCATGCCGATGCCGAAGCGCATGCGCAGCACGCGCTCCTCGCGCGGCGTGAGCGTCGCCAGCACCCGCGTCGTGCTCTCGCGCAGATTGCCCTGGATCGCCGCCTCAAGCGGGATGACGGCGTTCTTGTCCTCGATGAAGTCCCCGAGGTGGCTATCCTCCTCGTCGCCGATCGGCGTCTCGAGGCTGATCGGCTCCTTGGCGATCTTCAGGACCTTGCGCACCTTCTCGAGCGGCATGCCGAGCTTCTCGGCAAGCTCCTCGGGCTGCGGTTCGCGGCCGATCTCGTGCAGCATCTGGCGGCTGGTGCGGACCAGCTTGTTGATGGTCTCGATCATGTGCACCGGAATACGGATGGTGCGCGCCTGGTCGGCGATCGATCGCGTGATGGCCTGGCGGATCCACCACGTGGCGTAGGTCGAGAACTTGTAGCCGCGACGGTACTCGAACTTGTCGACCGCCTTCATCAGGCCGATGTTGCCTTCCTGGATGAGGTCCAGGAACTGCAGGCCGCGGTTGGTGTACTTCTTCGCGATCGAGATCACGAGGCGCAGGTTGGCCTCGATCATTTCCTTCTTCGCGCGCATCATCTCGCGCTCGCCGTCCTGGACGGTCTTGCACATGCGGCGGAACTCGAAGATCGGCGCACCGCAGTGATCGGAGATGTCCTTGATCTCCGCCCGGATCTTCTCGATCTCGGGGCCGCGCTTCTTGGCGAAATCCTTCCAGCCGCGGCCCGACAGCTTGCCGACCTTCTCGAGCCAGTTGGGGTCGATCTCGTGCGTGAAGTAATTGTCGAGGAAGTCCTGCCGCGAGATGCGGAAGCTCTCCGCCGTGCGCAGCAGCTTGCCCTCGAGCGTCATCAGCTTGCGGTTGAGGTCGTAGAGCGAGAGCTTGAGCTGCTCGATACGGGCGGCATTGATGTGCACCGTCCGCACCAGCTCGACGATCTTCTTGCGGTGCTTCTCGTAGCTCTTCTCGAACTCGGCGCTGGGCTTCTGGCCGCGCGCGAGCGTCGACAGGCGCCGGTTCTGCACCTTCGACATCTCGATGTAGACTTTGTAGATCTTGGTGAGGGTGCGCAGCACCTCGGGCTTGAGCTTCTCCTCGAGCGCCGACAGCGAGAGCGCGTTCTCGTCGTCCTCTTCGCCGCCTTCCGCCGCCGGGGCTTCGCCGCCCGCTTCTCCGTTCACCCCAGGTGCGGCCGGCCGCACCAGCTTCGGCATCGACGCCGGGCGCGGCATCGGCGGGGCCGCGGGAGCGGCAGGGGCGGCATTCACGCCCTTGCCTTCGCCGGGGGCGCCACCGCCCTGCGTCGCCTCGAGGTCGATCACGTCGCGCAGCAGGATGCGGCCTTCGTTGATCGCGTCGCGCCAATGCAGCAGCGCCGTGATCGTCATCGGGCTTTCGCAGATGCCGCCGATCATCTTGTCCTGGCCGGCCTCGATGCGCTTGGCGATTTCGATCTCGCCCTCGCGGCTCAGCAGCTCGACGCTGCCCATCTCGCGCAGGTACATGCGGACCGGATCGTCCGTACGACCGAGCTCTTCGTCTTCACCGGTCGCCTCGGCGGCGACGACCGCCGTCTTGGCGGGCTCGGCCTGCGTGGCAGAGGCGGTGTCCTCCGGCTCCTCGGCCTCGACGACATTGACCCCGGCCTCGGACAGCATCGCCATCGTGTCCTCGATCTGCTCGGAGGACACTTCGTCGGGCGGCAGGGCCGCGTTCAGCTCGTCATAGGTGACGTAGCCGCGCTCCTTGCCCTTCTGGACGAGCTTCTTGAGCTCGGCCCCGAGCGAGTCGAGCAGGGGGGCATCCGGACCCTCCTCCCGGGCGTCGGCGGCTTCGGGTTGCACTACGGTCGCGGTTTTGGTCGCCATTTACTCAAATCCTTGGGTGCGACAAACAGATAAAACGGCCAAAGGGCCGTTATTTGGCTGCAAGAAGGGGAGGCGGGAGGGCGGCCCCGCAAAAACTACCCTTCTACTATATGGGGCTTCAGTGCAAGCAGCGATAGGGGGAGCCCCCTGAATCTGCGCGGCCCGGCTATAGAGCATTGGATTCCAGGCTTTCCCGCCGCATTCTGTCGAGAATGGCGTGAAGTCGCCGCAAATTCTCCTCGGACATGTCCTCTGCAAGCGCTTCCTCCGCCCGCTTGAGCTCCTCGGGGTCGGTCCGGAGATGGCTGGTATGACGGGCGGCCCGGCGCCACTGGCCGACCCAGCCGTCCGCCTCCGTGGGATCGTCTCGGAAGGCCTCCCGGGCCTTGGCCCGGGCCGAGGCTGCCAGCTCCCCCAGCCCCATCCTCTGGAGGTGCTGTCCGATCAGCTCGGCCTCGAGGGAGGGATCGCCCGCCGCCTCATCCGCCGCTGGGTCCACCCCGGACGGCACCAGCGACAGCGCATCCAGAAGTCCGCTGCGCAGCCGGCTCAGGTCGGGGCTGGTGATCGGCAGGGAGGCCAGGTCCTCGGCCAGGATATGGAGCAGGGCCGGCCGCTCGATCAGGGCCCCCAGCAGGCCCCACTCCTGTCGGGAGGCATCGAGATCCTGGTTCGAGCGGCGGGCCGCCGAGCCCGCTGCAAAGGGCGCGGGTTCGGGGTCGCCGGGGCGCCGGAAGGGCTTGCGGAACTTTCCAGGCTGCCAGGCCGGGGCCTCGGGCCGGCGCATCCGGTTCAGCCGGTTGCGCATCTCCGTGCGATAATAGTCGCGCACGACCGGATCGGCGATCTCGGCCACCCGTTGCTCGACGCTCTGCTGGAGACTCGCCCGCCGTTCCGGGGTGTCGGCCGGCTTGCCTTCGATTTCCAAGTCCCAGACCACGTCGGACAGAGGGCGGGCGAGGTCGAGGGTGCGCCGCACCGCATCAGGCCCGCGGCTGCGGATCAGGCTGTCGGGATCCTCGCCGGCCGGCAGGGTGAGGAAGCGCAGGCTCTTGCCGGGACGCAGCAGGGGCAGGGCCCGTTCGGCGGCGCGGGACATGGCGCGCCGTCCGGCATTGTCGCCATCGAAGCAAAGATAGGGCTCGTCGGCCAGCTTCCAGAGTTCGCCCAGCTGTCCTTCGGTGAGGGCGGTGCCCAGCGGCGCCACGGCGCCGGTGAAGCCTGCACCGTGCAGCGCGATCACGTCCATGTAGCCTTCGGCCACGATCACCGGCTGGTCCTTGGTCACGGCCTGCCGGGCGCGGTCGAGGCAGTAGAGATTGGCGCCCTTGTGGAAGAGCGGCGTCTCGGGTGAGTTCAGATATTTGGGCTCGCCGGTGCCCATGACGCGCCCGCCAAAGGCGATGGCGCGGCCCCGGCGGTCGTTGATGACGAACATCACGCGGCCCCTGAACCGGTCGTAGGGATCGCGGCGGTCCTCCGGCTGGATGGCGAGCCCGGCCTCCACGATCTTCTCGATGGGAACGTTCTCGCGCTTCAGGGCGGCGATGACGCCGTCGCGCGAATCGGGCGCAAATCCCAGGCGGAAGTCATCGATCGTCACGTCGGAAAGTCCGCGCCCGCGCAGATAGTCCAGGCCCTGGCGTCCGACCGGCAGGCGAAGCTGCTTCTGGAACCACTGAGCCGCCATCTCCACGACCTGCTGAAGGGTGGAAGCCCGGTCGGCGCGTTCGCGCTCGGCCGGCGTGGCGACGGGAACCGGCAGGTTCACTTCGCGGGCGAGCTTTTCCACCGTTTCGGGGAAGGAAAGTCCCTCCGTCTTCATGACGAAGTCGATGGCGCTGCCCTTCTCGTGGCAGCCGAAACAATAGAAGAAGCCCTTCTTGTCGTTGACCGTGAAGGACGGGGTCTTCTCGTTGTGGAAGGGGCAGAGGCCTGCGTACTCGGCACCCGAGCGGCGCTTCAGCGACACCTTCCGGCCGACGATGTCGGACAGGCTGAGGCGCGCGCGCAATTCGTCGAGGAAGCCGGGAGGGAAGGCCATCCCCTAAAATGGGGCCCGGACCGAGGCCACGCCATAGCGAATAGCGGGGATCGTTACGAAGCGCGGGCGCTGGGAGCGAGGAGTTCTTCTCTTTTCCGAGCCGTGCGGCGCCTAAAGCGGAGCGCCAGCAGGCCGTTGAATGGGTCTTTTCAGAACGAGCGCGGCGCAACATTGTTGCGTCAACGGTCGACACGGCACAGGACGGAGGACCTGCGACATTCGTTTCAGTTGTTTCGTTTATTGCGTTTGTTTCGTTTACGCGACGTGACTCCGGCTTTTGGGCAGCCTGCTAAGCGCTGAGAGCCTTCTTCACGGCGGCTGACGCCTTGGCGAAGTCCATCTGGCCGGCGTACTTGCCTTTCAGAGCAGCCATGACCCCGCCCATGTCCTTCACCGAGGTGGCGCCGGCGGCGGCAATCGCCTCGCGCACGGCAGCCTCGACGGCAGCCTCGTCCATCTGCTGCGGCAGGAAGCGCTCGATCACGGCGATCTCGGCCTTTTCCTTGTCGGCCAGATCGGCGCGATTGCCCTTCTCATAGAGGGCGATCGACTCGTTGCGCTGCTTGATCATGCCCTGCATCAGCGACAGAATCCTGTCGTCGGCCACGCCGTCGCGGCTGGCCTCGGTGCGGGCCGCGATATCGGCGTCCTTGAGCTTCGCCAGGATGAGCCGAATCGTGCCCAGCGCGGCCTGATCCTTGGCGCGCATGGCTTCTTTCATCGCTTCCGTCAGCTTTTCGCGCAGCATCGCTTCAGTCCTACTGGTTGGCCGTATGCCCAAGCGGCGGAAACTAATCGTCTCGCCCGCTGTTGGCAAAGCAAATAAGTTATTGAAATAGCTTAGAAATTGGCTGCCTTGGATGCCTTGACCCTCTGCGGCGGCTTGGTTACAAACCG
Organism: Reyranella sp.; assembly: GCF_965249915.1. GTDB lineage: Bacteria > Pseudomonadota > Alphaproteobacteria > Reyranellales > Reyranellaceae > Reyranella. The sequence goes on from NZ_OZ252257.1 coordinate 411,741, forward strand.
CCCGGCTCGCCGATCGCCTTGCCCATACCGGGTCCGGGGCAAGTCCGTGCGGGCACGGAACGGACTAATTTATCATGACTTCACCTAAGACCGCCGGCGCCAACGACGCCGCGCCGCGTTGGGCCACGGCCGCGCTGGTGCTGGCTGACGGCACGGTCTTCTGGGGCAAGGGAGTGGGCGCCGCCGGCCATGCCGTGGGCGAGGTCTGCTTCAACACCTCGATGACCGGGTACCAGGAGATCATCACCGATCCCTCCTATGCCGGCCAGATCATCACTTTCACCTTTCCGCACATCGGCAATGTCGGCACCAATCTCGAGGATATCGAGACGATCACGCCGGCCGCCCGCGCGGTGGTCCTGCGCGGCGACATCACCGAGCCCGCCAACTGGCGGTCCGTGAAGCCGCTCAACGACTGGCTGAAGAGCCACAATCTGCCGGGTATCTGCGACGTCGACACGCGCGCCATCACGCGGCGCATCCGCGACGGCGGCCCGCCCAACGGCGTCGTGGTGCATGCGCCGGACGGCAAGTTCGACATCCCGAAGATGCGCCAGATCGCGCTGGACTGGCCGGGGCTCGACGGCATGGACCTGGCCCTCGAGGTCACGACCAAGCAGACCTACAGTTGGGATGAGACCAAGTGGGCCCTCGGCAAGGGCTACGGCAAGCTCACCAGCCCGAAGTATCATGTCGTCGCGGTCGACTATGGCGCCAAGCGCAACATTCTGCGCTGCCTCGCCAATACCGGGTGCAAGGTCACGGTCGTGCCGGCGACGGCCACGGCCGAGGACATCCTGCGCCACGAGCCCGACGGCGTGTTCCTGTCCAACGGCCCGGGCGACCCGGCGGCGACGGCGGTCTATGCCTCGCCCGCCATCCAGGCCGTGCTCGACAAGAAGGTGCCGCTGTTCGGCATCTGCCTCGGACACCAGATCCTGGCCCTCACGCTGGGCGGCAAGACGCGCAAGATGGAGCGCGGCCATCGCGGCGCCAACCAGCCGGTCAAGGACCTGACCACCGGCAAGGTCGAGATCACGTCGCAGAACCATGGCTTCTGCGTCATCCCCGAATCGCTGCCCGAGAACACCGAAGTGACGCACGTCTCGCTGTTCGACGGCATCAACGAAGGCCTGCGCTGTACCGACAAGCCGGCCTTCTCGGTCCAGTATCACCCCGAAGCTTCGCCCGGCCCGACCGACAGTCATTATCTCTTCGACCGGTTCGTCGAGATGATCGACGCGAGCAAGGGCAAGTGACAGGTAATCATGCCCAAGCGCACTGACATCAAGAGCATCCTCGTCATCGGCGCCGGCCCGATCGTCATCGGTCAGGCCTGCGAGTTCGACTATTCCGGCGTCCAGGCCTGCAAGGCGCTGAAGGATGAGGGCTATCGCGTCATCCTGATCAACTCCAACCCGGCCACGATCATGACCGATCCGGGGCTGGTCGATGCAACCTATATCGAGCCGATCACGCCCGACTTCGTGGCGCGCATCATCGAGAAGGAAAAGCCCGACGCGATCCTGCCGACCATGGGCGGCCAGACGGCGCTGAACACGGCGATGTCGCTGCACCGCGACGGGCGGCTCGAGAAGTACGGCGTCGAACTGATCGGCGCCAATGCCGAGGCGATCGACAAGGCCGAGGATCGGCTGCTGTTCCGCGACGCCATGACCAAGATCGGGCTCGAATGCCCGAAGAGCGAGGTCGTGCACAATCGCGAAGAAGCGGCGAGCGCGCTCGACCGGGTCGGCCTGCCGGCGATCATCCGCCCGTCGTTCACGCTGGGCGGCACCGGCGGCGGCATCGCCTACAATCGCGACGAGTATTTCGAGATCGTGCAGGGCGGCGTCGATGCCTCGCCGGTCGGGGAAGTTCTGGTCGAGGAATCCGTGCTCGGCTGGAAAGAGTACGAGATGGAGGTCGTGCGCGACCGCAACGACAACTGCATCATCATCTGCTCGATCGAGAACGTCGATCCGATGGGCGTGCATACCGGCGATTCCGTCACCGTGGCGCCGGCGCTGACGCTCACCGACAAGGAATACCAGATCATGCGCGACGCCTCGATCGCGTGCCTGCGCGAGATCGGCGTCGATACCGGCGGCTCGAACGTGCAGTTCGCCGTCGATCCGGCGACTGGCCGCATGGTCGTGATCGAGATGAACCCGCGCGTGTCGCGCTCGTCGGCGCTGGCATCGAAGGCCACGGGCTTCCCGATCGCCAAGGTCGCCGCCCGGCTGGCCGTCGGCTACACGCTCGACGAGCTGCTGAACGACATCACCGGCGAGACGCCGGCCTCGTTCGAGCCGACGATCGATTACGTCGTCACCAAGATGCCGCGCTTCGCCTTCGAGAAGTTTCCCGGCGCGGAGCCGCTGCTCAACACCTCGATGAAGAGCGTCGGCGAGGCCATGTCGATCGGCCGGACCTTCCAGGAATCGCTGCAGAAGGCGCTGCGCTCGATGGAGACCGGCCTGACCGGCCTGAACGAGATCGAAATCAAGGGCGCGCCCGACAAGTCGGCCATCGTGGGCGCCCTGGCGCGACCCACTCCCGACCGCATCCTGGTGATCGCCCAGGCGTTCCGCTACGGCCTGAACGTGGAAGAGATCGCCCAGGCGTCGAAGTACGAACCCTGGTTCCTGCGCCAGATCGAGCAGCTCGTCGCCATCGAGGCGAGCGTGCGCAAGGACGGCCTGCCGAAGGACGCCAAGGCGTTCTTCGACCTCAAGAAGAAGGGCTTCTCCGACGAGCGGCTGGGCGAACTGACGAAGCAGGGCGCCGGCGACGTGGCCAAGAAGCGCCGCGCGCTGGGCGTCCGGCCGGTCTTCAAGCGTATCGACACCTGCGCCGCCGAATTCGAGTCGCGCACGCCCTATCTCTATTCCTGCTACGAGGGTGATGGCGTGCGGCCCGCCGAATGCGAGGCGCAGCCGACCGACCGGCGCAAGGTCATCATCCTGGGCGGCGGTCCCAACCGCATCGGCCAGGGCATCGAGTTCGACTATTGCTGTGTCCATGCCGTCTACGCGCTGCGCGACGCCGGCTACGAGACCATCATGGTCAACTGCAACCCGGAGACCGTGTCGACCGACTACGACACCGCCGACCGGCTCTACTTCGAGCCGCTGACCGCCGAGGACGTGATCGAGCTGGTCGAGGTCGAGCGCCGCAACGGCGAGCTGATGGGCCTGATCGTGCAGTTCGGCGGCCAGACGCCGCTCAAGCTCGCCAAGCCTCTCGAAGCCGCGGGAATTCCGATCCTGGGCACCTCGCCCGACGCCATCGATCTCGCCGAGGACCGCGAGCGCTTCCAGAAGCTGATCCACGAGCTCAAGCTGCGCCAGCCCGACAACGGCACGGCCACATCGCAGGAGAAGGCGATCGAGATTGCCGAGAAGATCGGCTATCCGGTCGTCATCCGCCCGTCCTACGTGCTGGGCGGACGCGCGATGCAGATCGTCTACGATCGCGCCGCCATCGAACGCTACATGCGCGATGCCGTGAAGGTCTCGGGCAGCAATCCGGTGCTGATCGACTCCTATCTGCGCGACGCCATCGAGGTCGATGTCGACGCCCTGGCCGACAAGGACCAGAACGTGTTCGTCGCCGGCATCATGGAGCATATCGAGGAGGCGGGAATCCATTCCGGCGACTCGGCCTGCTCGCTGCCGCCTTATTCGCTGTCGGCCAAGATCCTGGCGGAGATCGAGCGCCAGACCGAGGCGATGGCCAAGGCGCTGCATGTCGTGGGCCTCATGAACGTGCAGTTCGCCGTCAAGGACGGCGAAGTCTACGTCCTGGAAGTCAATCCGCGCGCCAGCCGCACCGTGCCGTTCGTCGCCAAGGCGACCGGGCAACCGATTGCCAAGTTCGCGGCCCGCCTGATGGCCGGCGAAGCGCTGAAGTCGCTTGGCATCAAGAAGACCAAGGGCAAGCACATCGCGGTCAAGGAGGCGGTATTCCCCTTCGCGCGCTTCCCCGGTGTCGACATCATCCTCGGCCCGGAGATGCGCTCGACCGGCGAGGTCATGGGCCTCGACATGGATTTCGGGCGGGCCTTCGCCAAGTCGCAGCTCGGCGCCGGCAGCAAGGTGCCGGTCGAGGGCGCGGTCTTCGTCTCGGTCAAGGACCAGGACAAGCAGGCGATGGTGAAGCCGCTGAAGCGGCTGATCGAACTGGGCTTCAAGGTCGTCGCGACCCGCGGCACGGCGGAGTTCCTCGCCAAGCATTCGATCGAGGCGCAGCAGGTCAACAAGGTGCTGGAAGGCCGGCCGCATATCGTCGACCTGATGAAGGACGGCAAGGTGCAGCTCGTCTTCAACACGGTCGATGGCGCGAGCGCCCTGACCGACAGCTTCACGCTCCGGCGCACCGCCCTGATGCACAAGATCGCCTATTATACGACGGTCGCCGGTGCCAAGGCGGCGGTCGAGGGAATTGCCGCGGTCAAGCAGGGCGGGCTCGACGTGGCACCCCTGCAATCCTACTTCAAGACCGCCTTTTAACCCGGCGGTCTTTCCTGCAACTTGCCGTACGGCAACCCGTTTTGGGGTGCGTTCGGCGTTGACGCCGTACGACTGATCAAGGACGATTTGGCGATGGAACGTATTCCCATGACAGCCGAGGGGCTTCAGCGCCTCGAAGGCGAACTGAAAGTGCTGAAGAGCGTCGAGCGCCCGGCGATCATCAAGGCCATCGCGACGGCGCGTGAGCATGGCGATCTCTCGGAGAACGCCGAGTACACGTCCGCGCGCGAGAAGCAGAGCTTCATCGAGGGGCGTATTGCCGAACTTGAGGACATTATCTCGCGAACCGAGGTGATCGACTTCTCGAAGCTGACCGGCAAGGTCGTGAAGTTCGGTGCCATCGTGCGCCTGGCCGACGAGGATACCGACGAGAAGGTGAAGTACCAGATCGTCGGCCCCTACGAGGCCGACCTCGCCAAGGGCCGCATCTCCGTCACCTCGCCGATCGGGCGGGCTCTGATCGGCAAGACGGTGGGCGACCGGGTCGAAGTGCAGACGCCGCGCGGCGGCAAGTCCTACGAAGTGGTGGGCGTGCAGTTCAACTAGCCGCCATCATGGCGCGCGCCCGGCGGACGCCGGTCGACTTCATGACCGCATACTGGATGCCGAACAGCCCGATCTTGCTGGCGATCGCCCAGATCGACTTCACGGCAGCCCAACTCGTGACGTCCAGCGTCAGGGCGAGCACGATGTTGAGCACGGCCGAGAAGAACATCAGCCCTGCCCACACGTAGCCGAAAGTGATGGCCAGGTCGGGGACGGTCGCCTGTGCGATCGGTGGCAGGTAGCGGGTCATCCAGCCGCGCTTCAGCATCACCAGGCCGACGATCACGTAGATGATGCTGGGCTTCAGCATGATGAACAGCGGATCGTCGGTCAGGAACGTCGCCGTCCCCGAAGCGAAGATGATGACCAGGCTCAGCCACTGCAGCGCCTCGACGCGCTGCTTGCGGGCGAGCTGCCAGCCGATCTGCCCGAGGCCCAGCGCCATGCCGAGCCCGACCGCCAGGAAGAGATCGCGGGTGATGGCATAGACGCCGAGGAAGAGCAGGGTCGACGCGAGATCGAGCAGCAGAATCTTCGACGCCTGGAAAAGATTCCTCATGGCCTGCGCCCCTGTCTTGGTGACAACGCTGTGTATTTTTGAAAAGTATCAATACACGCCGTTTCCCGCAAGACCCTGGCGGTCAGACGACCACTTTGATGTAGGTGTCTTTCATCACGATGAGACCGCGCCGGAAGGTGTAGAGGTCGCAGCCCAGCCACTCCTGCCGCTCGCCCGACTTCAGCGTGGCGGTCCGGTGCCATTCGGTGACCGCCCGGTCGCCGCAGATGAACTCGTTCGTGTGAACCCACTTCACGTCGCCGGTATTGGCGAACAGCGGTTCGAAATAGCTGCGGATGGCCGCCTTGCCCTTGAAGCTCTGGCCCCAATGGTCGGGGCCTCGAGCGTTGCGGAATTCGCCGTCCTCGGCAAACGACTCGACGATGCCATCGACGTCGCGCCGGGCAAAGGCGTCGGCGACCCGGTGCAGGATTTCGAAAGTGACGTCGGTCATTTCTTGCTCCGTTACTTCTGCGCGGGCTCTCGCGGTTGATTACAACCGCTGCCGCTCCGCCGACGGAAGCTACGCTTCCGTCGGGATCGGCACGCCGGGGACTTCCTTCGCGGTCCGGAACACCATCATCGACTTCACGTGGCTGACATTGGGGGCCGAGGTGAGGCGGGTCGTCAGGAACTTCTGATAGTCGTCCCAGGTCTCCGCCACGATCTTGAGCAGGAAGTCGGCTTCGCCGGCCAGCATGTGGCACTCGCGGACCTCGTCCCAATTGGCGATCAGCGCCTCGAACGACTTGAGGTCGGCCTCGGCCTGACTGTTCAGTCCCACGAGGGCGAACACGGACACGCTGTAGCCCAGTGCCTCGGGGCTCAATTCCGCATGGTAGCCCTTGATGATCCCGGCGCGTTCCAGCGCGCGCACGCGGCGCAGACAGGGCGGCGCCGAAATGCCGGCCCGTTCGGCCAGCTCCACATTGGTCATGCGTCCATTGGATTGCAGGTCGCTGAGAATTCGCCGGTCAATTCGATCGAGCTTGGCCCGAGCCATCAGTATTCCTCCGTTGGGCGCGGTCTATGCCAGAACCATGCCGAGCCAGCAATAAAGTTGCGAGGATTCGCCAATTGTCTGTGAACAATTGCGTGTGAAATCCACATCTAGCCGTGCAACTCGGGGGAGGTTTGCATATATGTCGAAGATATGCGGTTGGCGGGATGCGGAGCGGACATGGCAGAAACTCACCGAAGCAAGGTAATGATCCTGGGCTCCGGCCCGGCTGGCTACACGGCGGCCATCTATGCCGCCCGCGCCAGTCTGAAGCCCATGCTTGTGCAGGGCATTCAGCCGGGCGGCCAGCTCACGATCACGACCGACGTCGAGAATTATCCGGGCTTTGCCGACGTCATCCAGGGCCCGTGGCTCATGGAACAGATGCAGAAGCAGGCCGAACATGTCGGCACGCAGATGTTCTTCGACACGATCGTGGAGGTCGACGTGACGCGGCGGCCGTTCGTCTGCCTGGGCGATTCCGGCGATCGCTACGAGGCTGATTCCCTCATCATCGCCACCGGCGCCACGGCAAAGTGGCTGGGCCTGCCCAGCGAGGAAACCTACCGCGGAGGTGGCGTGTCGGCCTGCGCGACCTGCGACGGCTTCTTCTTCCGAAACAAGGAAGTGATCGTGGTCGGCGGCGGCAATACCGCGGTCGAGGAGGCGCTCTACCTGACCCACCATGCGTCCAAGGTGACGCTGGTCCATCGCCGCGACAGTTTCCGCGCGGAGCGAATCCTGCAGGATCGCCTTTTCAAGAACCCCAAGGTCAGCGTCATCTGGGACAACGTCGTCGACGAGGTGCTCGGCGAGAAGATGCCGGCGCCGGTCGTGACCGGCGCGCGCCTGCGCAACGTCAAGACGGGCGTGGTGCAGGACGTCAAGGCCGATGGGTTCTTCGTGGCGATCGGTCATTCGCCCAATACTGAGCTGTTCAAGGGCAAGCTCGAGATGGACGGCGAGGGCTACCTGATCACCCGGCCGGATTCGACGGCGACCAACATCGAGGGGGTCTACGCGGCGGGCGACGTGCAGGACAAGGTCTTCCGGCAGGCGGTAACGGCGGCGGGAACGGGCTGCATGGCCGCGCTCGAGGCCGAGAAGTGGCTGGCGGGACAGGAGGCGCGCCACGCTGAGGCGGCCGAGTAAGCGGCAGGCGTGGACAGGGGAGGAATGAAATGGACTGGGACAAGCTGCGGATATTCCAGGCCGTGGCGGATGCCGGCAGCTTCACGCATGCGGGCGAATCGCTGAAGCTCAGCCAGTCGGCGATCTCGCGCCAGATCGGCGCGCTCGAGGAGCAGCTTGGAGTCATGCTGTTCCATCGCCATGCGCGTGGCCTCATCCTGACGGAGCAGGGCGAGCTGCTCTACCGAACGGCGCGCGACATGGCCGCCAAGGTCAACACCGCCGAGGCGCTGCTGCGCGCCAACCAGGACAAGCCCGCCGGGCGCCTCAAGATCCACGCGACGGTCGGGTTCGGCTCGACCTGGCTCACCGCCCAGATGCACGAGTTCATCGCGCTCTATCCCGAGATCGACGTCAGCCTCGTCCTGTCCGACAACGAACTCGACCTCGGCATGCGCGAGGCCGACGTGGCGATCCGCATGGTCATGCCGCGCCAGCCCGGGTTGGTGCAGCGCCACCTGCTGACCGTCCGCAGTCACGTCTATGCCTCGCACGACTATGTGCAGAAGTACGGCAAGCCCACGACGATCGACGAACTCGACCAGCACCGTCTGATCATCTTCGGCGAGGACGCGCGCGCGCCGGTTCAGGACGTGAACTGGCTGCTTCGCGAAGGAAACCCCGACCAGAACCCCAGGCTGGTGGTTCTCCGGGTGAACAACACCTACGGCATCTTCCGCGCCGTGGAGTCCGGGCTCGGTATTGCCTCTCTGCCGGATTACCTGGCCCGTGAATCGACCAAGATCGAGATGCTTCTGCCCGACCTCAATGTCCGGACGACGGATGTCTATTTCACCTATCCGGAAGAGTTGCGGCATTCCAAGCGCATCGCCGTATTCCGGGATTTCTTGCTGCGGAAGGTCGCGGAGACACGCTTCTGAGCTTTGAGGTCTGCAGGATTGCATAGTCGGTGAAAGGCATGCGCACGCCGCATGCCAGTGTCCAAAACTTCACCACTACCAATCCTCTCCATGAGGCATAGGTTGGATGCAGGTTTTCGATACGACCGGTTTTGGCTGATCGATTCGAAACTCGGGATCCTCATGATCCCACGTCTCCCAGACGTGAAGCCTCCCTGTTTGACTCGCCGGGCCCTTGGGCCCGGCGTTTTTTTTGCGTCGCGGCAAGGCGTCGGACTCTCCATATGTGGGTCGATGTGCCGCTGAGAGGCTGCGCCCCTGATTTAACCTATCGATTGATATGGTGTCGCGAATGCCCATATATAGCGAGGAGAGTGTAGCCGAATATGTTTTCTGAGATCAGACAAGGAATCCTTCCGCTCGCCCTGCGCAAGATCATGCGCCTGGGCGATCTGGAGCGTGCCGGACTTCTGATCGAGTCGTTGGCCAAGCACTGGCGGGACAGCAAGCCCTTCGAGTTGCTGATCATCGCCCCCGATCGCGATGCCGACCTGTTGCGCTCGAACCTGCCGCGCTTTCCCAACATCGAAGTGACCGTGCGCCGCGAGGGTGACTTTTTCCCGGCTTTCAGCTCGTTCTACTGGCTGACCGGTTGGTACCGGCAACAGATCGTCAAATTGCACGTACCGGCGGTGCTGGGCTTCGGAGGCTTCTTCACACTTGATTCCGACGTCTGTTGCGTCGGCGACTTCGATTCGCGCACGTTCGTGAAATATGACCGGGCCCTGTCCCGGTGGGAGCCCAAGCAGCACCACGACTGGTGGCAAAGCGCGTCGGAGGTGATCGGCATTCCCTACGATGCGAGATCGCACGGTCTCTCGGTCACGCCGAACATCCTGCACGGCGACCTGGCGCGGCAGACTCTGGAGCGGCTCCGCGGCTCCCGGCTGAGCGCGATGACCGCCCTGCTGCTGTGGAAGGCCCGCAAGCCGCTGCAGGTGCCTTGGACCGAATATTCACTCTACACCAGCACGGCGGAGATCAACGGCACGCTCTACGATTATCACGCCGAGTGGGACACCTGTTACACCTCCGACGTCCAGCTGTTCTCGGAACGGTCGTGCGTCTGGGGCGCCGATGATTTCGAAAGACTGGTCCGGCTGCCCAATGGTACCGACCCGGGCGGCAAGTTCATCATCGTGCAGAGCCACGCGCGCATCCCGTTGCAGCAGGTGCGGGACTACTGCCTGAGCTTCGCCGGCTAGATCTTTCCGTTGTGTTCGCCGATCTTCGGCGCGGTTTCCATCCCGCCGGCCCGCTTGCCGTCGAGGCTGAGCGGCAGGCCGTGGAACAGGGCGTTCGAACCGGCATAGGGCTGCATGAACATCGCCAGCGCCGCCACCTGCGCCAGCTCCATCACCTGGGGCACGGTGTTCAGCGGCCCGTTCGGCACACCCAGCGCGTCGAGCTTGGCCGCCCAATGCGACCGGGGGTGCTCCTTCATGATGTCGGCGATCATACCCAGCAGCAGCTCGCGCCGCTCGGCGCGCCGGACGTTGGTCCTGAAACGCTCCTCGTCCGGCCATTCGGGATGGCCCAGCGCTTCGGCGAACTTGCGCCAGAGCCGGTCGTTGCCCGGGCAGATCATCAGCGGCCCGTCGCTGCACTCGAATGCCTGATAGGGCGTCAGCGATGGATGACCGGTCCCCTGGCGCGGCGGCATCCTGCCGGTCACCGACCATCCCGCGACATGGTTCGAGGCCCACATCAGGCCGCTCTCGAACAGCGAGGTGTTTACCAGGCTGCCCTGGCCGGTGGCCGTGCGCCTGGCCAGCGCCGCCAGCACGCCGATCGCCGTCCACATGCCGGTCGACAGGTCGATGATCGAGACGCCGATGCGCGCCCCCGGGCCGGTCGGGTCGCCATTGAGCGAGATCAGGCCGGCGACGGCCTGGATGATCGGCTCGTAGCCGGGCCGGTCCTTCCAGGGGCCGGCATGGCCGAAGGCCCCGAGGTCGGCATAGATCAGGCGCGGGAAGCGCTTGGTCAGTGTCGCGCCGTCGAAGCCGAATTTGGCCGGCACGTCGGCGCGCAGATTGTGCACGAAGATGTCGGCGGCTCCGATCCGTTCGATCAACACCTCGCGCTGCGCCGGATCCGCGAGGTCGCAGGTGATCGACTTCTTGCCCCGGTTGAGCGCGATGAAGCCCGTCGCATCGCCCTCGACGAAGGGAGGGCCCCATTTGCGCGCATCGTCGCCCTCGGGTCGCTCGACCTTGATCACCTCGGCGCCGAGGAAGGCCAGGATCTGACCGCAATAGGGGCCGGCCAGGTTCTGGCCGAATTCCACGACCTTGATGCCCGCAAGTGGGCCGGAAGGAGCGCTCATCGCAGGTTGCTCCCCAGGATCTCGCGCGCGATCACCATGCGCTGCACCTCGCTCGGGCCTTCGCCAACCCGGCGAATGCGCATCTCGCGGTACCAGCGTTCCAGGGGCAGGTCCTTGGTCATGCCCATGCCGCCATGGATCTGCATCGAGCGGTCGACGACCCTGCCGCCGCCTTCCGACGCGGTGAGCTTGGCGATCGAAGCCTCGATCTTGAAGGGCAGGCCACGCCGCGCCTTCTCCGCCGCCTCCAGCGTGAAGTGCCTCGCCGTGCGGATGTCGATCTCGTTGTCGACCAGCATCCACTGCACGGCCTGTCGGTTGGCGAGCTTCTCGCCGAAGGTCGTGCGCATCTTGGCCCACTCGATCGCCATTTCATGCGCGGCGATCGCGACGCCGATGCAGCCCGCGGCATAGGGGATGCGCTGGCGCGTCAGGCGGTCGTTGGCGACCGCGAAGCCTTTGTTCACCTCGCCCAGCACCTGATGGTCGGAGACCCAGCAGTCCTTGAACTCGAGCTCGGTTGCGTAGTGCGAGGAGCGCAGCGTGTGCACGACGCGGCGCACGTGGAAGCCCGGCGTGTCGCTGTCGATGATGAAGCAGGTGATGCCGGCGCGTCCCTTCGACGAATCGGTCCGCGCGAAGACGATGCCGTACTGCGCGCGATCGGCGTTCGAAATGAAGATCTTGGCGCCGTTCAGCACCCAGCCATTGTCCTTGCGTTCGGCTTTCGTCTGGATGGCGCGCGCCGGATCGCTGCCGCCGGACGGCTCAGTGAGGCCGAAGAACGCCTTCTTCTCGCCGCGCAGGGTCGGATAGAGGTAGCGCTCCTTCTGATCCTCGTTGGCCTCGAAGATCTGCGCCAGGCCCGCGCCGCCGAAGGTGCCGTAGCAGGGCACATAGAGGCCGGCGCGATGCTGCGCCATCTCGATGGCCAGCAGCACACGGGTCACGATGTCGATGTCGGGGCCGCCATATTCCTTGGGGATGTCGATGCCGAACAGGCCCATCGCCTTGGTCTTCTCGACCAGCCGCGCGTGATCGGCGGGATCGAGCTCCGACGCGTCGGGATCGAGCTTCGCTTCGAGCGGGATGATCTCCTCGCGCACGAAGCGCCGGACCTGGTCGATCAGCATCTGCTGTTCTGCGGAGGGCTCGAAATCCATCTCTGCCTCTTCAGCTCGGGCTCAGCCGGCCAAGGTTTGGCGGCGGGTTCTTGGCGTTGTCCGGCGGCAGGCCGCCATGGTCTGCCTGATGCACCATCAACAGTTCGAACCAGCGTGTGCGGTACTGCTGGTTCACTTCGACCCGGAACTTGTGGTCGGGGCCCCGTTCGGCGAGCTCGCGCTGCAATTCGCTGCGGAGCCCGAACGGCGCGCGCGCGCCGGCCTGGCCGATATAGAGGAGGGTGCCCGCGGCGTCGGCGACCTGGTAGATGCCGAGCTGGCCCGGCAGGCGGGCAATCTCTTCGGCGGTCAGGGGCCGCCACGGCTTGTCGAGGCGGAGCCTGATCGACATGGTCTAGCGCCCCTGGAACTTCGCGGTGCGCTTCTCCAGCCGCGCCTTCATGCCTTCCTGCGCGTCCTGGCTCTTCATCGCCGCCTGCACCAGCGCGTCGACATCGTCGTGCTGGATGCCGTCGCGGAACTCGAGCTGCTTCACCGTGAGCGCCTTCATGGCCTTGAGCGACAGCGGCGCATTGGCCGCCAGCCGGTCGACGACCTTCGAGGCCTCGGCCTCGAGCTGGTCGGGCGGCACGCAGCGGGCGATCAGGCCCAGCGCATGCAGCTTGGTCGACGGCAGCGGATCGCCCAGCAGCAGCATCTCGCGGGTCGTGACCGGCCCCAGCACTTCCATCAGCTTCTTGGCCAGGAACCAGTTGGGGGCGAGGCCGACCTGGGCCAGCGACATGCCGAAACGCGCCTTCTGGCTGGCCACGACGATATCGCAATGGAGTGCCAGCTCGTTGCCGCCGGCGATGGCGTCGCCATGGACGACCGCGACGACCGGCAGCGGGCAGAGCTCGACCGCGCGCAACATGACCTCGATGCCGCTGGCACTGCCGCCGCCGATGGTCTCGCGCCGCTCCGCCATGTCGAGGCCGGCGCAGAACACGTCGCCCTTGCCGCGGATCACCACGACACGGTCGTCGGCCGCGACCGGCTCCTGCAACGCCTCGATCATCTCGCGCATCAGCTCGCTGTCGAGCGCGTTGCGCTTCTCCGGCCGGTTCATCCAGATGGTTTTGACCGGGCCGCTCTTCTCGATGATGACCTTGTTCATGGCGCTCACTCCGGCTCGATGCCGGCGGCCTTGATCTCCTTGGTCCACCAGGCCGTCTCGCTCTTCACATAGGCCGCGAACTCGTCGAGCGCGAGCGGGGCGATCTCCATGCGGCCCTGCGTCATCGCCTTGGCGGTGGCCGGATCCTTCAGCGCCTCGGCGATCGCGTCGGCCAGGACCTTCTGGACATCCTTCGGCGTTGCGGCCGGCGCGAACACGGCCAGCCAGTAGACCAGCGAATAGCCCGGCACGGCTTCGGCGATCGCGGGCAGGTCGGGCGTGACCGTCGTGCGCTTGGGGCCGGTGGTCGCCAGCCCCCGCACGCGGCCGGCCTCGATCTGGGTCAGCGCCTGCGGCAGGTCGGGGAACATCACCTGGACCTGACCCGACGCCACGTCGCCCAGCGCCTGCGGACTGGCCTTGTAGGGCACGCGCTCGATCTTCGTGCCGGCGAGCTGATTGAACATTTCGCCCGAGAGGCGCTGCGAGGCGCTGGCTTCGGCGTAGTTGAGCTTGCCGGGGTTCTTCTTGGCGTAGTCCACCAGCTCGACGGTCGTCTTCACCGGCAGGTCGTTGTTCACGACCAGCGCGTTGACGCCCATCACGCAGCGCATGATCGGCGCGAAGTCCTTCTCGATGTCGTAGCTCAGCTTCTTGAACAGGGCGCCGTTGGCGGCATTCGTCGTGTTGGTGCCCATCATCAGCGTGTAGCCGTCGGCCGGTGCGGTGGCGACGGTGGAGGCACCGAGCTGCCCGCTGGCGCCCGGCTTGTTCTCGATGACGATCGGCTGCTTCAGGATCTCCTGCAGCTTGGCGCCGAGGCCGCGCGCCGTGAGGTCGGTGGCGCTGCCGGCCGCGAAGGGCACGACGATCTTGATCGGCTTGTTGGGATAGGCCTGGGCGAAGGCGGCCCTGGGCAGCGAACCTGCGGCCAGTGCGGCGGCGCCCGCCAGGGTCGTACGACGGTTGAGCTTCACGTTTCCTCCCGAGGCCTCGTTCGGCCGGGTTCCGTTTTAGCGGCCCGGCGCGACGAGGCAAAGGAGGGCGGGCTACATGAACAGCTTTTCCGCCTTGCGGTTGGTGTACAGCCCGGCCACGAACTCGGCATAACCGTTGTAGAGCAGGGTCGGGATGCGCTGATCGCTGCCCAGCGGCTTCTCGGTGGCCTGGCTCCAGCGCGGATGGGCCACCTCGGGGTTCACGTTGGCCCAGAAGCCGTATTCGCTGGATTGCAGCCCTTCCCAGAAGGTCTTGGGCTTCTTGTCGGTGAACTCGACACTGACGATCGACTTCACGTTCTTGAACCCGTACTTCCACGGCGCCACGAGACGCAGCGGCGCGCCGTTCTGCTTGGGCATCGGCTTGCCGTAGAGACCGGTCGCGATGAAGGCCAGGTCGTTCATCGCCTCGTCCATGGCCAGCCCTTCGGTGTAGGGCCAGGGATAGAGGAGGTCGCGCTGTTCGCGCATCACCGAAGGCCTGGACAGGGTCTTCATCACGATGAACTTGGCGCTGCTCAGCGGCTTGCACAGTTCGACCAGCGAGCGCACCGGGAAGCCCGTCCAGGGCACGATCATCGACCAGGTCTCGACGCAGCGGTGGCGATAGACGCGCTCCTCGAGCTGCACCTTCGCCAGCAGGTCGTCGATGCCGATCTCGAAGGGCTTTTCGACCATGCCGTCGACCTTGATGGTCCACGGACGCACGTCGAGCTTCTGGGCGTCGCGCCAGATGCTCTTGTCAGTGCCGAATTCGTAGAAGTTGTTGTAGGTGGTGGCCAGTTTCTCGGCCGTCATGGGGGTCGGCACGCCATATTTGTCGTTGCGCTTGGCCGGGTACAGGCCGGCGGACGGATCGGCCGACTTGTCCTGCGCCATCGCCCCACCGGGCAGCGCCAGCGATGCCGCCCCCAGTCCCGCCACGAGCCCCATGGACCGCACCATCTCGCGCCGGTTGAGATAGTGGCTCTCCGGCGTCGCCTTCGACTCCGGCAGTTCCCAGCCTCGCGTGCGCTTGATCAGCATGATCCGACTCCTGTTACGCTCTGCCTCTAGATGGCGCTTGGGCGACGGTCCGGCAAATCAACCCTGCTCACTGCGCCGTGACGCGACCCGCGGGCTCATGGCTGCGAACTGGTCACATCCAGCAGGGTCGGCCACATGACGTCGCGCCAGGCACTGTTGCCGACGGCGGTGAAGGTGATCTGTCCACCCTGAATGAGGAAGAAGCGAGGCGTCTCGGCGCCCTGTTCGACGCCGACCTGGCTCATCAGGAAGGCGTCGAGGACCCAGCGCAGATCCGCGGGCCAGCTCGCGGGCTTCAGCAGGAGCGCCGGCGTATTCGGGAACACGACGCGATAGTCGATCTTCTGGAAGACCGGAGCCTGCTTGAAGAGCGGCTCCCACTGCGTGCGCCAGATCCTGCAGGCCTCCGACGTCTCGTCGCCGGCGAAGATCAGGATGGGCTTGGCGCTCGGCGCCGTTCCCTGGGCGGCCGCGGTGCGCGACAGGATCGCCGCGGCGGCCGACGACAGTCCGCCCGCGATCGCGATACGTCTCTTGAACATCCAGTATGTCTCCCCCTCGTGGATGGCTCCCACGAGGGCAATATGCTGCATCGTCGCCCGGCCGGAAACTACGCCTTGGTGGCGGTCACTTCCTGGATCATCGGCCACATCTTGTCCTTCCAGCCACCGTTGCCGGTGACGGTGAGGACGATCTTGCCATCCTGAAACAGGATGAAGCGTGGCGTGGCGTTGGGGCTCTTCTTGCCCTCGTCGCTTGCGAGGAACGCTGCCCGGATGGGCCTTGCCGGCGCGGGCCAGCTGTCTTCGACCATCACGAGGTCCGCATTGGCCGGATGGACGACTTGATAGTCCATCTTCTTGAAAGCGGCCGACTTGAGGAAATCAGGCTCGGACTGGGCACGCCAGATCTTGCAGCCGCCTCAAAGCTCGTGGCCGACGAACACCAGCGTCGGGCGCCCAGACTGGGCATTCGCGACGCGGGTCAGTGACGATGCGGCAGCCGTCACCAGGCCACCCACCATCAGAGACCGTCTGTTGAACATGAACGACACTCCCGTGGAACCATTCCACAGGGCGAATATGAGAGACCGGGCCTCGGCGGAGAAGGGCTGCCGGCCCGGCCTCACTGCCTTGTGACCCGGGCGGATGACCGCCGTCAGGCGGCCTGACGCTTCTTCGTCTCCTCGACGATGCGTTCGGCGGTCCGCCCAGCCAGCTCCTGAAGATGGTCGAACTCTGTCCGGAAGCTGCCGATGCCCTGCGTCACGGACCGGATCTCGACGATCATGTCGGCGATCTCGGCCTCTGGCATCAGGGCCGAGACCTCGTCCCATCCCGGCCAGTCGGGCCGCGCGTCATACCCCAGCAGCTGCCCGCGCCGACCCGAGATCAGCCGTTGCAGCCGCGGTGTCGATTCGGAGGGGCCGGCGACCGTGACCCGCAGGATGGGTTCGAGCAGGACCGGCTTGCACTTGGGCATGGCCTCGCTCATGGCGATGCGCGCGGCCATCCTGAACGACATCTCGGAACTGTCGACGGCGTGATACTGGCCGTCGAACAGCGTCACTTCGAGATCGACGACGGGTTGGCCGAGGGGCCCTTCCCTGAGGTAGTCGATCACGCCCTCTTCGACAGCGGGGATGAAGTTGCGGGGCACCACACCGCCCACGATCCGGTCGACGAAGCGGAAGCCCGAACCGCGCGGCAGCGGCTTGATCTCGATCTTGATGTCGGCGAACTGCCCGTGGCCTCCGGTCTGGCGCTTGTAGCGCGCATGCTGCTGCGTGCCGGCCTGGATGGTCTCGCGATAGGCGACGCGTGTCGCCGCCGTCTCGACGGCGACGTTGTAGCGGCCGGCGAGCTTGTCGATCGCGACCTTGAGATGCATCTCCCCCTGGCCTTTGAGCAGCAGCTCGTGAGTCTCGCCACGCGCCTCGAAGGATAGCGACGGATCCTCCTCGACCAGCTTCTGCAGGGCACCGGAGAGCTTCACCTCGTCGTTCCGGTTCCGGGCGGAGAGGGCAAGGCCGAAGACCGGTGAGTCGGCCGGGGGGAAATCCGCCGAGCCCGTGATCCCCGAAGGGCTGAGCGTCTGTCCGGACGACAAGGCCTCGATCTTGGCCAAGGCCACGATCTCGCCGGCGCGCGCCTCGGCGATCTTGTCGACCCTCTGCCCGAACGGCCGCAGGATCGTGCCGACACGATGTCCGCCGACCGACTGCCCTTCGGCCAGCGTGCCGGACCAGATCCGGCAAAGCGAAAGCTTACCCGCATGGCTCTGATGCAGGACCTTGAAGCACTCGGCCGTCGACATGCCGTCCGAGCGCAACGAGCGCCGCCTCGCCGTCATCTCGACGGTCGGTGTGTCGTGGCGCAGTGCCTTCAGAAGCCGCCGCACGCCGTTTTCGCGATCGCCGGCACCCAGCAGGACGGGCACGATCTGGTCGGTGCAGAACTCTTCGTGCAGGTCACGATAAATCAGCGACTTCTCCGGCGCGACATCCTCGATGAGCTGTTCCAGGAGCGTGTCGTCGAACTCCGAGAGCGTCTCCAGCATCTCGCGTCGCGCCTCGGCCTCGCGCGGCAACAGCTCGGCCGGCATCTCGATCAGGTCGGACGCGCCGCTGCTCCGGTAGCGATAGGCTCGCTCGCTCACGAGATCGACATAGCCCACCGTCTCCTCGCTGCCGTCGGCGGCCGCGCGGCGGATCGGAACCTGCCGCAGCACCAGCTTGCGCCGCGACACCGACTGCAGCGCCGCCAGCAGGTCGCGGATGCGGATCTCGGCGGAATCGATCTTGTTGACGAAGATGATGTGCGGGATGTGCCGGTCCTCGATGAATTTGAGGAGCGGCGTCAGCGCCATCACGCGCTCGGCCGAAGGCTCGCAAACCACGACGGCCGCGTCGCATACCGCCAGGCCCGCGAAGGCGTCGTTCTGGAATTCGATCGAGCCCGGCACGTCGAGGAACGTCCACTGGTCGCCGAGATAGTCGACCGAGGCCACGTTGATTTCCGTGCCCATGTTTCGCTTGCGAGACTCGGCAGCGCCGTCGCCGATGGACGTGCCGGCGCGCGTTGAGCCGCGACGGCCGATGGCCCCGGTTGCGTACAGAATGCTTTCGAGCAGGCTGGTCTTGCCCGACAGATACGGCCCGCACAGCGCCACGACGCGGTGTGCGCCGCTGCCTGGTCTGCCGCCGGTGATTGTCTCCGTCTTGAACTCGCCCATGACAACGTCCTCCTTCTTCGCAAAAGCGTAGAAGCCCCGGACGGCGTTTCCGGCAGGACGGGCAGCCCCAGCGTCCGCAATACGGTCGCTCTCACTCAACTCTCGGCCGGCCGACGGACGCGGAGACCATCCGCGACGCCGCGATCGGAGCGAAGCCCTTTGTCGAGGGAAATGCTTTCACTCCGACTGGTGCGAGTCAATGCGCGCGCCGGGGATGAATTTGTTATAGGTAGGGATCTTGGATCGACGCACCGTCCAGGGACGTGCCTCCATGCGGAGCGTCATTGGCGTTCTTGTCGAGGCCCGGCCGTGAATTCGAACGATGTAAGTCTGGTGGCGTCCCGGTTCGTGGCGCTGGTTGCGGGTGTGCTGCTGTTATGGGCGCCGGGGGTCGGGGCGCATACGTCGGTTGCCAAACTCGGGGTAGTCGTCAGCCGCAGCGGCGCTTTCGAGGCCGCGTACGGCAAGCCGTTTCTGGACAGTGTCCGCCTGGCCGTCGATGAGGCCAATGCGAGCGGCGCCGAACCGCGTATCGAACTCGAAATCCAGGACGATCAGAGCACCGAGGCGGGCGCCCGTGAGGCGGCGGCGCGTATCGGCGCCAGTACGGCGGTGGTGGCGGTGGGGCCGGTCCTGTCCGTCCTTGCCCTTCCGGCAGGTCCGGTCTTCGCCCAGGCGGGTATCCCGGCGATCATCTCGACTGCCGGAAGCGATCTCGTCACCGAAAACCGAACGTCCTTCCAGACCGTGTTCCGCAACAGCGATCTGGGCGAATCGGTCGCCGATTACCTTCGTTATGCCCTCGGAGGCGCCCGCGCCGCCGTCATCTTCGCGGACAACGGTTATGGACGTACCATCGCGGATGGCTTCAGGCGTGGGGCGGAGCGGCTGGGGCTGGCCGCGACCTATTACCCCTTCAAGACCGCGGAAGAACGGGACGAGGCGGTGCGTTCGGTGGCAGCCGATCCTGGCAAGCCCGCGATCGTACTTGCTGCGCTCGATGCGGATGCTGCTCCCGTCATGGTGGGATTGCGGCGTGCGGGTGTGGCTGCGCCGGTGCTTGGCCCCGGCGTGCTGAGCGATGCCTCCTTCTTCGCACGATTCAATGACCTGCCCGAGGAACGCCGGGAACCGGGCTTCTTCACCAAAGATCTTTACCTCGCGACGCCGGCCATCCTCGACAGTGCCAATGCCGATACGCTCGCGTTCATCGAGCGCTACAGAGCCCGCTTCGGTCAGGAAGCATCGATCTCGTGGTTGTCGGTGCAGGCCTATGATGCGGCCCGGCTCGCCATCGCGGCCATTCGGTCAGCCGTCGCCGGAAAGAGTGCCTCCGATCTTCGCGCTCGTCGGGAAGCGGCGTTCACCTACCTCTCATCCCTCGATGGTCCGACCCGTGCCGTCGCCGGACTGCTGGGGCCGATATGGTTCACGCCCGAGCGGGGCCGTTCGCTCGCGATCAGGATGGGCCGGTTCGGCAGGGGAGGTTTGTTCGAATCGGCCCCGATACAACTCGTGCCGGTTTCTTCTGCGCCCGCCGAAGAGATTGCCGCGGGCCAGCTCGTCGAAATCGGTCCAGGCCGCTACGCGCGCCGGCAACAGGTCGTGTACACCGGCATTTACCTGAACGAGATTACGCGCATCGACGTCGCCCAATCGATGTTCACGGCCGACTTTTACGTCTGGATGCGCTTCGCGCGCGGCATCGGCTCAGCGGACGGCGATCCCGCCCAGTTCGAGTTTCCCGACATGGTCCGAGGCAACTTTGCCAGTTCGAGGCCGGCTGCCCAGCGCGACCTCGGCGACGGGACGACCTATCGCTTGTGGCGGATCAGCGGTGACTTCAAGAACGACTTCGACCTGCGGCGATACCCGGCAGATCGTCAGGAACTCGAGATTCGCTTCTTCAATGCCCGCGCCGCCAGCGATCGCATGGTCTACGTGCGCGACCGTAGCGCGTTCGAAGGCGCCGATGCGGGATCTGGCGCCGGAAACGCCTTCGGTGGCGCTGCGGCACCCAACGCGTTCCGAAACCTGACGCAATGGCAGGCGCTTCGCGTGGCCGAGGTGCGGGAGATACTGGTGTCCCGGTCGGGCCTCGGCGATCCGGGGCTGGTCGGCTTCGATCGCATGCGCGAACTGTCGGGCTTCGCCATGCGGATCGAAGTGGTGCGCGACATCGGCACCACGCTCATCAAGACCCTCCTGCCGGTTGGCCTGATGACCTTGATCCTGTTCGCGACGCTGTATTTCCCGCCGGCGCTGGCGGGCGCCAAAGTCACGGTCGCGATCACCGCGGGGCTTTCCGGCGCGGTGCTGCTGTCTTCGATCAATTCGCAGCTCGGCAACGTCGGGTACGTGATCGCCGTCGAATACGGCTTCTACGTCTTCTTCGGGCTCTGCCTGGTCTGCATCATCACGGCGCTCGTGGGAGAGAAGTGGCGGCTGGACGGCCGGTCGACGCTGGTCGTCGACCGTACCGGCCGTGCCCTGTTCGCCCTGGGCTTCGCGGGCACCATCGCCGCCGCCTGCATCGCCTTTGCATGGTGGCGATGAAGGGGGGCGGCTCGCCTTTCGGTCCGGACTGCTTCAGCTCAGCGCGGCGCAGGCGCGCTGGATCCGGCGGCCCGCTTCCTCGAGCAGTTCCGTCGCCGTGGCGTAGGAGATGCGGAAGGCCGGGCCCTGGCCGAAGGCCGAACCCTGCACGACCGAGAGACCTTCGGCTTCGAGCAGGTAGTTCACGAAGTCGGTGTCGTCCTTGATCACCTTGCCGTCCGGCGTCTTCTTGCCGATCAGGCCGGCGCAGGAAGGGTAGACGTAGAAGGCACCTTCGGGGCGCGGGCACTTGATGCCGTTGCTCTGGTTCAGCATCGACACGATGAGATCGCGGCGCTGCTTGAAGATCGCGACGTTCTTCGGGATGAAGTCGGTCGGGCCGTTCAGCGCGGCCACGGCGGCGGCCTGGCTGATCGAGCTGGCGTTCGACGTGCTCTGCGACTGCACCGTGATCATGGCGTTGATCAGGTCCTGCGGACCGGCCGCGTAGCCGATGCGCCAGCCGGTCATGCTGTAGGCCTTCGACACGCCGTTCATCGTCAGCGTGCGGTCGTACAGCTTCGGCTCGACCTGGGCCGGCGTGAAGAACTCGAAGTCGTCGTAGACGAGCTTCTCGTACATGTCGTCGGTGAGGATGTAGACGTGCGGATGCTTCAGCAGCACGTCGCACAACCCCCGCAGGTCGGCCTTGGAGTAGGCGGCACCGGTCGGATTGCTGGGCGAGTTGAGGATGATCCACTTGGTCTTGGGCGTGATGGCGCGGTCGAGATCCTGCGGCGTCAGCTTGAAGCCGTTCTCTTCCCTGCACTGCACGATGACGGGCGTGCCGTCGCCGAACATCACCATCTCAGGGTACGAGACCCAGTACGGCGCGGGCACGATGACCTCGTCGCCCGGGTTCAGCGTCGCCAGCATGGCGTTGAAGATGATCTGCTTGCCGCCCGAGGTGACGACGGTCTGGCTCGGCTTGTAGTCGAGGCCGTGGTCGCGCTTCATCTTGGCGACGATCGCCTGGCGGAGCGCCGGCGTTCCCGGCACGGCGGTGTACTTGGTGTCGTTGTTGCGGATCGCCTGGATCGCCGCTTCCTTGATGTGATCGGGCGTCGGCATGTCCGGCTCGCCGGCCGCCAGACCGATCACGTCTTTGCCCGCCGCTTTCATCTCCAGGAACTTGCCCTGCGCGGCATTGGTCGGAGACGGCTTGATGCGGCTGAGACGATCGGCGATGAAAGCCATGACGAATATGCCTCCTTCAGGCATTTTTATGAGCGGCGCGAAGCTAGTCGCGACGCCGGGTTTCCGCAAGGCGACGACCCGTATTTATCGTCGGGCGCGCCGTACCGGCGCTAGGGCAAAGAGGGTGAGATGAAGTTCCTGCTGGTTCCGCTGCGGTTCCTCATCTCGCCGGTCTTCATCGCGGCGGTGAACCTGATGATCCTGTTTCCGATGGTTCTGTCCATCGCCGATATCGTGCAGAGCGTGAACCGGCACATCGATACCCATGAGCCGGTCACGATCGCCTCCACGATCGCGCTGATCATGATCGGCTGGGGCGTGGCGCTGGAGGAGCGAGGCGTGATTCGCAAGCGGTTCGGCGTGTCCGGCGGCGCGGACGAGGAGCGGCAGGTGCAGATCGACGAGATGTGCCATGAATACGGGGTGGCCCAGCTCGTCCTCGGTCTGTTCGCCGAAATTGCGGTGGCGATGATCAGCCTGCCGGATCGCATCGTGAACACGATCGGCTACGAACACACGCTGCTGACCGTTTCGGTCATTCTCATCTCGATCGGCGCGCTCATTCAGCTTCGGCACATCTTCGTGCTGATCGCCTCGCTCTGGCGCCGCAAGAACGTCCGGGAGAGGCCCGCCTAGTCGACCAGGCGGACCGAGCAGTCGACGGTCATCTTGGCATCGCCGAAGCCGACGCGGCGTCCGCTGACCGGAGCGGCATCGCGATAGTCCAGGCCCACGGCAACACGCAGGCTGTCGCCGCGCGGGCTGATGCCATTGGCGGGGTCGAACCCCACCCATTCCAGTCCCGGCACCCAGGCTTCCGCCCAGGAATGGCTGGTCCGGCCGACATGCATTTCCGGGTCGTCGTTGCGCAGATAGCCGCTGACGTAGCGTGCCGGCACGCCGAGGCGGCGGCAGCAGGCGATGAAGATGTGGGCCTCGTCCTGCGCCACGCCGGCGCCCCGGGTCAGTGCCTCGGCGGCCGTCGTGTCCACGGTCGACACGCCGGTCTTGTAGGCCACGCGCGCCGAGATTCGCTCCATCAGCTCATGCAGGACAGCGACCCGCCGCGCGGGATCCGCGGCACGGTCGGCGAGTCCCTGGATCACCGGATCGAAGTTCGCATCGTGGCGTGCAAGGCCCGTGTTGCGTAGCCAGAAGGGCGCCGGCAGGGTGGGCTCCTCGACATAGCGCAGCCACTGGTCGGTGCCGCTGTATTCGTAGACGCCCTGCACGACGATTTCGACGCTATCGTGCTGCTGGGCGACCGAGAAGGTCGCGACCTGGTTGCCGTGCCCATCCTTCCATTCCGACTTCTTGCCCGGGCCGTCGATGTGCCAGGACACGATGCGTTGCGCGGCGGCGGGCTTGGGGGTGAGGCGCACGTCGTGGATCGAATGTCCGGACGGCTGGTCGAACTGGAAACGCGTGGCGTGGTGGACGGAGAAACGCATGGCTTTGCTCAATCCAGGAGGAACTGTCGGCCGATTTCGTCCGACAGGGTGCCGATGTCGCCGCGCAGTTCCCCGAGGAACTTGGCCAGGCCGATCTCGAAGACCTTGTCGATGCGTGCGTAGCGCAACCGGGCGTGCAGCTCGCCGGCCAGCCGGTCCGCCTCGCCGCGCGTGCCGTAGGCATCGGCCAGTTCGCGCATGTTGAGGTCGACCATCCAGAGGCAATGGTGCACCGATCGCGGCACATCGCGCCGCAGCATCATCAGCTCCGCCACTTTCATGGGGTTGAGCGAGCTGCGATAGATGCGCCGGTAGGTGCGCACGGCGCCGACACAGGCCAGCAGCTCCGACCAGGCGAAATAGTCGAGCCCCTCGGCGCTGGGATTGCCGTCGGGCCGCAGCAGGTGGAACTTCACGTCCAGGATGCGGCCGGTATTGTCGGCCCGCTCGAGGAAGGCGCCGAGCTGCAGGAAGTTGTTGGCCTCGTCGCGCAGCAGCGTCACCTGCGCCGCGCCGAAGATCATCACCGCCTGCTTCTTCACCGTCTCGATCAGTGCACCGCGATCGAGGTTCGCGCGATTGCTGCGCAGGCGGGCGCTGAGTTCCAGCCACAGCGCGTTCAGGCTCTCCCAGACATCGACCGTGATGTTGTTGCGCTCTTCGCGGGCATTGCGGCGTGCCGCACCGATCGAATTGACGATGGAGGAGGGGTTGTTCTCGTCGATCACGAGGAAGTCGATCAGGCTGGCGAGGCGTTCGCCCTGGGCCTGGCTCTGGCGGAATTCGTCTTCCATACCGAAGATCGCCGCGACGCCGGCGGCCTCCTCGCCGCGTGACTGCAGGGCCATGCGCTGGGTCGCCTCGATCAGCCGCGCCGTCGACTTGGCGCGCTGCAGGTAGCGACCCATCCAGTAGAGATTCTTGGCGGTACTGCTCAGCATGGGTGGGGCCTACCTGTCGTCCGCCTGGTCGGGCGCCAGGACCCAGGTGTCCTTGGTGCCGCCGCCCTGGCTCGAATTGACGACGAGGGAGCCTTCCTTGAGGGCGACGCGCGTGAGGCCGCCCGGCACGATGGTGATCTTCTTGCCGGAGAGGACGAAGGGGCGCAGATCGACGTGACGCGGCGCGACGCCCCGGCTGACGAAGGTGGGACAGGTCGACAGCGCCAGAGTCGGCTGGGCGATATAGTTGTCCGGCCGTGCCTTCAGCAGCGCCGTGAATTCCTCGATCTCGGCCTTGCTCGAGGTCGGGCCGACCAGCATGCCCTTGCCGCCCGAGCCGTGGACTTCCTTCACCACGATCTCGGAGAGGTGCTCCAGCACGTACTTGTAGTCGTCGGCCCGGTCGCATCGCCAGGTCGGCACGTTCTGCAGGATCGGCTCCTCGCCGAGATAGAAGCGCACCATCTCGGGGACGTAGGTGTAGGTCGATTTGTCGTCGGCCACGCCGTTGCCCAGCGCATTGACGATGTTGACGCGGCCGGCCCGCAGGGCGCCCAGCAGACCCGCGACGCCCAGGAACGAATCGGGTCGCATCGCCAGCGGGTCGAGATACGCGTCGTCGACGCGGCGGTAGATCACGTCCACTCTCTGCGGTCCGCGCGGGGTACGCATGTAGACCCGGCTCTCGTCGACGAACAGGTCGGAACCCTTCACCAGCTCGATGCCCATCTCGTCGGCGAGGAACGCGTGCTCGAAATAGGCGCTGTTGTAGTGTCCCGGCGTCAGCAGCACGACGTTGGGCTCATGGCCGTCGCTGAACGACACGGAGCGCAGCGTTGCCAGCAGCTCCTCCGAATAGTCGGCCACCGGCAGGACGCTCATCGCGGCGAACAGCTCGGGCGCCAGCCGCATCATCACTTCACGGTTCTCGAGGACGTAGGAGACGCCCGACGGCGTGCGCACATTGTCTTCGAGGACGTAGAAGTCCTTCTCGCCCACGCGAACGAGATCGATGCCGGCAATATGGGCATGGACGCCGCCGGGCAGTTGCAGCCCCTGCGCCATCGCAACGAACTCGCCGTTCATCAGGATCTGTTCTTCGGGGATGATGCCGGCGCGGCAGATTTCCCGCTGGCCGTAGGCATCGCTCAGGAAGGCGTTGAGGGCGCGCACGCGCTGCGACAGGCCCTTGTGCAGGAACTGCCACTCGTCATACGCGATGACGCGCGGAATGATGTCGAACGGGATCGTCGTCTCGGACCCCTCGGCCGCCCCATAGGCGCCGAAGGTGATTCCGTGCCGGCGGTAGAAGAGATCGACCTCGGTGCGCGTCGCCTCCAACCGTTCGGGCGAGGTCCGCGCGAGCCAGTCGGCGACACCGCGATAGGGCACCCGGATCGAACCGTCGGTGCCCGAATTCATCTCATCGAATACCTTGGCGGCCATCCGGCATTTCACCCCCTGTCAAAGCACCATATAAGCAATCGACGGGCCAACAAAGTGCCCGTGTCATGGGACGGAGGCGCGGCATGAAGCAGGTGCTGATCGATCGCTACGGAACGCCTTGGGACGTGGCCCGCTGTGCGGATGTTCCCGACGTGGGCCCGCCGGCGCCCGACGAGGTCGTTTTCGACGTGCTGGCCTTCCCGATCAATCCGGCCGACATGTGGTTCTGCAAGGGCAGCTACCGGCTGAAGCCACCGCTGCCCGCAACGCCCGGCGCGGAATGCGTCGGCCGGGTCTCGGCAGTCGGATCGGCCGTGAAGCATGTCCAACCGGGCGATCTCGTCATCAATCTCCAGCGCGAAAACTGGACGCAGAAGCGCCGGGTGAAGGGGGACGACGCGATTCCGCTGCCGGCCGGCATCGACCTGCGGCAGGCCGCGATGGTGCGCATCAACCCGCCGACGGCGCGGCTCATGCTGTCCGACTTCGTCGATCTCGCCGCCGGCGAATGGGTCATCCAGAACGTCGCCAATTCGGCGGTCGGGCGGCTGCTGATCGTGCAGGCCCATCAGCGTGGGCTGCGCACCGTCAACGTGGTGCGACGGGCCGAGCTCGCAGACGAGCTGAAGGCGCTGGGCGCCGACGTCGTGCTGGTCGACGGCGACGGTCTCGCCGACCGCGTCGCCGGGGCGACCGGCAACGCGGCGATCCGGCTGGGCATCGAGGCGATCGGCGGTGCCGCCACGGGGCGTATCGTCGACTGCGTCGCGACCGAGGGCACCGTGGTGCATTACGGGTCGATGAGCGGCGAGGATCCCAAGGTGGGACGCAGCAACCTCATTTACCGCGGCATCAAGCTGACCGGGTTCATGCTGGGGCGGGGCCTTGCCAAGCGCGACGCCGCGAAGATCCGGGAAATCTATGCGGAATTGGCGGCGCAGGTCGTGGCCGGCACGCTTTACGCTCCGGTGGACACCGTCTATCCGATCGAGAAGATCAAGGAGGCGCTGGCGCATGCCGACAAGGGCGGGCGCAACGGCAAGATCCTGGTGGCACCGAACGGCGCGATTTGAACGAGGGAGATGGGCAATGAATTCCGACTTGGCGGCAATCGAGAAGGTCCTGCAGGTCTATTTCGACGGCCTGTACGAGGGCGATACCAAGAAGCTGGGGGAAGCCTTCCACCCCGCCTCGCACCTCTACAGCGCAGGTCCCGACGGCAAGGCCGCGGACATGCCGCGCGCCGACTGGTTCAAGATGGTCGAGAGCCGCAAGTCGGCGAAGGAGAGCGGCAGCGAGCGGCGCGACCGCATCGTTTCGATCGACTTTTCCGGCCCGGCGACGGCCTTCGCCAAAGTGGAGTGCCAGATCCCGCCGCGCTATTTCACGGACTATCTGACGCTTCTAAAAGTAGAAGGCCGTTGGCAAGTGATTGCCAAGGCCTTCCACACGGTTACCAAGTAGACGACTGAACAGGGCGCGAGGAGCCTAGCTCTTCGCGTCCGCCGCGACCTGGACCTTGATCATCTTGTCCGCCGGCGCGGAAACGGCGCCCGAGCCCGGCGCGCCCTTCTTGATCTTGTCCACGAACTCCATGCCGGACGTGACCTTGCCCCAGACGGTGTACTGGCCGTCGAGGAAGTTCGAGTCCTTGAAGACGATGAAGAACTGGCTGCGGGCGCTGTTCGGATCGTTGGTGCGGGCCATCGAGACCGAGCCGCGGCTGTGCGGTTCCTTGGAGAACTCGGCCTTGAGCGTCTCGCCCATGCCGCCGGTGCCGGTGCCCGTCGGGTCGCCGGTCTGGGCCATGAAGCCGTCGATCACGCGGTGGAACACGACGCCGTCGTACTTGCCCTCGCGCGCCAGCTTCTTGATCTGGGCGACGTGGTTGGGGGCGAGGTCCGGACGCATCTCGATGACGACCCGGCCGTCCTTGAGGTCGATGTAGAGGGTATTTTCCTTATCCATGGCGGAGGCTGCTCCTGCGAACATGAGAATGACGGCAAGGACGGGCGTCAGAATGGCGAGCCGCATGACGTTTTCCTTTGGCGAATCCGCGGTCTTGCCGCGGCCGGCGGGACCTTAATGGCCGGTCTCCGAAAGACAAGCGGCAACTTCGGGGCGAGGGGACGGTTCCCTGGAGGCCGGGCCTGGCCTCCGGCGGCCCGGATTTCCCCAGCTGCGCCGACGGCTGCGACCGGCCGCCACATACCGACGAGGGCGGAAAACCCGTTACCACCCATGGCTATATCTGGTACTAACCCGTTTGAAATGCGGGGGATTTTGCGGGTCGGAAAACCGCTGGATCTGAACCGCCGAGGGGACGGATGCATGGTCGTTAAGCGCGTATTGGGCGTCGTTGGACTGGTGGCGGCAATGGCCGGCTTCGGCTTGGCTGCGCCGGCTCAGGCGCAGAAAGTCATCGGCGTGCCGCATGATTGGCAGCTGAACTTCCCGCCGCCGTACACGCCGATCATGGAGCGGGTTGAATCTCTGCATGACCTGCTGCTGGTCATCATCACCGCGATTTGTATCTTCGTGCTGCTGCTGCTGGTTTACGCCGTGTGGCGCTTCCATGCCGGTCGCAACCCGACGCCGACGGCGGTGACCCATCATACGGGGCTCGAGATCGCCTGGACGATCCTTCCGATCCTGGTCCTCGTGGTGATCGCGATCCCGTCCTTCCGTCTGCTCTATTACAGCGACAAGGCGACCGACGCGGCGATGACGGTCAAGATCACCGGCCACCAGTGGTACTGGTCCTACAACTACCCCGACCAGGGCGATTTCACGGTCGAGAGCCGCATGCTGAGCGAGGCGGACCGCGCCAAGACCAAGCCGCAGGTTCCGCGCCTGCTGGCGGTCGACGAGGAAATGGTGATCCCGGCCAACACCGTTGTGCGTATCATCGGCACCGCCGAGGGCGGCAGCATGCACGGCTGGACGGTTCCGGGCTTCGGCATCAAGAAGACGGTGATCCCCGGCCGCCTCAACGAGGGCTGGATCAGCGTCAAGGAAGAGGGCCTCTATTTCGGTCAGTGCTCGCAGATCTGCGGCCAGAACCACAGCTTCATGCCGATCGGCATTCGCGTGGTCTCCCAGGCCGACTTCGACAAATGGGTGGCGGACAAGAAGAAGGCTGCCGGGCTCGCGCCCGCGACCGACGTCGCTTCCGCCACCACTCCCGCCAACCGCTAAGCGCTTCTCCGCAGGAGATCAAGAATGGCCACCGCGCACGGCGCCGCCCACGACCACAATGCCCACGGGCATGACGACCATCACACGCCGACCGGCATCAAGCGGTGGCTGTACAGCACCAACCACAAGGACATCGGCACGATGTACCTTGTGTTCTCGATCTTCGCGGCGCTGATCGGCGCGGGTTTCTCCGTCTACATGCGGCTCGAGCTGATGCAGCCGGGCGTGCAGTACTTCAACGGCCAGGACGGCACGCCGGACGGCCATTTCTGGAACACGATCGTGACGGCGCACGGCCTGATCATGGTGTTCTTCGTGGTCATGCCCGGACTGATCGGCGGCTTCGGCAACTGGTTCGTGCCCCTGATGATCGGCGCGCCCGACATGGCGTTCCCGCGCATGAACAACATCAGCTTCTGGCTGCTGCCGCCGGCCTTCATCCTGCTCCTGATGTCGGCCCTGATCGGCGGCGGCGTGGGCACCGGCTGGACGATCTATCCGCCGCTCACGCTCAACCAGGGCGCCGGCATGGATCTGGCGATCTTCTCGCTGCACATCGCGGGCGCCTCGTCGATCCTGGGTGCCATCAATTTCATCACGACCATCCTGAACATGCGCGCGCCGGGCATGACGCTGCACCGCATGCCGCTGTTCGCCTGGTCGGTCCTGGTCACCGCGTTCCTGCTGCTGCTGGCGCTGCCGGTCCTCGCCGGCGCCATCACGATGCTGCTGACCGACCGCAACTTCGGTACCTCGTTCTTCAAGGCCGAGGGCGGTGGTGATCCGACCCTGTTCCTGAACCTGTTCTGGTTCTTCGGTCATCCCGAAGTCTACATCATGATCCTGCCGGCCTTCGGCATCATCAGCCACATCATCTCGACCTTCGCCCGCAAGCCGATCTTCGGTTACCTCGGCATGGCCTACGCGATGGTGGCGATCGGCGTCGTCGGCTTCGTCGTGTGGGCGCACCACATGTACACGGTCGGTCTGGACGTCGACACGCGTGCCTATTTCGTGGCCGCGACCATGGTGATCGCGGTGCCGACGGGCGTGAAGATCTTCTCGTGGATCGCCACCATGTGGGGCGGCTCGATCCGCCTCACCATCCCGATGCTGTGGGCGATCGGCTTCATCTTCCTGTTCACCGTCGGCGGCGTGACGGGCGTGGTGCTGGCCAATGCCGGTGTCGACTACTCGCTGCACAACACCTACTACGTGATCGCGCACTTCCACTATGTGCTGTCGCTCGGCGCGGTGTTCGGCATGTTCGCCGGCTTCTACTACTGGATCGGCAAGATGTCGGGCCGGCAGTATCCGGAGTGGGCGGCGCAGATCCACTTCTGGGTCACCTTCGTCGCCGTCAACCTGACGTTCTTCCCGATGCATTTCTCGGGACTGGCCGGCATGCCGCGCCACTACGTCGACTATCCCGACGCGATGTCGCACTGGAACTACCTCTCCTCGATCGGCGCGTTCATGTCGTTCGGCGCGACCCTGTTCTGGCTCGTCTTCGTGGTCTTCGGCACCCTGATGTTCGGCCGCAAGGTCGGTGCGAACTACTGGGGCGAGGGGGCAACGACCCTGGAATGGACGGTTTCCTCGCCGCCGCCGTTCCACACGTTCGAGGAACTGCCGCACATCTCGCCGACGGCAAACCACTAGGAACGGAGCGGAGGCGCCCCAAGAAGGCGCCTTCGCCTTGAAAGGCACATGAGCGACACCGCGCACACTTTCACGGGCAGCATCGAGGGAACCGCCGCGCCTGCGCGCGTGCGCGACTACATCGACCTGCTGAAGCCGCGCGTGATGTCGCTGGTGGTCTTCACCGGCTGGATCGGCGTGGTGATCGCGCCGGTCCACATCCACCCGTTCAAGGCGGCGCTGGCGGTCCTGGCGATCGCCCTCGGCTCGGGCGCGGCCGGTGCCATCAACATGTGGTACGAGCGCGACCTCGACGCGCTGATGGCCCGCACGCGCAACCGCCCGCTGCCGGCCGGTCGCGTCGCGCCGGACGATGCGCTGGGTCTCGGCGTGCTGCTGTCGATCTTCTCAGTGCTGCTGATGGCGGTATCGACGAACCTCGTGGCGGCCGCGCTGCTCACGGCGGCGATCCTGTTCTACGTTTTCATCTACACGATCTGGCTGAAGCGCCGGACGCCGCAGAACATCGTGATCGGCGGTGCGGCCGGTGCCTTCCCGCCGATGATCGGCTGGGCCGCGGCGACCGGCGACGTGTCCGCCGTCGGGATCGCGCTCTTCCTGCTGGTCTTCCTCTGGACCCCGCCGCATTTCTGGGCGCTCGCCCTCTATCGCAGCGAAGACTATCGCCGGGCCGGCGTGCCGATGCTGCCGGTGGTGGCCGGGCCGCGCGAGACCAAGCGTCAGATGGTGATCTACACGCTGCTGCTGCTGCCGGTCGCCCTGGCGCCGACGCTGCTGGGCGCCGTCGGCTGGCTCTATGGTTCGGTCGCGCTGGCGCTCAGCCTCGGCTTCATCGGCCACGCGATTGGCGTTTGGCGGACGGCGGACGACGATACGGCCTTCGGCGCGGCGCGAAAGATGTTTCGCTATTCGCTGATCTATCTCGCCGCCCTGTTCGCGGCCCTGCCGGTCGATCTGGTCGTGAGCCGGATCGCGGGATGAGCGCGGCCATGGCACAGGACCGTCGACCGGGCGATACCGACATGCACCGCCGCCAGCGCGGCAAGAACCTGTTCATCGCGGGTTTCCTCATCCTGCTCGCGGCCCTGTTCTTCGCCCTGACGATCGTGCGCATGGGAGGCTACGGATGACGGACGACACGCCCGACACCGCCGCCAAGAACAAGCGGCTGGCGCGACGACTGTTCCTCGTGACGGCGGGCATGGGCGGCTTCGCCTATGCCTCGGCGCCGCTCTACGACCTCTTCTGCCGCACCACCGGCTTCGGCGGCACGCCGGTCGTGGCGCAGTCCGGGGATCGGCCGATCCTCGACCGTACGGTCAAGGTGCGCTTCGATTCCAACGTCGATACGTCGCTGCCGTGGAAGTTCCAGCCTCTGCAGCGCGAGGTCACGGTTCGGCTGGGCGAGGAGTATCTCGCCTACTATCGCGTGACCAACCTCTCGCAGCGCCCGGCCGTCGGCACGTCGACCTACAACGTCACCCCCGAAACGGCGGGTGGTTGGTTCAACAAGCTCCAGTGCTTCTGCTTCACGGAGCAGCTGCTGCTGCCCGGGCAGTCCGTGGACATGCCTGTGATCTTCTTCGTCGATCCCGAGTTGGACAAGGATCGGCGCTACGACAACATCCGGACCATCACGCTCTCGTACACATTCTTCGAGGCGAAGACGGAACGGGCCAGGACATTGCTGGGCGGATTGCCCGGCAACGATATCGGAAAGGGTGGATGAACATGGCCGGCGGTACTCCGAAGCATCCCTATCATCTGGTCGACCCCAGCCCGTGGCCGGCGCTGGGTTCGTTCGCGGCGCTGGTGCTGGCGTTCGGCTTCGGCTTTGCGCTGCATCCGGACATGCTGGGGCCGGGCTTCGGCGCCTTCATGAAGTCCGTGCACTGGTGGGGGCTGGCCCCCGGCCTGCTCCTGGTGCTGGGCGTCATGTACTGGTGGTGGTCCGACGTCATCGCCGAGTCGCGCGTCTATCACACCGCGGTGGTCCAGCTCGGCCTGCGCTACGGCATGATCCTGTTCATCGCCTCGGAAGTGCTGTTCTTCGCAGCCTTCTTCTGGGCGTTCTTCGACGCCGCGCTTTACCCCGGCGCGCCGAACATGCCGGTCCGCGCCGAAGCCACCGGCGGCATCTGGCCGCCCAAGGGCATCAGCGTCATCGCGCCGTTCGACCTGCCGCTGATGAACACGCTGATCCTGCTGCTGTCGGGCACCACGGCGACCTGGGCGCATCACTCGATCATCGAGGGGAACCAGAAGGACGCCGTTCGCGGCCTGCTCTGCACCGTCCTCCTCGGCATGATCTTCACGGGCGTCCAGGCCTACGAGTACCTTCACGCGCCGTTCACGTTCGGTCAGGACATCTATACGTCGACCTTCTTCATGGCGACGGGCTTCCACGGCTTCCACGTGCTGGTCGGCACGATCTTCTTGATCGTCTGCCTGATCCGCGCCTCGAAGGGCCAGTTCAAGCCCAAGCAGCATTTCGGCTTCGAGGCCGCTGCCTGGTACTGGCACTTCGTCGACGTGGTGTGGCTCTTCCTGTTCTTCTGCATCTACTGGTGGGGCGCCGGCAAGGCACCGATCGCCCTGCACTGAGCCAGGCATACAGGCTATCTTGGAACCGCCGGGTGCTCCCCGGCGGTTCGTCTTTGGGAGACACCCTTTGTCCGACTGGCCCCGCCAATCTCCCCTCGACGTCGCTCTGCGCGGCGCCTGCCCGCGCTGCGGGAAGGGACGGCTGTTCGCCGGCCTGCTGAACGTCGTGGATCGCTGCGCCTCATGCGGCCTCGACCTGCGCGGCAACGATGCGGGCGACGGGCCGGCGGTGTTCGTCATCCTGGGACTGGGCGCGATCATCATGATTCTCGTCTTCTGGGTGGAGTTCCGCTACGAGCCGCCGTGGTGGCTGCACGTCGTCATCTGGCTGCCGCTCACCTTCGCACTTGCCGTCGGTATGCTGCGCTTCCTCAAGGCGCTGCTGGTCGCCCAGCAGTTCGTCCATCGCACGACCGAACTCGACGAATAGGGGAAACACGATGATCCGGCTGAGGCCCGCTCTCTGGCCCACGCTCGTCTCGCTGCCGATCCTGGTCCTCTCGCTGGGACTGGGCCTGTGGCAGATGGAACGCCGCGAGTGGAAACGCGACATCCTCGACCGTATCGCCACCAACCAGGCGGCGGCGCCGATGACGCTCGACGAGCTGCTCACCGGCAATCCGCTGCGCCATGAGTACGGGCGCGTGAAGGTCACCGGCACCTTCGAGCATGGCCACGAGTTCTTCCTGGCCGCGCGCAGCCTGAAGAACAAGGTCGGCCTGCAGGTCATCGTGCCGTTGAAGGCCGATGACGGGCGGATCGTCCTGTTCGATCGCGGCTGGGTGCCGGACCGCGCTGCCGCAACACAGGCCGCGGTGCAGCCGGCGGGGCGGGTCGAGCTCACCGGCCTGGTGCGCCGCTCGCAGATCAGGGCACGCTTTGCGCCTGAAAACGTGCCGGAGAAGAACGTCTGGTTTCAGGCCGACGTGCCGCTGATGCGCAAGATGGCGGGCGCGCCGCCGGATCCCAAGCTGGACACGTTCTTCCTCGAGGCCGATTCGACGCCCAATCCGGGCGGCATCCCGGTTGGCGGCCAGACGCGGCTCGAGATTCCCAACGACCATCTCCAGTACGCCATCACCTGGTTCCTGATCGCTCTGGCGCTGGCCGGCGTCTATCTCGCCTATCACTGGGAGAATGGCCGGCTGGAGATCAACGGGCGCAGGAAGACCCCATGATCGCCAACGATCCCTATGCCGAGCTGGAGCGCCGCTTCGCGCGCCTGAGCGCCATTGGCCGCGCCTCGGCGATCCTGAACTGGGACCGTTCGACCATGATGCCGGACGGGGCCACCGAGGATCGCGCAGACCAGCTGGCGACCCTGGGCGTCATCGCCCACGAGATCATTGCCGCCCCCGAGATGCCCGATCTCCTCTCCCGTGCAGAGGAAGGCAGGGCCGCGCTCGATCCCTGGCAGGCCGCCAATCTGCGCGAGATGCGCCGCTCCTGGGTGCACGAGAGCGCCCTGCCGTCCGACCTCGTCGAGGCGCGCACGCGGGCCTGCTCGGCCTGCGAACTGGCCTGGCGCTCGGCGAAAAAGAACGCCGACTTCAAGTCGCTGCTGCCTAGTCTCACCGAGGTCCTGAACATCACGCGGCGGGTGGGCGAGGCCAAGGCGGCGGCATTGGGCACCTCGCTCTACGACGCGCTGCTCGACGAGTTCGAGCCCGGCGGCCGTTCGGCGCGCATCGATCTGCTGTTTGCCGAACTGCGCGGTTTCCTTCCTGATCTCCTGGGACGTGTACTCGAGCGCCAGAAGAGCCGCCCCGATCCGCTGCCGCTCAAGGGGCCGTTCCCGGTCGAGGCCCAGCGTCGGCTGGGCGAGGAGCTGATCCGGCGGATCGGCTTCGACTTCCATCACGGCCGCCTCGACGTTTCGGCGCACCCCTTCACCGGGGGCACCTCGGACGATGTGCGCATCACCACGCGCTACGACGAGGCCGATTTCGCCCGCGCCCTGATGGGCGTGCTGCACGAGACAGGGCACGGCCTCTACGAGGCAGGGCTGCCCAAGGCCTGGCGCCGCCAGCCGGTCGGCAATGCGCGCGGCATGACCCTGCACGAGAGCCAGTCGCTGCTGATGGAGATGCAGGCCTGCCGAAGCGACGCCTTTCTGACGTTCGCAGCCCCGCGCATGCGTGCCGCCTTCGGCAAGGACGGGCCGGCCTGGACCGAGGAGAACATCCACCGGCTCTACACGCGGGTGGCCCCGGGTTTCATCCGCGTCGATGCCGACGAGGTCACCTACCCGCTGCACATCATGCTGCGCTACCGGCTGGAGCGGGCCATGCTCTCGGGCGACCTGGCGCTGGCCGACCTGCCGGGCGCCTGGAACGACGGCATGCGCGAACTTCTCGGGATCGTGCCGCCGGATGACGCCCTCGGCTGCCTCCAGGACATCCATTGGCCGGACGGCGGGTGGGGTTATTTCCCGACCTACACGCTGGGCGCGCTGGCCGCGGCCCAGCTCTTCACCGCCGCCCGCCGCGCGCATCCGGACCTGATGAAGGCTATCGGCCAAGGCGATTTCGCCCCTCTGCTGGGGTGGTTGCGCGCCAACGTGCACGGCAAGGGCTCGATCGCGACGACAGACGAGATCCTGACAGAGGCCACCGGCGCGCCGCTGGGCGCCGCCGCCTTCAAAGCGCATCTGGAAAGCCGCTACCTCCAGGCGTAAGAGGGAGCCATGCTCGACCTCCGTCCGAACTGCGAATGCTGCGACAAGGACCTGCCCAACGGCGCGTCCGACGCCCTGATCTGCACCTTCGAGTGCACGTTCTGCGCAGACTGCGCGCGAACCCGCCTGGGCGGACATTGCCCCAACTGCGGCGGCGATCTGGTCAAGCGCCCGACCCGACCCGAGAAAGCGCTGGCCAGGTTCCCGGCCTCCACCAAGCGGGTCCGCAAGGACCACGAGGCCTGCAAGCAGGTCGCCTAGTCGGAGTTTCCTTTGCGTTACATCAGCACGCGCCATGGCTCGCAGGGCAACCCTGCGCCGCTCGGCTTCGAAGACATCATGCTTGCGGGCCTGGCCCGTGACGGCGGCCTCTATCTGCCGGCCGAATGGCCGCAGTTCAGCAAGGCCGAGATCGCGGCCCTGAAGGGGCTGAGCTATACCGAGCTCGCCTTCCGCATCATGAAGCCGTTCGTCGGCGACACGTTCGACGACACCACCTTTCGTCGCCTGATCGGCGAGGCCTATGCCTCGTTCGAGACGCCGGAGGTCGCACCGCTGAAGCCGCTGGGCGAGTCGGGCCTGCACCTGCTCGAACTGTTCCATGGCCCGACGCTCGCCTTCAAGGACGTGGCGCTTCAGCTCTTAGGCCGCATGCTCGACCAGACGCTGACGACCCGCGGCCAGCACGCCACCATCGTCGGCGCCACCTCGGGCGACACCGGCTCGGCTGCCATAGAAGCCGTGCGCGACCGCAAGACCATCGATATCTTCATGCTGTTCCCGCACGGCCGCGTGAGCGAGGTCCAGCGTCGGCAGATGACGACGGTGCTGGCGCCCAACGTCCACAACATCGCCGTTCAGGGCACGTTCGACGACTGCCAGGATCTCGCAAAAGCCTGCTTCAACGACCTCGCGTTCCGCGACAGGCATGCGCTGACGGCGGTGAACTCGATCAACTTCGCCCGCGTGATGGCGCAGATCGTCTATTATTTCTGGGCGGCGCTGAAGCTCGGCGCCCCGGAGCGCCCCGTGGCGTTCAGTGTCCCCAGCGGCAATTTCGGCAACGTCTATGCGGGCTATGCCGCCAAGCAGATGGGCCTGCCGATCTCGCACTTCGTGGTCGGCGCCAACAGCAACGACATCCTCGCGCGCTTCTTCGAGAGCGGCACGATGACGACCTCCGAGGTCGTGCCGACCTTGAGCCCCAGCATGGACATCCAGATCTCGAGCAACTTCGAGCGTCTGCTGTTCGACCTCTACGATCGCAACGGCGCCACCCTGGCGGATGTGATGACGGCATTTCGCAGCACCGGCACGCTGAAGGTCGGCGGCAACGTTCTGGCAGGCGTCCGTGAGCTGTTCGATGCCGGCCGGCTCGATGATGCCGGGACGCTGGCGGCCATGAAGGACTGCCTGACGCGCTACGGTGAGACGATCGATCCGCATACCGCGGTGGGCTATGCGCTGGCTCAGCAGCATCGCCGCGATCCCGCCATTCCCATGGTCGTGCTGGCGACGGCGCATCCCGCCAAGTTCCCCGACGCCGTCGAGAAGGCGACCGGCCACCGGCCGCGTCTGCCGGCGCGGCTCGCCGACCTGCTGGAGCGGGCCGAGCGCGCCGACGGGATCGCCAACGACGTCGCGGCCCTGAAATCCATGATCGACGAACGACGGGAAATGGCCGCCGCGCCCGCGGCCAGAAACAAGGTGCGCACGTGAGCAATGTAAAGGTTACGACTCTGGGCAATGGCCTGCGCGTCGCCGTCGACCCGATGCCCGAGGTGGAATCGGCGTCGCTCGGCATCTGGGTCGCCTGCGGCACCCGCCACGAGACCGCCGAGCTGAACGGCATGGCGCACATGCTCGAGCACATGGCGTTCAAGGGTACGCGCACCCGCAGCGCGCGCGCCATCGCCGAAGAGATCGAGAATGTCGGTGGCAGCCTGAACGCCTATACGGGGCGGGAGATCACCGCCTATCACGCCTCGGTGCTCAAGGAAGACGTGGCGCTGGGCATCGAGATGGTGTCGGACATCCTGCGCAACTCGGTGTTCGATCCCGACGAGCTGCAGCGCGAGCGCGGCGTCATCCTGCAGGAGATCGGCCAGGCGCTCGACACGCCCGACGACCTGATCTTCGACCAGTTCCAGGAGACCGCGCTGCCGGGCCAGCCGCTGGGCCGGCCGGTGCTCGGCACCGCAGCCTCGGTCGAGGCGATCGGCCGGGACCATCTCTTTGCCTATCTCGCGCGTCACTACACGGCCGGCAACATGGTCCTGTCGGCGGCCGGCCGGGTCGAGCACGACCAGATCGTCGATCTCGCCGAGAAGCATTTCGGCTCCGTGCCGCGCACCCCGGCCAATGCCGAGCGGCCGGTGCCGCTCGCCTATGTCGGTGGCGACGGCCGCGAGCAGAGGGTGCTCGAGCAGGCGCATCTAGTACTGGGCTGCGAGGGCATCGGCTATCGCGACCCCGACTACTTCGCGCTGGCCATCTACTCGACGCTGTTCGGCGGCGGCATGTCTTCGCGCCTGTTCCAGCGCATCCGCGAGGAGCGGGGCCTGGTCTACGGCATCCACTGTTTCAATACCGCCTATGCCGATGGCGGCCTGTTCGGAATCTATGCCGGCACCGGCGAGGACGATCTCGCCGAGCTGGTGCCTGCGGTGTGCGAGGAATTCGTTACTGTCGCCGATACGCTCAACGAGCAGGAACTCGTGCGCGCCCGCAACCAGATCAAGGCCGGCACGCTGATGGCTCTGGAGTCCAGCGGCGCGCGCTGCGAGCAGGCGGCGCGTCACCTGATCGTCCACGGCCGCACGATTCCCTATGCCGAGATCGTCTCGCGCATCGAGGCCGTGGACCAGGACGCCGTGCGCCGGGTCGCTCGCCGCCTGCTGCAGGGCGAACTCACCCTCGCTGCCCTGGGCCCGATCGACGGGCTCGAGTCGCTCGACAAGATCGCCGGGCGCCTCGCGGCGTAAGAGCGCGCGCGCTACTGACAATCCTCATCCTGAGAAGCCCGCCGCAGGCGCGCGTCTCGAAGGATGGGCTGCCAATCCACCTGTAATCCGCCCTTGGAGACGGCTGCTGCGCAGCCTCCTCAGCGTGAGTGGTGTTTTGCTCAGGCCGCCTTGGGCAGTTCCGCCGGGGCGGTGCGGGGCGGAACGCCGATCGCGGCGCGTTCGATGGCGGTCCTGATCTCGGCGCTGCGGCGGACCAGACTGTAGCGCAGGCCGGTGTAGAGATTCATCGGGAACGGCATCGGGGCGTTGAAGTCGATGATCAGCACGACCCGCGTCTCGTCGGTCTGGTTCTTCACCCAATGCTCGCGCGTGTCGTCGAACACCAGCGGTTCGCCTTCCTTCCAGAAGAAGTGGTGGCCGCCGATCTCGATCCAGCACTTCTCCGGCTCGCTGGGCACGATCAGCGGGTAGTGGAAGCGGATGATGCCGGCGGCAGATCCCCGGTGCGGCTCGATCTCGGCGCGGCCGGCCAGGATGCTGAACAGCGCCGTGTGGACGCCGGGGATGCGCGCGATGGCGGCCATCGTGTCCGGCACC
The DNA here is from genome assembly GCF_965249915.1 of Reyranella sp. Taxonomy (GTDB): domain Bacteria; phylum Pseudomonadota; class Alphaproteobacteria; order Reyranellales; family Reyranellaceae; genus Reyranella. The sequence goes on from NZ_OZ252257.1 coordinate 451,693, forward strand.
GCTGCGGCGTTCTCCGGCACGTCGTGGCCCCACAGCTTCAGCAGGAAGGTGCGCCAGGCGCGGCCCGGCACGTAGAGGTCGCGCGGGTGGACCTCGTGGAGGGCCGGAATCTCTTCATGATGGCTCAGCAGATAGTCGAGGTCGGCCTTGATCTTGGCGTGGCTCTTCTTGAGCTCGCCCAGCACGGGGAAGACCTTCATTGCATCCTCGCCGCCCAGCGGCAGCTTCGGCATGTTGCGAAGGATCATATCCGAAAGCTTGAGGTTGAAATCCTCCAGCGGCTGCTGGGGAAGCCAGATGTGCTTGGTGAGATAGAATCTGCCCTTTTCGCCGATAGCGGGCTTGTTTGCCGAGTCCATGACCGATGTGCCCCGAGAACTTCCGATGGGTGGATGTAATACGCCCGTTTGGCCGAAAGGCGGCGGCTCCTCTGGCAGCGCCGGGCGTGGCGGACCGTCTCAATTTCCTACGTCATACCCCGGAAAGCATGCAAGAATTCCGAAGAACCACGAGTGTAGCCCAATATGTTCCGCTTTGCCGACGTCCCGTTGTCGCTGTCAGGGATGACCCGGATCTCCGGGAAACGCGTGTTTCTGCGTGCGCCGAGCATGGACGACTGGCCGGAATGGGCCGAATTGCGGGCCCGCAGTCGGGCGTTCCTCACGCCCTGGGAGCCCACCTGGCCCGAGGACTCGCTGGCGCGGGACCACTATCGGCGCCGGCTGCGCCAGCAGGCCAAGGAGTGGCGGGCGGGGGAAGCCTATGGCCTGTTCGTCTTCACCAATGAAGGCCGCCGGCTGGTCGGCGGCATCAACCTCAGCAATGTCCGCCGCGGCGTCGCCCAGACGGCGTCCGTCGGCTACTGGATGGGCCAGCCCTATGCCGGGCAGGGCCTGATGACGGACGGTCTGCGTGCCACCCTGCCTTTCGTGTTCGACGACCTGCGGCTGCACCGGCTCGAGGCCGCCTGCCTGCCGCACAACGAGCCTTCCAAGGGCGTCCTGACGAAGGTCGGCTTCCATGAAGAGGGGCTCGCCCGGCAGTATCTGCGCATCAACGGACAATGGGCCGACCACCTGCTGTTTGCGTTGCTGCGCGCCGACTACGATGCGCTGCTTCGGGCGCCGCGATAACGGGCAGGAGATCCCTCCATGCGCAATCTGACCCCGACCTCGATCACCCAGGCCTTTGCCGACTATGCCCGCAACGCGCCGTCGGAACGCGCGCGGACGCTGCTGGTCTCCCTGGCCGGGCACCTGCACAGTTTCGTCCGCGACAACAAGGTGACCCAGGCCGAATGGGGCGCTGCCATCGATGCGCTCACGCGGGCCACGCAATTCACCGACGACAAGCGCAACGAATACATCCTGTTCTCCGACCTGCTCGGCGTGTCGTCGCTCGTCGACATGGTGAACGCCGCGGGCAACGGCACGCCATCGTCCGTCCTCGGCCCGTTCCATATCGAAGGTGCGCCCGAGTTGCCGAATGGCGGCGATCTGTGGCGCGGCCAGGTGGGCGAGCCGCTGGTCGTGAGCGGACGTGTCGTCGACGCAGAGGGCGCGCCCGCCAAGGGGACCGTGCTGGCGATCTGGCAGAACGCCGGTAACGCGCTCTATGCCCAGCAAGACCCCTCGCAGTCCCCGACCAACTATCATGCACGCCTCGCCGTGGCCGAGGACGGCACCTTCGCCTTCACCACCGTGCGACCCGTTTCCTACAAGGTGCCGGACGACGGTCCGGCCGGCGACATGCTCCGTGTCCTGGGCCGCCACGCCTGGCGGCCGGCGCATGTCCACATGATCATCCGGACACCCGGGCACGAGCCGCTGATCACCGAGTTCTTTCCCGAGGATGACGCGCATCTCGACGCGGATGCGGTGTTCGGCGTGCGCGCCGGCCTCGTCCTGCCCTTCGCCAAGGTGACCGACCGCGCCGCGCTGCCCGCCAACCTCGCGGCCCGCGACACGCTGCCCTTGCCGGTCTGGGCGACGCGGCTCGACCTGACCCTGCCCGCGGGTTGATGCCGCTCGTTCGCCTCCGCGATGTCTCAAGGGTCTTCACGAACGGCGTCCAGGCGCTGGGCGGCGCTTCGCTCGACATCGAAGCCGGCGAATTCCTGAGCGTGCTCGGCCCCTCGGGCTGCGGAAAGTCGACCCTGTTGCGCCTCATTGCGGGCCTCGCCGAGCCGACCGCCGGCACGATCGACTGGCCACAGGGCAGGCCCGACCTGGGCTTCGTCTTCCAGGAACCGACCCTGATGCCGTGGACGACGGCGCTGGCCAACGTGGCGCTGCCGCTCAAGCTGCGCGGGCTGGCGCGCTCCGAGCGCGAGGCGCGCGCGGCCGGGGCACTCGCGGGCGTGGGGCTCCAGGGCTTCGAGAAGAGCTATCCGCGCGAACTGTCCGGCGGCATGAAGATGCGTGTGTCGATCGCGCGGGCCCTGGTCACGGGTCCGAGGCTCCTGCTGATGGACGAACCCTTCGCCGCGCTCGACGAGATCACGCGACGCAGGCTGAACACAGACCTGCTGGAACTGTGGCAGCGCACGCAATTCACCGCCGTGTTCGTGACCCACTCGGTGTTCGAATCGGTGTTCCTGTCGCAGCGCATCGTGGTGATGAGCGCACGCCCCGGCTGCGTGCGCTCCGAACTCGCCATCCCGGCGCCCTATCCGCGCAGCGAGGCCTTCGGCACGTCCGCCGACTACGCCGCCCTCTGCCGCCTGACCTCGACGCGGCTTTCCGAGGCGATGGCGGCATGAGCGCCCGTTTTTCAGAGCCCGACCTCGTGCTGAGGAGCCGGGCGCAGCCCGGCGTCCCGAAGCATGGGCTCCGAACGCTTCGCCTGATCCCATCCTTCGAGACGCGACGCTGCGCGTCGCTCCTCGGGATGAGGCTGGGAATGATCCCATGAGCGCACGCATCGTCGCTCCGGTCCTGATGGGGCTGTTCATGCTGGTCCTGTGGGAAGGGCTCGTTCGGGCGATGGCGATCCCGCCCTATATCCTGCCGGGGCCGATCCTGGTGGCGAAGACGCTGGGGTCGGACTGGGGCACGCTGTGGCCCGCGCTGGTGGTCACGCTCACGATCACCCTGGAGGCCTTGCTGGCGGCGGTGGGGATCGGAGTCGCGCTGGCGCTGCTGTTCTCCCTGTCGCGCTGGATCGAGCTGTCGCTCTTCCCCTACGCCATCATCCTCCAGGTGACGCCGATCGTGGCCATCGCGCCGCTGATCATCGCCTGGGTCGATGACGTCAACGTCTCGCTGCTGATCTGTGCCTGGCTGGTGGCCTTCTTTCCGATCCTGTCCAACACCGTGCTGGGCCTGCGCTCGGTGGACCGCAACCTGCTCGACCTGTTCGACCTCTATGGCGCGAGCCGCTGGCGCACCCTGGTCGAGCTGCGCCTGCCGGCAGCGCTGCCGTACTTCCTGGGGGGCCTGCGCATCTCCGGCGGGCTGGCGCTGATCGGCGCCGTGGTGGCGGAATTCGTGGCGGGGTCGGGCGGCCGCGAGTCGGGCCTCGCGTATCGCATCCTCGAATCGGGCTACCAGCTCAAGATCCCGCGCATGTTCGCAGCCCTGGTCCTGATCTCGGCGGCGGGCATCGCGATCTATCTGCTGCTGTCCCTGGTCTCGCACCTCCTGCTGCGCCGCTGGCACGAAAGCGCGCTCGCTGCGGAGGGGTGAGGCGGCTGGATATGATCATGGCAGCGTGCCATTGCGGGTGCGCGCTGCGAAGAACCGGCGCGAACCCCGCAAGGCAAACCCACCCATAGTTGGCACACTTGCGATCCGTTGGCAGCGATGTGCGCGGCGCGGAAAGTGTGCGCGTGCATGACACGAGAACGGGCCCAATCGGTGGATTGGCGGTCGCGCGTCAGGTCAGGTGCAGACCACGCGGTGGCTTGAACCGTGACGGGTTCCGACGCTTTACCCACAACCCGGCGGAATGTTAGCTTTCGAACAGTTCGCGGGGCATCCATCAAATGTGGGTTTGGGCGTTGTCGCCGGCTGTACCCGTGTCTCTGGTGACACTCTTGGTTGCAGTCACAGGGCTGATCGGAGGGGACACCTGATGCGAGAACCATCGGTGGCAAAAGCGCCGGTTGTGGCATTTCCGAGTGCAGAAATTCCGCGGCATGGCGACAATCCAAGGTATTGCTGATGGATTTTAATGCAACCATGAAAGTTGTGCGAGTTCTGGTCACTGCCCCGCGCCTGAAGGAAAAGCGATGACGTTCGGCAATCGTATCGCCGCGATCATGTCGGTCGTGCTGCTCGCGAGCTTCGGCACCATGATCGCGATCACCTTGTCCGATCTGCGCGACGACATGCGCCAGCGGCAGGGTGCGGCTCTCAAGACCGTCGGCCTTACGTTGCGTTCCACGTTGGAACGAAACGGCAATACGGCGCTTGCGCTGGCGCAGGTCTTCGCTCTGCAGCCGGGTAATGTCTCGGCGGTTGCCAACAGCGACCGTAGAGCAATCCTTGAGAGGCTGCAGCCGGTCTACGCCTATCTCAGCAAGCAGAATGGCGTGGAAATGCTGCAGTTCCAGAGCGCCGATCTCAAGATGTTCCTGCGCGTTCAGGAACCGGACAATTTTGGCGAAGACGTCGCGCAGTCTCGCCCGATGGTCGTCGCGGTCAATCACAGCCATACGGGTCAGAGTGGTGTCGAACTGGGACGGCGAGGGCTCGCCCTGCGGGGCATAGCGCCGATCATGGATGGCTCCACCTTGGTCGGGACTGCCGAGGTCGGGCTGGGGCTCCCGGACCTGATCCGGGCCGTCAAGACGCGAACAGGCGCGGAGGTCGCGGTCGTTCTTTCGGTTGGCATGGGCGCGCAGCAAGGCGACAAGAAGGTATACGGCGACCTCTTCGTCAACGAATCGACCGACAACACGCTGTTTGCGCGGTTGCTGGAAGCAGCATCTCCGCGTCTGGCGCGCGAGGACACCTTCGCTGAAGCCGTGCTCGACGACGCGACCTGGGGCATCGTGGTCACGCCGCTGCTCGACTACAGCGGACGCATGATCGGCGGCTTCGTCGCCGCGGCGAATTTCACGACCCTGCACGCCAGCTACTGGCGCCAGGCCTGGAAGCTGCTTTTCGTGGCGTTTGCCGCGGTGGTTGTCTGCTTCAGCGTCATCGCCGTGGCAATGAAGAGCTTCGTCGCTCGTCCACTTCAGGTGCTGGGCGACTGGCTCGAAGCCCTGGCGGAGGGTCGTCAGGCTGGCAGCGCCGTTCCGCCGCCAGGTGCCGCGGACTCCGACCGGATCGTAAAGGCGGCGACGGCGCTGGCGGGTCGGGTGGCGTCGGACTCTGCCGACGCGACAGAGCCTGCGACATGAGATGGGCCTTCGCCCTGATGGCGATCCTGATCGCATGGTCATGCCCCGTGCTGGCACAAAGCGCGGCGTCACCACCCAGTCCGCCCTCCGTGCCGGCAGGCGTCGAGCTGCCCATCGAGGTGCGCCTGTCGGTGCGCATCCTCAACATCACCCGTTTGATCGAGACGACGGGCGAGCTCAGCGCCTCGATCGAATATACCCAGCGCTGGGTCGATCCCGGCTTGCGTTTCGATCCGGTCGCGCAAGGCGAGGAGCATATCGACCTGACGGGGGCCGCGGCCGAGGCCCGTCTCGGCCAGATCTGGCGGCCGGGAATTACCATCGACAATATGATCGGCAACCCGCGCTCGCAGACCGTGTTTCTGTCGATATTCTACGACGGCAGGGTCGTGCAGATTCGCCGGCTCGATGCCGACTTCCGCATCCGCGCCAACATGTCGAGCTTCCCCTTCGACACGCAGTACCTTCCGCTCAGCTTCAGCACGGCGCGACATGCAGCCCACGAGGTCGCACTCACGACGACCGAGTTCGACCGCAATTTCTCGACGATCAATCCGGACATCTCGGCGAACAATTGGAAACCGCGCGGAGTCTCGTTCGTGCAGAGCAATTTCTTCGGCTGGAACGCCCGTCCGTTCTCGCGCATTACGCTGATCGCGACGGTCGAAAGAGACTGGACGCGCTACATACTGCGCCTGTTCGTGCCATTCATCGCCATCATGTCGCTGTCTCTGTTCCTGTTGTGGGCGTCCACGAGTGTGTTGCCGAACACCCAGCGGGTGCCCATGGTGTTTTCGACGCTGCTCGCACTCGCGGCTCTCAGCTTCACTTTCGAAGCGAGCTTCCCTGGCTCGATCTCGATGAATTCCCCAATCGCGGCAATGATTTCCATGGGATATCTCTATCTGCCTGTGGTGCTGGTGATCGACCTGTTCCCCGGTCTCGACAACAGTCGTTTCGCGCGGCGTTTTCCCTACCTTCTGCCGGAGTTGCGTCGGAACCTTCGGCTGACCGTGCCTCTCTTGTTCCTGGGGCTTTGTCTGTATTCATTGTTGCCGACGATCGAAAGATAAGGTCGGGACTCCCAACCGGAATGGCTCTCCAGCTTCGGTTTCTCAGCAGAGCGAGCCACCCCGCAGGAAGCCTGTCGTCAGGGCGCTCGAGAATTTGAGACAGTGGTCCAAGCGGCGGCGGGCATCGCCGGTCCATTCGCTTCTCGGCATGAGCTGCCATGGCACGCCCGTGAATCTGCGAAAAGCCCGCTGTCATCGGCTCTTGGGCGTGTGGAGAGCTGAAATGCGCGCCTGGCATTTCGGCCAAGGAGGAACGTCGATTCAGCCGCGCTGCCGAGCGGCCCGGGCGAGGAAGAACGATGCCGTCGCCACGCCCGCGGCCAGCAGGAGATAGCCCGCCTCATAGACGCCGGTGATGGCCAGCACGGTGCGGAAGAGGAGCGGTGACAGGAGGGCGCCGCAGAAGACGAAGAGCTGCGTCGCGCCGGTGAACTCCGCGGCCCGGCCCGGCGGCGCCCGCGACGCGCTCTCGGCGATGAACACGCCGTTCCAGCCGACGGCGGTGCCGCCCAGGATGGTGCAGACGATGTAGACCGCAGTGGTGGGCCAGGCGGGTGTCGAGAAGGACATCGCTGTGGCGGCCATCGCGATGATGGCGCCAATCCCCGCCAGCACCGCCGACGGCCTGCGCAGCAGGTCGGCGAGCGCGCCCCAGAAGATGCGGCCGAAAGCGCCGGCGACAGTCGCTGCCGACAGGAGCGCGCCGGCCAGCACGTAGGACATCTGCAGCCCATCGACGGCATAGACGACGGTGAAGTTCACCACGATGGCCTGCGTGGCCGAAAACAACATGCCGATGAAGCACATCGGCCGCAGGATCGGATCTCGCCAGGCGAGCTGCAGCGGCTCCAATATCTCCGCCAGCGTCGGCAGGCGCGCCGAACCGCCGCTGCGCTCGTCGTCGTACAGAGCGCGCAGCGGCTGGATGGCGATGGCGGCGGCGATCGAGAGGACGCCGACCGAGGCCGCGGCCCAACGCCAGCCGAAATCGAGCGCCAGGGTCGGCAGCACGGCGCCGCAGATCGCGAAGCCCAGCGGCACGCCGCTCTGCTTCAGCGAGAAGGTGACGTTGGCCAGCCGCCGCGGAGACACGCGCGCCAGGATGTGGGAGCTCGCAATGGTGAGGGGGCCGGAGCCCAGGCCGACGATGAAGGCCGAAAGCGCGGCCATAGCGACGCCGCCCGTCGCGAAGACGAAGGAGCCCAGCGCCGCAATCGTGAGACCGGTCTGGATGAAGCGGATCGGCCCCAGCCTTCGGGTGATCGTGCCGCCGCCCACGGTCGAGATCATCGCCGCGAGATAGACGATCGACACGTAGTAGGCGACGTCTGCCGCCGCGACGCCGAACTCGGCGGCGGCGGCCGGCGCCAACACCGAGGCCTGATTGAACACCATCGTCGAGACGACCTGGATCAGGGTCAGCGAAACGAGGGCTGCGAGATAGCGGCGAAGATCTGTCGGCGCGGCGGACATGCGCCGGGACTATAGCGACCGGATTCAGGCGGGCGAGGAAACTCTCGGCGAGACGCGGTCAGGCGAAATTGCCGGCGCTCGTTTCGCTACCGGCCGCTGCGCCGTGCCGGCTTGCCGCGTCCCCCCGAACCCGTGCGCACGCCGCGGAAGACCCGCGAATGCTGCATCTTGCCGAGGTGGACGCCGACATTGGCGCTGGCGGCCTGGCCCGGCAGTTCGAGCTCGTGCGCTTCGAGGCGGCGGATCTCGTCGCGCAGGCGGCCGGCTTCCTCGAACTCGAGGTCGGCGGCGGCGGCGCGCATGCGCTTCTCGAGCTCGACGATGTGGGTGCGCAGATTGTGCCCGACCAGGTGCACGTCGCCCGACACGCCGGTGTCGACCGTGTAGTGGTCGCGCTCGGCGGTCGATTGCAGGATCTCGGCGATGTTGCGTTTCACCGAGGCCGGCGTGATGCCGTGTTTTTCGTTGTAGGCGGTCTGCTTGGCCCGGCGACGGTCGGTCTCCGAAATGGCGTACTTGATCGAGTCCGTCATCTTGTCGGCATAGAGGATGACCCGGCCCTCGACGTTGCGCGCGGCACGGCCGATCGTCTGCACCAGCGAGGTCGGTGAACGCAGGAAGCCTTCCTTGTCGGCGTCGAGGATGGCGACGAGTGCGCATTCGGGAATGTCGAGGCCCTCGCGCAGCAGGTTGATGCCAACCAGCACGTCGAAGGCGCCGAGTCGCAGGTCGCGAATGATCTCGATACGCTCCAGCGTGTCGATGTCGGAATGCAGGTAGCGGCAGCGGATGCCGGACTCGTGCATGTACTCGACGAGATCCTCGGCCATGCGCTTGGTGAGCACGGTGACCAGCACGCGCTGGCCCTTCTTCGCGCAGTCCTTGCACTCGGCGATCAGGTCGTCGACCTGCTTCTCCACGGGCCGGATCAGGACCGTCGGGTCGATCAGGCCGGTCGGACGGATCACCTGTTCGATGAAGGCGCCCTGGGTGCGCGCCATCTCCCAGTCGCCCGGGGTGGCGCTGACATAGGTCGTCTGCGGCCGCAGCGCGTCCCATTCCTCGAATTTCAGGGGCCGGTTGTCGATCGCAGAGGGCAGCCGGAAGCCGAACTCGGCCAGCACGCTCTTGCGGTTGAAGTCGCCGCGGAACATGCCGCCGATCTGCGGCACCGTGACGTGGCTCTCGTCGCAGATCAGCAGGGAATGCTCAGGGAAGTATTCAAACAGGGTAGGGGGCGGATCGCCGGCCTTGCGGCCTGTCAGATAGCGCGAATAGTTCTCGATGCCGGCGCAGGCGCCGGTCGTCTCCATCATCTCGATGTCGAACAGCGTGCGCTGCTCGAGCCGCTGCGCCTCCAGCAGGCGGCCGGCGCGGTTGAATTCCTCCAGCCGCTGCTTGAGGTCGGCTTTTATCTGCTCGATCGCCTTCTGCAGTGTGGGCTTGGGCGTCACGTAGTGGCTGTTGGCGTAGACGATGATGTCGTTCAGCGACAGGGTCTTGTCGCCCGTCAGGGGATCGAACTCGGTGATCGATTCGATCTCGTCGCCGAACATCTCGAAGCGCCAGGCGCGATCCTCGTAGTGGGCCGGGAACAGGTCGATCGTGTCGCCGCGCACCCGGAAGCTGCCCCGCTGGAAGGCATTGTCGTTGCGCTTGTACTGCTGCTCGACGAAGCGACGCAGCAGGCTGGTGCGGTCGATCTTCTGCCCCTTGTGCAGGCGGAAGGTCATCTTCTGGTAGTTCTCGAGCGGCCCGATGCCGTAGATGCAGGAGACCGACGCCACGATGATGACGTCGTCGCGCTCCATCAGGGCGCGCGTCGCGGAGTGGCGCATGCGGTCGATCTGCTCGTTGATCGACGAATCCTTCTCGATGAAGGTGTCGGTGCGGGGGACGTAGGCTTCGGGCTGGTAGTAGTCGTAGTACGAGACGAAGTACTCGACGGCGTTTTCCGGGAAGAAGCCCTTCATTTCGGCATAGAGCTGCGCCGCCAGCGTCTTGTTGGGCGCCATCACCAGCGCCGGCCGTCCCTGGCTCGCGATCACGTTGGCCATGGTGAAGGTCTTGCCCGAGCCGGTGACGCCCAGCAGGACCTGGTCGCGTTCGCCGCTTTCGACCCCGGCGATCAGCTGTTTGATCGCCTCGGGCTGGTCGCCGGCGGGCGTGTAATCGGACACGAGCTTGAAGGGCTTGGGCGTTATGCCTTCGAGCTCCGGCCGCCGCTGGATGTACGGCATCAGGAGGGGGGCAGCCGGAACCGCGAGATTCTTTGAGGCCATGACCTCCATTATATGATGCGCGCCCGGCGCTCCGGCAATGCTAGCGTCGGCGCGCGATGCCGGACCTGTTGAGCGCTCCTTTCCTTATTTCCGCCCTCGTTGCCTGCATTGCAGGCACGGTGCGGGGCTTCGCCGGATTCGGCGCCGCGATGCTGATGACGCCGGTCTTCTCGGCCCTGTATGGGCCCGCGGTGGGCATTGCGCTCTGCCTCCTGCTGGAGATCGCGGTCGCCCTGCCGCTCGTGCCGGGCGTGGTGCGGCTGGTCGACTGGCGGCGGATCGGCCTGTTGCTGTTGGCGGCGGCGATTGCCGTGCCCCTCGGCACCCACACGCTGACCGGGGTCGAGCCCGAGCCGATGCGGTGGGCGATCTCGGCCATCATTCTCGGGGCGGTCATCCTGCTGGCCAGCGGCTGGCGTTACGCCGGGCGCCCGAACGCGGCGGCCACGGTCGCCGTCGGTGCGACCAGCGGCTTCCTGAACGGGCTCTCGGGAATGGCCGGCCCCCCGATCGCCTTCTACTATCTGGCGGGCAACGAGCCGGCCGCGCGCGTGCGGGCCAATCTCACGACCTACTTCGTGTTCGTCGACCTGATCGCCCTCGCATCGTTCGCGACGCGCGACCTGATCGGCTGGAGCACCGGCGTGCAGGGCCTGTTTCTCGCCCCGGCGGTGATGCTGGGCGGCGTGGTGGGCGAGCGGCTGTTCCCGCTGGCCAGCGAGACATTCTATCGGCGACTCGCACTGGGCCTCCTGGTCTGCGTCGCCATCGGCTCCCTCCTGCTATAAGGACACGGCATGAGGATCTGGGACAAGATCGTGGAAGGCATGAACGGCCTCGGCATCGCCGAGCTGCTGGGCCTGTCTTCGCCGGCAGCCGATGATGGCGGCCACCCCGGCCTGCGGCAGATCGGCTTCACCATCGGCGTCATCGCCCTGGGGGCCAAGATGGCGCGCGTGGATGGCCAGGTCTCTGAGGTCGAGAGGGCGGCGTTCCGTGAGTTCTTCCAGGTGCCGCCGGGCGAGGAGGAGAACGTCGAGCGCTTCTTCGACCTGGCCAAGCGCGATGCCGGCGGCTTCGAGACCTATGCCCGCCAGGTCGCCGCACTGTTTCCCGACGCGCCGGAAGTCCTGGAAAACGTGATCGAGGGCCTGTTCAGCATCGCGCAGGCCGACGGCAAGATCGACGTGGCGGAAGCCGACTATCTCGTCAAGGTCGCGAACATCTTCGGCCTGCCCAGTTCGCGTTTCGAGCGCGCAAAAGCGGCGGCCCTGGGGGCGGTGGAGTGCGAACCCTGCGTCGTGCTGGGCATCGATCCGCTGGCGACCGACGAGCAGATCCGCGAAGCCTGGTTGCGGCAGGTCCGTGCCAACCATCCCGACCGGCTCATGGCGCAGGGGTTGCCGGAAGAGGCGATCGCGGTCGCCAACCGCAAGCTTGCGCTGATCAACGACGCCTATGACCGGCTGCGCAGGCAGCGCGGTCTCGTGCCGGCCTGACCATGAAGCTGATCGACCTGCCGTCGCCCAATCATGCGCCCAGGCCGGACGGCACGGTCGTCGATATCCTCGTGCTTCACTACACGGAGCTTCCGTTGCAGGAGTCGCTCGACATCCTGCGCGATGCGACACGCGAACACCGTGTCAGCTCACACTACGTGCTCGATCTCGACGGTACGGCCTACCGCCTGGTGCCCGAGGATCGGACCGCGTGGCACGCCGGCAAATCGTGGTGGCGTGGCCGCGAGGCGCTGAACGGCACCTCGATCGGCATCGAGATCGTGAACCTGCACGGCGATCGGCACGATTATCCGGCGGCGCAGATCGAGGCTCTGATCGAACTGTGCCGGGCAATCCTGGCGCGCCATCCGGCGATCGAGCCGCGCAACGTCGTCGGCCACTCCGACATCGCGCCCCAGCGCAAGATCGATCCCGGGCGGCGCTTTCCCTGGAAGCGATTGGCGGAGCAGGGGATCGGCCTGTGGCCGAAGGCCGGGACGCGGCCGCTGGATGGCGATTTCCACAAGGCGCTTCAGCGCTTTGGCTATGCGCCGCCGCTCGCCGTGCCGCCGAGAGAGATCGTGAAGGCCTTCCAGCGCCACTACCGGCCGGCCCAGGTCGACGGCATGATCGATCCCCAGACGCGCTCGCAGTTGGCGGGCCTGCTTGACCCGATGGGGGGAGCAGCCTAGTCAGGCGCCGGATCAGACGGCTGGATGGCTGCACTTGGGCGGGTAACCGCGCGGGTGAGGAAAGTCCGGGCTCCACGGAGACACGGTGCCGGATAACGTCCGGCGGGGGCGACCCCAGGGAAAGTGCCACAGAAAACAGACCGCCTGCCTGGCTCGCCAGGACGGTAAGGGTGAAACGGTGGGGTAAGAGCCCACCGCGCGACCGGCAACGGAAGCGGCACGGCAAACCCCACCGGGAGCAAGACCAAATAGGGGCGACACGCCGGGCAACCGGCAGCGGTGTTTCCGCGTCGTCGCCCGGGTCGGTCGCGCGAGGCGTTCGGTAACGGGCGTCCCAGAGGAATGGCCATCCATCGCTTTCGGGCGAGGACAGAACCCGGCTTACAGGCCGTCTGACCCACTTCATTCCCGCTCGAGCCATTGACTCTACAACCCGTTGTGTTTTCCGATGGTCGGCGAGCATAGATGTCGTGTCTAAGTCTTTCAGATTCCTTGTGGATTCCTGCCGTTGATAATTGCATCCCGGGCTTTCCCATGATATCCCAATGTATCCCGTGTAACAGGCGGCGCAGGGGCGTGGGGCATCTGCAACGGGTCTAGGGGGAGAGGGGCCGGTGGCCTTTCGGTCCGAAATCCTGATCAAGCTGGACAAGAAGGGCCGGGTCCTGTTGCCCGCGGCTTTTCGCGACGAGCTGCCTGCGGACGACCGCAGTGCCTTCGTGCTCTATCATTCGCCCAACATCCCCGGCGTCGTGAACGGCAACTCCCGGACGGGCTTCGATGCCATGCTCGAGCGGTTGCGCTCGGAGGCGCTCGGGCCGAAAGGGTCGCTGAAGGTTGCGCTCGATGACGAGGCGTTCGATCCGGCGGGCTATCTGTCGGCGGGCGCCCGCACCGTGGCGATGGAGCCCGATGGCCGTTTCTCGATGCCGTCCGAGTTCGCCAATGCCCTCGACGCCGCCGAAGGTGTGATGCTGGTCGGCAAGGTCGACAAGTTCCAGCTCTGGAATCCCGCGCGCTGGCAGGCGCGCCGCGAGGCCGAGCGCGAGAAGATGGCGGCGTTCGTGCGCAATCTGGGCGGAGGGGACGCATGAGCGGCGTTCGCCACGTTCCGGTGCTGGCGCGCGAAGTCGTCGATGCGTTGCAGCCGCGCGACGGCGGTCGCTATCTCGACGGCACCTTCGGGGCCGGCGGCTACACGACCGCGATGCTCGATCGCGCCGATTGCCAGGTCATCGCCATCGATCGTGATCCCGATGCCATTGCCGCGGGTCGGGCGCTGGCCGAACGCTACGCGCCGCGGCTGCGTCTGATCGAAGGCCGCTTCGGCGACATGGCCGAGCTCCTGTCGGCCGAGGGCGTCGAAGACGTCGACGGCGTGGCGCTCGATCTGGGCGTCTCGTCGATGCAGTTCGACCAGCCCGATCGCGGCTTCTCCTTCCGGGTCTCCGGCCCGCTCGACATGCGCATGGAGAAGAACGGTCCTTCGGCGGCCGATCTCGTAAACGAGACCGACGAAGCCGACCTCGCCGACCTCATCTGGCGCTACGGCGAGGAGCGTCGTAGCCGTCGTGTCGCGCGCAGCATCGTCGAGGCGCGCCGCGTGAAGCGGATCGAGACCACGGGCGAACTGGCCGAGATCGTGCGCCGGGCCGTCGGCCCGCAGGGTCGCGACGAGAGCGATCCGGCAACGCGGACCTTCCAGGCCTTGCGCATCGCCGTGAACGACGAGCTGGGTGAACTCGAGCGCGGCCTCGCCGCCGCCGAGCAGGTGCTGGCGCCGGGCGGCCGTTTCGCGATCGTGTCGTTCCACTCTCTCGAAGACCGCGCCGTGAAGGAATTCGTGCGGGCCCGTGCGGGCCGCACGCCCGGCCCGTCGCGCCACGCGCCGCCGGGCATGGGTGCGCGGACCGCCACTCTGCGCGACCTCTCGCGCAAGCCGGTGCTGCCGTCCGACGAAGAGGTCGCCGCCAATCCGCGGGCCCGTTCGGCGCGTCTGCGCGTCGCCGAGAAGCTCGGCGACGGGGAGGCCGCATGATCCACCGCGGACTCCTGTTCTGGTCGGTCGTCGCCGTCGCAACGGCGGTGGGCCTGTTCACCGTGAAGTACAAGGTGCAGGACCTCGAGGAGCGTATCGACCGCACCAACCAGAAGATCATCGAGAGCCAGCAGGCCACGCACATCCTGCGGGTCGAATGGGCTCACCTGAACGAATCCGAGCGCATCGAGGCGCTCGCGCAGAAGCATCTCAAGCTCGAGTCGGCCTCGATCAAGCAGGTCGTCCGACTCGATCAGCTCAAACCCGAATCTGTCCCCCCGCGGCGCGATCCACCACCTCCTTCCCCCCCACGAACGGGCAACGACGTCCCCTCGTCGACTTTGCCCGGTGGTGGTGGCCGCGTCGCAGCGGAGGCCGGCAGCCCCTCGCCGGCCTCCGCACCCCTTTCCCAGAGATCCACCGGACCCACGACGCCCCCTCGACCGGCCCAAATCCAAGAGCCGGCAACATCGGGTCCGGTTGGCGACGGCCAGAGCGCCGCAACCTCCATCGATGATATCCTCTCGCGAAAAGAAGGGGGTTCCCGGTGAAGCTGTGGCGCAGGTCTGCCTCGCCCGAACCGGCCGCCGCGGTAAACGCGGCGGCCGGCGCGCGTTACACCTCGCCCAAGGAACGCCTGAAGGGCGACGTCCAGGAGACGGCACGTCAGCGCCTGGTGATCGCCTCGGTGATCTTCGGTCTGGCCTTCACGGCAGTCGGCCTCCGGATGGGCTACGTGTCGTTGCTGCGCGACGGCGCCGAGCCGACGCAGCGCGTCGCCGCGCGCGGCGGCTCGATCCAGTCGGAGCGCGCCGACATCGTGGACCGCAACGGCGCCGTGATGGCGACGTCGGTCCCGGTGATGTCGGCGTTCGTCAATCCGCACCTGCTGATCGACCCCCAGGAAGCCGCGCGCAAGATCGTGACGGCGCTGCCCGACCTGAAATACGACGACGTGCGCGAGAAGCTGGAAGGCGACAGGACCTTCGTTTGGATCAAGCGCGGCCTCAGCCCGCGCGAGCACGACCGCGTCAACCGCCTCGGCATTCCAGGCCTCGAGTTCCAGGCCGAGGAACGGCGGATCTATCCGCAGGGAACGGCCGCCGCCCATATCCTGGGCTATGCGAGCGTCGACAATACCGGTCTGGCGGGGGTGGAGCGCTTCTTCGATCAGCAGCTCCAGAGCGGCGAGACCCTGCAGCTCTCCATCGACCTTCGCCTGCAGCGTATCGTCGAGCGCGAGCTTGCGCGCGCGGTCCAGAAGTTCTCCGCAATCGGCGCCACCGGCATCGTCATGGACGCGACCAACGGCGAAGTGCTCGCGATGGCGTCGCTGCCGACCTACAATCCCAACAGTACGCGCACCCTCACCAACGAGGCGCTGTTCAATCGCGCCACGCTGGGTGTCTACGAGCAGGGTTCGACCTTCAAGATCTTCAACACGGCGATGGCGCTCGATTCGGGCAAGGCATCGATGACCAGCGTCTTCGACGCGACCTCGCCGATCCGGATCGACCGCTTCACGATCAACGACGACCATGCCCAGCGCCGCCCGCTGTCGGTGCCGGAGATCTTCAAGTACTCGTCGAACATCGGCTCGGCCAAGATGGCGGTCGAGGTCATGGGGCCTGAAGGCCAGCGTGCCTTCTTCGACAAGATCGGCTTCCTGAAGCCCGTCACGACGCAGCTCCCGGAAGTCGCGGCGCCGCTCTGGCCGCGCCATTGGATGAAGATCAACACCATGACCATCGCCTTCGGTCACGGCATCTCGGTGACGCCGTTGCACCTGGCAATGGGCTCGTCGGCGATGATCAACGGCGGCATCCTCTACCAGCCGTCGCTGGTGAAGCGCACGGCCGCCAGCGACAAGGGCCGGCGGGTCATCCAACAGAAGACTTCGGTCAACATGCGCCAGCTCCTGCGCCTCAACGCCGTCGAAGGCACGGGCAAGAACGCCGACGTCCCGGGCTACCAGGTCGGCGGCAAGACCGGTACGGCCGAGAAGCCAGGCCGCGGCGGCTATCGGCAGAAAGCGCTGATCAGCTCCTTCGTCGGCGCCTTCCCGATGAACGATCCGAAATTCGTCGTCATCGTCTCGCTCGACGAGCCGAAGGGACTTCCCGAGACCGGCGGCTACGCGACGGCCGGCTGGGTGGCGGCACCTTCGGTCAAGCTCATCATCGAGCAGATGGTGTCGCTCTACGGCATCCTGCCGGGCGATCTCAAGGAAGGCCTGCCGCCGATCGAGATCGCCTCGACGCCGGTCCCGGCTCCCGTCGTGCCGGCGCAGATCGTGCCGGCCAGCGTGCGCCGTTCCCCCGGCGATCATCGCCGGGCTCTGCCGGTCCGTCCGGCTCCCGGACAGACGGCGGTGGCTCCCGGTCAGACGGCGGCAGCCCCCGGTCCGGGAGTGCGTCGTGTTGCGTCTGAGTGAGCTCATGCGCCGGAGCGCCGACGCGACCGCGACCTCTTCCGCGCTGCCGCGCGATCCCCTTCTCGCCGGACTGACCCTCGATTCACGCAAGGTCCAGCCGGGCTATCTTTTCGCGGCCCTTGCGGGCACCCGGCAGGACGGCGCGGCTTTCGTGGCCGATGCCGTGAGGCGCGGGGCGGTCGCGATCCTGGCCGCACCGGAGGCCGAGCTGCCGCCGCTCGATCCCGGCGTCCTCGTCGTGCGCGATGCCAATCCGCGGCGTCGCGTGGCGTTGATGGCCTCGGCTTTCGCCGGCACGCAGCCCGCGACCATCGCCGCCGTCACCGGCACCAACGGCAAGTCCTCGACGGTGCACTTCGTGCGCCAGATCTGGGAGCGGATGGGACTGAAGGCGGCGAGCGTCGGCACGCTGGGCATCGTCTCGCCCGGCCTCGTGCGCGACGGCGGACTGACCACGCCCGATCCCGTGCAGCTCCACGAGGACCTCGCGACGCTGGCGCGCGAGGGTGTCTCCCATCTCGCCATCGAGGCGTCGAGCCACGGCATCGACCAGCACCGGCTCGACGGGCTCCGCCTGTCGGCGGCGGCCTTCACCAACCTGACCCACGAGCATCTCGACTACCATCGCTCGATGGAGGCCTACTTCGCGGCCAAGGCGCGCCTCTTCGAGGTCCTGCTGCCGCCGGGGGGCACAGCCGTCGTCAATGCCGACAGCGATCGCGCCGAAGCCCTGCGGGCGATCTGCACGCAGCGCGGCATCCGCTTCTGGACCTACGGCGCCAAGGGCCGGGAATTCCGACTTCTCGCCGACGATCCGACGCCGGTCGGGCAGCGTCTTTCGCTCGACGTGATGGGGACGCGTCACGAGATCGATCTGCCGCTGGTCGGCGGCTTCCAGGCGTCGAATGCGCTCGCCGCGCTGGGGCTCGTGGTCGCCACGGGCGGTGACCCGGCGCGTGCCGTTGCAGCCCTTGCCCATCTGACGGGGGCGCCCGGCCGGCTGGAACTGGTGGCCCGCCATCGTTGCGGCGCCGCGGTCTATGTCGACTACGCCCACAAGCCCGAGGCGCTGGAGACGGTGCTGCGGACGCTGCGGCCGTTCGCCCGTGGCAAGCTGGTCGTCGTGTTCGGCTGCGGCGGCGATCGCGACCGCGGCAAGCGCCCGGTGATGGGCGAGATCGCCACCCGCCTCGCCGACCTCGCGATCGTGACCGACGACAATCCGCGCGGCGAGGAGCCGGCCGCGATCCGCGCCGAGATCCTGCGCGGCATCGCCGACGATCGTCGCAACTGGATCGAGATCGCCAATGGCCGGCACGCCGCCATCGCGGCCGGCATGGAGGCGCTGTCGAGCGCGGACGATCTCCTGCTGATCGCCGGCAAGGGCCACGAAACCGGTCAGACGATCAAGGGCGTCACGCATCATTTCGACGACGCCGAGGAGGCGCGCAGGCTGGCCGGAGGCGGTGCATGAGCGCGCTGTGGACCTCCGATGAAGTGCAGGCGGCCCTGACGGCGGCCTCGATCACCGCGCCGTTCGCAGCCGATGGCGTGACGTTCGACAGCCGCGCGGTCGGCAAGGGCGATCTGTTCTTCGCGCTGAGCGGCGAGACGACCGACGGTCACGGCTTCTTGGCCGACGCCCTCTCACGCGGCGCCGCGGCGGCGGTCGTGTCGCGCGAGGTGGAGGGGGCACGCGGCCCGCTGGTCCGCGTCCCCGATACGATGAAGGCGCTGGTCGAACTCGGTGTCGCCGCGCGTCGCCGCAGCCAGGCGCGCATCGCCAGCGTCACCGGCTCGGTCGGCAAGACCGGCACGAAGGACGCCTTGCGCGCGATGCTGTCGGCACAGGCGCCGACCTCCGCCAGCGTGGCGAGCTACAACAACCATGTCGGCGTGCCGGTGAGCCTCGCCCGCCTGCCGCGCGAGGTGCACTACGGCGTGTTCGAGATCGGCATGAATCATCCCGGCGAGATCGAGCCGCTTGCCCGCCAGGTGGCCGCTCATGTCGGCATCGTCACCAATGTCGGGCCGGTCCACATCGGCCACTTGGGCAGCGAGGAAGCGATCGCCGACGAGAAGGGCTGCCTGTTCGCCGGCATGGCGGAAGGCGCAGTCGCCGTGCTCAATCGCGACAGCCGCCACTATGACCGACTGGTCGGAAAAGCCCGTCATTTCGGCGTTTCCCGCATCGTCGGCTTCGGCCGCAGCGACGCCGCGGAAGCCCGTCTTGTCTCCTGCGACCTGCAGGATTCCGGCAGTGATGTTGCAGCCTTGATACATGGTCGCCGGATCGAGTATCGGCTGGGCGCGGCGGGAGAGCACTGGGTGTTGAACAGCATCGGCGCGCTGGCCGTCATCGAGGCGCTGGGCGCGGATGTCGCGAAGGCGGCGGCAACGCTGGCAGAGGTGAAGGCCTCGCCGGGCCGCGGCGCGCGCCGCACGCTGGCCTTCGGCGGCGGCACGATCGAGCTGTTGGACGAGAGCTACAACGCCAACCCGGTTTCGGTGCGGGCGATGCTTTCGGTCCTGGCGCGGATCGAGCCGCAGCGCGGCGGACGCCGGGTCCTGGCGCTGGGCGACATGCGCGAGCTGGGCGAGGGTGCCGATGCCTACCATGCGGGCCTCGCCGACGCCGTGGCGGCGAGCGGCGCGACACAGGTCTTCCTGTGCGGCCCGCACATGGAGGCGCTGTGGCGGCTCGTGCCACCGGCGCAGCGCGGCGTGCATCGGCCGGATTCGGCGGCGCTGGCAGGCGACGTCGCCGCCGCGCTCAGGGCAGGAGACGTGGTCGCAGTGAAAGGTTCGCTGGGCTCGAAAATGAAAACCGTCGTGGACGCCATCGTGGCGGCCAGCGATGGCGGGGCGGGACGCTAGGATGTTCTATAATCTTCTCTATCCGCTGGCGGATCAGTTCACGCCCTTCAACCTGTTCCGGTACCTCACGTTCCGGTCGATCGCCGCCTTCCTGACGGCGTTGGTGTTGAGCTTCCTGATCGGTGGCGCGCTCATCCGCTGGCTGCGCAGCAAGCAGAAGCAGGGACAGCCCATCCGCGACGACGGCCCGGCCAGCCACCTGATGACCAAGAAGGGCACGCCGACGATGGGCGGTCTTCTGATCCTGATCACCCTGTCGGTCGCGACATTGCTGTGGGCCGACCTCACCAACCGCTATGTCTGGATCGTGCTCGCCGTCACCCTCGCCTTCGGTGCCGTGGGATTCATGGACGATTATCTCAAGGTCACCAAGCGCAACCCCAAGGGCGTCCCGGGCAAGCTCAAGCTCGCTCTTGCGGTCGTTGCCTCCAGCGTCGCCGTCTATCTGATCGCGCAGTCCTCGCCACCGCCGCTGCGCTATGCGCTGGCGGTGCCTTTCCTCAAGGACGTTCTCATCCCGCTCGGCGCCGTGGGCTTTGTCGCCTTCGGCGTGCTGGTGATTGCGGGGACCTCGAACGCCGTCAACCTGACCGACGGGCTCGACGGACTGGCCATCGGGCCGGTCATCATGGCCTCTGCGGTGTTCGGACTGATCGCCTATGTCGTGGGCAACTCGATCCTCACCAATTACCTCTACCTGCATCATGTGCCGCGGTCGGGCGAACTCGCGGTTCTGCTGGCGGCGCTGGTCGGCGCCGGTCTCGGCTTCCTGTGGTTCAACGCGCCGCCGGCCATGGTGTTCATGGGCGACACCGGATCGCTCGCCATCGGCGGCGCGCTGGGCGCGGTCGCGGTGGTGACCAAGCACGAGATCGTCCTGTCGATCGTCGGCGGCCTGTTCGTGCTCGAAACCATCTCGGTGATCGTTCAGGTCCTGTCCTTCAAGTGGACCGGCCGCCGCGTCTTCCGCATGGCGCCCCTTCACCATCATTTCGAACAGAAGGGATGGGCCGAGCCCACCATCGTCTTTCGTTTCTGGATCATCGCCGCCATCCTGGCGATGGCCGGTCTCGCGACCCTGAAGCTGAGGTAGCGGATGATCGATCTCGCCGTCCTCGAAGGTTCGTCGTTCGTCGTGCTGGGGCTCGCGCGCTCCGGCCTGGCGACCGTTCGCGCCCTCAGGGCCGCCGGGATCGACTGCATCGCCTGGGACGACAGCGCCGCCTCCCGCGACGCGGCCGCCGCGGCCGGTGCGCGGATCGCCGACCCGTTGACGATCGACTGGTCGGGTATCGACGCGCTGGTGATCAGCCCGGGTATTCCCAGCACGCTGCCGGTCCCGCATCCGGTCGCCGTGGCCGCGCGCGCTGCCGGCAAGCCGGTCATCTGCGATGTCGAGCTGCTGGCCCGCGCCCAGCCCGAGGCT
Source organism: Reyranella sp. (assembly GCF_965249915.1). Lineage (GTDB taxonomy): Bacteria > Pseudomonadota > Alphaproteobacteria > Reyranellales > Reyranellaceae > Reyranella. Next base: position 472,837 of record NZ_OZ252257.1, read on the forward strand.
CAGTTCGTTGCCATCACCGGCACCAACGGCAAGTCGACGACGACGGCGCTGATCGGCCACATCCTCCAGCAGGCCGGCGCGCGCTGTGAAGTCGGCGGCAATATCGGACGCGGCGCGCTCGATCTCAGCCCGCTCGGCAAGGGCGGCCTCTACGTGTTGGAGCTGTCATCCTACCAGCTCGAGCTGCTGCAGACCTTCCATGCCGATGTTGCGGTGTGGCTGAACATCACTCCCGACCATATCGACCGGCATGGCGATCTCGCGGGGTATGTGGCGGCCAAGAAGAACATCTTCGCCCGCCAGCACGCCGGCGACTGCGTCGTGATCGGCACCGAGGACGAGCCCTCGCGCGAAGTCGAGCGCGAGATGGCGGGGCGTGCCGGCATCGCCTGTGTGCCCGTGGCGCTCGACCGTCCCGTGGCCAACGGCGTGTCCTACCGCGCCGGCATGCTGGTCGACGCCGACGGCTACAAGGTCGACTTCTCCGACGTGCTCACCCTGCCGGGCGACCACAATGCGCAGAACGTAGCGTGTGCCTGGTCGGTGTGCCGCTGGCTCGACGTGCCGCGCGAGACGATCGTCGCCGGACTGCGAACCTATCCCGGCCTGCCGCATCGTCAGGAGCGCGTCGCCGCCGTCGGCCGCGTGGTTTACATCAACGACAGCAAGGCCACGAACGCCGACGCGACCGCGCGGGCGCTGTCGAGCTACGACGACATCTACTGGATCCTCGGCGGCCAGGCGAAGGAGGGGGGCGTGGCGCCACTCGCCCCGTACTTCGAGCGCATCCGTCACGCCTTCCTGATCGGCGAGGCCACCGACCTGTTCGCGGGCCAGCTCGACGGCAAGCTGCCCTACAGCCGCTGCGGCGACCTGCAATCGGCGCTGAATGCAGCGCACGCGCTGGCGCAGCACGAGGCAGGAGGGCCGGCCGTCGTGCTGCTGTCGCCCGCCTGCGCCTCGTGGGACCAGTGGAAGAGTTACGAACATCGCGGCGATGCCTTCCGCGCCATGGCGCGGGCCTTGCCGGGGGCCGAGAGTTTGGGGAGGGCGGCTTGATCCAGGTTCCGCGCGACGATCGCAGTGTGATCGGCCAGTGGTGGTGGACCGTCGACCGTTGGTCGCTCGGTGCAATCCTCGCAATCATGGCGTTCGGCGTGATGCTGACCCTCGCGGCCTCGCCGCCGGCGGCCGAGCGCATCGGCGCCGACTCCTTCGTGTTCGCCAAACGTCAGTTCCTGTTCCTGCCGCTGGCGCTCCTGGTCATGTTGTCGATCTCGCTCGCCTCGCCGCGGCACATACGGCGGCTGGCTCTGCTGGTCTTCTGCGGCAGCATCGTGCTGCTGGCCGCAACGTTCGTGATCGGCGTCGAGATCAAGGGCGCACGGCGCTGGATTTCCGTGCCCGGTCTGTCGAGTGTGCAGCCTTCGGAATTCGTCAAACCGAGCCTCGCCGTGATCTCGGCCTGGCTGCTGGCGCAGAGCCGCACCGAACGGCGGGCGCCGGGCTATCTCCTGTCCACCCTGCTCGTCGGTGGTGTGCTGGCGCTGCTGGTCCTGCAGCCCGACCTCGGCATGAGCGTCGTCGTGGCAGCCGTCTGGGCCGTCCAGCTCTTCGTCGTCGGCCTGCCGATGTGGGTCGCGGGCTTCGGCGCGCTGGCCGGCGTCGGCGGAATGGTCGGCGCCTATTTCCTGTTCAGCCATGTGCGCAGCCGCTTCGATCGCTTCCTCGATCCGTCCTCGGGCGACAACTACCAGGTCAATACTTCGCTCGAGGCCTTCATGAACGGCTCGCTGTTCGGCCGCGGGCCGGGCGAGGGCACGGTGAAGGCGCAGCTTCCCGACGCCCATACCGACTTCGTCATGGCGGTGGCGGGCGAAGAATTCGGCCTCGTCGTCTGCCTGATGATCCTCTGCCTCTTTGCCTTCGTGACCTTGCGCTCGATGTCGCGCGCCTCGAAGGAGACCAGCCTCTTCATCACCCTCGCGGCCACCGGCCTCGCCGTCCAGTTCGGCCTGCAGGCGGCGATCAACATGGCCTCGACCATCCAGCTCATTCCCGCCAAGGGCATGACCCTGCCGTTCATTTCCTACGGTGGTTCGTCGGCGCTCGCGATGGCGATCTGCGTTGGCATGATGCTGTCGCTGACGCGCGAACATGCCGGCCTGAGGGAGGCCGTATGACGGACGCCGCGCGTCCCGTGGTCCTGGCGACCGGCGGCACCGGCGGGCACGTGTTCCCGGCCGAGGCTTTGGCCGGCGAACTCGAGGCGCGGGGCGTGCCGTTCACCCTGGTCACCGATTCGCGCGGCCGTCAGTGGCAGGGCGCGCTGTCGCGGCGGCCCATCCACTACATCCATTCCGCCAGTCCGACCGGGTCGCCGGTCAAGAAGGCGCTGGCGCTGTTCTCGCTCGCGCGCGGCCTGTTCGACGCCTGGCGGGCTCTGGGCCGGATCGGTCCGTCGGTCGTCGTGGGCTTCGGCGGCTATGCCTCGGTTCCGACCATGGTCGCCGCCCGCCTGCGCCGGCTGCCGGCGATGCTTCACGAGCAGAACGCCGTGCTGGGGCGCGCCAACCGTCTCGTGCTGGCCGGCGCCGGGCGCGTTGCCACCTCGTTTGCCCACACCCGCTATCTCGACGGCGATGCGCGCGCGCAGCTGGTCGGCAATCCCGTGCGCGAGCCGGTGCGGACGCTGCGCAATCTGCCCTATCGTCCTCCGGGCGAGGGGCGGGTGATCGATCTTCTGGTGTTCGGCGGCAGTCAGGGCGCCGCCTCGTTCGGCGAAGTGGTGCCGCAGGCCGTCCTCTCCCTGCCGCAGTCGCTGCGCGCTCGCCTGCGCATCGTGCAGCAGTGCCGGCCCGAGAGCATGGACCGGGTGCGTACGAGCTACGTCCGGGCGGGCGTCGTCGCCGAGATCGCGCCGTTCTTCAACGATCTGCCGCAGCGCATGGCCGCCGCCCATCTCGTGATCGGCCGCTCCGGCGCCTCGACGGTGGCCGAGCTGGCGGCGATCGGCCGGCCGTCCATCCTGGTGCCTTATCCCTATGCCGCCGACGATCACCAGACCGCCAATGCACGCGCCTTCGAGGCGACGGGCGCCTGCATCGTGCTGCCGCATGCCTCCTTCACCGCCGCCACCCTGGCCGGGCATCTCGTGTCGCTGACCGGGGAGCCGGAGCGCCTTGCCGCGATGGCGGGAGCGGCCCACGCGGCCGGCCGGCCCGATGCGGCCGCCCGTCTGGCGGATGTCGTCGGTGAATTCGTTTCTCTTCCCCCTTCGCCTTCAGCCACGGGAGTCGCCGCATGAGGGCGTTGCCGCTCGATCTCGGTCTCATCCACTTCGTCGGCATCGGCGGCATCGGCATGTCCGGCATCGCCGAGGTCCTGCACAATCTCGGCTACAAGGTGCAGGGCAGTGACGTCGCCGAGAGTGCCAACACCCGCCGCATCGCCGAGCTCGGCATGAAGGTCATGATCGGCCATCGCGCCGAGAATGTCGGCAACGCCCAGGTCATGGTCGTGTCGAGCGCGGTCAAGAAGGACAATCCCGAGGTGCTGGCCGCACGCACGCGCCACGTGCCGGTGGTGCGGCGCGCCGAGATGCTGGGCGAGCTGATGCGGCTGAAGTGGTCGATCGCGGTCGGCGGCACGCACGGCAAGACGACGACCACCTCGCTGGTCGCCGCCATGCTCGATGCCGGCGGCCTCGATCCGACGGTAATCAACGGCGGCATCATCAACGCCTATGGCACCAACGCCCGGCTGGGCGAAGGCGACTGGATGGTCGTGGAGTCCGACGAGTCGGACGGCTCCTTCCTGCGTCTGCCGGCCACCATCGCGGTCGTGACCAACGTCGATCCCGAGCATCTCGACCATTACGGCACCTTCGATGCGCTGCGCGACGCCTTCGTGCGCTTCGTCGAGAACATTCCCTTCTACGGCTTCGCGGTGCTCTGCTCCGACCATCCCGAGGTCCAGGCGCTGATCCCGCGGGTCGCCGACCGCCGCATCATCACCTACGGAATCGGCGCCAGCGCCGACGTACGCGCCATCAACCTGAAGCTCGATCGCGGCGGTGCCGATTTCGACGTCATGGTCGAGAATCGCGTGACCAACGAATCGCGCACCATCACCGGCATGCGGCTGCCGATGTTCGGCCAGCACAACGTGCAGAATGCGCTGGCGGCCATCGCGGTCGCCCAGGAGATGGGCCTGCCCGACGACACGATCCGTCGCGCGCTCGGCTCCTTCGCCGGCGTCAAGCGGCGCTTCACCAAGACCGGCGAGGCGCACGGCATCACGGTGATCGACGATTACGGGCATCATCCTGTGGAGATCGCGGCCGTGCTGCGCGCCGCCCGACAGGCCTATGGCGGCTCGGGCCGGGTCATTGCCGTCATGCAACCGCACCGTTACTCGCGTCTCGGCGCGCTGCGCACCGAGTTCGCCACCTGCTTCTCCGATGCCGATGCCGTGATCATCGCCGACGTCTATGCCGCGGGCGAGGCGCCGATCGAGGGCGTCGGCCGAGACATGCTGGTGGGCCTCGTTCAGCGGGCCGGCCATCGCGACGTGATGGCGCTGGCCGGGCCCGGCGAACTCCCGCAAATGATCTGGCAGATGGCGCGTCCGGGCGACGTCGTGGTCTGCCTGGGCGCGGGCAACATCACCGCCTGGGCCCACGCGCTTCCGGGCCAGATCCTGCAGCTTGCGGCCGAGAATGCCGGTCCGCGCGCCATCGCCAACGATTCGAGCCCGCACGGCGGATCGGCTGCATGATGGCTCTCGCCACCTCGACACCCCACCTGATCGACCGGCTGCCCCGGCCGCGCGGACGGCTGACAGCCGACGCAGCGCTGGGTCCGCAGACCTGGTTTCGCGCAGGGGGAGCGGCCGAAGTCCTGTTCAGGCCGGCCGATGTCGAGGATCTGGCGACGTTCATGGCGGCCTTGCCGTCCGACGTGCCGGTCACGGTCCTGGGCGTCGGCTCCAACATTCTCGTGCGCGATGGCGGCGTCAGGGGCGTGGTGATCCGCCTGTTGCGCGGCTTTACCGCCATTTCGATCGAGGGCCATGAGATCCTGGCCGGTGCGGGCGCGCTCGACCTCAACGTGGCGCTGACGGCGCGCGACCATGCGCTCGCGGGGCTCGAGTTCCTGAGCGGCATTCCCGGCACGATCGGCGGTGCGCTACGCATGAACGCCGGCGCCTATGAAGGCGACCTGGCGCAAGTCCTCGTCTCGGCCGAAGCCGTGGATCGCTCGGGCAAGGTCCATGTGGTCCCGGCGGCCGCGCTGGATTTCAGCTATCGTCACAGCGAGGCGCCGGCCGACTGGATCTTCACGTCGGCGCGCCTGCGCGCGACGCCGGGCGACCAGCTCGCCATCGCCCGCCGCATTGCCGAGATCGACGCCGCCCGTACCGACTCCCAGCCGCGCAGCCGCACCGGCGGCTCGACCTTCGTCAATCCGCCGGGCCGGAAGGCCTGGCAGCTGATCGACCAGGCCGGTTGCCGAGGCCTGCGCATCGGCGAGGCTCAGGTGTCCGAGAAGCACTGCAACTTCCTGATCAATCTCGGCGAGGCGACGGCGGGCGACATCGAGGGGCTGGGCGAGGAAGTGCGCCGGCGCGTGCGGGAGAAGACCGGCGTGCAGCTCGAATGGGAAATCCGGCGCATCGGCGAACCGGCGGGGAGAGCAGGCCAATGAAGCGCGTGGCGGTCCTGATGGGCGGTTGGTCGCCCGAGCGCGAGGTCTCCCTGGTGAGTGGCAAGGCCTGTGCCGAGGGCCTGCGCGAAGGCGGACACGAGGTCATCGAGTACGACGTTCAGCGCGACCTGCGCGCCCTGGTCGATTTCCTGCGCCCTGCCGCAGGCGGCGGTCCGGACGTGGTCTTCAACGCCCTGCATGGCCGCTACGGCGAGGACGGCTGCATCCAAGGCGTCCTCGAGATCATGCGCGTGCCCTATACGCACTCCGGCGTGCTGGCCTCAGCGATCGCCATGGACAAGCCGCTAGCGCGGCACATCTTCGCGTCGCTCGGCTTGCGCGTTGCCGACGGAAAGGTGATCGAGCGCCGCTCGCTCGCCGCCGGCGATCCCATGCCGCGCCCCTATGTCGTGAAGCCGATCGACCAGGGCTCGAGCATCGGCGTGCACATCGTGCGCGAGGGCGACAACCTGGCGGCCGTCGAGGCCGCGGAGGCGACGTTCGGCGAGCGTGTGCTGATCGAGAAGTTCGTGCCGGGTCGCGAACTCACGGTCGCCGTGATGGGCGACAAGCCGGTCGCCGTCACCGAACTCAGGCCGCGTACCCGCTTCTACGACTACGAGGCCAAGTACACCGACGGCATCACCGAGCATCTCGTACCGGCGCCGATTCCCGAAGATGTCTATGAGGCCGCCAAGCAGTGGGCGTTCGCGGCGTACCAGGAATTCGGCTGCAGCGGGCTCGCCCGTGCCGACTTCCGCTGGGACGATTCGAAGCCCGGCACCTCGGGGCTCGTGATCCTGGAGCTGAACACCCAGCCCGGCATGACTCCGCTCTCGCTGGCGCCGGAGCAGGCCAAGTGGGCCGGCATCTCCTGGTCCCAGCTCATGACCTGGATGGTCGAGCATGCGAGGCATCCGTCTTGAGCGCGGCGAAGAAGACGGCCACGCCGAAGGCCGGCGTCGCACCGCGCCGCGACTACGACCGGCGCAAGAAGCGCGGGCCCATCCGCAAGGCCGGCCGGCCGTTCTGGAAACAGCCGGTGCTGCTTGGCGCCATCGTCCTGCTGCTGGGCTGCGGCGGCGGTGGCGGCTGGTGGGCCTGGCGCGAGGGCTGGCTCGTCGAGGCCCAGAACCAGGTCGATGCGATTTCACGCAGCGTCGTCGGTGCCATCACGCCGTTCAAGCTGGCGGACGTCACGGTCGAGGGCCGCGATTATGTCGAGCGCAGCGACATCCTCGCGGCGCTGAACGTGAGCCGCGGCGACTCGCTGCTCGGCATCGACCTCCAGGCTTCGCGCAAGCGCCTCGAGGCGATCGACTGGGTCGAATGGGCGACCGTGGAGCGCCGCCTGCCGGACACGCTCTATGTCACGATGAAGGAACGCCGCGCCGTAGCGATCTGGCAGAACGGCACCCAATACACTTTGATCGACGCCAACGGCCGGACCGTGCGGGCGAGCCGCATGCCGCCCGGCGCCGAAACGCTGCTGCTGCTGGGTGGCCCCGGCGCGCCGGACCATGTCGGCGACCTGCTGCTGTTGCTCACCTACGAGCCCACGGTGGCGCGGCAGCTGCGCTCCGCCGTCTGGGTCGGGCAGCGGCGCTGGAACCTGATTCTGAACAACGGCGTCGAGATCTGGCTGCCGGAGGAGGACGCCGTCGCGGCCCTCCAGCATCTCGCGAAGCTCGACGGACAGCACAAGCTGCTGTCGCGTGAATTCGGTGTGGTCGATCTGCGACTGCCCGACAAACTTTATCTCAGGAAGCGCAATCCGGGCGACGCGACGCCCGGGCCAGCGTAGAATCAGAAACTCGAGAGAGTACGCGTAAGACGGGGGACATCGTGGCGAAGGCGAGAAATGGCGTCATTGCAGCGCTCGACATCGGAACGAACAAGGTCGTTTGCTTTGTTGCCCGTGTCGACGGGCAGGGGCTTCGCGTGGTCGGTATCGGCCACCAGCCCGCGCTCGGCATGCGCTCGGGCAACATCGTCGACATGGAAGCGGCGACGCGTGCGATCTCCTCGGCGGTGTCGACTGCGGAGGAAATGTGCGGCGAGCAGGTTCGCGACGTCATCGTCGGCGTGAGCGGCGGGTCGGCTGCCTCGCACAATCAGAGCCTCGAAGTCGCGATCGGGCATCACGAGATCGGCGAACGTGACGTCCGCCGTGTCCAGCAGCACATCCAGCTTCCCGCCGAGACCGCCGACCGCGACATCATCCATTCCGCCGCGATCGGCTACACCGTCGACGGCACGCCGGTCCGCGACGCGCGCGGCATGTTCGGCGAGCGACTGGGCGTCGATGTCCATTTGGTGACCGCCGCCAGCGGCGCGATGCGCAACCTGCAGGTCTGCGTCCGTCGTGCCCATCTCGAGATCGCCGACCGGGTCGTCGCCGCGCATGCGGCGGGGCTGAGTTCCCTCGTCTCCGACGAGCGTGACCTCGGCGTGACCCTGATCGACATGGGCGCCGGTACGACCTCGATCGCGGTGTTCTACGAAGGCCATCTGGTCCACGTCGATTCGATCCCGGTGGGCGGCGAGCATGTCACGCGTGACATCGCGCGCGGCCTGTCGACGCCGGTCGCGCATGCCGAACGGATGAAGACGCAGATCGGCCGCGCCGTCATCAAGCCCAACGACGAGTACGACATCATCGACGTGCCGCTGATCGGCGAAGAGGATCGCACGCGGCCCAACCACATCCCGCGCTCGATCCTGGTCGGCATCATTCGCCCCCGGGTTGAGGAGACGTTCGAGCTTGTGCGCAGCCGTCTCGAAGCGAGCGGTGTGGATAAGTTGGCCGGCGGACGCGCTGTCCTGGTCGGTGGCGGCTGCCAGCTCGACGGCGTCCCCGAAGTCGCGGCCGCGATTCTCAACAAGAAGGTCCGGACCGGTGCGCCGCTCAGGCTCGCGGGCCTTGCGGATTCGACCGGTGGGCCGGCATTCTCTGCCGCCGCCGGCCTGCTGAGCTTCGCGCTCCACAATCACGCGGTCGTGCAGAACCAGCCGGCGTCGAACGAAGCCCCGGCGAGTCGTATCGGCCGGATTGGCAGTTGGATTAGGGATAACTTTTAGGCAATATGTTGTGCGGGATAAGGCAAATCCCACAGGCTATAGACAAAAAGACAAGAAGAAACCGGTGTCGGTGAAGGGTCTCTAGCGTAACAGGAGGCTCACGCTGTCGCTCCGGGCAGATTACCCCTCGTTTGCGTGGAGAAAACCGAATGACAATCAACCTCAGTCTCCCTCAGACGGAGTCCGAGATTAAGCCGCGCATTACCGTCATCGGTGTCGGTGGCGCGGGCGGAAACGCCGTCAACAACATGATCAGTGCCGCGCTGGAAGGCGTGGAATTCATCGTTGCGAACACCGACTCGCAGGCGCTCAGCCAGTCGCTCGCCGACCGGCGCGTCCAGCTCGGCATCACCATCACCCAGGGACTGGGCGCCGGTGCGCGGCCCGAGGTCGGTCGTCAGGCCGCCGAGGAAGCGCTGCCCGAGATCCTGCAGCTCCTCGATGGCGCCAACATGGTCTTCGTCACGGCCGGCATGGGCGGCGGCACCGGGACCGGTGCGGCGCCCGTCATCGCTGCCGCGGCGCGCGAACAGGGCATCCTCACCATCGGCGTCGTGACCAAGCCCTTCCACTTCGAAGGCCGCCGCCGCATGCAGTCGGCCGAGCAGGGCATCACCGAGCTGGAGAAGGTGGTCGACACGCTGATCGTCATCCCCAATCAGAACCTGTTCAAGATCGCCAACGAGAAGACGACCTTCGCCGACGCCTTCAAGATGGCCGACGACGTGCTGCATATGGGCGTGCGCGGCGTCACCGATCTGATGGTCATGCCGGGCCTCATCAACCTCGACTTCGCCGACATCCGCACCGTCATGGGCGAGATGGGCAAGGCGATGATGGGCACGGGCGAGGCGGAAGGTCCGGATCGCAGCCGTGTTGCGGCCGAGTCCGCGATCTCCAACCCGCTGCTGGAAGATCATTCGATGAAGGGCGCCAAGGGCGTTCTCATCAACATCACCGGCGGCCTGGACATGACGCTGCACGAAGTCGACGAAGCGGCCAATCGGATCCGCGAGGAAGTCGACGGCGACGCCAACATCATCTTCGGCTCGACCTTCGATGCCACGATGGACGGCCGCATGCGCGTGTCGGTGGTCGCCACCGGTATCGCCGCCATGGCCGCCCAGCAGCCTGCGCCGAACTATCTGTCGCTCGACATGAACCGGCCGGTCCAGACCGGTCAGCCGGCGCTGAGCCGTCCGGCCGCGCCGCCGGTCGGCCGGGTCGCCATGCCGACCGCGGCCACCGCAGCGCCTGCTCCGGCGATGCCGGCTGCCCCGGTCGCCGTCGCGCCGCCGGCCCCGCCGGTTGCAGCGCCTGCGCCAATTGCCGCCGCAGCGCCGCCTGCGCCCATCGTGGCGTCGATGCCGACGCCGGCTCCTGTCTATGAGGCGCCGGTCGAAGCTCCTGTCATGGTGGCTCCGCCGGTCGAGGCAGCGCCGGTCGCCCCGGCTCCGGCCCCTGTCGCCGTTGCGCCGGCTCCCGTTCAGGCACCGGCGCCGGCCGCGCCGCAGCGTCCGCTGGTCGACGAGAACGACTGGCGCATCAGCCGTCCCTCGACGACCAAGACCCCGGTCCGGACCGAACCCGTCGCGCGACCGATGGCCGCCCGTCCGGCGACCGACAATCGTGCGCCGAACCTGTTCCAGCGCATCACCGGCGCTTTCTCCGCTCCCAAGCCGACTACGGGAGCGGCGCCGGCCGAACCGGCCGTCGCGCGGCCGGCAGCCCCGGAGAATGTCGTCGCGGTGGCCCCGAAGGCTCCTGTGGCGCGTCCGGCGCCCGTCCAGACCTCGATCAGCCTCGACGTAACGGAGCGTGCGAAGCCCGCGCGCGATGACGACGATCTGCAAATTCCGGCTTTCCTGCGGCGGCAAGCGAACTGACGCAGGAAATTTCTATTCTCCACGCATCTTCGGAGGGGCCGCGCGGCCCCTCTTTTTTTCGATGGCGCGTGATATAAACCGCCGGCACCGAAGTTTTTTGCGGATGGGACATGTCGAAGTTGGTTGTGAGTAAGGGCCGGCGCATCGTGGCGGGACTGGCGCTGTCGTTGGCGGCGTTCGGGCTGACCGCATGCGGCGGATCCGACGACGACAAGTACGTCGAGCAGCCCGTCGAGCGTTTGTACAATCGTGGGCTCGATGCGCTGGGTGAGCAGGAATACAAGACGGCCGCCAAGAGCTTCGAAGAGGTCGATCGTCAGCATCCCTATTCGGTCTGGGCGACCAAGGCGCAGATCATGGCGGCCTTCGCCTACTACCAGTCCAACAAGTACGACGAGGCCATCATCGCGCTGGATCGCTTCATCCAGCTCCATCCCGGTCATCGCGATCTGCCCTACGCCTACTATCTGAAGGCGCTCTGTTTCTACGAGCAGATCTCCGACGTCGGCCGCGATCAGCGCACCACCCAGCAGGCACTCGATGCCCTGGCCGAAGTGGTGAAGCGCTTTCCCGAATCCCCCTATGCCCGCGATGCGCGCCTGAAGGTGGAATTGTGCATCGACCATCTCGCCGGCAAGGAGATGGCGGTCGGCCGGTACTACCAGTCGAACCAGCAGTATGTCGGCGCGATCAACCGTTACCGCGTGGTGATCGAACGCTACCAGACGACGACACACGTGCCCGAGGCGCTGCACCGGCTGGTCGAAACCTATCTGGCGCTCGGTGTGAAGAGCGAGGCGCAGGAGGCCGCAGCCGTGCTCGGCTACAATTTCCCCGGCAGCGAATGGTATCAGGACAGCTACTTCCTGATGACCGGCGAGGGCACCCGGCCGCCCGACGAGAAGCGCGGCTGGTTCTCCAGCATCTTCTGACGCCGGCATGCTTGCCACGCTTTCGATCCGCGATTTCGTGCTGATCGAGAAGCTCGACCTCGAATTCGCGCATGGCGGCGGCCTCGGTGCGCTGACCGGAGAGACCGGCGCGGGCAAGTCGATCCTGATCGACGCGCTGGGCCTCGCGCTCGGCGCGCGTGCCGAGTCGGGCGTGGTGCGACGCGGCGCGACCCAGGCTTCGATCGCCGCGTCCTTCGACCTGCCGCGCGATCATCCGGCACGATCGGTCCTCGCCGAGCAGGGATTCGATGGCGAGGACGTGCTGACCTTGCGTCGCATGATCGCCGCCGACGGGCGCGGTCGGGCCTTCGTCAACGACCAGCCCGCCTCGGTCGCGTTGCTGCGCCGATTGGGCGACACGCTGGTGGAAATCCAGGGCCAGATGGACCAGCACGGCCTGCTCGACATGGGAACGCATCGCGCTTCGCTCGACGCCTTTGCCGGTCTGGAGAAGCAGGCCGCCGCGGTAGCCTCCGCCTGGACGGCCTGGCGATCGGCCGAGCAGGGGCATGCCGATGCCCTGGCAACGGCCGAGGCCGCGCGGCGCGATGAGGAGTTCCTGCGCCACGCGGTGAAGGAACTGAATGCCCTGGCGCCCAAGGCCGACGACGAGGAAACCCTGGCGGGCGAGCGCGCGCTCCTGCGTGCCGGCACCGCGTTGGGCGAAGCGGTCGCCCAGGCGCTGGCGGAGCTGGAGGAGGGACGCGGCGCCGTCGCCAGCCTGCGCACGGCGCACCGCCTGCTCGAGCGCAATGCCGACAAAGCCGACGGCCGGCTCGACGTACCGCTCGCGGCGCTCGATCGCGCCTTGAGCGAGGCCACGGAAGCGCAGGCCCAGCTCGAGATGGCGCGCGACGCGCTCGAATTCGATCCGGCCCGGCTGGAGAAGATCGAGGAACGGCTGTTTGCGCTGCGGGCCCTGGCCCGCAAGCACAATGTTGCCGTGGCCGGGCTCTCCGAACTCGCAGAGAAGTTCTCGGCCCAGCTCGCGGCGCTGGATGACGGCGAGGCGGGGCTGAAGAAGCTGGCGGCCGCGGCCAAGGCAGCCCGTGCGACCTACGTGGCGGCGGCCGAGGCCCAGGCAGCGGCTCGCCGCAAGGGCGCCGCGCGACTGGACAAGGCGGTGGCGGCCGAACTGGCGCCGCTGAAGCTCGAGAGAGCGAAGTTCGTCACGGAAGTGGCAGCGCTGCCCGAAGCGGAGTGGTCGGGCGCCGGCACCGACCGCGTGCAGTTCACCGTCTCGACCAATCCCGGCGCGCCGCCGTCGCCGATTGCCAGGATTGCATCGGGAGGCGAGCTTTCGCGCTTCCTGCTGGCGCTCAAGGTCTGCCTCGCCAAGGCGGGCGACGCGCCGACGATCGTGTTCGACGAGGTCGATTCCGGCATCGGCGGCGCTACGGCTGCGGCCGTCGGCGAGCGGCTGAAGCGGCTGGCGAAGGACGTGCAGGTGCTGGTCGTCACGCACTCGCCGCAGGTCGCCGCGGTCGCCGACCGGCACTGGCTGATCCGCAAGACCACGACCCGGACGGCGGCCAGTACCGATGTGGTGGCGCTGGATGCCGAGGGCCGCCGCGAGGAGATCGCGCGCATGCTGTCGGGCGCGGAGGTAACGGTCGAAGCCCGGGCCGCTGCCGACCGGCTGCTGGCGACGGCGGGTTAGGAGAAGGCCGATGTCCCGTGCGGCGAAGGTCGTGGCGGCGCTCGCCGTGGACAAGCTGACCGAGCGGCAGGCGCGCTCCGAGCACAAGCGGCTGTCCGAGGAGATCGTCCACCACGACAAGCTCTACCATGAGAAGGATGCGCCGGAGATTTCCGACGCCGACTACGACAGGCTGCGCCAGCGGCTGAAGGCGATCGAGGCGCGCTTCCCGCAGATCGTCGACATGTTCAGCCCGACGCAGAGGGTGGCGCCGACACCGACGACGGCTTTCGCCAAGGTGAAGCATACACGGCCGATGCTGTCGCTCGACAATTGCTTCACCGACGAAGAGCTGCAGGAGTTCCTCGACCGCGTGCGCCGCGGTCTGGAGCGGGAAACCAACATCGGTCCCGAGGACGAGATCGCGTTCAGCTGCGAGGCCAAAATCGACGGGCTCTCGATCAGTCTGCGCTACGAGGACGGCCAGTTCGTGCAGGGCGCGACGCGCGGCGACGGCACGACCGGCGAGGACGTCACGGCGAACCTGCTCACCGTGAAGGACATCCCGCAAACGCTGAAGGCCCACGGCAAGGACGGATTCCCGAAGTCGATCGACGTGCGCGGCGAGGTCTATATGGAGCGCAAGGCGTTCCAGGAGATGAACGAGCGCCAGGAAGAGGCGGGGGAGAAGACCTTCGCCAACCCGCGCAACGCCGCCGCGGGCTCGCTGCGCCAGCTCGATCCCGGCATCACGGCGAAGCGTCCCCTGCGCTTCTTCGCCTATGCCTGGGGCGAGGCCGAGCCGCGCCGCTGGAAGACCCACAGCGAATATCTGAAGCTGCTCGAGGCGTGGGGCTTCAAGACCAATCCCCTCACAAAGCTCTGCCGGACGCCCGACGAGGTGCGCGCCTTCTACGAGAAGATCGGCGTCGAGCGCCCGTCGCTGCCCTACGATATCGACGGAGTCGTCTACAAGGTCGATCGCATCGACTGGCAGGAGCGGCTGGGCTTCGTGAGCCGGGCGCCGCGCTGGGCCACGGCGCACAAGTTCCCGGCCGAACAGGCGCGCACGCGCCTCAATGGCATCAACATCCAGGTCGGCCGTACCGGCGCGCTGACGCCGGTGGCGGACCTCGAGCCGGTGAATGTCGGCGGCGTCATGGTGGCGCGCGCCACGCTGCACAATGCCGACGAGATCGAGCGCCTCGACGTGCGCGTCGGCGACATGGTCACGATCCAGCGGGCCGGCGACGTGATCCCGCAGGTGCTGGGTTTCATCGCCGACGAGCGACCCAGGAACGCGCCGAAGTATCACTTTCCCACACGCTGCCCCTGTCCGCTCGAGACCGAGGTCAAGGCCGAGGAGGGCGGCGTGGTGCGGCGCTGCTCCGGCGGGCTCGAATGCCCGTTCCAGCAGGTCGAGCGCCTGCGCTACTTCGTGTCGCGCAACTGCTTCGATATCGACGGGCTGGGTGGCACGCACATCGAGAATTTCTTCAACGACGGACTGCTCAAGATACCGGGCGATATCTTTCGCCTGCACGAGCACGAAGCCGCCCTCAAGAAGCGCGAAGGCTGGGGCGATCTCTCCGTGCGCAACCTGCTGGCCGCGATCGAAGCCCGTCGCAGCATCTCGCTCGACCGCTTCATCAATGCGATCGGCATTCCCCTGATCGGTGAGGCGACGGCCAAGATTCTCGCCCAGGAATACGGCGACGCCGATACCTGGCTGTCGGAGATGCTGGCGGCGGCAAAGGAACGCGAGGTGCATCGCGATCCTGCCAAGAAGGAGAAGGCAGCCGAGACCGTCGGGCCGAGCTACGGCCGTCTCTGCAACGTCGAGCAGATCGGCGTCACGACGGCAGACGCGATGTGCGCCTTCTTCCGCGAGGGCCACAATGTCGAGATCATCCGGGACCTGCTGAAGCAGCTCTCGGTCCAGCCGGTCGCGCGCCGCGTCGTTGCCGCCGATGCCAAGCTCAAGGACAAGATCGTGGTCTTCACCGGCGAGCTTTCCACCATGACCCGCGACGCCGCCAAGGCGCGCGCGGAGGAGCTGGGTGCCAAGGTAACGGACTCGGTCTCGAAGAAGACCAGCCTCGTCGTGGTCGGCGAGAATGCCGGCTCCAAGGCCCGCAAGGCTGCCGAACTGGGCATCCAGACGATGACCGAAGAGGAGTGGGCGGAGCTGTCCGCCTGATTTTTTCCGTACGGAAGCTAACCCTCTTTATCTTTCACGGTTGTTGCAGTATTTCGCCCCTGGGGAGTTTGCGTACGTTGGGGGGAAGCTTTGTCCACCGAGTATCCGGCATCGACGCAGATGCCTCGTTTTCGCTACGTCCCCACATGGCTCGGTCGATTCGCAGCAGGACTTCTCGCGACGACGGCCCTCACGGGCGCCTTTCCTTTGCCATCGGCATGGGCGCAGTCCGATGCGGGTACCGGTGGCGCGGGAGCGGGCTCGGCGCTCCCCGGAGGCGGAGGTGCAGGGGGCTCGTCGAGCGCTATCGAGTCAGGCGGGACCGGTGGGACAGCTCCTTCTTCTTCAGGTGGGGGCGGCGGCGGCGGCGGCGGTGTCACCGGAGGGACCGGCGGGATGGGGACCGACGGGAACGGCCAGTCCGTCACTTATGGCGGCTTGGGGGGGCAGTCGCCCGGGGCGGCAGGCGCGCCCGGCCAGTCGGCCACATTTGTTCCTGACCCCAACTCGGGCGGCGCCGGCGGTGGCGGCGGGGCGCACGGCGCGGTCGTGACCACGACGACTTCCAATAGCGGCACGATCACGGGCGGCGCCGGCGGGGTCGGCGGCAGTGGTGGCATCGGCAACGTGTTTACCGCCAGCGGCGGCGGGGGCGGCGGCGGCTATGGCACAGTCGTCAACGGCTCGATCTCGTACACAAACATCGGAACTGTCGCAGGGGGGCTGGAGGCGATGGCGGGGCCGGCTATGACCAAAACGGTGGTTCCGGCGGAAATGGTGGCAATGGCGGTTACGGCGTCTCTGCGACTGTCGCCGGTGCGACAGTCAACAACGGAGGATCCATTGCCGGTGGCAATGGAGGAAACGGCGGAAGTACCACTTACCAGGGTAGGGGGTCTGGTGGAAACGGTGCGGCTGGCATAGTCGGCAGTAGCATCGTCATCAACAACCTGGGTTCCATCACGGGAGGCACCGGGGGTGCAATCGGAACGGGCGCTTCCGGCGTTTCCATTCCGACACCCGGAAGCGGCGGTGCCGGCATCGTCGGCTCGAACCTCACAATCATCAACTCGGGCACGATCACCGGTGGGGCGGGTGGCAACGGCACGGCGCAAGCCAACGCCATCACCTTTACCGGCGGCACGAACACGCTCTCCCTGGCAGGGGCATGGACGCTCTCCGGCAACATTCAGGTCGACAACGGCAGCGTTGCCTTCAGTCCCCTCGGTGCGCAGACCGTGGGGAATGTGATCACAGGCACCGGTTCCGTCATCCAGTCGGGCCCGGGTTCGTTGAATCTCACCGGGACAAACAGCTACAGCGGCGGCACTAAGATCCACGGCAGTACCTTGACGATTTCATCCGATGCCAATCTCGGGAGTGCGTCTGGCGGACTGACGTTCGAGGGCGGCACCCTGCAGACGACGGCCATCCTGTCGAGTGGCCGTTCGATCACGATGTCCGACAACGGAGGAACGCTTAGCCCCGAGGCGGGGACGACGCTCACGCTGAATGGCGCAATCGATGGGAGCGGCGTACTCACGATGGCCGGCGCCGGCACGCTGCTGCTTACCGGCGCAAACACCCATGGTGGAACGAAAGTTACATCCGGGACGCTGTCGGTATCGTCTGACGGCAACCTTGGTTATGCCGGTAGCGGCCTGACGTTGAACGGCGGCACGCTGCAGACCACTGCCAGTATGGCGAGCGCACGTTCGATCACATTGGGCGGGGGAACGTTTAGCCCCGATGCAGGCACGACGCTGACCCTGAACGGCACGATCGGTGGCGACGGTGGATTGAGGATGGCAGGCCCCGGCACCCTGGTGCTCACAGGCAGCAACACCTATGGCGGCGGCACGAATCTGCAGGGCGGCACCCTATCGATCGCCTCCGACGCCAACCTCGGCAGTACGAGCAACCTTTTGCTGCAGTTGAACGGCGCTACCCTGCAGACGACCGCCAGCATGGCAACCGGACGGTCGATCTTCCTGGGTAGCGCCGGTGGAACATTCAGTCCCGATGCAGGCACGACGCTGACCCTGAACGGCGCAATCGACGGCCCCGGCGCGCTGACGATGGCGGGGGCTGGCACGCTGGAGTTTGCGCAGGGAATCTACTTCAACAACTTCTCGGGAGGTATCGCCCTCAATGCCGGGACGCTCTCCGCCTCGTCCTCCAACCTCGGACTGGGCGGCCTCACATTCAACGGCGGTACGCTCCAGACCACCGCGTCCTTCGGACTCGGGTTTGCTCTGGCGCTGGGCAGCAACGGCGGCACATTCTCTCCGAACTCTGGGACGACGCTAACTGTCACCAGCGCCATCAGCGGGGCCGGCGGCCTGACGATGGAGGGCGCCGGCACGTTGGCATTGACGGCCGCCAACACCTATAGCGGCGGCACGACACTCAATTCCGGCACGCTCTCGATCTCGTCAGACGCCAATCTGGGCGCAGCAGGCGCGGGTCTCACCTTCAACGGCGGGACGCTGCAGACGACGGGGAACTTCGCGACCGACCGGTCGATCGCCCTGAACGCCGCGGGCGGCACGTTCATGCCTGCCTCCGGCACCAAGCTCACCCTCTGGCAACCCGTCACCGGGAGCGGCGGGCTGACGATGGCGGGAGCCGGAACGCTCGAACTGACGGGCGGCAGCACCTTCACCGGCGCAACTACCGTCGCCTCCGGCACGCTGGCGCTCGCCGGCTCGGGCAGCCTGGCGTCCTCGAGCGGCGTCGGCCTCTCGGTCGCCGGGGCCACCTTCGATATCTCCGCCAGCAGCGGCACCCCGACGATCCAGAGCCTGTCGGGCGTCACGGGCACGACCGTCAACCTGGGAGGTCGCAACCTCACGATCGACGGCACCGCGTCGACGACCTTCTCGGGCACGATCGGCGGCGACGGCGGACTGACCAAGCAGGGTGCCGGGACGCTGACTCTGGCGGGCACCAATACTTACGGCGGCAGCACCAGCATCGCCGGCGGCGCCCTGTCGATTTCGTCGGACGCCAGTCTCGGCGGCCCGCTCAGCTATCTGCAGCTGGACGGCGGCACGCTGCAGACGACGGCAAGCCTGTCGAGCGGCAGGTCGGTCGTGCTCGGCAATGGTGGCGGCGCTTTCGCCGCCGATCTGGGAACGACGCTGACCCTCAACGGAACGATCGGCGGTGGCGGTGGGCTTACGACCACGGGCCCTGGCACGGTGGCCCTGTCCGGCACCACGGCCTACACCGGAGCCACCAGCATCAGCGCCGGAACCCTGGCGCTGACGGGCAGCGGCACCATCGGGCACTCGAGCGGCGTGAACCTCGCCGCGGCGGGCGCGGTGTTCGACATCTCGGGCAGCAGCGGCAACCAGACCATCCAGGATCTCACCGGCCTCTCGGGCTCGACGGTGAATCTGGGAGCCAACCGGCTGGTGGTGGGCACGGCTGGCACCTCTACGTTCTCCGGCACGGTCGCTGGATCTGGCGGGTTGACGATGGCGGGTCCCGGCACGCTGACGCTGGCGGGCACCAATACCTACGAGGGCGGCACCACGGTGACCAGCGGTACGCTGGCGATCTCGTCCGAAGCCAATCTCGGAAACCTGAACGGCGCGCTGACGCTGGACGGCGGCACGCTGCAGTCGACGGCGCCGATGACCGACAGGCATCTGGTGACACTGGGTGCCGGCGGGGGAACCTTCAGCCACGGCGCGGGCGGAATCCTGAACATGGCTGGCACGATCAGCGGCACGGGCGGGCTGACGCTCGCCGGCCCCGGAACGATCGCGCTTTCCGGTGCCAACAGCTATGGCGGCGGCACCACGGTCAATGCCGGCGTGCTCATGATTGCTTCCGATGCCAATCTGGGCAACGCGAGCGGCGGCCTCACCCTGAACAACGGGACGTTGCTGACCACGACGAGCTTCTCCAGCGACCGTTCGATCGCGCTGGGCAGCGGTACACCCATCATCAAGGCTGATGCCGGTGCGACTCTGACCTTGAACGGGGCGATTGCAGGCGCGAACTCCAATCTGGGTATCGAGGGAACCGGCACGGTCGCTCTGGGCGGCGCCAACACTTACGGCGGCTGGACGGCCCTTGGGTTCGGTGGCCACTTGGCCCTGGTCGGGAGCGGCAGCATCGCGCAGTCGGCCGGCCTGGAGTTCTTCACGGCCGGCACGAGTTTCGACATCTCCGGCAGCAGCGGCAACCAGACCATCCAGAATCTCGTGGGCATCGGGGGCACGACGATCAACCTGGGCGCCAACTCGCTCACGTTGGGCACGGCCAGCCTGTCGAACTTCGCGGGCACGATCCAAGGCAGCGGAGGCCTGATCAAGCAGGGCACCGGTACTCTCATGTTGACCGGGCAGAACGGCTATGGCGGCGGCACGACGATCAATGCCGGCACGGTGTCGATCTCGTCCGACGGCAATCTCGGCAATGCGAGCGGCGGCGTCACGTTGAACGGCGGCGCGCTGCAGACGACCGCCAACCTGGCGAGCACACGCTCGATCACCCTAGGCAGTGGCGGCGGCACGTTCGCTCCCGATACCGGAACGAAGCTCACACTGAGCGGCCCCATCGGTGGAGCGGGTGGCCTCACGATGGCAGGTTCCGGGACGCTCGCCCTGACGGGCGCGAACACCTATGCCGGCGGGACGGCGGTCACGGCGGGCGCGCTGCTCCTGGAGAATGCGAGCCTTGCGAGCGGGGTGACGGTTGGGACCGGTGCGATCTTCGGCGGCACGGGAACGGTCACCGGCAACGTTACCAACGGCGGGACCCTCGCGCTCAATACCGGCGGTCCGCTGAACGTCAGCGGCACCTACACCAGCAATGCTGGCTCCACCTTTCAGGTGCAGGTCGTGCCGACGAAGAGCGGCCTGCTCGACGTCACCGGCAACGCCGTGCTGAACGGCGGCACGGTGGCGGTGATGGCCGGCAACGGCAACTATACCCGCGGCCCCGCCTATACGATCCTCAAGGCATCCGCGGGGCTCACGGGAGCGTTCGGCGGCGTCACGTCCAACCTGGCCTTCCTGACGCCGTCGCTCAGCTACGATGCCAACAATGTCTATCTGACGCTGCTGCAGAGCAGCAACGCCTTCTCCAAGGGAGCGCAGACCGCCAATCACGGTGCGGTCGCGGCGGCTCTCGACAAGGCCAACAACAACGTCAGCGGCGATTTCGCCACCGTGCTGGACGCCATCGTGCAGCTCGACACGCAGCAGGGACCGGCGGCGTTGAACGCGATCAGCGGTCAGTCCTATGCAAACCTCGGCACCTTCAACACGCAGACGGCCGGCGCTTTCATGTCGGCCGTTGGCTCGCAGTTGAGCGCGCTTCATGGTGGGCAGGGCCGGGGCGGCACTTATGTGGCGCTGGCCGCGCCGTCCGAGCAGGCCTGCGACGTCGCCTGCGACGCACCGCCCGAGCCGGCGCGCTTCGGCGCCTGGCTGAGCGGCGTCGGTGGGCTGGGGTCGGTCCTGGGCAACGCCAATGCCGGGACCATGACCTACAATTTCGGGGGCGCCGCGGTCGGCGTGGACTATCGGGTGCGGCCCGACCTGCTGGTCGGTGTCGCAGCGGGCTATGTCGGCGGCACGCAATGGGTGAGCGGCTTCACGGGACAGGCCTACACCGACGCCGTCAGTGGCAGCCTCTATGCCTCCTACACCCCGGGCAATTTCTATGTCGACGGCCTTGCAGGCTATGCCTACGCGTCCAACCGCATGACGCGGGTGATCGCGATCCCGGGACTGGCCGCGCGCACCGCCCAGGGAACGACCGCGGCGAACCAGCTGATGGGCCTGCTGGAGAGCGGCTGGCGCTTCGACGTACCGCTGGCGCTGCCGGCCTCGGTCACGCCGTTCGCGCGTCTGCAGGGATCGACCACGACGCAGAACGGCTTCACAGAGAGCGGCGCGAACTCGCTTAACCTCGTGGTTCAGCAGCAGACGGTGAACTCGCTGCGCAGCACGCTCGGCGTCGACCTCTCGGCCACGCTTTCCAAGACGACGATCGGGGTACGCCTCGGCTGGCAACACGAATATGCCGACACCAGCCGCCCGATGACGGCGTCCTTCTCGGGCGCGCCCGGCACGCCTTTCACCGTGTTTGGGGCGACGCCCCAACGGGACTCCGCGGTGCTGGGCCTCGGCGCCACCTATCAGGTTGCCGATGCGACCGAGGTCAGCCTGCGTTACGACGGCGAGCTGGGCGGCGGCACCAACAACAACGCCCTCACCCTCGGCCTCAGAATGAGGTGGTGAGGGACTGAAGACCGCCGCGCTGGCTCAGATCGGGCGTGTCGCCTCGGCGAGCCAGGCACGCGTCGCTTCATCGACGGTGGGACCGACGGTGTCGCGCACCCTGCGGTGATAGTCGTTGAGCCACTGCCGCTCGGCCTCGGTCAGGAGTCCGGGCTCGACGCAGGCGAGATCGATGGGCGCCAGGGTCAGCGTCTCGAACTCGAGATAGCGCCGGTCGGCCCCCTCGATCTCGGCCTCCTTCACGGCGACCAGATTCTCGATGCGGATGCCGTAGGCACCGGTCTTGTAGTAGCCGGGTTCGTTGCTGACGATCATGCCGGGCTGCAGGGCGACCGAATTCGGCATCTTGGAGATGCGGTGCGGTCCCTCGTGAACCGAGAGATAGGCGCCGACGCCATGGCCGGTGCCGTGATCGTAATCGAGGCCGACCTGCCACAGCGCGGAGCGGGCCAGCACGTCGAGCTGCGAGCCGGTCGTGCCCACCGGGAAGCGGGCGCTGGCCAGCGCAATGTGGCCCTTGAGGACGCGCGTGAAGCGATCCTTCATCTCTGGCGACGGCGTGCCCACCGCGACGGTGCGCGTGATGTCGGTGGTGCCGTCGCGATACTGACCGCCCGAGTCCACGAGGTAGAGGCTGCCGGGCTCGAGCCTGCGCTCGGTCGCTTCGGACGCCCGGTAATGCACGATGGCGCCGTTGGCACCGGCGCCCGAGATC
This sequence comes from Reyranella sp., assembly GCF_965249915.1. Classification (GTDB taxonomy): domain Bacteria; phylum Pseudomonadota; class Alphaproteobacteria; order Reyranellales; family Reyranellaceae; genus Reyranella. The sequence goes on from NZ_OZ252257.1 coordinate 495,282, forward strand.
GTGTCGAAGCTGAGGTCGCGCAGCTTGCCGGTTTCTTCGCGCAGCGCCTGCAGCCGGTCGGACACCTCGATCTCGCGCAAGGCGCCGGAGCCGGACTCGCGGTCGAGCCAACCCAGGAAGCGGCTGACGGCGGCGCCGTCTCGCCGATGGGCGGTGCGGATGCCTTCGAGCTCGACGGCGTTCTTGCAGGCCTTGGGGAGGGAGATGGGATCGGCGTCGCGGACCAGGGTCGCGCCCGCGGCCTGGAGTCGTGTCGCGGCCCAATAGGGCGCCGTCGAGGTCTCGACCAGCACGCGCTTGCCCAACTTGCCCAGCATGTCGAGCGCGCCGCCCAGTTCAGCCGGCGGCGCCAGGGTCACGGCGTTGCCCAGCCAGGCAACGGTGCGATCGGGGATCTTGCGGCGATCCATGTAGAGATCGACATGGCCGTCGGCGTGGATCAGCGCAAAGCCCAGCGCGAAGGGCGTGCGCGGAACGTCGCCGCCGCGCACGTTGAGCAGCCAGGCAATTGAATCGGGCGCGGTGATCAGCGCGACGTCGGCGTTCCGGCCGGCGAGGATCGAGGCGATGCGGGCGCGCTTGCTCTCGCTGGTCTCGCCGGCAAACTCGACGGGGTGCGGCAGAACGGGCGCGAGCGGCGCCGGCGGACGTTCCCGCCACACCGAATCGACAGGATTGGCCTCCACCGGCACGAAACTGCCGCCGGCGCGCTGGCACGCGCGGGCGAAACGATCGTGGCCATCGACCGTCTGCAGCCAGGGATCGAAGCCCAGCTTGCCGCCCTTGGGCAGGTTCTCGGCGATCCACTGCTCCGCCGACTGCTCTGGAATCTGGTGCGGGACGAAGGCCTCGACGTCGACCTGGTCGCGGACGGCCAGCGTGTAGCGCCCATCGATGAAGATCGCCGCGCGGTCGGCCAGCACGATGGCAAGGCCCGCCGAGCCGCTGAAGCCGGTGAGCCAGCCCAGCCGCTGAGAGCGGCGCGGGACATACTCGCCCTGATGCTCGTCCGCACGGGGCACGACGAAACCGTCCAGGCCCCGCCGCTTCAGTTCGGCGCGGAGATCGCCCAGGCGGGAGGCCGGGGCCGGGCTCGCCTGCAGCCCGTCGTCGGCGGCCGCGAGCTCTGCCCGCCAGGCAGACAGTACTGTGGTCAATTCGGCATCAGCCGCCGGATCGACCAGTTCGACCCATTCCGGCCCGGACAGGCTTTCGGGCGCGGCAGCCACCCCGCGCATCAGGTCGTCGAGCGCGGCGCGGTCGGCTCCGCGTCCATGGCGGCGGAGGAGGGCGATAACGTCGTCGGGAGCGGTCGTCATGATGAGCGGGACCCTACGCGGGGCAGTGGGTTCGATCAAACCGGGTAATAATCTTTCGTTCGCACCTGCGAAATGTTCAAATATCGTCGCTATGCGTCGGACGCATATCGACCCTTCAGAGTCCGCACTTATTGTGGGAACTCAAGGCTCTATATTTGCTGGGTGCGGTGCAGCATCGACTATCGCGCCGCACAATAGAAGGAGAGACTCATGATGACCCAGCCGATTCGGACCTTTAAGGATCTGACCAGCGAAACTGCGCCGGCGGGGGGAAACGCGACTTCCAAGATCAGCTTCACCATCGATGATCGCCGCCTGCTCGAGCTGCGCGCCCGCTACGCGCGTGCCGAATGGCTGGCGAACGCCCTGGGTGACGCGATCCTGTGGCTCGGCCGCCGATATGAGCGCGCCGTCGGCGGGATCAAGGCCGACCTCAAGCTGCGCGCCGCCGAGGCCCAGCTCCACCGCATGAGCGACCGCGAACTGTCCGACCTCGGCCTGTGCCGGGGCGACATCACCTTCGCGATCCGTGAGGCCGCCGAGGGCGTGGCTCCGCGGTTCGACGATGTCGGCGGGCAGGTCACCGCGGCAAACCAGAATCTGCGCCGCGCGGCGTAGCCGACTGTTGAGTAGCGTAGCGTAAGCGTAAGGGGGCCGGCGAAAGCCGGCCCTTTCGCGTTCTGGGGCGTCAGGTCCGGCGCAGAACCAGGCTGCGCCACCAGGCGCCGCCCGTTTCCAGATCGATGCGGCGCTCGAAGGTGAAGCCGCAGCGCCCATAGCCGGCGAGGATGTCGGCCGCCTGTTCGACCAGCAGGCCGCTCAGCAGGACGCGCCCGCCGGAACGGACCGACGCGCCGAATACCTCCGCGAGATCCAGCAAGGGCGCGGCCAGGATGTTCGCCACGACCAGATCGTAGGGCGCGCGACTGGCCAGTTCGTCGGCTTGCAGGCCCGCGGAGACGAAGAAGGAGCAAAGCTCCGGTACGCCGTTCAGCCCCGCATTCTCGCGCGCGACCTCCACCGCCTCGGCATCGTTGTCGCCACCGATCACCGGCCGCTGCCACAGCTTGGCCATGGCGATGGCGAGGATGCCGCTGCCACATCCGACATCGACGGCATTGACCGTCTCTGCCGGATCGAGGGTCGCCAGCATTTCGAGGCAGCCACGGGTGGTGGCGTGCGTGCCGGTGCCGAAGGCCAGGCCGGCGTCGATGCGCAGGGGCAACAGGCCGGCAGGCCGGCCGTCGGTAACATGCGAAGGATGCACCCAGAAGGGCCCGACGGCGAAGGGGCGGAAGGAGCGCTGGTTCTCGGCCACCCAGTCGATGTCGGGCAGCGCCTCCCAGCGCCAGTCCGGACGCTCGAGCCCAAGGGCGTGGGCCGCGGCGTCGATGGCCGCCTCGACCAGCGCTTCGTCCCCTTCGCCGAAAATGTCGATGCGCCAGGGACCGTCGCGCGAAACCTCGCAGCTCGCGACGATGAAGCCTTCCTCGCCCAGCCGCTCTTCCAGAAGGATTTCCCAGTCGGCGCGCTGGGCGGCGGGCGCGACGAAGCCGGCCTTGCGTACTTTGCTCATGCTCATGCCGGAAGGAAGAGCATGCGCCGGGGCGGCAAGTCCACGCCGACATTGTCGCCGACGTCTCGCAGCTCGCTGCCGGACTGGAACGGCGTCTCGATCAGCACTTCGCTGTCGCCGATGCGCACGGCGTAGCGGACGGTCGCGCCCAGGAACTCGCGGTGCGTGACCGGCCCGCGCAGGGCCGCACCTTCGGGCGAGGTCAGGGCGGCGTGCTGCGGCCGGAAAACCAGGCGCTTGCCGGCGGGAATCGGCACGCCGGCGCGCTCGTCAAGAATGTTGGCCGAGCCCAGGAAGTTCGCCACGAACAGGTTCGCCGGATTTTCGTACAGCTCCATCGGCGTGCCGACCTGCTGGACCTTGCCGGCGTCCATCACGGCGATGCGATCGCAGATCGTGTTGGCCTCCTCCTGGTCGTGGGTCACGAAGATCGTGGTGAGGCCGAGCCGCTGCTGCAGCGAGCGCAGTTCGCGTCGCACGCTGACCCGCATCTTGGCGTCGAGATTCGACAGCGGTTCGTCGAGCAGCAGCACCTTGGGCTCGATGGCGATGGTACGCGCCACGGCGACGCGCTGCTGCTGGCCGCCCGAGAGCTGGGCAGGCCGGCGCTCGGCATAGGCGGAGAGCCCCACCAGTTCGAGCGCCTGCACGACCCGCCGGTTGATCTCGGCACGCGGCAGCCGGCGTTCCTCCAGCCCGAAGGCGACGTTCTTCGCCACCGTCATGTGCGGCCACAGCGCATAGCTCTGGAACACCATGCCGACATCGCGCTTCCACGGCGGCAGCGGCGCCACATCCTGGCCGTCGAGCAGCACCTTGCCGGTCTGGGCCTGGGCGAAGCCCGCGATCAGCCGAAGCAGGGTTGTCTTGCCGCAGCCCGAAGGGCCCAGGAAGGCGAAGAATTCGCCGGGCCGGATCGACAGGGCGACATCCTTCAGCACATGGGTAGAACCGTAGGAGAGGTTGACGCCCGTGATCTCGATGCCCACAGCCCGAGCCGGCTTCGACATGGTCATGTCCGTCATATATCCATGCCCCGTGCCCGTTGCGAGCGATCGACCGCAAGCTGCGACAGCCACATGCAGATCGCCACGATGAGCACGGCGATCACGCCCAGCGCCGCGCCGGCGCCGCGTCCCGCCGGGGTCTGCATCAGCACGTAGAGCCCGTAGGCGAGCGGCGCGTCCGAGTTCGACTGCACCAGGATCAGCACGGCCGACAGCTCGACCGCGGCCGTGGCGAAGCTGGTGACGAAGCCGGCGAGCAGACCGCCGGTCATCAGCGGAATCACGACCCGCCGCACCGTGCGGGCCTTGGTGGCGCCGAGGTTCTCTGCCGCTTCCTCCAGCGACACCGAAATCTGCTGCAGGGCGGCATAGGCCGCGCGCAGTGCGTAGGGCAGGCGGCGGATGGCGATGGCCAGGACGATCACGATCCAGAGCGTCGCGAGCGGCGTGCCATCGGGCAGGCTGACGCCGTAGAAGGCGCGCAGATAGCCGATGCCCAGGACCACGCCGGGAACGGCGAGTGCGGTGCTGGCGGCCCAGTCGAGCCACTGCCGTCCGCGCAGGCGCGTGCGTAGTACCAGATAGGCAATGGCGCCGCCGATCACGACGTCGATGGTGGCGGCGAGACCGGCATAGAGCAGCGTGTTCTTGATGTAGACCGAGCTGTCGCCCAGCACGCGCGTATAGTGGGCGAGCGTGTAGCCGTCGGGCAGGGGGCTGAACGACCAGACCGTGGCGAAGGACAGCAGCACCAGCCCGACATGCGGCGCCAGCACCAGTGCCAGGATGAAGAACACGACGGCATAGGCTAGCGCCTGCTCGCGCGGCTTCAGGGTGCGCCGGGCGAGGCCACCGCCGCCGCGCTGGGTCGTGGCGTAGTCCTTGCCCTTCATGACGAGCGCGGTCGCCCACATGGTCGCGACGGCAACGAGGATGAGCACGACCGAGATCACGTAACCCATCGGATCGTCGATGCCGATCGAGGTGATGCGCAGATAGGCCTGCGGCGCCAGCATCTCCTTGACGTTGAGCAGCAGCGGCGTCGCCACATCGTCGAACACCTTCACGAACACGAGGCTGGCGCCGGCGATGTAGCCGGGCAGCGCCAGCGGCAGCGCGATGCGGCGGAACAGGCGCAGACCGTGCGAGCCCAGGTTCTGCGCCGCCTCCTCCATGCTGCGGTCGATGTTGCGCAGCGCCGCCGAGAGGTTGACCAGGATGAACGGGAAGTAGTGTATCGCCTGCAGGAAGATGACGCCGTTCAGCCCTTCCATGAAGCCGATCTTGAAGTCGAACCATTCGTCGAGCAGCAGGTTCACCGAGCCGTTGCGGCCGAACAGGAGCTGCATCGCCACCGCCCCGACGAAGGGCGGCATGATCAGCGGCAGGAAGCCCAGCGTCTGCACCAGCATAGCGCCGCGGAACTCGAAGCGCGTCGTCAGGTAGGCGAGCGGCAGCGCGAGCGCCGAGGCCCAGACGACGGTCATTCCCGACACGTAGACCGAATTCCAGAACGACCGCACGAACAGGTCGGTGCGGCCGAAGTCGAGGAAGTTCACGAGCGTCAACCCGCCGCCGCCTTTGTCGGTGAAGGCGACATAGACCACGGTCGCCACCGGCACGATCAGGAAGATGCCGAGGAACAGCGCGATCGCGAGGGCGAGGGCAATCTGACCGGGCGACCGAATCGAAGTCATTCGCTTCGCCCATCAACCAAAGAAAGGTCCTTCGCTGCGCTCAGGATGACAGTTTTTCTGTGCCTGGCGCACTGCGTTGATTCAAGAAACCCTGTCATCCTGAGCGCAGCGAAGGACCCTTGATTCATGTCCGACGCACTAGCGGGCCAGCTTCAACGCCTCGTCGGCCTTGGCTTTGGCCGCGGCATACTTCTCCTTGGCGAAGGCTGCCCACTGCTGTTCCAGCTCGGCCTGGCGCGAAGACTTCTCCTTGGCGCCGGTGAAGGCGGCCTTGATCTCGGGCGAGGCGGCCTGGGCCTCGGTGATCGGCATGGCCGCAATCAGGTCGCGCGCTTCCTTGGCCAGCGCGCGGGCCTGGGCATTGTCCTTCTTCTTCAGCGCCGCATCGACCTCGTGCAGCACCTTGGTCACGGCCTTCAGCGGCTCGAGCTGGAAGGTGATGAGCTGGTCGAACAGCGTGTCGACGGCGGCGGTGCGGCCTTCCGACAGTTCGGCATTGAAGGTCAGCAGGCCCTGGAGGTTCTTGTCCTTGAAGGGATTGGGATAGTCGGCCGGTGCCTTGGCGTAGGTCTCGGGACGCACCGGCAGGCGGCGGATCGTCGGCTCCAGCAGCACTTCCTGGCCCACGGGCGAGAGCAGGAACTCGATGAAGGCCTCGGCGCCCGCCTTGTTGGGCGCGTTGGCGACGACGGCGACGTTGGCCGGCACCAGGGTCGTCACCGACGGGTAGACGAACTTCACCGGGAAGCCCGCACCCTGCGAGGAGAAGGCGAAGAAGTCGATCACTATGCCGTAGCCGACCTGGCCGGAGTTCACCGCCTCCGGCACGCCGAACGAGCGGTCGGTCACCGTGCGCAGGTTGCCGGCGATGTCCTTGGTGGTCCGCCAGCCTTTGTCCCAGCCCTCGCCCTGCAGGATCGTCTCGATCGTGAGATGCGTGGTGCCCGAGCGCGACGGCGCGGAGATCGACACATGATCGAAATAGGGTGCCTGCGCGAGGTCCTGCCATTCCTTCGGCGTCGGCAGCTTGTTGGCCTTCACGTAGCGCTCGTTCCACATCATGCCGTAGCCCGAGGCCGCGAAGCCGGAATAGAAGCCGTCCTTGTCGTTCACCGGATAGGAGCCGACTTTCTCGGCGATGCCGGTGGCCTTGGGCTTGTAGGGGCTGAGCAGCTTCTTGCCCTTCAGCACCTCGAAGGCGTCGGGCGCCGAGGCCCAGAAGAGATCGACCTGGTTGTTGCCCTTGGTCTCCTCGATGAACTTCACGCCCGCATTGGTGTTGCGGTTCTGCACTTCCAGCGTGGCACCCGGCACGGCCTTTTCGAACGCTTTCTTGATCGGGTCGGTGACGTCCTTCGAGAAGGAGGTCACCACCGTCACCTTGCCGGTCTGCGCGAAGCCCGCGCCGGAGGCGAGCACGACACCCAGGGCGGAGCCGAGGGCAAGGGCGGAGCGGCGGAACATGGGGTTTCTCTCCTGTCGTTTCTGATCAGGCTGCTTCGATGAAACTGTCGAGCACCTTCTTGGAGCCGGCCTTCTCGAATTCGATGTCGAGCTTGTTGCCGTCAACGGCCACGATGAGACCGTAACCGAATTTCTGGTGGAAGACGCGCTGGCCGATGCTGAGATCGACCCTGTCGCCTTCGGTCGCGCGGCGGTCGTCGGCCGTTTCGTCGCGATAGCGGCCGCGTCGGCCGGTGACCCCCAGGCTTTCATATTCGAAGCCGCTGGCCTGGTCGCGCAGGCCGCCATGATGGCCCGCCGAGTAGGTCGCGTAGAGGCCGGCGTCGCTGCTCTCGGCGAGCTGGCCCGGCGGCAGTTCGCGCAGGAAGCGCGACGGGATGGCCGCCTGCCACTGGTTGAAGACACGCCGGTTGGCGGCGAACGAGACATAAGCCCGCTTGCGCGCCCGCGTCAGCCCGACATAGGCCAACCGCCGCTCTTCCTCGAGACCGGACTGGCCCTTGTCGTCGAGCGCGCGCTGGTTGGGGAACAGGCCTTCCTCCCAGCCCGGCAGGAAGACCGTGTCGAACTCGAGCCCCTTGGCGGCATGCAGGGTCATCACGCTCACCATGTCGGTATCGTCGCGCGATGCCATGTCGGTGAGCAGGGCCACGTGCTCCATGAACGCCGGCAGCGAATCGAACTCCTGCAGGGCGTTGACCAGCTCCTTCAGGTTCTCAAGCCGGCCTTCCGCCTCGGGCGAGCGGTCGAGCCGCAGCATGTCGGTGTAGCCGGACTCGTCGAGCATGGTTTCGACCACCTCGACATGGCTCATGCCGTCGAGCATGGCGCGCCAGCGTTCGAAGTTGCGGATCAGGTCGCCCAGCGACTTGCGCGGGCGGGCCTTCAGCTCGTCGGTCTCGAGCGCCCGCCGCGTTGCCTCGAACAGCGAGATCTTCTGCGTGCGCTGGATCAGCCTCAGCGTGCGCAGGGCCGATTCGCCCAGGCCGCGGCGCGGCGTGTTGTAGATGCGCTCGAAGGCCAGGTCGTCGTCGTGCTGGACGGTGACGCGGCAATAGGCCAGCGCGTCGCGGATTTCCTGGCGTTCGTAGAAGCGCGGCCCGCCGATCACGCGATAGGGCAGGCCCATCGTGATGAACCGTTCTTCGAACTCTCGGGTCTGGAAGCCGGCGCGCACCAGGATCGCGATCTGCGCGAGCTTGTGCTTGTCGCGCTGCAGCGCCTCGATCTCCTCGCCGATGGTGCGCGCTTCCTCGTCGCCGTCCCAGACACCGCGCAGCGAGATGCGCTCGCCTTCCTTGGTGTCGGTCCACAGTGTCTTTCCGAGGCGTCCCTCGTTATGGGAGATCAGGTGCGAAGCGGCGGCCAGGATGTGCGGCGTCGAACGGTAGTTGCGCTCCAGCCGGACGATGGTGGCGCCGGGGAAATCCTTCTCGAAGCGCAGGATGTTGCCCACCTCGGCGCCGCGCCAGCCATAGATCGACTGGTCGTCGTCGCCGACGCAGCAGACGTTTTGCGTGCCCTGCGCCAGCAGGCGCAGCCAGAGATACTGGGCGACGTTGGTGTCCTGGTATTCGTCGACCAGGATGTGCCGGAAGCGGCCGTGGTAGATCGCCAGGATGTCGGGATGCTTCTGCCAGAGGGTCACGCAGTGCATCACCAGGTCGCCGAAATCGACGGCGTTCACCTCGGCGAGGCGCTCCTGGTACTGGCGGTAGATGTCGGCGGCGCGGCCGTTGGCGAAGTCGCCGGCCTCGGCGCCCGATACCTTGTCCGGCGTCAGCGCCCGATCCTTCCAGCGCTGGATGATCCCGGAGAGGATCCGCGCCGGCCACTTCTTGTCGTCGATCCCCTCGGCCTGCAGCAGCTGCTTGATCAGACGCGTCTGGTCGTCGGTATCGAGGATGGTGAAATTGCTCTTCAGCCCGATCAGCTCGGCGTGCCGGCGGAGCACTCGTACGCCGATCGCGTGGAAGGTGCCCAGCCACATCCCGTCCGCCGCGCCGCCGATCAGCTTCGCCACGCGGTCCAGCATTTCGCGGGCCGCCTTGTTGGTGAAGGTGACCGCCAGGATCTGCGAGGTTCTGGTCTGGCCGGTGAGCAGCAGATGGGCGATGCGGGTGGTGAGCACGCGGGTCTTGCCGGTGCCGGCGCCGGCCAGGACCAGCAAAGGGCCGCCGGTATGGGTGACGGCCTGTCGCTGCTCGTCGTTCAGCCCCTCGAGATGGGCCGTGGGCGCGAGGGCACGCCGCGCGGGCACGGGATCGGCCGGAGCGGGGTCATCGGTGATTTCGAACGGATCGGCGGGGGGCGCCATGTACCGTCATATAGCAATCGCGACGGCGGACGCCTATCTTTGAGACTGTGGACGCGCATGGTGCGCGGCGGAGGTGTGCGGATGGCCCGAGGGTTGAACGGTTCCGCAAACGGGTCGGGCCATTGGCCGCCGCCCGGCGACGAGGGCGTGGTCGCCCGCACCCCCGGCGGCGGCTCCACCCTGCCGCCTCCGGTCGCAGCGGCATTGCCCGCCGTGGTCGGCGTCAAAACCACCATTCCGGAGCGCCGCCGCTCGGCCCAGACTTTGGGCACGGAGCGTGAAGGTCACGGCATCCTGGTCGACGAGGAGGGTCTCGTCCTCACCATCGGCTATCTCATCATGGAAGCCGACACGGTGACGATCACCGATATCGAGGGCAACGAGTTTCCCGCCCACATCGTCGGCTACGACTACGAGAGCGGCTTTGGACTGGTTCGCACCGAGACGCCGCTTCCGCTGAAGCCGATGCGCTTCGGCGATTCCGATTCGCTCATCCTGCGCGGCGAGGCCTATGTCGCGGGGCTGGGCGGCGAGAAGGCGGCCCTCAAGGTCAAGGTCGCCGGCCGGCGCGAATTCGCCGGCTACTGGGAGTATCTGCTCGACAGCGCCATCTTCACGGTACCGGCCTATCCGCTGTGGGGCGGCTCGGCCCTGATCGGCCAGAGCGGCGAACTCCTCGGAGTCGGCTCGCTGCTGGTGCAGGAAGCGCTGGGCCCGGGCTCGCCGGCCTTCCCCGGCAACATGTACGTCCCGATCAACCGGCTGAAGCCGATCTTCGACGAGCTGGTCGCCACCGGCCGCCTGTCGACGCCGCCGCGCCCCTGGCTCGGCATCTACACGGTCGAGCATATGGGCCAGCTGGTGGTCGGCGGCATTTCCGACGGCGGTCCCGCCGACCGCGCCGGCCTGCAGCGCGGCGACATCCTGCACGCGCTGAACGGCGAGGTCCTCGATGACGTCGGCGACTTCTATCGCAAGCTCTGGGCGATCGGGCCGGCCGGCTCGGTCGTGAACCTCCGGCTGGAGCGCGACGGCGACGCGTTCGACGTCAGCGTCCGCACCGGCGATCGCTCGACCTACCACAAATACGGCAGCGACTGACCCGCCTGTGAATAGCCACGCTTTGACTCAAGCGCCGCGCGCTGCATAGGTTCCGGTCAAGCGACAACGGGGGAGATATCGATGGCCAAGGCGTTCGCCTCACAGGCGGATATGACGGACAAGAAGATCACCTTCAGCCGTCTCTCCGAACACGCCTATGCCTTCACCGCGGAGGGCGACCCCAATACCGGCATCGTGATCGGCGACGATGCGGTGATGGTGATCGATGCGCAGGCGACGCCGAAGATGGCGGAGCAGGTGATCGAGCGAATCCGCACCGTCACCGACAAGCCGATCAAGTACGTGGTGCTGTCGCACTATCATGCCGTGCGCGTGCTGGGCGCCAGCGGCTACAGCCCTGAGCACATCATCTGCAGCGAGGCGACGCGCGACATGATCGTCGAGCGCGGCGCGCAGGACTACAAGTCGGAGCTGCAGCGCTTCCCGCGCCTGTTCCAGGCGGCGGAGACCATTCCCGGCCTGACTTGGCCCACCATCACCTTCGCGGACCGCATGACCCTGTGGCTGGGCAAGCTGCAGGTCGACATCATCCATGCCGGCCGCGGCCATACCAAGGGCGACACGATCGTCTGGCTGCCCGAGGAGCGCACCCTGTTCAGCGGCGACCTCGTCGAGTATGGCGCCACGCCGTACTGCGGCGATGCGCACTACAAGGACTGGCCGGCGACGCTGCAGAAGCTTCGCGACCTCAAGGCCGAGGCGCTGGTCCCGGGCCGCGGCGACGCGCTGATCGGCGAGGGCGCGGTCGAGGAGGGCATCGCCGGGACCCAGGCGTTCCTCAGCGACCTCTACAAGGTCGTTGAGAAGAGCGCCGAGGCCGGCGACTCGCTGAAGGTCGCCTACGACAAGGCCATGACCGCGCTGCAGCCGCGCTACGGCAACTGGGTCATCTTCGAGCACTGCATGCCGTTCGACGTCAGCCGCGCCTACGACGAGGCCAAGGGCCTCGACCATCCGCGCATCTGGACCGCCGAACGCGACATCGAGATGTGGGCGGCGCTCGAAAAGGCCGAGTGACGCTGCTTTCCGTGGCGTGCTCCGATGAGTTCCTACACCTATCGACATTACGAGTACCGAAAGCCGCCTGAGCTCGATGGCGAGCGCAGGCGCCGGCCGGTCGTGATCGTCGGCGCCGGCATGGCCGGGCCGACGCTGGCGCTGGCGCTCGCCCGGCGTGGCGTGCCGTCGGTCGTGCTCGACGAGGACGATACGGTGAGCCTCGGCAGCCGCTCGATCTGCCAGGCCAAGCACAGTCTGGAAACCTGGGATCGCTTCGGCGTCGCGAGCCGCATGGTCGAGAAGGGCATCACCTGGGAACAGGGCGAGCTCTATCTCCACGACAAGCCGGTCTTCCGCTTCAACCTGCAGCCCGAGCCGGGCCACAAATTCCCAGCCTTCGTGAACCTGCAGCAGTATTACGTGGAGGAGTATCTCTTCGACCGCTGCCTCGCCGAGCCCGTGGTCGAGATGCGTTTCCGCAACAAGGTGGTCGGGGTCACGCCGGGCCCCGATGGCGTCGCGGTCGAGGTCGAAACGCCGGACGGCCGCTACACGCTCGATGCCGAGTGGCTGGTGGCCTGCGATGGCGTGCGCAGCACCGTGCGTCATCTGATGGACCTGCCCTATCCCGGCGAGGTCTTCCACGACCGGTTCCTGATCTCCGACCTCCGGCTGCTGAGCGAGCTGCCCAAGGAGCGGCGCTTCTGGTTCTACCCGCCGTTCCATCCGACCAATTCCGTGCTGCTGCATCGCCAGGCCGACAACGTGCTGCGGGTCGATTTTCAGCTCGGTCCCGACGCCGATCCGGAGGAGGAGAAGAAGCCGGAGAACATCGACCGGCGCCTGCGCCAGATGTTCGGTCCCGAGGCGCGCTGGGAGCATGAGTGGACCAGCGTCTACACCTTCACTTGCCGCATGATGGAGCGCTTCGTCCACGGCCGCGTGATCTTCGCCGGCGATGCCGCGCACGTCGTCTCGCCGTTCGGCGCGCGCGGCGGCAACGGCGCCATCGCCGATGTCGACAATCTCGCCTGGAAGCTGGCGATGGTTCTGGGCAAGGCGTCGCCGGTGTCGCTGCTGGACAGCTATTGCAGCGAACGGCGTGCCGCGGCCCAGGAGAACATCCTGAACTCGACGCGCAGCACCGACTTCATCACGCCCAAGTTTGCCGCCTCGCGGGCCTTCCGCGACGCCACGCTGTCGCTGGCGCGCGACTTTCCCTTTGCGCGTGCGCTGATCAACAGCGGCCGGCTCTCGGTGCCCACCGCGCAGCCGGGCTCGCCGCTCGATACGCCAGACCTCGATGCCGACTGGGCGCGCGGACCGGGGCCCGGCCGGGCGATGCTCGATGCGCCGGTCGGCCGGGACGGCAGCGGATGGTTGATCGATGCGCTGGGGCCGGGCTTCACCCTGCTGACCTTCGGCGACACGGACGTGCCGGTCGGCAACCTGCCGTCGGGCGTGACGTGCATCCGCGTCGCGGGCGACGGGCTTGCCCGCCAGCGCTATGATGGCCGGCCCGGCACGACCTACCTGATCCGGCCCGACCGCTATGTTGCGGCGCGCTGGCGCAGCTTCGATGAGTTGGCGATCGCGGCCGCCGTCAGGCGGGCCACGGGCAACGGCTGAAGGAGATCGGGATGGCCGACATCACGACCGGCGCCCTGCGTCGTACGCTCAATCTCGCGCGCCCCGACGACGTCTACAACGCGATCGTCGATGCGCATCGGGACCTCAACGACGAACAGTGCCGCGCTTTCGACGCGCGGCTGATCCTCCTGCTGGCGAACCATGTGGGCGACGAGGCGGTGCTGCACGAGGCGCTGAAGGCCGCGCGCGAGACGATGGAGGAGACATGAAGGACACGCTCAAGGGCCGGCTGGCGCTGGTCACCGGCGCGGGCCGGGGCAACGGCGCCGCCATCGCGCGCGGTCTCGCGGCAGCCGGCGCGCGCGTCATCGTCACCGACGTCGATCTCGAGGCGGCGCGTGCGATCGCCGACAGCATCGTCAAGGCGGGCGGCGAGGCGCGCGGTCACGCGCTCGACGTCACCGACGCGGAGAGCTGCACGAAACTGGCGCAGGACGTCTCCCTGCTGGTCGGCCCGATCAGCATCCTGGTGAACAATGCCGGCATCTTCCTGCGCGGCGGCATGACGGAGCCGGACGGCCGGGCACGCTGGGAACGCACCATGGAGGTGAATGTCCAGGGGCCGTTCAACGTCACCATGGCCTTCTTGGACCAGCTCAAGCACACCAGGGGCAGCATCGTGAACATCGCCTCGATCAATTCCTTTGTCGCGCCAGCCGGCAGCGGCGTCTATCCGGTGTCGAAGGGCGCCCTGGCCCAGTTCACGCGCGCGCTCGCCACCGAGCTGGCGTCCGACGGCGTGCGGGTGAACGCGCTGGCGCCCGGCATCATCGCCACGGCCATGACGGAGGTGACGCGCACCGACCCGAAGAAGCTGGACGGCTTCCTCGCGCACGTGCCGATGAAGCGCGTGGGGCAGCCCGAGGAGTTGGCCGGGCCGGTCGTGTTCCTGTGTTCGGAGGCGGCGAGCTACATCACCGGCGCCATCCTGCCGGTCGATGGAGGGTATCTTGCCGTCTGATCTTCGAAAGCTCGTCGTGCGGCCGGCCACGGTCGCGGACGTCGACACGCTGCATCGTTTCTCGGTCGATCTCGCGACCTACGAGGACGAGCCCGACGCCGTCGGCTCGACTGCCGAGACGCTGGCGCGCGACGGCTTCGGCGAGAATCCGCAATTCGCCGCCCTGATCGCCGAGCGCGGTTCCACGCCGGTGGGCTTCGTCCTCTACACGTTCAACTATTCCGTCTGGACCGCTGCCCGCGGCATCTTCATCGAGGACATCTGGGTGGTGCCGGAGGAACGTCGCGGCGGCGTGGCGCGCGCCCTGATGCAGGGGCTGGCCCGCGAATGCGAAGCCAGGGGCTACAAGCGCATCGACCTCAACGTGCTCGACTGGAACCCGGCGCGCGGCTTCTACGAGCGCCTGGGCTATCGCTGGATCCGTAACTGGCTGCCCTATCGCCTGAGCGGCGAAGCCCTGTCGAAGCTTGCGGGCGATTAGAGTCTTCCCTCTTGTTCGGAATGGAATCGGATCTTGTAAGACGCACCTCACCCTGAGCGACCGTCGTGTTGGTCAAGCGTTTGCCCATTGTTTTCTGTCCCTGAGGATGGCGTTGAGGATGGTCACGAGCTTGCGCATGCAAGCGACGATGGCGACCTTTGCCGGCTTTCCTGCGGCGCGCAGGCGATGATAGGTCAGCGCCAAGGGCAGCTTGCGGCGGATGGAGACGAGGATGCTCATGTAGAGGGCAGCCCGTACGACGGGTCGTCCTCCCGCGATGGTACGGCGGCCACGCAAGGTGCCGCTGTCGCGATTGAACGGGGCGACGCCGGTCAGGGAAGCAATCTCGCGTCGGCCGAGACGGCCCAGTTCAGGCAGTTCGGCGATCAGGGTGCGGGCGATCCTGGGCCCGATGCCGGGAACGCTGATCAGAAGGTCCTCCGCTTCCCGCCAGGTCGGTGTTCCCCGGACGGCGGTGTCGATGTCGTCGTCGATCTGTTCGAGCTGGGCCTTCAAGGTGGCAAGCACGCGATCGACGCTCTTGAGGGTGCGTCGAACTGTGAGCATGCGCCGGCGATTGCTCTCGGCCCCGATCATCTCGACGAGCTGACGGCGGCGGGCCATCAGTTCGCCCAACAGTCTGGACTGCTCGTCAGCGAGCGGTCGCGCCGGTGGGTTCACCGCCTCGGCGAAGTGGGCGATGACAGCGGCATCCAGCGCATCGGTCTTGGCCAGCCGTGCGGTGGCCCGGGCGAAGTCTCGGATCTGCCGTGGATTGACGACCGCCACGGGCAGGCCCGCCGCGCCCAGGCCTGCCGCCACGATCGTCTCGAAGCCACCGGTTGCTTCGAGCACGATCAGAGCAGGTGCCATTTTACTCAGCCGCCCAATCAGGTCCTCGATGCCTTCTCCGTCGCGGGCAACGGTGAAGGCCTCGCCGGCGGGGCGCACATGAACATCCAGGCGCTCTTTCGCCACATCGATACCTACGAACATGGATCTTGGCTCCCATCCTTGCGCATGCGGGCTCGCGGTTCGGCCCAGGCGACCGTTCGGGATCACAAAATCAACGGTGGAGGCGCCGAGCTCAGGGACGGGCTTGGAGGCCCCAGGAGCCTGCGGGCTCTCCACCGAGACCGCACCTGCAACTCTACGCCGGCGCGGCCGTGTCTTGATACAAGGAGCGCTCCGCAGGAGCGCGTCTCGAAGGGTGGGCACAAGCACACCGTCCGTTGCCCATCCTTCGAGACGGCCCTTCGGGCCTCCTCAGGATGGTGGTTTGAGTGAAGTTGAAGTGGAAAGGCGCAAGCCCAAGCGCCGATCCGCGCGGTATCCTGGTGCCGCATTTAGGCCCAGGGCGAGTTCGTTTCAGTTGTTTCGGATATTTCGATTATTTCGTTTATGAACCCGTATTGGAGGGTCAGGCGAGGCGTGGTCAGGAACGCCTCGCCAACCGTCATCGCTTGGTGAGTCCCATGACGCGGCCGGCCTTGGCCGGCTTGGGCAGGACCTTGTGGGTCTCCCAGAGCGCGTCGAGACGCTCGGTCACCGGCACCGGCCAGGGACCGGAACGCCTTGTCTCGTAGTCGATGTTCATCAGGATCGTCTCGTTGGTTGCCGCCAGGTAATCCTGCTCGGCATGGTACATCTCGTGGAAGAGATGGACCTTCTTGGCGTCGCGCGCGAGCAGCTGGGTGGTGAAGCGCAACGGCGCACCCTCGCGGAGCTCGCGGTCGTAGGTGACGTGGGTCTCCAGCACGAAGGTCATGCCGAGCTTGCCGTCGACGTAGCGGCGGCCCAGGCCGATGTTGCGCATGAAGGCGCCGGACGCCTGGTCGAAGGCGGTGACGTAGAAGGCCACGTTCATGTGGCCGTTCCAGTCGACCCATTCCGGGAGGACGGCGGAGCGGTGGGTGTCGAGTGGGGCGCGGGTGATCAGTTCGGGAAGTTCGTACGGCAGGGACTGAAGCATGGACGCTGTTACTTCTTCTTGATTCCGATGAGGCGGCCGGCCTGGGCCGGGCGGGGAAGGGCGGCGTGGGCCGCGGCGAGCTTCTCGATGCGCGCCATGGCGAAGTCGGGCCACGGCGCCGAGCGGCGGGTCTGGTAGTCGATGTTCATCAGCATGAGTTCGTTGGTGGCGGCGAGATAGCCTTCCTGGGCATGATACATCATGTGGATGTAGTGGATGCGCTTGGCGTCGTGATCGAGGATCTGCGTGGTGATGCGCAGGGGATCGCCTTCCTTGACCTCGCGATCGTAGGTCACGTGCGCTTCGAGCACGAAGGTCATGCCGATCTTGTCGCGCGTATATTCCCAGCCGCAGGCGAATTGCTGGCAGAGCGTGTCGGTCGCCTTGTCGAAGGCCACGACGTAGTAGCCCACGTTCATGTGGCCGTTCCAGTCGATCCAGTCGGGCAGCACGGTGGCGCGATGCCGGTCCAGCGGCGCCGTGAGGTCGAGATCGATCATGGGGTATGGAGCTAATTTCATGCGATCGACCGTAGCGAAGGGGCGCGGCGCACCGCAAGTTCCGTGCAACGGCGTTGCGAGGAGCGAACATGGCGAAGAAGACGAAGGCGGTCGTATTGGGCGTGGGCGCCGAGCGCGGCCTGGGCGCGGCCGCGAGCCGCCGCTTTGCGAAAGAGGGCTATCACGTGCTGGTCGCCGGTCGCACCGGCCCCAAGATCGACAAGGTCGTGCAGGGCATCCGCGAGGCCGGCGGCTCGGCGACCGCGGTCGTGGTCGACGGCACGAAGGAGGATGAGGTCGTCGCGCTGTTCGACAAGGCGATGGGCGACGATGCGGACGGCGCGCCGGCCGACCTGCTGGTCTTCAACATGGGCAACAACGCCGCCGTCGATTTCCGCGAGATGACGGCGCAGCATTTCGAGGACTCCTGGCGGGTCGGCTGCTTCGCCGGCTTCCTGTTTGGCCGGGAAGCCATGCGCCGGCTGGCGCCGCTCGGCCGCGGCACCGTGATCTTCACCGGCGCCTCGGGCTCGCTGCGCGGCCGGCCGCGCTTTGCCGCCTTCAACGCGACCAAGGGCGGCCTGCGCCTGCTGGTGCAGTCGATGGCGCGCGAGTTCGGGCCGCAGGGCATCCATGTCGCGCATGCCATCATCGACGGCGGCATCGAGGGCGAGCGTCTGCTCTCGCGCATGCCCGACCGCGCCGACAAGGCCGGACCGGACGGCCTGCTGAACATCGACGCGATCGCCGACAGCTACTGGCACCTCCACCGCCAGCACCGCAGCGCCTGGACGCACGAGATCGACCTGCGCCCCTACAAGGAGCCGTTCTAAACTCGTACCACCTCATCCTTATATGAGCGCTGAACGGTCAAGGGGCGGGTTGGATTTTTTGTCCCTCAATCATCGGACCGTCTCGGGGATGGAAGCTTGAGAGTGCCGCGCGCGAGCGCGGCGCTGGAAGGGGTGCGTGGAGGGGCGGCCTTCGGCGCGTTGCGTTGGAAGTCTGGGCGTCTGGCCAATGCACGTTGTGTCGACGGCATCACCTTATATCCGGTCGGGCGTCGCTGCGCCCCGCACCCAAATCCCTCATGCACGGTCGAGGTCTTGCCCAGGAAACGATGAGACCCTTCTGAGACAGCGGTACCGCATGGTCCATGGATGAGGACGGTCATCATCAGCTTCCTGCGCAACACACCGGGCCGCCGCCGTTCAGCGGCCGGCCGGTGCGGCAGCTCGCAGCCTGGCGCCCTCGGGCACCAGGCCCTGGGTGAGGAAGCGCCACAGCGCCACCATCAGCTTGCGCGCCAGGGCCACAATGGCGATGCGTCTGACACGGCCTTTTTGATCGCCGACGCGGCTCGTGAACCACAGGCTCAAGGTGCTGGCGGGCTGGTAGCGCAGCCATAGCCATGAAAGCTCGATGGCCAAGGTCCGGGCGCGGGCGTTGCCGGCCTTGCTGATGCCCTGCTCGCGCGAGCTCTGGCCGCTGTCGAACGGCGTCCCGGCCAGGCCAAAATAGCCTCCGACCTGGCGCCGGTTCTGGAAGTCGCGCCAGAATACCTCGTTGACCAGCGTCTCGCCGCCGACCGGCCCGACGCTCTTCAGGCTGATCAGCTGGTTGACCTGGCTGGCCCGACTGTCCGGCGCCGCGGCGGCACGCTCCGCCGTCATCTGGCTCTCGACTTCGGCAATCTGCTCGCCGACCTGCACCAGACGGGCGTGCTCGCGCTGGATCTCGGCCGCCAGGTTGGCCGGCACGGCGCGGCCGTCGCCGGTCCGAAGCTGGGCAAGCTGCTCGAGGAAGCCTTTGCGGCGCGGATGCACGTCGCGGATCCCCTGGCCATGCAACAGACCCTTGATGCGGTTGACATGGGCGGTGCGCTCGCCGATCAGCCGGTCCCGCTCGCGCGACACCCGACGGGCGTCTTCCTGCTCGGGGGTCGGCGGATGAACCACGCTGCAGACCTTCGGCTCGCCACCCTCGTGGCGGATCAGCACCCGCATCAGACGCTCGAGGTCCAGACGGTCCGTCTTGGCCTGCCGCGCGCGCCGCGGCATCTCGATGCTCGACGGATCGAGCACCCGATTGGCGACGCCCTGCCCGGCCAGCCAACGATCGAACCAGAAGCCGTCATAGCCGGCCTCGTAGCAGCTCACCACACGCACCGGCCGGCCATGCTTCTCCGCATGGGCGCGCTTCTTCGAGATCAGCTGCCACACCGCCGCCGTATCGCCGCCAGCCACTTGGTGGCGGCTCATCTTGCTCTCGCCGGACATCACCATACCGATCAGCCACTTCGACTTGCTCAGTTCAAACGCCACGTACAACGTGGCATCCTTCTCGCCGGCGGCGGGGGTGTCTATGGGATGTGAAGACGTCATAACTTCTCCGTAGGTTCGGTTCTCGCAACTCCAAACCTACCTCTCGACCTCTCGTCGCCACATAGAATCTGAGGAGGTCGCGCAGCGACCGTCTCGAAGGATGGGCAACAAACGTGGTGCGTGTGCCCACCCTTCGAGACGCGCCCCTGTGGAGCGCTCCTTGTATCAAGACACGGCCGCGCCGGCGTAGAGTTGCAGATGCGGTCTCGGTGGAGAGCCCGCAGGCTCCTGGGGCCTCCAAGCCCGTCCCTGAGCTCGGCGCCTCCACCGTTGATTTTGTGATCCCGAACGGTCGCCTGGGCCGAACCGCGAGCCCGCATGCGCAAGGATGGGAGCCAAGATCCATGTTCGTAGGTATCGATGTGGCGAAAGAGCGCCTGGATGTTCATGTGCGCCCCGCCGGCGAGGCCTTCACCGTTGCCCGCGACGGAGAAGGCATCGAGGACCTGATTGGGCGGCTGAGTAAAATGGCACCTGCTCTGATCGTGCTCGAAGCAACCGGTGGCTTCGAGACGATCGTGGCGGCAGGCCTGGGCGCGGCGGGCCTGCCCGTGGCGGTCGTCAATCCACGGCAGATCCGAGACTTCGCCCGGGCCACCGCACGGCTGGCCAAGACCGATGCGCTGGATGCCGCTGTCATCGCCCACTTCGCCGAGGCGGTGAACCCACCGGCGCGACCGCTCGCTGACGAGCAGTCCAGACTGTTGGGCGAACTGATGGCCCGCCGCCGTCAGCTCGTCGAGATGATCGGGGCCGAGAGCAATCGCCGGCGCATGCTCACAGTTCGACGCACCCTCAAGAGCGTCGATCGCGTGCTTGCCACCTTGAAGGCCCAGCTCGAACAGATCGACGACGACATCGACACCGCCGTCCGGGGAACACCGACCTGGCGGGAAGCGGAGGACCTTCTGATCAGCGTTCCCGGCATCGGGCCCAGGATCGCCCGCACCCTGATCGCCGAACTGCCTGAACTGGGCCGTCTCGGCCGACGCGAGATTGCTTCCCTGACCGGCGTCGCCCCGTTCAATCGCGACAGCGGCACCTTGCGTGGCCGCCGTACCATCGCGGGAGGACGACCCGTCGTACGGGCTGCCCTCTACATGAGCATCCTCGTCTCCATCCGCCGCAAGCTGCCCTTGGCGCTGACCTATCATCGCCTGCGCGCCGCAGGAAAGCCGGCAAAGGTCGCCATCGGCGCTTGCATGCGCAAGCTCGTGACCATCCTCAACGCCATCCTCAGGGACAGAAAACAATGGGCAAACGCTTGACCAACACGACGGTCGCTCAGGGTGAGGTGCTTGTTGGTGTTTGCCGCCCACTCACCGCGGGATCGCCAGAAGCTCGGCGGCGACGAGATCGGGGGCCGAGATGATGCAGTTGTGGCCGGCTTCGATCGAGCGATACCGGACGTGCGGCATCGCCTGGACCTTCTCGTGCATGCCGGCCGACACCGGATAGCGCGGCTTGGTGCAGGCGATGTAGGTCATCGGGCGGCCGTTGCCGGCGGGATGATGCAGCGTGATCGGCTTGGTGTAGCAGGCAACGGGGTGCGGCGTGAGATGGCTGTGCGTCCAGGCGGCCAGGTCGGGATCGTCGATGATCAGGCTGCCGACCGGCGCGAAGGGCAGGACCTCCGTGCCGTTCACGACCTTCATCAATTTCTTCCGCTTGGCCACGATCTCGGGCGGAATGCGGCCGAAGATCGACTGGCCGTCGGTCGCGATGCCGCCGTCGACGATGACGAGATGGCCGATCCGCTCGGGGATGCGATCGGTGACGAGGGTGGCGATCAGGCTGCCGAAACTGTGGCCGACCAGCACGATGTCGCGCAGGTCCTCCTTCTCCAGCGTGGCGATCGTGTCGGCCAGGAACACGTCGTTGTCGAGTTCGGGCGACAGTTCCGCCGCGCGCTCGCCGATGCCGCGAAAGGGCAGCGCGCGGGCGTCATGGCCCGCTGCGGTCAGGCGCTCGATCACGAATTTCCAGGACCAGGCGCCCATCCAGGCACCGGGAAGACAAACGTAGGTACGGGACTTGACCATTCAGCGCGCGCCGGCGGCCTCCAGGATCGAGGCGATCTCGCGCTGGCCGCGCTGTCTTGCGTGACCGAGCGGCGTGACGCCCTGGTTGTCGGGAAGATTGACGTCGGCGCCGTGCGCGAGCAGCAGGCGCGTGATTTCGATATAGGCCGGTCCGCCGTCGCCCAGGATCACGACCTCGAGCAGGGCGGTCCAGCCGAGCCGGTTCACATGGTTCACGTCGATCGCGGTCTTCAGCAGTTCGCGCACCGTCTCGACATGACCGTGATGGCAGGCCGGGATCAGCGCCGTTCCGCCATAGCGGTTGGTGCTCTTGAGGTCGGCGCCGGCCTTTAGCGTGAGCTTCAGGATTTCGAGTCGCCCCTCGGCGCCGGCCAGCAGGAAGGCGCTGTCGCGCTTCTCGTCCTGCGCGTTGACGCTGGTGCCGGCCGCGATCAGCCGGCGCGCGGTCTCGACGTCGTTGCGCTGCGTCGCCGCGATCAGGGCGCCTTCGTTTTCGGTGAGGGGCTGGGCGGTCACGGCGCCACTCCATAGCAGAAGGAGGAGGGCCAGGACGAGGCGCAGCGTTTCGCGGGCTTTCATCGGCGTGATACCGTGCCCCAAACCAACGGAGTATGCCATGGCCACCAATCGTCGCGTGCTGCTGAAGTCGCGTCCGCAGGGCGAACCGACACTCGCCAATTTCGACGTCGTCGACCAGCCGATCCCCGAGCCCAAGGACGGCGAATATCTGTCGCGCACGATCTGGCTGTCGCTCGATCCCTACATGCGCGGCCGCATGGCCGAGACGAAGGGCTATGCGTCGAACGTCAATCTCGGCGACGCGATGGTCGGCGGCACGGTGGGCCAGGTCGTGAAGTCCAAGAACCCGCGCTTCAAGGAAGGCGACTATGTCGTCGAGTATGCCGGCTGGCAGAGCTACGCCGTCTCGACCGGCGACATGTCGATGAAGCTCGATCCGGACGCCGCGCCGCTCTCGACCGCGCTGTCGGTGCTGGGCATGCCGGGCATGACGGCGTGGTGGGGCCTGATGGAGATCGGCAAGCCCAAGGCGGGGGAGACCGTGGTCGTGTCGGCGGCGTCCGGCGCCGTCGGCTCGGTGGTCGGCCAGCTCGCCAAGCTCAAGGGCTGCCGCGCGGTCGGCATCGCCGGCGGCAAGGAGAAGTGCGACTATGTCGTGAACGAGCTGGGGTTCGATGCCTGCGTCGACTATCGCGCGGCCGGCGGCAACCTGTTCAAGGAGCTGCGCGCCGCGGCGCCCAAGGGCATCGACATCTATTTCGAGAATGTCGGCGGGGCGGTGCAGGCGGCGGTCGTGCCGCAGCTCAACGACTTCGCGCGCGTGCCGCTCTGTGGCCTGATCTCGCAGTACAACGAGATGCAGATGAATCCCGGCCCCGACTGGCGCCTGCTGCTGATCAAGCGCGCCACCGTGACCGGGTTCATCGTCTCCGATCACTTCGGCCAGATGGCCGACTTCTGGAAGGAAGTGCCGGCGGCGGTGAAGGCCGGCAAGATCAAGTATCGCGAGGATATCGTGAAGGGCATCGAAAACGCGCCCGAGGCCTTCATCGGCCTCCTGAAGGGCCGGAACTTCGGCAAGCTGCTGGTGCAGGTCGCCGAGGATCCGACCCGGAAGTAGGCCTCAGGCGACGGGGCGGTTCTTCAGGGCCAGCCCCATCGTTACCCAGCCCGACCCGATGAAGATCAGGTCGATGCCGAGGAAGATGCCCAGCACGAAGAAGCTGGAGGCCGGCCACTGGGCGATGATCATGGCGCCCAGCAGCAGCGTGACGAGGCCGGAGACCACGACCCATCCCCACGGCTTGCCGGCCGACTTCATGCTGAACGCGAGGAAGATGCGCAGCACGCCGCCGGCCACGAGGGCCGCGCCCAGCATCAGGGTGAGGATGGTGGCCGCCGCGAAGGGGTTGCCGATGGCGATGACGCCGGCGCCGACATAGAGCGCGCCGAGCAGCATCCAGACGATGAACTTGCCCCAGCCCTTGACGCTGAAGGCCGCGACGATTTCCGCGACGCCGCCCATGATCATCATGATGCCGACGATCATCACCGCGGAGGCGGTCGCGGCCACGGCGCTGCCCAGCGCGATGAAGCCGGCGATCAGGAACACGACGCCCAGCGCTACGATCCATCCCCACTTGGCGCGCAGGACCTTGAGGCCTTCCGCGAGGTTGGGAGGAAGCGGAGTGTTGGTGGACATTGTCATGGCGTTGCTCCTTCAGAGCGGAATGGACAATGTCAGGATACACCCGCCCAATGGCACTGTCGCTGGTTGTATGGGAAGCTTCAGTGTCACAGGAATGCAGGAAAAGATGACCGAACCCAAGAAAGAGGGCGCCGCGCCGCGGCCCGCTACCACCGTGCTGCTGCTGCGCCCGTCCCAGCCGGGCGATGCCGGATCGCCGCTCGAAGTGTTCATGGTGGTGCGCCATCACCAGATCGATTCCTTCTCGGGCGCGCTCGTGTTTCCCGGCGGCAAGCTGGAGGAGGCCGACGGCGCCGCGTCGCTGCGGGCGCGCTGCGGCGGCGCCGACAAGATCGACGATGCCGAACTCAAGTTCCGCGTCGCCGGCGTGCGCGAGGCCTTCGAGGAATGCGGCGTCCTGCTCGCCCGCAAGCGCGGCCAGCGCGCCCTGATCGGGGCGGCCGACCTCAAGGGCATCGAGGAGCGCTGGCGCGCCAAGCTCGCCAAGGACGAGGCCAGCATCGTCGACATGGTCGAGGCCGAGGACCTGGAGATCGCGACCGAGCTGATGACGCCCTACGCGCACTGGATCACGCCGACCTTCGTGCCCAAGCGCTTCGACACCTGGTTCTTCCTGGCCGAGGCGCCGGAGGACCAGATCGCCCTGCACGACGGATCGGAGTCGACGGACTCGGTCTGGATCGGGCCTCAGGAAGCGATCGAGGAGGCGAAAGCCGGCAAGCGGACGCTGGTCCACGCCACGACCAAGAACCTCGAGCTGCTGGCCGAGGGCAAGACGGTCGCCGGTGCGATCGCGGCCGCCAGCGCGCGCAAGATCGTCACCGTGCAGCCCTGGGTCGAAGAGAAGGACGGCAAGAAGTTCCTGCATATCCCCGAGGGCGCCGGGTATCGCAATTTGATCCGCGAGATGCCGGCCAGCGGCGGGGTTCCGCAGACCGGAAGATAATTTCGCGGAATGCGCCGCGGTGGAGAAAAGCGGCTCGCCCGACAGGGGGCGAGCGCGCTAAGAGCGACGCCATAAACGCTCGTTCATAAACCGACTTCGGTCGGATCAGGTGGAGGAACAAGTACGATGGTCGGAATCGTGGCCTATGGCGCTTATGTGCCGCGCCTTCGTCTCAACCGTCAGGCCGTCTATGACGCCAACAAGTGGTTCGCCGCCGGCCTGCGCGGCCTCGCCAAGGGCGAGCGCTCGATGGCCAACTGGGACGAGGATTCGATCACCATGGCGGTCGAGGCGTCGCGCGACTGCCTGACCAGCCACAAGGCCGAGGACGTCCGCAACATCTACTTCGCCTCGACCACGCATCCGTTCAAGGATCGCCAG
The DNA here is from genome assembly GCF_965249915.1 of Reyranella sp. Lineage (GTDB taxonomy): Bacteria > Pseudomonadota > Alphaproteobacteria > Reyranellales > Reyranellaceae > Reyranella. Next base: position 520,327 of record NZ_OZ252257.1, read on the forward strand.
AATGCCGGCGTGATCGGCACGGCGCTGAACGTCGAGCAGAACCTCTCGGCCACGGATATCGGCGGCTCCCTGAAGGCCGGCACCTCGGCCCTGATCGCCGGCCTCAACGCCTCGAAGGAGGGCGCGCCGACCCTGGTCGCCGCCGCCGACAAGCGGATGGCCCGCGTCGCCTCGTCGAACGAGCTGAACTATGGCGACGGCGCCGCGGCGCTGCTGTGCGGCACCGAGAACGTGATCGCCAAGCTGGTCGGCCATCATTCGGTGTCGATGGATTTCGTCGATCACTTCCGCGGCGACGAGTCGGACTTCGACTATGGCTGGGAAGAGCGCTGGATCCGCGACGAGGGCTATTCGAAGATCGTGCCGCCGGCGATCAAGGCCGCTCTTGCCGCCTGCAAGCTCAACGGCTCGGACATCACCCACTTCATCATGCCGAGCCTGATGCCGGCGGTGCCGAAGCAGATGGCCAAGATGGTGGGCATCGGCGAGGGCGCGGTGCGCGACCTGCTCGGCGCGACGCTGGGCGACACCGGTGCGGCCCATGCGCTGGTCATGCTGGTCGACGCGCTCGAAGGCGCCAAGGCGGGCGACAAGATCATGGTCGTGGCCTTCGGCCAGGGAGTCGACGTCCTGGTGTTCGAGGTCACGGCCGAGAAGGACAAGCTTCCCGCGCGCAAGGGCCTGTCGGGCTGGATGGCGCGCCGGAAGGAAGAGAAGAACTACATGAAGTTCCTCGCCTTCAACGAGATGCTGCCGATCGACAAGGGCATGCGCGCGGAGTTCGACAAGAAGACCGCGCTGTCGGTCCTGTGGCGCAAGCGCGACATGATCTACGGGCTGGTCGGCGGCAAGTGCAAGGTGTGCGGCACCGTGCAGTTCCCGCGCAGCCAGGTCTGCGTCAATCCGAACTGCCATGCGATGGACAGCCAGGATCCCTATGCGATGGCCGGACTGGAATGTTCGGTGATGTCGTTCACCGCCGACTCGCTCACCTATTCGCCGGACCCGCCGGCGTATTACGGCATGATCACCTTCCCCGAGGGCGGGCGGTTCATGGCCGACTTCACGGACAGCGACAAGGATCAGGTGAAGGTCGGCGCCAAGATGCGCATGACCTTCCGCATGCGCGACAACGACCAGATGCGCGGTGGCTTCAAGCGTTACTTCTGGAAGGCGACCCCGGTCTGAGCCTGTCGGCTCGGCTCGCCTTCCCGGTTCAAGAGTTTCGTTAGTTCAAAGAGTTCAACCTCACCACCAAGGAGACCTGCAATGGCTCGTGGTATCAAGGACAAGGTCGCTATTCTCGGCATGGGCTGCTCGAAGTTCGGCGAACGCTGGGACAGCGGCGCCGAAGAGCTGATGCTCGAAGCCTACAAGGAATGCCTGAAGGACGCGGGCATCGACCAGAACCAGCTCCAGGCGGCCTGGTTCTCGACCGCCATCGATGAGGTCCATGTCGGCAAGTCCGGCATTCCGCTGTCGATGACGCTGCGCCTGCCGAACATTCCCGTGACGCACGTCGAGAACATGTGCGCGTCGGGCACTGAGGCCTTCCGCGGCGCTTGCTACGCCGTCGCCTCCGGCGCCGCCGACTTTGCCCTGGCGCTGGGCGTCGAGAAGCTGAAGGACACCGGCTACGGCGGCCTTCCCGGCGGCCGCGGCGGCCCGCTGCAGGTCCTGTGGAACGCCAACGGCACCGCGCCGGGCAACTTCGCCCAGCTCGCCACCGCCTACATGACCGCGCACGGCGTTTCCGGCGAGGACCTCAAGAGGGCGATCGGCCACGTCTCGTGGAAGAGCCACCAGAACGGCGCCAAGAACCCGAAGGCCCATCTCCAGAAGGCCGTCGAGATGGACACCATCCTCAACGCGCCGATGATCGCCTCGCCGCTCGGCCTGTTCGACTGCTGCGGCGTGTCGGACGGCGCGGCCGCGGCCATCGTGACGACACCGGAGATCGCCAAGGCGCTCGGCAAGAAGGACATCGTCAGCGTCAAGGCGCTGCAGCTCTCGGTCTCGAACGGTTCGGAGTCGGGCCACAATTCGTGGGACGGCAGCTACTTCCACACGACCCGCATCGCCTCGAAAAAGGCCTATGAAGAGGCCGGGATCAAGAGCCCGCGCGACGAAGTGTCGATGTTCGAAGTCCATGACTGCTTCTCGGTCACCGAGCTGGTGACCATGGAAGACCTGCACATCTCCGAGACCGGCAAGGGCTGGAAGGACGTGCTCGACGGCTTCTACGACGCCGACGGCAAGATCCCCTGCCAGATCGATGGCGGCCTCAAGTGCTTCGGCCATCCGATCGGCGCCTCGGGCCTGCGCATGCTCTACGAGATGTACCTGCAGATCCAGGGCAAGGCCGGCGCACGCCAGCTCAAGGACCCGCGCATCGGCATGACGCACAATCTCGGCGGCGCCCCGCGCGAGAACATCGCCAGCGTGGCCATCGTCGGCCGCTACGAGTAGTCACGAATCGCGAAGCCCTCTCTCTGGCTCAAGGCAGTCGGGGAGAGGGCTTTTCTTTGCACCGGATCAGGAGGAGACCTTCATGGAGCTCGACAAGAAGCTCATCGGCCACGAATTCGCGCCGTTCACCGCCACCGTCGAGGCGGGCAAGATCAAGCTGTTCTGCAAGGCCATCGGCGAGGAAGACCCGATCTATTCCGACGAAGCCGCAGCGAAGGCGGCCGGCTATCGCGGTATCACCGCGCCGCTCACCTTCCTGCGCGCCCTGCAGGCCGACGATCCCAACAAGGGCGGGCTCCTGCGCCTGCTCAACGTCGATATCGGCCTGATCCTGCACGGCGAGCAGCACTTCGAATACTACGCGCCGGTCGTGGTGGGCGACGTCGTCACCTGCCAGGAGAAGGTCGTCGACATCTACGACAAGAAGGGCGGCGCCCTGTGGTTCGTCGTCCAGGAAATGGAGATGAAAGACCAGGCGGGCAAGCTGCTGGCCAAGGGCCGCGGCGTCACCGTCGTGCGCAACCCCGACGCGGCGAAGAAGTAAGGGAGGCACTCATGGCTACTGCGACCGCTCCGAAATTTGCCGACGTCAAGGTCGGCGACGAACTCAAGCCGCTGGTGCTGCCGCCGATCAGCCGCCACCAGCTCGCCCTCTACTGCGGCGGCTCCGGCGACCACAATCCTATCCACGTCGATCTCGACTTCGCCAAGAAGTTCGGTTTCAAGGACGTGTTCGCCCACGGCATGCTGTCGATGGCCTTCCTCGGTCGCCTCGTCACCTCCTGGGTGCCGCAGAAGCAGGTCCGCAGCCTCGGCACGCGCTTCACCTCGATCACCTGGGTGGGCGACGTCATCACCGTTTCGGGCAAGGTCACGGGCAAGCGCGAGAAGGACGGCGAGACGCTGGTCGATCTCGAGGTCAAGTGCACGAACCAGAACGGCCAGGACACGCTTCAGGGCACCGCCACGGTTGCGTTGAGCTAGGGTTCGGAGGAGCGCGCCACTCCAGTGGCGCTCTTGAGGATGATGCGCCACTGGAGTGGCGCGCTCCCATGCAAGCAACAGGAGACAGACATGGGTCAGATGGACGGAAAGGTGGCGATCGTCACCGGGTCGGGACGCGGCATCGGCAAGGAGATCGCGCTGCGTCTGGTGCGCGACGGCGCCAGCGTGGTGATCAACGACATCGACGACGCGCCGGCGGAGGAGACCGTCGCCGAGATCATCAAGGCGGGCGGCCGGGCGGTCGCCTGCAACGGCGACGTTTCCAAGCCCGACTTCGGCGACCGCATCGTGAAAGCGGCCGTCGACGCGTTCGGCGACTGTCACGTCGTCGTGAACAATGCCGGCTACACCTGGGACTCGGTCATCCAGAAGATGACCGACGAGCAGTGGTACGCCATCCTCGACGTCCATCTGACGGCGCCGTTCCGTGTCCTGCGCGCTTTCCAAAAGTACTTCAAGGATGCCGTCGAGAAGGAGCGGGCCGAGGGCAAGCGCATCGTGCGCAAGGTCGTGAACATCTCCTCGACCTCGGGCGTCAACGGCAATGCCGGCCAGTCGAATTATGCGGCGGGCAAGGCGGGCATCGTCGGCCTGACCAAGACGCTGGCCAAGGAGTTCGGCCGCTACGACGTCACCGTGAACGCCGTGGCCTTCGGCTACATCCAGACCCGCCTCACCAAGCCGCTTAGCCAGGGCGAGTCCGGCGAGATCGAGGTCCAGGGCCGCAAGGTCAAGATCGGCGTCCAGGGCGGCCGGATTGCTGCCATGAACCAGATGATTCCGCTGGGCCGTGGCGGCCTGCCGGAGGAGGCGGCCGGTTCGGTTTATCTTTTCTGCAGCCCCGATAGTGACTATGTCAGCGGGCAGTGCCTCGTCGTGAACGGCGGCCTCTGAGCGCCGCTCGCCCACAGACGGATCGAAAGGGTGGCCTGCAGGCCACCTTTTTTCGTTGTATGGGGTACCGGAGCTACGAGGGTGGATGGCGTTGAGGTCTCTTGAGATCGGTATCGTAGGCTGCGGCATTGCCGGACAAGCCGCCGCAAGCTTTCTTGCCGATGCCGGACATGCCGTCACCGTGCTGGAGCGCTTCGAGCAGCCGCATCCGGTCGGGGCCGGCCTGCTGCTGCAGCCCACCGGGCTTTCGGTGCTGCGCGCCCTCGGACTCGAGCCGGACGCCCTGGCCGCCGGCGCCCGGATCGACGGGCTGCTGGGCGAGAACCAGTGGGGTGTCCGGGTCATCGACCTCGCCTACGGCGACCTCCATCCCGCGACCTTCGGCCTGGGCATCCGGCGGTCGGTCCTGTTCGACCTGCTGAATCGCCGCCTGACCCGGTCGGCCGCCCGGATGGTCACCGGCGTCGAAATCGTCGACGTCGAGCGCGACGGCGCCCGGGCGGTCGCGCTCGACCGGAAGGCCGGCCGGCACGGTCCCTTCGATCTCCTGGTGGTCGCCGACGGGGCGCACTCGGCGCTGCGGCACCGCGTGTTTCCGCGGGCCCGCGCGCCGCTCTACCCCTGGGGGTGCATCTGGACGACCATCCCCGACACCCACGCCTTCGGCGCCATGGGCCTCCTGCGGCAGCGCTTTGCCGGCACATCGTCGATGATGGGCGTCCTCCCGGTCGCACCCGACAGGCTCACGATGTTCTGGAGCCTGCCCACGCCGGTGCTCGAGGCCGACCAGCCGCTCGATCTCGAGGCGATGCGGCACGAGGCGCTGGCGCTCTGGCCGGACGCGGCCTCGATCATCGAGCGTGCCGTCGACGCCGGCGATTTCGCGCGCGCGACCTACCGGCACGTCTCCCTGCCGCGCGGGAACGAGGGCCCGGTCCTGTTCATCGGCGATGCCGCCCACGGCACCAGCCCGCAGCTCGGCCAGGGGGCCAATCTCGGCCTGCTCGACGCCCATGCGCTGGGCCGCTGCCTCGCCGAGGCGGGCGATCTGTCCCAGGCGATGGACCTGTTCGCCGCGCGGCGCGGCCCGCCCAACCGTTTCTACGGGACCGCCAGTCACCTGCTGACGCCGTTCTTCCAGTCGCACCTCGATCTGCTCGCCATCCCGCGCGATCTCGCCCTGCATCACGCCTGCCGGACAGCCGTGGGCCGGCGGATGATGACCGGCGCTCTGGCCGGCCTGCGTCAGGGCTGGCGGTCGGCCGACACTCTCGACGCCGACGGCCGCTATCCGCTCTAGCTTCGTCGCGACAGGGCGGCCCAGCGGCCCGGCGTGACGCCGAAGCGGGCGGAGAAATGCCGCGTGAGATGACTCTGGTCGGCGAAGCCCGCGGCGGCGGCGGCTTCCGAGAGGGCGATGCCCTCGACGATCAGGGCCTGCGCCCGCATCAGCCGCCGGCCGACCTGGAAACGATGCGGCGACGTGCCGAAGGCGGTTCGGAAGTGACGGGCGAGGGTGAAGCGGTCGAGGCCGCTGACCCTCTCCAGCTCGTCGGAACCGACGACCCGGTGGGATTCGGCCATCAGGAAATCGCGGGCCAGCCGCGCGGCGCGAAGGGCGACGCTGCCGCGTCCCCGGCGAGGTCCGCCATCGCCGCGCCGCGCCAGGAGGTCGGCGAGGCGGCCGATCGTGGCGTCGATCGCGAGCGGCTCGAGCGGCTGCGGAAAATCGACGAAGGCCTCCTCGATGACCCGCGCGGTCGCCGCATCGTGCGCGACGGCCTCCGCCACATGGGGCGGGCTGGCGCCGTCGAGGGCCTGGGAGATCGACGCGGGATCGAGATAGAGCATGCGATAGGCGAAGGCGCCGCCCTCGCCGGCGTGGCCGTCATGCGGCTCGTCGGGATGCAGCACCAGCACCTGCCGCGCCTGGCTGGTCCTCAGGCTGCCGCGATAGTGGAACTGCTGCACGCCGTAGAGGGTGAGGCCGACTCCGTAGGTCTCGTGGCGATGCAGATCGTAGGCATGGCCGCCGAAGCACGCTTCGAGGCGCTGCAGGCCCGAGGCCGGGCGGTCGAGGCGGATCTGGTCGGCGGTCATGCACGAACGTTCAAGACGGTGGGACCACCATGCCCCATATCGGCGGCATGATCTATGAAACCAAGACAGCCCTCGTGCTGCGCAAGGATCTGGCCGCCTGGCAGGTGGCCAATGTCGCGGCCTTCCTGGCGGGAGGCCTCGCCGGCACCCACGCCCATCTGATGGGCGAGCCCTATCGCGACGGAAGCGGCCGGGCCTACACGGCCCTGATCCGCGAGCCGGTGTTCGTCTATGGCGCGACCCTGGAGGAGCTGCGGCGGACGCACCAGCGGGCGCTGTCGCGCGAGCTGGTGCCCGCGATCTACATCGAGCCGATGTTCACCACGACCAACGACGCCGACAATCGTGCCGCCGTCGCCGCGGCCCCGGTCGATGCGATGGATTTTGTCGGCATCGGCGTGCACGGGCCGCGCAAGGCCATCGACAAGGTGGTGAACGGGCTGAAGTTCCTGGCTTAGGCCGGGCGCCGCCTGCGCATCAGGATGAGGGCCGAGGCGGCGAGGTTGAGCCCCATGCAGACCGCCAGCGGCACGCCGTACCCGCCGGAGGCGTCGCGCAGAACGCCCAGCAGCCCCGGCCCGAAGGCGTAGAGGGTCTGCATGACGGCTGTGGAAAGGGCGACGATCGCGGGGAACCGATCGGCTGTGAATTCGCGCTGCACGATCATCGGCGCCAGGGTGATGATATTGCCCACGGCGAGGCCATAGGCGGCGCAGGCGCCGTACACTGCGAACGGCGTCTCGACATGTTCGAGCACGGCGATGGCGCCGGCCTGCACGACGAAGCAGATCACCGAGGCGCGGCGCGGCTCGAGGCGGTCGATGACCAGACCCAGGACGATCCGACCGACCAGGGCCGTCACGGCGTTGATGCCGACGGCAAGGGCCGGATCGATCGCAGCGCCGCTGGCGGCCGCGCGGGACGTCACGAGCGGCACGAGATGGGTAAGGAAGCCGACCTGCGACGTCAGCACGAGGGCGAAGGGCGCGGCGATGCTCCAGAAATGCCACTCCCGCAGCGGCGCCAGCCGATTGAGCCGCACCGTCGTCGGCCTGGGCGACAGGGGTCCCCTCCGAACGAACAACGCGACGGCACCCGCGGCCAGCACGATGCCGCCAGCCAGCAGCAGCCGCTCGGCCTTCGCGAAGCCCAGCGCCGGAATGGCGGCCAGCAGGACGGGTGTGACGACGAGGCCGGCGAGGGTGGCGCCGCTCAGCGCGAGATTGAGCGCGAGGCCGCGCTTGCGATCGAACCATTGCCCGACGGTGGCGGCGATCGGCGCCACGCTGGTGGCGTTCCAGCCCGGCGCCATCACGACGTAGAGCAGGACCAGTTGCCAGGGCTCGGTGACCGACGGGAGCAGCATCAGCGCGGCCGTGGTGGTGGTGAGGCCGGCCAGGAACACGGCGCGCGGCCCGAACCGGCCGATCGCTTCGGCAATTCGCGGCAGCAGCAGGGCGCCCAGCAGATAGTGCGCGGTCACGACCGACGAGATGAATCCCGTCGACCAGCCGCGGGCGCGCTGCAGTTCGACGAGGTAGATGCCGTGGGCATAGAAGCCGAAGCCCCAGGCGAAGACGGCCGTCACGAAGCAGGCGAAGACGACGCGCCAGGCGGCCGGCGATGTGTCCGCAGCCGTGTTCAGCGACATGGTGGGCGCACGTTTACGACCGGCTGACGTGGGCCGAAACGCAGCGCCAGCCCTCCGGCCGCAGCTGCCAGTCGTCGGTGTACCAGCCGCCGCCCGGGCTGCCGTCGGGCTTCGTGTAGCTGGTCCGCGCATGGATGATGGCAAAGGAGCCCAGCAGGCGGATCTTCACGTCGTGCTCGCGCAGGTCCTTCACCGCCGAGCCGCGGCCGATCTGCGCCAGGAACGCCGCACGCTCGATCAGCGTCCCGTCGGGATTGGTATTGTGGAAATCGTCCGACAGATGCCGGTCGAACCATTCGACATCGGCTTCGCCGACCGAGCGCACATAATGGTGGTTGAGCTCCTGCAGGGTCGCCAGATGCCGTGCCGTCGAATCGTCCGCCATGACGTTTCTTCCCCTGTCTGTTCGTTCCTCACGATACGAAGAGACGCGCGCCAACCGGCAAGGTGCGGGCCTTTTCGAGACCTTCCATCGTCGTGCGATAGCCGAGTTCGATCGCCGCGTCGAAGCTCGTCCAATCGAGCAGATCGATATGGGTCATCGGCGGCACGATCAGCAGATCCGCAGCGGCGCGATCCTCGGCCGCGCGCGAGGTGCTGGCGACCAGCGCCGAGCGCAGCAGGATGCGCACGATCGAGGGGATGGGCAGCATCTCGTTGCGCTTCCAGACCAGGCGCCGGAAGAACTGCCACGCCGACCAGGGCTCCATGACGCCCTCGCCGGCGGACAGCGCGCCGCCGGTGTCGATGTCGACGCCGATGGTGAGGCCGCGACCCAGCCGCTGCATCGCGCGCACGGGGAAATTGTCGATGACGCCGCCATCGACATGGACTTCGCCGGCTTCGTTGAAGGGCGGCATCACGCCGGGAATCGACACCGACGCGCGCAGCCATCGCCACAGCCGCCCGACCGTATGGATGTCGGCCCGGGAGGTCGTGAGGTTCGCGGTCATGCAGTAATAGGGGAGGATCAGATCCTCGATGTCCTTCTCGCCGAACGCCATGCGCAAGAGGCGCGTGACCCGGCGGCCGCCAAACAGCGAGATCAGCGGCACCGTGTAATCGCTGAGCGGATTGTTGTCGACGAAGGCGCGGCGGAAGCGCGCGTCGAGTTCCTGGTCGTTCCAGCGCGAGGCGACGCCGGCCGCGACGATCGCCCCCATGCTGGTGCCGCCCACTAGGTCGATCGGCACGCCGCACTCGCGCAGCGCCTTGACCACCCCGATATGCGTGAAGGCGCGCGCGCCGCCGCCGGCCATGACCACGCCCACGGCATGACCGGTGAGGGTGCGGGCCAGCCGGTCGATATCGGCATGGATGTCGAGCCGGACGTGATGGTGGTTGCCGTAGAGGCCGCCCGCCAGCAGCGGCGCGGTCGAACCCGCCTTGGGATCGTGACCTTCGTGCAGCAGCACCAGCTCGCGCCGCCGGTGGAACACCGCGCCGCTCTGCGCCGTCTCGATCTCGAACGGCACCCGGGTCGGCGCGTCGTTGTCGGCGTTGCGCATCACGACCAGGCAATCGGCCTGGCGCAGGCAGAGCTCGGTCCACGGCGTCAGGGTCGGATCGGCGCGGTAGAGCACGAACGACGATTCCATCTCGCAGCGCGCGAACCACTCGGGCTCCTGGTCGAGCGATTCGGAACCCAGCATCTGCACCTGGGTGCCGAGGCGGCCCAGCGCATTGGCCAGCATCACCGCGAACCGCGCCGAGGGTACGTCGGGGCCGCTCGGCAGCAGCGCGAAGGTGCGCGACTGCCGGCGCTCGCCGCCCGCGTCCTGCGCATTGCGCGCCACGACGCTGCGCATCAGCGCCGGCAGCACCTCGGGATGGTTCGAGGTGAGGGCGTGGAAACTGGTCTGCGGCAGCCGCCAGACCTCGCTGTCGCGCAGTGCCGCCACGCTGCGCGTGCGCTTGCCCTGCGACAGCAGCGACATCTCGCCGACGAGATTGCCCGGCGGGATCTCGGCGATCAGCAGGGGCTCGCGCGCATCGCCGGGCTCGTAATGACGGAAGACCCCGAGGGAGCCGCTCGTCACGACATAGACGGCGTCCGCCGGTTCGCCCTGGCGGAACAGCGGCGCGCCGCCCGGCAGCACCAGCAGGGTCAACTGGTGTTCGACGGCGGCCAGGGCGTCGGGGGCGAGGTCGGCGAACAGCGGGGTCTGCTGCAATACCTTCTGCAGACGCAGCCGGGCGGTATCCTCGCTCGGCACGGCGAGGCTCATCCCCCGGTCATGCCCTTCAGCGCCCAGCCGATCGTCTGGTCGGCGCGCGTCCACACCATCTCCCGCCATTTGTCGCCGGCCGGGAAGAAGCGCTCCTTCATGTCCGCCTTCAGGGCGCGGCCCTGCGCCGAGCCGAGGTCGCCGCGATGATGCAGCCAGTTGTCGGCGCGCACCGCGTTCAGCACTTCCGGGACCGTGTAGGTGCCGTATTCCAGCGCGACGGGCGTCACCTCGGCATCGGGAAGTTCCTGCGGGAAGGCATCGGTCATGACGCCCACGACCACCGCCGAGGTCGAGGTGCCGCCTTCGGGCGAGGTCATCTCGTCGCCGTACCAGGCCTTGGCGCGGCCGAACGACTTCGCGGCGGGCGACACCGCGCAGATCAGTTCGCCATGGCCGAACGGGCCGAGGCCGGTATGGAAATCGATGATGCCGACTCGCCTGGCCCGCGACAGCTCCTCGCGGGCGATGGCGCGGATCGTGCGATTGCTCCAGCTGGGCGTGTTGCCGCCGAAGAAGATCCCGTCGGAGTGCGTGTACTGGCCGCCGCTGATCGCGCTCTGCAGGCCGAAGGCGCCGTGCTTCTGGGCATAGGCCGCGAACACGCGTTCGGTCTCGGCGGCGCTCGCGTCGTTCCACTCGACCGGCAAAACGGCGTCGGCAATCTCGAGATAGCCGTCGTTCTTCGGATAGCCCTTGTCGTGATCGACGAAGTTGCGATTGAGATCGACATTGTCCTCGGTGACGCGGCGCGTCCACGCGAAGCCATAGGGATTGAGCGCATGGATCAGCAGCGCGCCGGTATCTGCCGGCAGCTTCGCGGCGCCACCCGAGCGCATCCACGCGATCTCGGCCCCCGATCCGCAATGGCCCTCGACGCCGTGCGTGCCGGCGATCAGCACCAGCATGTTCGCGGCGTCGGCCGGCCCGAAGCGCGCCGTGTCGAGGAAGAGTCTCTCGCCGTTGGGACCGCGCGCCTTCGGATTGAGCCAGGACCGCAGCGCGCCCCCGGCCTCGGCGGCGGCGCCGCAGAACTTCGCGCGCGCCTCGGCATAGGTATCAGAGAAGCACTCGGACACTGAGAACATGCATTTCCTCCGGCCGGCATCGTAGCCGGTTTGTCGGCGGGGCGGAAAGCATGTCGGACAACAATGCCTCACCCTGAGGAGCGGTCCGCAGGACCGCGTCTCGAAGGGTGGGAACGAGCACCACGTCTGTTGCCCATCCTTCGAGACGCCGCGCTTTGCGCGGCTCCTCAGGATGAGGTCTCTAGCTGTCGTACTGCAGCAGCGTTTCGACCGGCGGTGTCAGTCTCTTGCGGCCTTCGAGGAAGGTGAGCTCGATGATGACGGCGGTCGCGGGCACCACGGCGCCGACGGTTTCCAGCAGGTTCACGGCGGCCGACATGGTCCCGCCGGTTGCCAGCAGATCGTCGACCAGCACGACCCGCGCGCCCTTGTGCACGGCATCCTGCTGGATCTCGATCGTGTCGGTTCCGTACTCCAGCGCATAGGTGTGACGCACCGTCGTGCCGGGCAGCTTGCCCTGCTTGCGCATCATCACGAAGCCGGTGCCGAGCGCGAGCGCGAGCGGCGCGGCCAGCAGGAAGCCGCGCGATTCGATTCCCGCCAGCATGTCGGGCTTGTGCGGGCGGATCAGGTCGGCGAGCCGTTCGATGGCCGTATGCCAGGCCTTGGCATGCGCCAGCAGCGTCGAGATGTCGTAGAACAGGATACCCGGCTTGGGAAAGTCGGGGATCGAGCGAATGTGCTTCTTGAGGTCGATATCCTTGGACATTCTGGCTCCTGAGCTCAGCTATAGGCCGGCGGCGGCACGAAGCCGCGATATTCCTTTTCGAGCAGCTTGGCGAACTGGATGCACTCGTAGTCGCCATACTGACGGCCGATGATCTGCACGCCGATCGGCAGGCCTTCCTTGCTCTGGCCGATCGGGGCGGCGGTCGAGGGCAGCCAGGTGACGCCCGAGTAGCCCGCCCAGAAGATCTGGTCGACCACCGGCACCTGCTTGTTGTTTACGACGATCGTGCGCTTGTGGCGCAGGCCCGCCTGGTCGTGCGGGAAGGCCGCGGTCACGGCGACCGGGCAGAGCATCAGGTCGTAGTCCTGGAAGAACGCATCCCAGGCGAGCCGCATCCTGTGGCGCTTCTCGTTCAGCCCCAGCCAGGCACGATGCGACAGCGAATTGCCCCGCTGCATCTGGGCGAAGTAGCTCATGTCGGAGGCGGGCAGGCTGGCCGCGTCCTTGACGGCCTGCTCGTGGACAGCGTCGCTCATGCGGCCCGAGGTCGCCGCCCGCAGCAGGCGGATGTAGACGTCGTTCAGCTCGACCGTGTCGATCTCCGGCCGCGCCTTGTCGTTCACCTTGACCTTGTTCTTGGCGAGGAACGACGCGAGCCTGGAGATCTGCTCCTGGACCGAATCGTCGACCTCGGCGTTCGGGTCGGTCAGCAGCACCGCGACCTTGAAGTCGCGCAGCTTGGTCTTCTTCGAACGCGGCAGGGTGAGCGTCCAGCCACGGCCGTCGATCGCATCGGGACCGGCCATTGCCGTGAGTGCGATTTCGAGATCCTCCGCGCCGCGGGCCAGCGGTCCGACCACGCCGATATCGCCGTAGGCAACGGCCCCGGCCAACGCATGGCCCTTCGGCGAGACCACGCCCCAGCTCGGCTTGTGGCCCCACACGCCGCAGTAATGGGCGGGATTGCGGATCGAGGCGCCGATGTCGCTGCCCGCCTCGATGCCGGTGAGGCCGGCGGCCAGCGCCGCACCCGACCCGCCCGAGGAGCCGCCGGGCGTCCGCCCGAGATCCCAGGGATTGTTGGTCGAGCCGTAGACCTCGTTGTAGCTCTGCCAGTCGGCGAGGTTCAGCGGCACGTTGGTCTTGCCGAACAGCGTGACGCCGGCATCCATCATGCGCTGCGTGACCAGCGAATTCTGGGTCGCGACCGTATCCTTGAAGGCAGGATCGCCCCAGGTGGTGGGGAAGCCCGCGACGTCGAAGGATTCCTTGATCGTCATCGGCACGCCGTGCAGCGGCCCCAGCTTCTTGCCGGCCTTGACCGCGCGGTCCGCCGCCTTGGCACGCTTGCGGGCGCCCTCGATGTCGGTCGCGATGATGGCGTTGAGTTCGGGGTTATAGGCCTCGACCCGCTTCAGGTAGAGGTCGAGCAGTTCGAGGCAGCCGATCTTCTTCTTCCGGACCGCAGCGGCGAGCTGCTTGGCGGTCTGGAACGGGAGGGCGAGGGACATGGGAGGAGGGCTTCCGCAACGGGGATGGACGAGGTCCAAGCCCGTACCATATTGTCCGGCCCGCCGTGAAGAAACTCCCCGCCCGAACGATGCACATCGCCATGCCGTTGGCGCTGACCTTCGTCATGACCTTCATCGTTTCCGGAATTGCCACCTTCCGGGCGATGGGGCTCGAACCGGGCATGACCGCGCGCTGGATGGAATCGTGGATGGCGTCCTGGATGGTCGCCTTTCCGACGATGCTGTTCCTGATGCCGCTGATGCGGCGCCTGCTGTCATCCCTGATCGAGACGCGGTAGCGCTTACGGCGGTCGAGGCCGCGCCCTCGCCGTGGGTTCGGCGACCAGCGGATCGTCGGGCCAATAGTGGCGCGGGTAACGGCCCTTGAGTTCGGATTTCACGGCTTTGTATCCATTGGCCCAGAAGCTCGCGAGATCGCGCGTCACCTGGACTGGCCGGCGCGCCGGCGAGAGCAGGTGGATGGTGAGCGGCACCTTGCCGCCGGCAATGCGTGGCGTCTCGGTGAGTCCGAACATCTCCTGCAGGCGCACCGACAGCGTCGGCTCGTCGGGATTGGCATAGTCGATGGCCACCCGCGATCCGCTCGGCACTTCGACGTGCGTGGGCACGAGCCGATCGACCTCGCGCTGCTTGTCCCACGGGACCAACGCCTTGAGCGCCGCGGCGAGATCGATGCGGGCGAGATGATCCTTGCGCGACACGCCGTCGAGGGAAGGGCCGAGCCAGTGCGTCAGTGACGCGAGCAGGGTTGCGTCGGACAGGTCGGGCCAGTCCTCGCCGGCATGGCGGCGCAGGAAGCCGATGCGCTCGCGCCAGCGCACGAGATCGTCGCTCCAGGGCAAGGCAGCCAGTCCGAGCTGGCGCACGCCGTCGAGCATGGCGGCCTGCACCTTGTCGGGATCGGGCCGGCCGAGCGGCTTGTCCTCGAGTGCGAGGGCACCGAGCCGTCGTCGCCGCCGAGCCAGCACCGCGCCGTCGCGCGCGCTCCACTGGACGAGCTGCTCGTCGACGATGCGGTCGGCGTAGAGCTCCTCGATCTCCGCGACCGTAATGGGCGCGGCGAGGAAGATACGCGATTCCTGTGCCGAGCCGTCGAGATCGGCGACGACGAGGAACTCCTCGTTGGCCATCGGATCGCCCTCGGGCAGCACGGCACCGCGGCCGCCCGACAGGAGATAGCGGCCGGCCGTGCCGGGGCGGCGTCGGCCGATCCGGTCGGGATAGGCCAGAGCCAGCAGCGGTCCCGTCATGGCGATGTCGGCGCGTTCCTCGCCGCCGCCGCGCGGCATCAGGCGTCGTGCCGCCTCCTGTATCAGGCGCAAGGTGCCGTCGCGTCGCCCGCTCAGCGCAATGTCGACCCGGTGCCGCAGATCGGCGTCGCGCTGGCCCGGCGGCAGGCGCAGGAAATCGCGTTCGCCGAGGATCGCGGCCAGCAGCGCCGCGACCTTGCCTTGACCCAGTTCGCGGCCCTTGAGCACCAGATGAGCGATGCGCGGATGCTGGCCGAGGCGGACCATGGCGCGGCCATGGGCGGTGATCGCGCCGGCGCCGTCGATGGCGCCGAGATCGGCCAGCAGTGCGCGCGCCGTCGCGAGCGAGGCGGCGGGTGGCGGCGTCAACCACGGCAGGCTCGCGGCATCGCTGGTGCCCCAGGCCGCCAGCTCCAAGGCCAGCGGTGCCAGGTCGGCATCGAGGATCTCGGGCGGCGTGAAGGGCAACAATCCGCGCTGGGCCTGTTCCGACCAGAGGCGATAGCAGATGCCGGGTTCGAGACGGCCGGCGCGGCCGCGCCGCTGATCGGCCGAAGCCTGGCTGACACGCACGGTTTCGAGCCGGGTCATGCCGGAGCGCGGCGAGAATTTCGGCACGCGCATCTGGCCGCTGTCGATCACGACGCGCACGCCTTCGATGGTGAGACTGGTCTCCGCGATCGACGTCGCCAGCACGATTTTGCGCCGGCCCGGCGGCGAGGGCGCGATGGCGCGGTCCTGGTCGGCGGGCGACAGGTCGCCGTAGAGCGGCGCAACGTCGACGTTTACGCCGATGCCCTGCAGCCGCTCCTCGACCCGGCGGATCTCGCCTACGCCCGGCAGGAAGACGAGGGCGCTGCCGGTTTCCTCGGCCAGCGCGCGGCGCACGGCGGCAGCGACATTGTCCTCGATACGGCCGGCCGGCTCGCGATCGAGATAGCGCGTGTCGACCGGAAACATGCGGCCGGCACTCTCGATCACCGGAGCGCCGCCCAGCCGTGCCGATACCGGACCGGGATCGAGCGTCGCCGACATGGCGACCACGCGCAGATCCTCGCGCAACGCCGCCTGAGCCTCGCGCACGAGCGCAAAGGACAGGTCGGTTTCGAGACCGCGCTCGTGCAGTTCGTCGAAGATCACGCAGGCCACGGACTCGAGCGACGGATCGTCCTGCAGCAGTCGCAGGAACAATCCGTCGGTGACGACCTCGATACGGGTGTGCGGACCGACCTTGGTGTCGAAGCGGACTCGATAGCCGACGGTCTCGCCGACCGCTTCGCCCAGGCTTGCGGCCATGCGGCGGGCGGCGGCGCGTGCGGCCAGCCGTCGCGGCTCCTGCATCACGATCTTTCGTCCGCCGAGCCAGGGGGCGTCGAGCAGCGCCAGCGGCACGCGCGTGGTCTTGCCGGCGCCCGGCGGCGCCACCAGCACGGCGGCATTGCTGGCCACCAGCGCGGCCTTGAGACGCGGCAGCGCCTCGTCGACGGGAAGTGGCTCCATCGAACTCTGTTAGCGCGCCGGTGGATGGACGGGAAGGAGGGGCGGGTTCACTCTGAGACTGGGTCAATTGGAGGAGCGTGCAATGGCTGTCGTCGTCGAGGCTCTGGACCATCTCGTCATGAACGTGCGCGACGTCGAAGTCGCGGCCGCCTGGTACCAGCGCGTGCTGGGCATGACGCGCAAGGATACGGAGCCGCGGCCCGGGCATCGCGTCACGTCGATGCACTTCGGCCGCCAGAAGATCAACCTGCGTCCTGAAACCGCCACACAGAAGCAATGGTTCACCGGCAAGACGGTGGCGCCCGGCAGCGACGATCTGTGCTTTCTCACGCAGGCGACGCCACAGGCGGTGGCCGATCATTTCAGGAGCTGTGGCGTGGAGATCGAAGAGGGGCCGGGTGAAAAGAGTGGCGCGATGGGCACGATCGTCTCGGTCTATTGCCGCGATCCCGACGGCAACCTGATCGAGGTCTCTTCATACAAGTAGGCGCCCGATGACCGCGCCGTTCGAAGCCTTCGCCCGCTCGCTGCGACCGCTGTCGCCGTTGCGCGCCGCCATCACGGCGGCCTATCGCCGGCCGGAGCCCGAGTGCGTGCCGCCGCTGCTCGATCTCGCGACCCTGAGCCCGTCCGCGACGGCCAAGGCGCGTGGGCTGGCGCGGCGGCTGGTCGAGGCGTTGCGGGCCAAGGTGCCGTCGGGCGGCGTCGAGGGGCTGATCCACGAATATGCGCTCTCCAGTCAGGAGGGCGTCGCGCTGATGTGCCTCGCGGAGGCGCTGCTGCGCATCCCCGACGACGAGACGCGCGACGCGCTGATCCGCGACAAGATCGGCGGCGGCGACTGGCGGGCCCATCTCGGACGCAGCCCGTCGCTGTTCGTCAACGCCGCGACCTGGGGTCTGATGCTGACCGGCCGGCTGACCGCGACCAGCAGCGAGACCAGCCTGTCGGCCGCGCTCACGCGACTGATCGCGCGAGGCGGCGAGCCGCTGATCCGGGGCGGCGTGAACATCGCGATGCGCCTTATGGGCGAACAGTTCGTTGCCGGCCAGACGATCGAGGAAGCGCTGGCCAACGGCCGCCGCTTCGAGGAAGAGGGCTTCCGCTATTCCTACGACATGCTGGGCGAGGCGGCGATCACGGCCGCCCAGGCCGAGCATTACCGCCAGGCCTACGAGCGGGCGATCCATGCCATCGGCAAGGCATCGGCCGGGCGTGGCATCTACGAGGGCGCCGGCATCTCGCTGAAACTCTCGGCGCTGCATCCGCGCTACAGCCGTTCGCAGGTCGAGCGGGTGCATGCCGAACTCTATCCGCGCCTGCGCGATCTCGCGGTGCTGGCGCGCCGCTACGACATCGGCCTCAACATCGATGCGGAAGAGGCGGATCGGCTGGAGATCTCGCTCGACCTCTTGGAGCGGCTCTGCTTCGAGCCCGCGCTCGAAGGGTGGAACGGCATCGGCTTCGTGGTCCAGGCCTACAAGAAACGCGCCGCCTTCGTGATCGACCATCTGATCGATCTCGGCCGTCGCAGCCGCCACCGGCTGATGATCCGGCTGGTCAAAGGGGCCTATTGGGACAGCGAGATCAAGCGCGCGCAGGTCGACGGGCTGGAGGACTTCCCGGTCTTCACGCGCAAGATCCACACCGACGTTTCGTACCTCGCCTGTGCGCGCAAGCTGCTGGCGGCACCCGATGCGGCGTTTCCGCAATTCGCCACGCACAATGCGCTCACGCTGGCGACGATCCATGCGATGGCGGGCGAGAACTTCTATGCCGGCCAGTACGAGTTCCAGTGCCTGCATGGCATGGGCGAGCCGCTCTACGAGGAAGTCGTCGGGCGCGAAAAACTCAACCGGCCGTGTCGCATCTATGCGCCGGTCGGCACGCATGAGACGCTGCTGGCCTATCTGGTGCGCCGGCTCCTGGAGAACGGTGCCAACACCTCCTTCGTGAACCAGGTCGCGGATCCCGACCTGCCGATCGACAGTTTGCTGGCCGATCCGGTCGAACGTGCCCGCAGTCTATCGCCGATCGGCGCACCGCATCCGCTCATCGCACTGCCACGCGATCTGTTCGCGCCCCAGCGGGCCAATTCGCGAGGTCTCGATCTGGTCAACGAAAGCGTGCTGGCCTCGCTGGCGCGTGAGCTGGTGGCCGGCGCCTCGACTCTGCTGCGCGTAAGGCCGGCCCTGGCCGACGGTCCGCGCGACGGCACCGCGCGAGAGCTGCGCAATCCCGCCGACGGGGGCGATGTCGTGGGCACCGTCGTCGACGCCATGCCGGATCTGGTGGATGAAGCCTGCGCGAAGGCCGTGCCCTGGTCGGCGCCGCCGGCCGAGCGCGCGGCGACCCTGCGTCGTGCGGCCGATCTCCTGGAGGAGCGCCTGCAGGCGCTGCTGGGGTCGATCGTGCGCGAGGCCGGCAAGACGCTGGGCAATGCGGTGGGCGAGGTCCGCGAGGCCGTCGACTTCCTGCGCTACTACGCCAATTGCGTCGAAGGCTTCGACAACGAGACCCACCGGCCGCTGGGCATCGTGGCCTGCATCAGCCCGTGGAACTTTCCGCTCTCGATCTTCACCGGACAGGTCGCGGGCGCGCTGGCGGCGGGCAATGGGGTGATCGCCAAGCCGGCGGAAGAGACGCCGCTGATCGCTGCTCTCGCGGTGGACATCCTGCACGAGGCCGGCGTCCCGCGTGCGGTGTTGCAGTTCCTGCCGGGCGATGGCGAGATCGGCAAGCGGCTGGTCGCCGATCCGGTGGTGGCGGGCGTGGTCTTCACCGGTTCGACCGAGGCCGCGCAATCGATCAACCGCACCCTGGCGCGCCGTCTCGGCGCCGATGGCAGGCCGGTGCCCCTGATCGCCGAGACCGGCGGGCAGAACGCGCTGGTGGCGGATTCCTCCGCGCTGCCCGAGCAACTGGTGATCGACGTGCTCGCGTCGGCGTTCGACTCGGCCGGCCAGCGCTGCTCGGCGTTGCGCGTGCTCTGCCTGCAGGACGACATCGCGGGCAAGGTCGTGCCGATGCTGCAGGGCGCGATGGCGGAGCTGGGGATCGGCAATCCGGACCGGCTTTCGGTCGATGTCGGACCCGTCATCTCGGTCGAGGCGCAGAAGCGCCTGCTCGACCATGTCGAGCGCATGCGCGGGGCCGGCCATCGCGTCCACCAGGTGGCGCTTCCCGACGAAGCGGCGCGAGGGACGTTTGTGCCGCCGACCCTGATCGAGATCGGCGCTCTCCCGGACCTGCCGGGCGAAGTCTTCGGCCCGGTGCTTCACGTCGTGCGCTATCGGCGCGAGGAGATGGAGGAGGTGATCCGTGCGGTCAACGCGACCGGCTTCGGCTTGACCTTCGGCGTCCATAGCCGCATCGACGAGACGATCGACCGGGCGACGGCGGCGAGTGCCGCCGGCAACCAGTACGTCAACCGCAACATGATCGGCGCCGTCGTCGGCGTGCAGCCGTTCGGCGGACATGGCCTGTCGGGCACGGGGCCGAAGGCGGGCGGGCCGCTCTATGTCCATCGCCTTCTGGCGAGTGCAGCGGCCGCCGAGGGGGCGACGGGCGAACTCGCCGGGCCGGTTGGCGAACGCAACGTCTACGCCCTTCGTCCCAAGGGCACGATCCTGTGCGTTGCTGCGGATCCGGCCGAACTCAGGGCACAGCACGTGCCGGTGCAGTCGACGCGCAATCGCGTCGCCTCGAGCGAAGCCGAGGAGATTGCGGCCGTCCTGTTCGCCGGCAGCGAAGGGGCGCTCTTGGACATCATCCGCCGGATGGCCGACCGGCCGGGCCGAATCGTACCGGTCCATGTCGCGCCCTATCCGCGCGCGCTTCTGTTCGACGAGGTGTCTCTCAGCGTCAACACCGCCGCCGCCGGCGGCAACGCCAGCCTGATGGCGATCGGTTAGAGGTTCGCCATCGATGGAAATCGAGTAGAAGTGGGCGGCGTGCACTGGGAGACCGATTGCCGTGGTCAGCCGTCCTACATTCACTGTCAGGCGCAGCGATGGATTGATTGCGAGACTTAAAGCGATGCTGCACGCATGGCGCTTTGCCGAGCATGTGGGCGGTCGTGTCATCGTATTCTGGCCTCCTCCGGCGGCGAGCCTGGTCGAAAGTGAAATCGACGCCGAGTACAACCCAAAATTGATCTTCGACCTTTTGTCTTTCTACCAGAAGGGTTTTGGTGACGACCTTCTGTTCCTGGAGGGAAGGAGTATTGAAAAACTGGACGGAGGTCTTCGGCTGGATGACCCCGCGTTCCAGTCCATGCGGCCTCACGGCTTCCTGAAGTCCCAGTTCCTTCAAGAGCATCCGATCGTCCACGGCAGTGGCGCCCATGAGTACCTCTTCAGTGACGAACCGGCCGATCCGGAATATATGCGCCGGCGCCTTCAGGAACGGTTCGCCTGCCTGCCCTTGAATCCCGTCGTCGAACGGTTCCTGGCCGATGTGCGCCGCTGGATCAAGACTGACCGCTATACGGCCATCCATGTTCGCCGAGGCGATGTCACCCAGAGGCTGAAGAGCGATCTTGCGGTGGGGTTCGACCGGGACGGCTCGCTGTCTGAGCAACTCGCGACGACATTGAGCCACGTCGTGTGCAGGACGGCGCCCTTCGAGTTCTACTATCCTGCCATCGAGGAAGCCCTGCAAAGGGATGAGCGCATTGTCTACTTTTCCGACTCGCCGGAAACCATCGTCCATTTCCAGGAAAAGTTCGGTTCGGAATACTTTGTAGATACCCGTCGCTTCATGAATAACAGGCCTGCCATCCAGAAGGCTTTCCTGGACTTCAATTTGCTGGTCCGATCGCAGCACGTCATCGGCACGGGCTCGGTATTCTCTCAGTTTGCTGCAACTCTGGGCGCAAACCATCATACGGATGTTCACGCAACGGGGACGCCGGATTCGCTGGAAAGATATGTATATGCGAGCTGTCCAGGCTTCGAGCCGAACGAACTCATCCGCCGCAAGCTGCGTGAAGAAGTGGAGAAAGCACACGAGCTTCACTCCGTGCATTGCAAGTATGCCGCCTATCTTGAAGATTACGAAGACAGGGCAAGGACCCTCGATGCCGCGACCCCGTTCATAGAAGAGGGCGCCAGCGTCCTCGACATTGGCTGTGGCTGGCGGATGGCGCTAAAGGGGCGACTGCCTCCTGCCGCCCGCTACGTCGCGGCCGATTTGAAGGCATGGCACACCGACGTCCAACCCGTGAACTTCGACGCCGGCATGTTCCCGGTCGGCACGTTCGACTGCGTTGCCTCGTTCGGGCTGCTCGAACATCTGAAGCACCCTGGCCGGATGTTGCGCAATGCACGACGAACAGCAGCCAGGTTGCTCCTCAGCTACCGCCATTCCCTGCCCGGCCGAGGCGCTCACCGCGAAGTCCGTGGTTGGGCCAATTCCCTTTCCGAGGCCGCGCTTGCCAAGCTTCTTGAGAACCAGGGCTGGCGCGTCGAGACCCGCGTGCAGGTCGAGGACGACTTCAACGTCAGGACCATGCTCTATGTATGTGATGCACTCCAACGGGGTTCTTGAAGAACCCGCAGTGCGGCACCCGGTACAGGGGGCAAGGGCCGTAGGGCAGGCTGCCCTGCACCACGAAATGCCTCGGTGATGTCGACGAGCCTAAGCACCGATCGGACACCCTGTCCGGATCGCCGCCGGCACCTGCTAGTAGAGGCCGTACTTCTTGGGCGGGCCGGGATGATTCACGCAGAGCATCTCGGGCGAGGTGATCGGTCCCTTCTTGATGCGTTCTTCCTCGCACTTCTCGTAGGTGAAGGGGCCGCCGAAGACCTTGGGGCCACCGCCAACGATGATGTAGGACTGTTCGAGGTACCAGCCGGGGCCGGTATAGGCTTGGCTTGCGCCGGGCCCGGTGCAGGCCCCCAGGGTGGCGGCCAGCAAGGGAGCCGCGAGCAGGGTCGTCCAGCGACCGATCGAACGTTCCGACATCAGCTCAGTCTCTCCCCCGGGCAATGAACGCTGCCCACGTGCAGCGGGCAAATTAGGCCATGGGCGCGATGTCTTCAATGCATGGCGAACGACGGCTAGGATGCGGCACATGCGCCTCTTTCCGTCCTTGGCGATCTTGATGGCCATCGCTTCGTGGCCGGGAAGCCTGTTCGCCCTCGATTGTGCGGCCCTTACCGACACCGACATTCCCTTCGCTCTTGCCTCGGAGGTCACCACCCGGCGGCCGGGCGAGGCGTCCACGACGCGGCTCCAGCAGATGCAGGTGTTCCGGAGGGGCGGGGAGGTCACCACTTTCACTGTCGATTCGCCGACGATATATCTCAGGACACGCGGCGCCGATTCCCTGTTTCCGGTGGAGGCTCTCTTTTCGACTGAGCCCACCGGTCCGCGCAAATGGAGCTATTCGATCGGGCCTACGGTCTATCTCGCGCGCGGCCAGCCGGTCAGCTACAGCGCCGACATGAAGCGCGCCGACGGAACGCTCCAGATGGCGGCCCGGATGACCCTCGAACTCCTCGAATCCGGGACCTTCGAACTGAGCGGGTGCCGCTTCAAGGTCCTCAAGTACCGGCGAACGCTCGAGGGTCTGGCGGACCGCCATCCGGTCTCCAACAGCGAGGAACTCACGTTCGCGCCCGTTCTGCGCACCACGCTGGCGTCGATCCTGCGGACAGGCGACATCGAGGTTGTCAGCGCTCCGACCGCAATATCATTGGATTTCAAACACATAGAGTAAATTCTTCACACCTGCATTTGTGGCGTAACGAGGGCTTTCGTTTGCAGGGGCGGCCGGGCTAATAATGCCCGGATTAAGCAAACGCATCCGGGGGGATGCTGGGCCAGCTCGCGCGCCAGCAGGATAGATCATGGCATTGCCTGAGAAGCAGGGACTGTACGACCCACGCAACGAACACGATTCCTGCGGCGTCGGCTTCGTGGCCGACATCAAGGGCCGGAGGACGCACGCCATCGTGCGCCAGGGCCTGCAGATCCTGGTCAACCTCGACCATCGCGGCGCCGTCGGCGCCGATCCGCTGATGGGCGACGGTGCGGGCGCCATGATCCAGATTCCCGATGCGCTGCTGCGCGATTGGGCGCGCAAGGAAGGCGTCGACCTGCCGGAGCCAGGCCACTACGCCGTGGCGATGTGCTTCCTGCCGCCCGACGAGAAGGCAAGAACGTTTGCAATCAAGCGGTTCGAGCATTTCATTAAAGTCGAAAAGCAGAAGCTTGTGGGCTGGCGCGACGTGCCGACCGATCTCACCGGCCTCGGCAAGGCCGTTATCGAATCGATGCCGGTCATCCGCATGGCGATCGTCGGCCGGGGGGCGAAGGTCGCCGATCAGGACGCCTTCGAGCGCAAGGTGCTGGCGATCCGCAAGCAGACGCAGAACCCGCTGGCCGAGCTCGAGAAGAAGCACAAGCTGCCCGGCCTGTCGCAGCTCTACATGCCGTCCTTCTCGTCGCGCACCGTGGTCTACAAGGGCCTGCTGCTCGCGCACCAGGTTGAGAGCTTTTATGAGGACTTGAGAAATCCTCTTTGTGAATCAGCGCTTTGCCTCGTTCACCAGAGATTCTCCACGAACACGTTCCCGTCGTGGAAGCTGGCCCATCCGTACCGGTTCATCGCCCATAACGGCGAGATCAACACGGTCCGCGGCAACGTGAACTGGATGTACGCCCGCCGGCGCACCATGGAATCCGACCTGATCGGCGCCGATCTCGACAAGATGTGGCCGATCATTCCGCACGGCCAGTCGGACACCGCCTGCCTCGACAATGCGCTCGAACTGCTGGTCGCCGGCGGCTACTCGCTGAGCCACGCCATGATGATGCTGATTCCGGAGGCCTGGGCCGGCAATCCGCTGATGGATGGCAGCCGCAAGGCCTTCTACGAGTATCATGCGGCGCTGATGGAGCCGTGGGACGGTCCGGCCTCGATCGCCTTCACCGACGGCCGCCAGATCGGCGCCACGCTCGACCGCAACGGGCTGCGTCCCGCGCGCTTCCTCATCACCGACGACGATCTCGTGGTGATGTCGTCGGAGTCCGGTGTCCTGCCAATTCCCGACGAGAAGATCGTGCGCAAGTGGCGCCTGCAGCCCGGCAAGATGCTGCTGATCGACCTGGAAGAGGGCCGCATCGTCGAGGACGAGGAGCTGAAGCGGACCCTGGCCGAGGCCGAGCCGTACGAGGAGTGGCTGAAGGAGACGCAGCACAAGCTCGAGGAGCTGTCGGAAATTCCCGACGCGCCCTCGCCGGCGGCCTCGAACGACCCCTCGACCCTGCTCGATCGCCAGCAGGCCTTCGGCTACACGCAGGAGGACATCCAGTTCTTCCTCGAGCCGATGGCCAGCGTGGCCGATGACCCGATTGGCTCGATGGGCACCGACACGCCCATCGCCGTGCTCTCGAAGAAGCCGAAGCTGCTCTACAACTACTTCAAGCAGAACTTCGCCCAGGTCACCAATCCGCCGATCGATCCGATCCGCGAGGAGCTGGTGATGTCGCTGGTCTCGATGATCGGTCCGCGCCCCAACCTGCTCGGCCGCCACGCCGGCATGCACAAGCGGCTCGAAGTGGCCCAGCCGGTCCTGACCAACGCCGAGCTGGAGAAGATCCGCTCGATCGAGGACCTGCTCGACGGCTCGTTCCGCACCGCCACCATCGATACGACCTGGCTCGCCTCCGAGGGCGCGGCCGGGCTCGAGAAGGCGCTGGACCGGGTCTGCGCCGAGGCGACGGATTGCGTGCTGGCCGACCGCAACATCCTGATCCTGTCGGACCGGGCGGTGTCGGCCGAGCGCGTGCCGATCCCGGCGCTGCTGGCCACCGCGGCGGTGCATCACAGCCTGATCCGTCGCGGCCTGCGCACCCAGACCGGTCTCGTGGTCGAGACCGGCGAGGCGCGCGAGGTCCATCACTTCTGCTGCCTGGCGGGCTATGGCGCCGAGGCGGTGAACCCCTACCTCGCCTTCGAGACGCTGGAGGCGCTGCGCGTCCAGAACGGCCTGCCGCTGAAGCCCTACGAGGTTCAGAAGAACTTCATCAAGGCGATCGGCAAGGGTCTGCTCAAGGTCATGTCCAAGATGGGCATCTCGACCTACCAGTCCTATTGCGGGGCGCAGATCTTCGACGCGGTCGGCCTGCATTCCGGCTTCGTCGAGAAGTACTTCACCGGCACCGCCACCACGATCGAGGGCGCGGGCTGGCAGGAGATCGCCGAGGAAACGGTGCGCCGCCATCGCAACGCCTATGGCGACGATCCGGTCTACCGCACCATGCTCGATGTCGGCGGCGACTATGCCTTCCGCCTGCGCGGCGAGGACCATGCCTGGACGCCCGAGAGCGTGTCGCGCCTGCAGCATGCGGTGCGTGGCAATTCGTCGGACGACTACAAGGCCTTCGCGACCTCGATCAACGAGCAGAACGAGCGGCTGCTGACGATCCGCGGCCTGATGCAGTTCAAGTGGGCGGACAAGCCCATTCCGGTCGAGGAGGTCGAGCCGGCCGCCAAGATCGTGAAGCGCTTCGCCACCGGCGCGATGAGCTTCGGCTCGATCAGCCGCGAGGCGCACACCACTCTGGCCATCGCCATGAACCGGATCGGCGGCAAGTCGAACACCGGCGAGGGCGGCGAGGAGGCGGATCGCTTCAAGCGGATGGCCAACGGCGATTCGATGCGCTCGGCCATCAAGCAGGTCGCGTCCGGCCGTTTCGGCGTCACGGCCGAATACCTGGTCAATGCCGACGACATCCAGATCAAGATGGCCCAGGGCGCCAAGCCCGGCGAGGGCGGCCAGCTGCCCGGCCACAAGGTCGACGAGAACATCGCCCGCGTGCGCCGCTCGACGGCCGGCGTCGGCCTGATCTCGCCGCCGCCGCACCACGACATCTATTCGATCGAAGACCTGGCGCAGCTCATCCACGACCTCAAGAACGTGAACACCGCGGCCCGTGTCTCGGTGAAGCTCGTCTCCGAGGTCGGCGTCGGCACGGTCGCCGCCGGCGTCAGCAAGGCGCGCGCCGATCATGTGACGATCTCGGGCTACGAGGGCGGCACCGGTGCGTCGCCGCTCACCTCGCTCACCCATGCCGGCTCGCCGTGGGAAATCGGCCTCGCCGAGACCCAGCAGACGCTGGTGCTGAACGGTTTGCGCGGCCGCATCGCCGTGCAGGTCGACGGCGGCCTGCGCACCGGCCGTGACGTGGCCATCGGGGCGCTGCTGGGCGCCGACGAGTTCGGCTTTGCCACCGCGCCGCTGATCGCGGCCGGCTGCATCATGATGCGCAAGTGCCACCTCAATACCTGCCCGGTGGGCGTGGCGACGCAGGATCCGGTGCTGCGCAAGCGCTTCACCGGCCAGCCCGAGCACGTGATCAACTACTTCTTCTTCGTGGCCGAGGAACTGCGCGAGATCATGGCGCGGCTGGGCTTCCGCACGCTGAACGAGATGATCGGCCACGTCGACCGGCTCGACATGCGCAAGGCCATCGACCACTGGAAGGCGGGCGGCGTCGACCTCTCGAAGCTGCTCTACCAGGCGCCGACGCGCCTCGGCGTGGCGATCTGGAACGTCGAGCGCCAGGACCACGGCCTCGAGAAGGCGCTGGACCACAAGCTCCTCGAGGCGGCGCAGCCGGCGCTCGAGACGGGCGAGCCGGTGCAGATCGACCTGCCGGTCACCAACGTCAACCGCACCGTCGGCGCCATGCTCTCGGGCGAGGTGGCGCGGCGCTACGGCCATGCCGGCCTGCCCGAGGACACGATCTCGGTGCGTCTCACGGGAACGGCCGGCCAGAGCTTCGGCGCGTTCCTGGCGCGCGGCGTGTCGCTCGAACTGTCGGGCGACGGCAACGACTATGTCGGCAAGGGCCTGTCGGGCGGCCGTGTCGTCGTGCGCCAGCCCAAGGGATGCGTGCGCGATCCGCTGAAGAACATCATCGTCGGCAACACCGTGCTCTACGGCGCCATCGGCGGCGAGGCCTACTTCGAGGGCGTGGCGGGCGAGCGCTTCGCCGTGCGCAACTCGGGCGCGGTCTGCGTCGTCGAGGGCACCGGCGATCACGGTTGCGAGTACATGACCGGCGGCGTCGTGGTCGTGCTGGGCGATACCGGTCGCAACTTCGCGGCCGGCATGTCCGGGGGCATTGCCTACGTCTACGACCCCCGGGCCCGCTTCAAGGACCTGTGCAATCCCGCGATGGTCGACCTGGAAAAGGTCGAGCCGGCGTCGGGCGAGGGCGACGAGACCGGGCGTCCGCGCCAGCGCGCGACCGATGTCGAGGACAACGGGATGGGCGACGTGCTGCGCTACGATGCCGAGCGCCTGCGCATCCTGGTCGAACGTCATCATCTCCATACCGGCAGTGCCCAGGCACGGGCGCTGCTGGAGGATTGGGACAATGCGCTGCACAGCTTCGTGAAGGTGATGCCGCGCGACTACAAGCGTGCGCTCCTGCAGGCGCGCGAGCAGGCGGCGGCGAAGGCCGTCGCGGCGGAGTGACGGCCCCTGGCCGTCATCCCGAGCCCTTGCGAGGGATCTGCAAAGATATGAGCTGGAGCAATTAAATGGGTCTCGTCACAGGCTTCCTCGAGATCGAGCGCAAGGACCGCTCCTATGAGTCGGTCGAGCAGCGCCTGAAGAACTACAGGGAGTTCGTCCTGCCGATGCCGCCGGCCGAGGTCTCTCGGCAGGGTGCGCGCTGCATGGATTGCGGCATCCCGTATTGTCACAACGGATGCCCCGTCAATAACATCATCCCGCAGTGGAACGAGCTGGTACGCCGCGACCGCTGGAAGGATGCGCTCGAGGTCCTGCACTCGACCAACAACTTCCCGGAGTTCACCGGTCGCATCTGCCCCGCACCCTGCGAGGCCTCGTGCACGCTGAACATCGACGACAACCCGGTGACCATCAAGTCGATCGAATGCGCGATCGTCGATCGCGGCTGGCAGGAAGGCTGGATCCAGCCGCTGGTGCCGGCGCACAAGACCGGCAAGCGCGTCGCCGTCGTCGGCTCCGGGCCGGCGGGTCTTTCCTGCGCCCAGCAACTCGCGCGCGCCGGCCATTCGGTGACGCTGTTCGAGAAGGCCGACCGGGTCGGCGGCCTGCTGCGCTACGGCATCCCCGACTTCAAGATGGAGAAGCACCATATCGACCGGCGCATGCGCCAGATGGAGGCCGAGGGCGTCGAGTTCCGGACCGGCGTCGAGGTCGGTGCGACCCTGTCGATCAAGTCGCTGCTCGAAGGCTATGACGCGGTCGCCCTGACCGGCGGCGCCGAGCTGCCGCGCGATCTGGAGGTCCCGGGGCGCGAGCTGAACGGCATCCATTTCGCCATGGATTTCCTCTCGCAGCAGAACAAGCGGAATGCCGGCGACGACGAGGCACGCGCCGCGCCGCGCGGCACGCTCACCGCCAAGGGCAAGCATGTCATCGTGATCGGCGGTGGCGACACCGGCTCCGATTGCGTCGGCACGTCGAACCGTCATGGCGCCGCCTCGGTGACGCAGCTCGAGGTCATGCCGCAGCCGCCGGTGCGCGAGAACAAGGCGCTGACCTGGCCCGACTGGCCGCTCAAGATGCGCACCTCGTCGAGCCACGAGGAAGGCGCGGCGCGCGATTTCGCCGTACTGACCAAGCGCGCACTGGGCAGCAACGGCAAGATCGAAGCGCTGGAATGCGTGCGCGTCGAATGGGTGAAGGGCGCCGACGGGCGCATGGGCATGCAGGAGGTCGCGGGCAGCAGCTTCGAGCTCCGGGCCGATCTCGTTCTCCTGGCCATGGGCTTTCTCGGGCCGCGCCGGCCCGGCCTGCTCGAGCAGGCGGGCGTCGCACTCGATCCGCGCGGCAACGTCGCGGCCAACGTTAAGGACTACCAGACCTCGGTGCCGAAGCTCTTCGCCGCCGGCGACATGCGTCGCGGCCAGTCACTGGTCGTCTGGGCGATCCGCGAGGGCCGCCAATGCGCGCGCTCGATTGACGAAAGCTTGATGGGCACTTCCACCTTGCCGCGTTGATCTGCGAAACGAACGTGGTTCGCGTGGGCGGGAATTTGCCCTAGAGTTTGCCTGATGAAGCTTCTGCTGATTCAGGGCGCGAACATGGAGTATCTGGGCCGGCGGCAGCCCGAGCTCTACGGTACGACCACAGCCAAGGAACTCGATGCCGCGATCCGGCGTCGGGCCAGGGACCTCACCGTCTCGATCGAGATCGTCTACACCAATTCCGAAGGCGAGGCGGTGTCGGCGATCTACAAGGCCGATCGCGCCAAGTTCGACGGGTTGTTGTTCAACCCCGCCGGGTTTCTTCATGCCGGCCACGCCTTGCGTGACTGCCTGCGGTCGATCTCGATGCCGGCGATCGAAATCCACATGACCAACATCGAAAAGCGCGGCTTCGGCTCGGTCACTTCGGAGGCGGCGGTCGGCATGATCGCGGGCTTCGGGGTCGATTCCTACCTGCTGGCGCTCGAGGCCATGGTGGCGCGATTGCGGTCCGCCGCGGCCTGACGGCCGCTCGCTACCAGACGCCCGTGTGCAGCGTACTCGGCGCGTAGCTGCCGAACGTCGAGCGATAGGGGAACGCTGACGGCGTGCGCCACGCGCGTGCCACCTCGACGCGCCACAGCCGCTCGGCGCCGTCCGGGGCTGCCTCACCGGGATGCCAGTCGATCGACACGGTGCCCTGCAACTGCAGCACCTCGGCGGTATCGAAGTTCACGAACAGCAGGCCGGCCCGCGGGTCGCCCAGCAAATTGCCCAGCGTGTTGAAGAAGCGGTTGCCGCGAAAGTCGGGGATGACGAGCGTGTTGCCGTGGACGCCGACGAAGCCCGGCCGGCCGCCCCGATGCGACATGTCGAACCCGCCCTCGGCGCCCAGGTCGGCACGGGACCGGCTGGCGACGAAGAAGGTGTCGACCGATTCGATGAGATCGCGCGCCGCCTCGTCCAGGCCGGTCAGCGCCTCGACGGGGCTGGCCGTCGTGTCGCGGGCGACGACGCTGCGAGTCTGGATGTACTGCGGACAGTTGCCGAAGCTCTGGGCGATGTGCACCGTGAGCCCGCTGTCGCGCGCGACGATCCGGCCGTTGGCGCGGTTGCGTCGCCGCGTCGCGAGATCGATTCCCAGCAGCCCGATCCCGGCGTCGGCCGCAAAGCCCGGACCCGCAGGATCGCCGTCCCGCGGCAGGGCCGCAATCCGCAAGGTCGCGGGATCTGGAGAAGCAACGAAGCCCGGGGGACCGGTCAGAACCGAAGCCATTGGCCAGCCGGTCGCGTCGGGTGTCGACGTGAACAGGTAGGGCAGCAGGGAGAAGAACGCGCGGTGCTGCTCCGGCAGGCGGCTGCGGATCGGGGCGAGGCCGGTCCGCTGTCCGGCCAGCCTCTGCGCCGCCTGCTCGTCGGCGTGGAACGGCAGGAAGTCCATCGTGTCGGCAGCCATCACACGCCCTCCTGCTTCTCGGGGACATTGACCTTGGGGTCGTACCAGGGAGCGGCATCCGATCGCCAGATATGGACCTGTGGCCGCTCCCCCACCTCGGTGTCGAGGCACCCCAGGCGGAGCAGCACGACCGGCTGCGCCACCCGTTCGGCCACGACATGCGAGCCGCACCTGCTGCAGAAGCGGCGGAACTTGCCGGGCGAGGACTCGATGGCGGCGAGCGCTTCCTCGCCGCGCAGCCAGCGGAACTTGTCGCGCGGCACCGCGGCGACCGACGAGAAAGCCGTGCCGTGTGTCTTCCGGCAGGTCTGGCAATGGCAGTGCACGATCCGCTCGACGGGCGCGTCGGCTTCGTAGGCGACGGCGCCGCAAAGGCAGCTTCCCTTCAGCATCTCGGTGTCCTCCTGGGCTCCCTCCCAAGCTAGGCCCGGTCGTTTGCGACGAAAATGGCAAGAATGCTAAATTGATAATTGCAATATCGGGAATAATGAAATGGACCGGCTGGACGAGTTCGCGATCTTCGTGCGCATCGTGGAGGAGGGGAGCCTAGTGCGCGCGGCGCAGCGCCTGCGCCGTTCGGCGCCGGCGGTGACACGCGCCCTTGCGGCCCTCGAGGACCGCCTGGGCGTACGCCTGATCGATCGTACGACACGGCGGATGGCACCGACCGAGGCCGGCCGGGCGCTCTATGAGCGGGCTCGCGCCGTCGTCGCGGACTACGAATCCGCCGCAGCCGGCGCTCGCGAGGCGCCGGTCCGCGGCCTGTTGCGCATCGCCGCGCCGGTGCAGTTCGGCCGGCGCCATGTCGCGCCGCTGGCCGCGCGCTTCCTCGACAGCCACGAGAGTGTCGAGATCGAGCTGTTGTTGAACGATCGCAACGTCGACCTCATCGAGGAAGGGATCGACGTGGCGGTCCGCATCGGCGCGCTGGCCGATTCGAGTCTCGTGGCACGGCCGGTCGGGCATGTGCAGCGGCAATGGGTGGCGAGCCCGGGTTATCTTGCCCGCCATGGCACACCGAAGGCGCCGGCCGATCTTGCACGGCATGAGGCGTTGCTGGGCACGTCGCGTGGGGCAATGGAATGGACGTTCGGCGGTCGTCGTCGCGGTGCGCCGCCCCATCTCGCGGGCCGGCTGCGTATCGACGATATCGAAACCCGCCTGCGGCTCGCGCGCGAGGGCCGCGGCATCGCGCAGTTCCTGTCGTACCAGGTGGCCGAGGATCTCGCGGCCGGCCGTCTCGTACGCCTGTTGCGCAGTTACGAGCCGCCGTCGCTGCCGGTACAGCTCCTCACAAAAGGACGTGCCCATCGCGCGCCGAAGATCGATGCCTTCCTCGATTTTGCGGCTGGGAGGTTGTCGGGCCTGCCCATACTCCGGCCGAATTGACACATCTTGTGCAATCGCCAACCCTCAACCTTCGCATCAAGGAAAGGGAGCGCCCGATGTCGTATGTCGATGGCTTCGTCCTCGTCGTGCCGAAGAAGAAGATTGCCGCCTACGCGAAGATCGCCCGCCTGGCCGGCAAGGTCTGGCGAGAACATGGCGCGCTCGACTATCGCGAATGCGTCGCCGACGACCTCACGGTGAAGTTCGGCATGCCCTTCACCAGGCTCGTGAAGACCAAGCCCGGCGAGACGATCGTGTTCTCCTACATCCTCTACAGATCACGGGCGCATCGCGACAAGGTCAATGCGAAGGTGATGGCCGACCCCCGGATGCAGAAGCAGCCACCCGACATGCCCTTCGATCCGAAGCGCATGGCCCATGGCGGATTCAGGACCATCGTCGCGGCGTGAACAGCGCTGCGGAACTTGCCCGCAGCGCGTGAAATCTTGCAGACAGTCCGACGGGGATGAGGACGATCGCGCGCGCGTAGCGCTTCCATGCTGAAGATGCGCGGCGCGCTCCTGGTGGGTGCAACAATCCTGGCCTTGCCCCTCGTGGCAGGTGCGCCCGGTACAGCGACGGCTCAAAGGATCGGGGTCACGTCCGCGGTCACGGGAGATCCGACCGGCAAGCCACCCGATGAAATCGAACGGGTCCTCCATGTCGGGATCGACGTGAAGGCGGGCGAGGTCGTGACCACGGGCGCGGCAGATCGCGCCCACCTGCTGTTCCTCGACGGAACGGCCCTGACGATCAGCAACCAGGCCCAGGTCACCCTCGACAGGTTCGTCTATGACGCGGACCAGAAGCTGGGAGATCTCGCGATCACGGCGACGAAAGGCGTGTTCCGCCTGGTCGGTGGCAGGATCAGCAAGAAGACGCCGGTCATCGTCGTGACGCCGTCGGCCACGCTCACCATTCGCGGCGGCATCACGATGTTCAGCGTCGAGCCGACGAAAACCACTGCCACCTTCGTGTTCGGTTATGAAATGACGATGACCGGCCAGGGAAGGACACAGACCGTGACGGTACCGGGCTTCCAGGTCAGCGCACTCCTTGGCCAGCCGCCCGGACCGGCAACGCGGCCTGCCCGGGGAAGCCTCGTCGAGAATATCAGCAGGCTCGAAGCGGTCGGCGGCAGGCCCGACGCGAGCGCCGACAGGGCTGCGAAGGAAACCGGCTTCGCCGACGCCAATTCCGGCAAGGGCCCGAACGCCCTCGGACCGGTTCAGGGCGGACCGGCGCCGCGCGGTTCGGGCGGCGCCAGCGGGCCAGGGGGACAGCCGCGTATCGGCGGACCGGGAATCGGTGGCTTCGACTCCGGCTTCGGCCCGACGCTCAATCCGCCTACGGGAAGCGCGCCGCGCCCCGCGCCTTAGTCCTGTTTCACCGCGACCAGGCGGATGCCGCCGAGGTCGCGCCGCAGGATCAGCTCGACGAACCGGATGTAGGATTCGTGGAAGGCATCGTGGCCCATCGGCGTGCCGGCCTGACGCGCTTCCTCGCGCAGGCTTTGGTACATGGCGAGTCGCTGCTGCAGGATCGGCCCCCATTCGTCGGTGAGGTCCGTGGCCGACTGAACGTGAAAGCCGACCTCCCGCGCGATGTCGCGGTACGATGACAGGGTTTCCAGAGGCTGGATGGCCATGCCGTCCCACATCAGCTGCGCATCCTTCGCTGAGAGCGGCGTGTTGGCGATCCAGTCGGTCATCGCCAGGCGCCCGCCGCCTCGCAGGACCCGGTACGCTTCCGCCAGGGTCGCGCGCCGGTCGGGCACGTGGCACAGCGCCTCCTGGCTCACGACGACTTCCATGCAAGCGTCGGGCAGCGGCGCGTCCATCACATTGCCCTGCCGGACCCGCGCGCTGTCCTGAAGGCCCACCAGCGCAATGAGCTCCTGCGCGGCGGCGACGCGTGACGGCGTCAGCTCGATGCCGGTGACGTCCGCACCGTAGCGATGGGCGAGGTAGCGCACGGTGCCGCCGAGGCCGGCGCAGAAATCCGCGACCGCCGTGCCGGGACCGATCGAGGCGGCCTGCGCCAGCGCATCGGTGGCGGCGATGCCGCCATAATGGTCCTGATCGTGCGGCCAGAGTTCTTCCGGCTTGACGTCCTTCAGATGGCCGCGCGCCGCCCGCAGCTTGGCCTTGATGATCTCGCCCGACATCGGATGGCGGTCGTAGAAATAGATCGCCTGGGCGGTCGCGTCGGTCATGGGGCTCCCTCGGTCGGGGAGCCCCCGACCACTTCATGATTGATTGAGGGACATCTTCCGGATCGCGTCGGGCCCGTCAAACGGTCTCAGTCGGGGGTGACCCCGAAGCGGCGTTGCCAGAAATCGCGGGAGCGACGCTCGCCCACGTCGCAGCCAAGCTCGTATTCCGGCCTCACGAAGCGCGTGTAGTCGTCGTCGGCCTTGACCGGGCGGCGGCCGGACGTACCCGATTGCGCGAGCTGCAGCCCGTTGCGTGCCGCACCGAGTTCGCCGATGTCGAAGTCGTTCAGCGGACCGATGTCGGCCACCTCCTGCAGGAGCTTCTTGCGAATGGCGCGAGGGAAATCCTCGAAGCTGCGGGCGACCTCGACGAAGGAGCGCGGCCCGCCGGTCACGCAGTGCAGGTAATATTTGTCGAGGTCGTCCTCGGCCGGGAAGCCGAACGGGTTGGGCCGGCCGTTCATGATCGGCAGGCCGTTGATGACGATGCGCTCCTTCAGCGCGTCGTGGCGGACATCGGTCACCAGCCCACCGTCGTTGTTCGACCCGTCCCCGGATATGTCGAGCACCTTGCGCTCGGGTTCGTAGGGGCTGCGGCCGTACATCGGAATGGCATAGCGGATGGCGCCGCTGATCGACGTGCGGCGCGAGATCGAAATCGGTGCCTCGGCGAGCCGGTGGGCGAAGTCCGCGATCGCGGCCTCGGAATCGAGCAGGGTCCAGTCGATCAGCAGCTTCTGGATCCAGGAATCGGACCATTCGAAGTAGGCGACGGCGATGCGGCCGTGACTGCCGCCCAGGATCGCCCGGACGATCACCGGGTCGCTGAACGCCTCGACGTAACCCTGGCGCTGCAGCCTGGCCTCGTCGGGGTCGATGCTGCCGGAGATGTCGATCGCCAGCACCAGCGCGAGGTCGACTTCCTTGCGCTCCTGCGCCGCCGCCGGCAGCGCCAGGAAGAGAAGGGCGATCAGACCAATCAGTCGGGCCACGGCGACCTCCGCGTTCGTTACGCTTCAGAGGCAAGAACCATACCGCCCGTCGAGCGCTCGTGTCAGCCTGCCACTGGACGGGCGGTGGCGCCGGTCGCTAGCCTGACGGCCAAGAAAAAGCGGAGGAAGTGCGATGGATCTGGCGCTCAGCAAAGAAGACGAAGACTTCCGCCGCGAAGTTCGCCGTTTCCTCGAGGAGAACCTGACCGAGGATCTGCGGGAGGCCGGGCGCAAGACGGCCGGTGTGTTTTCCGATTTTGCCGCCGGTATCCGGTGGCACAAGATCCTGGCCCGCCGTGGCTGGTCGGCGCCGAGCTGGCCGAAGGAGTATGGCGGCACGGGGTGGAGCGCGACCCAGCGCTACATCTTCAGCCGCGAATGCATCGCCGCCGACGCACCGCGCGTCTTCTCGATGGGTCTGCGCATGGTCGGCCCGGTGATCATGAAGTTCGGCACGCCGGAGCAGAAGGAAAAGTACCTGCCGCGCATCGTGTCCGGCGACATCACCTTCTGTCAGGGTTACTCCGAGCCGGGGTCGGGCTCCGACCTCGCCAGCCTCAGGACCCGCGCCGAGCGCGACGGCGACGACTACGTCATCAACGGCACCAAGATCTGGACCACGGGCGCCCATGTCGCCGACCACATGTTCTGCCTGGTGCGGACTTCCACGGAGGGCAAGCCGCAGGACGGCATCTCCTTCGTCCTGATCGATTCGATGGAGACGCCGGGCCTCACCGTCGCGCCGATCCTGACCCTGGCCGGTGACCACGAGGTCAACCAGGTCTTCTTCGATAATGTCCGCACGCCGGTCGCCAACCGCATCGGGCCGGAGAACGCGGGCTGGACGGTCGCCAAGTACCTGCTCGAGTTCGAGCGCGGCGGCGACGCCTACACGCCCAACCTCTACGCCCGTCTCGACGACGTGAAACGCATCGCCCGCGAGGAGGCGGCCGACGGGTCGGGCCGGCTGATGGCCGAACGCGGCTTCATCGAGCGGCTGGCCGAGGCCGAGATGGACATCCAGGCGCTGGAGATGATCGAGATGCAGGTTCTGTCCGACCTCAGCCGCGGCCGCAATCCCGGGGCCGTCTCTTCCTCGATGAAAATCAGGGGCAGCGAGACCCTGCAGAAGCTCGACCATCTCGGGGTCGAGGCGCTGGCCTGGTATGCCGCGCCGTTCGAGCCCGAGGCGCGCGAGCTCGGGCACAACGAACCGACCGTGACGCCCGACTGGGGCATCAGCGCCATGCCGCTCTATCTCAACAACCGGGCCTCGACGATCTATGCCGGCTCCAACGAGATCCAGCGCAACATCATCGCCAAGGCGGTGCTGGGCCTGTGAGCGACTGTCACAAAGCTCTTGTAAGCTCGCAATACACATCACATCTGTAGGGCTATGACAGATCCTTATTCCGTTCTGGGCGTGCCGAGGACTGCCTCCGAGGACGATATCCGGAAGGCGTTCCGCAAGCTCGCCAAGAAACACCACCCCGACCTCAATCCCGGCGACAAGGCGGCCGAAGCCAAGTTCAAGGAGATCGGCCAGGCCAACGACATTCTCTCCGATCCGGAGAAGCGCCGGCGCTTCGACGCGGGCGAGATCGACGGCACCGGCCAGGAAATGCCGCCGCGCGGCTTCTACCGCGACCAGGCCGGCGGCCGCGGCGGCAAGTACGAACATGCCGGCGGCCACGAATCCTTCGTCGACATGGGCGGCATCTTCTCCGAAATGTTCGGCCAGCGCCGGGGCGGTGGCGCCGGCTTCGGCGGCGACGGATTCGACATGGGCGGCATGCCCGTCACCTACAGTCTGCGCGTCCCGTTCCTGGTGGCGGCGCGCGGCGGCAAGCAGCGGGTCACGCTTCCCGACGGCAAGACGCTCGACATCGACGTGCCCGAGGGCACGACCGACGGCCAGACCCTGCGCCTCAAGGGCCAGGGCATGCCGGGGTCGCAGGGCCGTCCGGCCGGCGATGCCTATGTCGAGATCCACGTCGATCCGCACGCCTTCTTCCAGCCGCGCGACAACGACATCCACGTCGATCTGCCGGTGACGCTCACCGAGGCCACGCTCGGCGGCAAGGTGAAGGTGCCGACGGTGGGCGGCGCGGTGATGCTGAACGTGCCGGCCGGATCCAATACCGGCACGTCGCTGCGGCTCAAGGGCCGCGGCCTGCTCGACCGCAAGTCGGGCCAGCGCGGCGACCAGTATGTGAAGCTGAAGGTCGTCCTGCCCGAGACGCCGGACGCCAGGCTCAAGGAATTCCTCGAGGGCTGGGAAGCCGGTCGCGCCTACGATCCACGCAAGGAGATGGAGCAGTTCACATGACGACGTTGGACGAACTGCTGCGCCAGCACGGTCAACTGACGGAAGTCCATGTCGAGCGCTGGGTGTCGCGGGGACTGCTGCGGCCGGCCGGCAGCGGCGACAGCTGGCGCTTCGAGCAGATCGACGTGGCGCGTGCGCGCCTGCTGGGCGAACTGGTCGACGAGCTGGGTTTCGACGACGAGTCGGTGGAGACGGTGGTCGACCTGGTCGACCAGGTGCACACACTGCGTCGCCAGCTCGACCTGCTGGGCCATGCGCTGGCCGAGCAGCCAGCCGCGACGCGCGAGGCAATCGCGGCAGCACTCGACCGTCTGTCGCGGCGCTAGCGTCTTTCCGACGAAGACAGAATCATATCAGTCTTCCAAACCCCACCTCACCCGAGGGGCCTTCTCGGGATGAGATGGTGTCGGTGAACTCCAAGCGGAACGACCTTGGAGTCGTCGGCTCAAATTGACCCACTCACCTCATCCTGGGAGTCTGGCCGGAAATGAATTGAATCGATTCAAGCACTTACCTCATCCTGAGGAGCCGCGACTTGCGCGGCGTCTCGAAGGATGGGCAACAGGCGGGGTGCTCGGGCCCACCCTTCGAGACGCGCTCCTACGGAGCGCTCCTTGTATCAAGACACGGCCGCGCCGGCGTAGAGTTGCAGGTGCGGTCTCGGTGGAGAGCCCGCAGGCTCCTGGGGCCTCCAAGCCCGTCCCTGAGCTCGGCGCCTCCACCGTTGATTTTGTGATCCCGAACGGTCGCCTGGGCCGAACCGCGAGCCCGCATGCGCAAGGATGGGAGCCAAGATCCATGTTCGTAGGTATCGATGTGGCGAAAGAGCGCCTGGATGTTCATGTGCGCCCCGCCGGCGAGGCCTTCACCGTTGCCCGCGACGGAGAAGGCATCGAGGACCTGATTGGGCGGCTGAGTAAAATGGCACCTGCTCTGATCGTGCTCGAAGCAACCGGTGGCTTCGAGACGATCGTGGCGGCAGGCCTGGGCGCGGCGGGCCTGCCCGTGGCGGTCGTCAATCCACGGCAGATCCGAGACTTCGCCCGGGCCACCGCACGGCTGGCCAAGACCGATGCGCTGGATGCCGCTGTCATCGCCCACTTCGCCGAGGCGGTGAACCCACCGGCGCGACCGCTCGCTGACGAGCAGTCCAGACTGTTGGGCGAACTGATGGCCCGCCGCCGTCAGCTCGTCGAGATGATCGGGGCCGAGAGCAATCGCCGGCGCATGCTCACAGTTCGACGCACCCTCAAGAGCGTCGATCGCGTGCTTGCCACCTTGAAGGCCCAGCTCGAACAGATCGACGACGACATCGACACCGCCGTCCGGGGAACACCGACCTGGCGGGAAGCGGAGGACCTTCTGATCAGCGTTCCCGGCATCGGGCCCAGGATCGCCCGCACCCTGATCGCCGAACTGCCTGAACTGGGCCGTCTCGGCCGACGCGAGATTGCTTCCCTGACCGGCGTCGCCCCGTTCAATCGCGACAGCGGCACCTTGCGTGGCCGCCGTACCATCGCGGGAGGACGACCCGTCGTACGGGCTGCCCTCTACATGAGCATCCTCGTCTCCATCCGCCGCAAGCTGCCCTTGGCGCTGACCTATCATCGCCTGCGCGCCGCAGGAAAGCCGGCAAAGGTCGCCATCGTCGCTTGCATGCGCAAGCTCGTGACCATCCTCAACGCCATCCTCAGGGACAGAAAACAATGGGCAAACGCTTGACCAACACGACGGTCGCTCAGGGTGAGGTCATTGTTGGGGGGCTCGACTCGATTCATTCTCCCCCGGTACGACCCGAGCTCAGCGCGCGGCCCGGCCGAGGGCGCGCATCGATTCAAAATGGCCGGCCATGGTTGCGGGCTTGGCGGTCGCGACGCCGCCCACGATCGTGTCGCGCACCGGCCCGTAGCCCACGAATCCCAGGATGTTGCGCTTCAGGTTCTTCACCGCGTGCGCGCGGAAGTACCACCGGTACAGGATCTCCGGCATGCCCATCGTGACGACGATCCGGGCGCTGCGCCCGCCGAGATGCTTCTCCGGGAAGCCGTTGGGGCGATAGGCGAAAGCGAAGCCCGGCCGCAGCGCCTGCTCGAAGAAGCCCTTGAGCAGGGCCGGCATATCCCCCAGCCACAGCGGGAAGACGACCACGAGATGTTCGGCGCGGCGGATCGCGTCCTGCGCCGCCGCGATATCGGGCGGCGCGGTGCCGTTCTCGAATTCGCTCTGGGACCGCATCAGGTCGAACCGCAGCGCCCCGATGTCGAGCCTTTCGACCGTATGGCCGCCCGAGGCGGCTCCCTCGGCATAGGCGTCGGCGAGGGCGCCGCACAGGCCCTTGCGGGACGTGTCGGGATGGCCGTTCAGGATCAGGATTCGCTTCCCCATGCGCGTGACGCTCGCATGGGGACGCCATCCGGTCCTTGATGTGGATCAGGTACGATCGCTCATTCGGGCTCGACGCCGGCGCGCTTCACGGCGTCGCCCCAGGCGGTGCAACCGGTCTTCATGATCTCGGTCATCTCGGCCGGCGTCGTGCCGGTGGCGATCAGGCCCATGTCGAGGAGCTTCTCCTTGCCTTCGGGAGTCTGGACCAGCTTGCGGATCTCCGCGCTCAGCCGCTCGACGATCTCCTTGGGCGTGCCGGCCGGCGCCATCACGCCGTTCCAGCCGGTCAAGTTGATCTTGTAGCCGGCCTCCTCGAAGGTCGGCACGTCGGGCAGGCGCGGCCAGCGCTGGGCGGAGGTGACCGCGAGCGGCGTCAGCTTGCCGCCGGCGATCGCGCCGCCGCTGGCCGCGAGATCCTGGATGGTCATCGGGATGTGGCCGGCCACGACATCCTGTACGGCCGGACCGGCGCCCTTGTAGGGCACGTGCGTCATGTCGAGCTTCTCGGCCTGGTTCAGCATCTCGCCCCAGATGTGCGAGGAGGAGCCGTTGCCGAACGAGGCGAAGTTCACCTTGCCCTTGCGCTCGTTGGCCCAGGCGACGAAGTCCTTCACCGATTTGATGCCCAGCGAGGGCGGCACGACCATCGCGAGCGGCGCGAGGCCGTGCTGGGTCACCGGCATGAAGTCCTTGAAGCCGTCGTAGGGGATCTTCTTGTAGACGTAGGGGTTGATGCACATCATCGACGAATTCACGTAGACGAACGTGTAGCCGTCGCCCGGCAGGTTCTTGACGATTTCCATGCCGACCATGCCGTTGGCGCCAGGCTTGTTGTCGACGATCACCTGCTGGCCCAGCACGCCGGACAGCTTCTCGGCGAAGTAGCGCGACACGACATCGGTCTGGCCGCCTGGCGGATAGGGTGCGACCAGCTTGATGGGTTTGTTGGGCCATGCCGCCTGGGCAAAGGCCGACGAGGCAAGCAGGATCAGCGCGCCCGCGAGCGCGGCAGTAGTTTTCTTGGACATGCGTTTCTTCTCCCTTGGGCCTGGAGCCTAGCGGGGGCGAAACGTCCTGCCAATCGTCAGGCCGCGACGAGCGTCACCGGGATCTTGAGGTAACTCTGGCCATTGTCGTCCGGCGGCGGCAGGCGACCGGCCCGGATGTTCACCTGCACCGAGGGCAGGAGCAGCACCGGCGCCGCCAGTGTGGCGTCGCGCTTGCGGCGCATCGCGGCGAATTCGGCTTCGGCCACGCCGTCATGAACATGGACGTTGCGCGCCCGCTCGTCTGCGACCGTGGTCTCCCAGGCATACTGGTCGCGGCCGGGCGCCTTGTAGTCGTGGCACATGAACAGGCGCGTCTCCGGTGGCAGAGAGAGCAATCG
Organism: Reyranella sp.; assembly: GCF_965249915.1. Taxonomy (GTDB): domain Bacteria; phylum Pseudomonadota; class Alphaproteobacteria; order Reyranellales; family Reyranellaceae; genus Reyranella. Next base: position 561,849 of record NZ_OZ252257.1, read on the forward strand.
CCGGATCGAGCGATAGAGCGTGGGCGCGTCACCGCCGGGGAAGTCGGCGCGGGCCGTGCCGTAGTCGGGCATGAAGATCGTATCGCCCACGAACACGGCATCGCCGATCCGGTAGGCCACGTCGGCCGGCGTGTGGCCGGGCAGGTGCATCACCTCGATACTGAGGTTGCCCAATGCCAGGACCTCGCCGTCCTTGACCAGCCGGTCGAATTCGCGACCGTCCTCGCTCACGTCGGCCGCGTTGAAGACCTTCTTGAAAATCTTCTGAACGTCGCGGATGTGCTCGCCGATGACGACCTTGGCGCCGGTGCGCGCCTTCAACAGCGGCGCGGCGGTCAGATGATCGGCATGGGCATGAGTCTCCAGGATCCAGTCGACCGAGGCCTGCCGTTCCGCCGCCTTGGCGAGGACGCGTTCCGCCGATTTGGTCGAAGCCTTGCCGGACCTGGGGTCGTAGTCGAGCACCGGGTCGATGATCGCGGCGCGGCGGGTCTCGGGATCGGTCACCAGATAGGTCACCGTGTAGGTCGCCTCGTCGAAGAAAGCGTCGATGAGGGGCTGGGTCATGAATTCCTCCGTCTCCTGATTGACAGATATATTAGCAATGCCTAAATTAGCAATATCTAAAATGAAGATGAAACAAACCATCGATCCAAAAGCGCTTCAGGCGAAAGCCGGAGAAGTGGCCGGCATCCTTTCGGCGCTCGCCAACGACCGCCGGCTGCTCATTCTCTGCAAGCTCGTGGAGGTGGGGGAGGCGACCGTCGGCACGCTCGCGGCCGAGGTCGGCCTGTCGCAGTCGGCGCTGTCCCAGCATCTCGCCCGCATGCGCGAGGAGGGGATCGTCGCCTTCCGGCGCGAGGCGCAGACCGTCTGGTACCGGATCGGCGACAAGCGGATAGAGACGCTGCTGTCGACGCTTCACAAACTCTATTGCGCGGACTGAACGGCCGCGCGGAAAGGCTCCATCATGTCCCTGCCTGTCATCGATGCCGCCAAGGCGCGGCAGCTCATCGCCGAAGGCGCCGTCCTGGTCGACGTGCGCGAGGCTGATGAGAGGGCGCGCGAGCACATTCCCGGCACGCAACATGCGCCGCTCTCCACGCTGCGCAGCGTGCAAGCACCGGGCGCGACGGCCGTCATCTTCCATTGCCGTTCCGGCGCCCGTACCGGCGCCAACGCCGCCCGCCTCGGTGCGGCGGCGGGATGCGAGGCCTATCTGCTCGAGGGCGGACTCGAGGCCTGGAAGCGCGCCGGCCTGCCGGTTTCGGCCGACCGGAGCCAGCCGATCGAGATCATGCGACAGGTCCAGATCGTGGCCGGCAGTCTGGTCGTCCTGGGTGTCATCCTTGGCCTCTGGATCGCGCCGCCGTTCTTCGCCGTCTCGGCCTTCGTCGGCGCCGGTCTCGTCTTCGCCGGCAGCACGGGCTGGTGCGGCATGGCCAAACTGCTGGCCCTGATGCCGTGGAATCGGGTGGCGCGGAAGGCGCTGGCCTGATGTTCGCCCCGGTCGCCGCGCTCGCCTCGGGTGGTGTGGTCGGCCTCGTCCTCGGACTCATCGGGGGCGGCGGCTCGATCCTCGCCGTGCCGCTGCTTCTCTACGCCGTCGGCTTGCCGTCGGCGCATGTCGCGATCGGCACCGCCGCCTTCGCCGTGGCCGTGAATGCCGCGGCGGGACTGGCGATGCATGCGCGCAAGGCGCCGATCCGCTGGCCCTGCGCCATCGTGTTCAGCCTCGCAGGCGTCGGCGGCGCCTTCGCCGGTGCCGCGCTCGGCAAGGCGATGGACGGGCAGAAGCTCGTCGCGCTGTTCGGCGTCCTGATGATCGTCGTCGGTCTGCTGATGCTGCGCCCTAAGGACGAGCGCGTCAGCCAGTCGGCCTGGCTGACGCGCGAGAACGCCCGGCAGCTCCTGCCGCGTCTCCTCGTGCTGGGCGCGGGCGTCGGCCTGCTATCGGGCTTCTTCGGCATCGGCGGCGGCTTCCTGATCGTGCCGGGCCTGATCCTCGCGGCCGACATGAAGCTCGAGGAGGCGGCCAGTGCCTCGCTCGTTGCGGTGACCGCCTTCGGCATCACGGCAGCCGGCAGCTATGCCTGGTCCGGACTGGTCGACTGGCACGTGGCGGCGTTGCTGATCGCGGGCGGCGTGGCCGGAGCGTTGTTCGGCACGAAGGCCAATGTTGTACTGGCGAGGCGCAAGGGCGCGCTCACGAAGCTCTTCGCCCTGTTCGTGATCGCGGCCGGTCTCTATGTCGGCGGCCGCGGCCTCTTCGACCTGCTGCAGGCCTGATCAACCCTTCTGCAGCGCCGCCCAGACCTTGGCGGCGGTCAGCGGCATGTCGATGTGACGGATGCCCAGCGGCCGCAGCGCGTCGAGCACGGCATTGGCCAGCGCCGCTGGCGCGCCGTTGGTCGGCAGCTCGCCGACCCCCTTGAAGCCCAGCATGTTGTTGGGCGAGGGCGTCGCGATCGTCTCGATCCCGAACGAGGGCACGTCGTCGGCGCGCGGCAGGGCATAGTCCATCAGGGTGCCGGTGAGGAGCTGGCCGCTCTCCTCGTCGTAGAGAGCTTCTTCCATCAGCGCGTTGCCGAGACCGTGCACGATGCCGCCATGCATCTGTCCGGCGAGCAGACGCGGGTTCACGACCTCGCCGCAATCGGCAACCGCCAGGAAGCGGTCGATGCGCGTCTCGCCGGTCTCGGGATCGACCTCGACCTCGCAGACCATGACGCCGGTCGGAAAGGAATCGATCCTGTCGGCGAACACGGCATCGCCGTCGAACGGCTTCCAGGCCGCCAGATCGAACAGGCCGACCCGTCGGTCGGTACCCACCACCTCGAAGGTGCCGTCGCGATAGGCGATGTCCGCGGGCGATGTCTCGAGCCGCTCGGCGGCGAGGTCGCGACCGCGCTCGATCAGCACGTCGGCCGCGCGCTTGAGCGTCGTGCCGCTGATGATGGTGGAGGAGGAGCCGCCCGTGCCGCCGCCATGCGGGATGCGGCGCGTGTCGCCCTGCTGGATCTCGATGCGCTCGACCGGGACGCCCAGCGCGGCGGACAGGATCTGGGCGAACACCGTCTCGTGGCCCTGGCCCTGGCTCTGCGTGCCGACCCGCGCGACCAGCCGGCCGGCCTCGGCATTCACCACGACATGCTCGTCGGCGATGCCGCCGGTGCCATGCAGGTGACAGGACAGGCCAAGACCGCGCCGCTTGCCCGCGGCTTCGCTGGCCGCGCGCCGGGCCGAGAAGCCCGCTTCGTCGGCCGCCGACAGCGCCGTCTCGAACAGCCTGGTGCAATCGGCGGCGTCGTAGGTGTAGCCGCTCGCCGCCGCGTAGGGCATCTCGTCGGCGCGCAGCAGGTTGAGACGCCGCAACTCGACCGGCGTGCGGCCGGTCTCGTGCGCGGCGAGATCGACCAGGCGCTCCAGCAGGAACAGCGCCTCGGGCTTGCCAGCGCCGCGGATGGCGTCGACCGGCACGGTGTTGCTGAAGACGCAGTCGAAGTCGATGCGGATCGCGGGAATGCGGTAGAGGCCGGAGATGACCTTGGCGAGGCCCGTCGTCGGGATGGTCGGGGCGAACATCGAGACATAGGCGCCGTAATTGGCCTCTGCCTTCACGCGCAGGCCGATGAAGCGGCCCTCGGCGTCGAGCGCGAGGTCGGCCGTGGCGACGAGGTCGCGGGCATGGCTGTCGGCCAGCGCGAGCTCGCTGCGCTCGCAGGTCCAGCGCAGGCCCCGCCCGAGCTTGCGCGTCGCCCAGGCGATCAGTGTCGATTCGGCATAGATCGGAAACTTCGGCCCGAAGCCGCCGCCGACATCCTCGGTGACGAGCCGCAGCTTTTCCTTCGGGACGTGGAGCACACGCTCGCACATCAGCCGGTGCGGGATCTGCACGCCCTGCGAGGAGAAGGTGACGATGACGAGGTCTTCGGCCGCGTCGTAGCGCGACCAGGCGGCCCGCGTCTCCATGTAGTGCACGATCTGGCGCGGCGAGCGGATCGAGAGCGTGGTGACATGCGCCGCGCGCGCAAACGCCGCCTCGGTTGCCGCACCGTCGCCCTTGCCCCAGCGGCACATCAGGTTGCCGGGCACGTCGTCGTGTACCAGCGGCGCATCGGGCGCCAGCGCCTGCGCCGCCGTCACGACCGCGGGCAGTTCCTCATAGTCGATCTGGAGAAGCTCGGCGGCATCGCGCGCCAGGTCGACCGTGCCGGCCACGATCATCGCCACGATATCGCCGACATGCCGCACCTTGCCGACCGGCATCGGCAGATGCTCAGGCTCGCGATGGCGATTCCCGGCCTCGTCCTTGATCTCGCTGATGGCCGGCAGGTGACCGACATTATCAGCCACGAGATCCTGCGCCGTATAGATCGCCTCTATGCCGGGCGCCGCGAGCGCGGCTGCCGTATCGATGCCGAGGAGACGGGCATGCGCGTGCGGCGAGCGCACGAAAAGCACGGCGAGTGCATCGGCAGGTGCCGTATTGTCGGCATAGCGCCCACGCCCGGTCAGGAACCGCTGGTCTTCACGACGCGTGATCGAATGACCGAGCTTCAGGGGGGCGTTCATCTTGCCTCGCCGGGCCGGGACGGGGCGGGGCGCCGGAAGAGCCTGTCTGCTGTAATCTTTGCCACCAAATGCACTCAGTCGTTGGTTAACGATCATCATACACCGGTTCGGGCGGCCAGCAGCGACGATGAAATCTCGGGTTTGGATCAAGTCTGCCTTGGCTGCGGCCTGGGGAGTGCTTTCCTTCGCTTCTCTCGGTCAGGCGCAGTCGCCGGCCGCCGCGACGACCCTTGAGCGCACGACGCTGGGCCGCGCCATCGAGTTGATCGACCAGCATCTCGACAAGGCGCAGCGCGAGACAAATGCGGATCTGAAGCGGCGGATGCAGGTCGAGGCCTATCTGGCGTTGCTGTTCCTGCCGTCCAACCATCGCCCGTACGAAGCCGCCGACAGGCTGAGGGTGATCGACGAGGCGCTGGCCGAGAAAGCCGCATTGGGCGATCGCGAAGTCATCGAAGTCGGATTGGGCGTGGCCCGGGCTCTGGCGGAGGGGCGCGACGACCTGCAGCGCATCTTCCTGCTCGACCGGCAGTATTCCGGTCTCTCGTCCGGCGAGGGCGTGAACAAGCAGTACTTCCTTCAGCTCATGCGCGCGAACGACGCCGACGCCATGACCTGGTTCTTCCAGTCGATGCAGCCCGGTGTCGGCGAAGCGGCGGGAATCGTCAATCGCAGCGTCGGCGTCGACTGGCTGTGCCAGCATGGCCACCAGGCCCTGGCACGGCAGGTGGCCACGCGCCTGACGGCGCCCGAACTCGACTCCGCGATGGGGCTGAGGCTGGCCGATCTCGGGGCCGCGACCGAGGCCGAGCAGCGCGCGGCCGGCAGCATGACCCAGACCACGCGCCGGGCGCCGGCAGGCCCGGAGATCCTGGCGCGCCTGGCCGTCGTGGCCAGCCGCCGCGGCGACAGTGGCGAAGTCGAGCGCCTCGTCCGCAAGGTCATCGAGGCGGTCGAACCGCGGCAATTGTCACCCGAGCGCCGCGTATCGGTCGACTATGGCGACTGCGACTGGACGCTCGATCGTGGCTTCGCGCGGCGCTGGCAGGCGCGCAGCGTCTACTGGCAGTCGGCCTTCAAGCTGACGGCGCAACCGGCCGCCGCGGCGGCGGGGCAGCCCTATCTCGTGGCGCTCGCGGAAGCGGTGGCGGGGGCCAGCGCCGGGTCCCGGTCGGTCGAGCTGATCGAACAGTTGATCGCCATCTTCGACAAGAGCGCGCGCGAGAACGGCGTCGACCTGACGAACGCCGCGATCCTTGCGGCCGATGCGCAGACCGATGTCGCGCGTCGCAACAATGCTCCGACGCTGGCCTGGTACGGGGCGCGGCAATCGCTGGTGCTCGCGCGCATGGCCGCAGGCGGGCCGATCGACGATGCGGCCGCCACTGCACTCGGCCTCGACTGGGCCGTATCCTTCCTGGCGACCTATCCGCGGTCCGCGCTCGCCCGAAGGCTCGCCGACATCGCCGGGCCCGAACGCCAGACTCTGGATCGCATCAATCCCAAACTGCGGTCGCAACTCCAGCTCATCGCGCTGGTGCTCGAAGGCAATGCCGTCGATGCCCGGGCGCTCATGGAATCGGAACCGGCCGCGATCGAGCTCGATGGCGGTCTCATCGTCCACATCATCGAGGCGCAGCAGAATGCCGGGCTGACGGCCCGGGCCGCTGCGGCACTCGATGCCTATCTCCACGTCTTTCCCGGCAAGGACCTTCCGGCGCTCCGGCTGCTGCTGCTGCAGGGGCAGGTCGACAAGGCGAAGGCGATGCTGCGCGACTTCGTGGCCGGCAGCGCCGGCGCCTTCGGCGTCTCCGACATCTTCGTGGGCGTCATGCTGTTGCGCGAACAGGGCGACCGGACGGACGTCCCGACGCTCGTGGGCCTGCGCCAGGGTACCGATGCCCAGGAAGCCAGTCGCCGCCTGGTCGAGGTGGCCGATGCGCTCGCCTGGGATGGCGCTGCGGCAGAGATCGAGGCCACGGCCCGCCAACTTCCGCGCGAGCTCGCGCAGCTGCCCGCCAAGGACGCCACCTGCCTGCGCGACACGTTGCAGGGATTGCAGGCCGTCGCCCTGGCGCGGCGCGGCGAGCTGGAGGCCGGCCTCCGCCTGATCGAGGGTCGCAGTCTCGACCAGCGCCAGTTCTGCTGGGTCGGCAAGGGCTACGACAGCAAGCCGATCTTCGACCTTCGCTTCCTGGTCCAGGAATGGGTCCGCCGCGGCCACGCGGTGCCGTAGTCAAGGGTTGGTCGGCGGGCGTTGCTGGCCATCCAAGGTTGCGATAGCGTCGCCCTCATAGCGTCCGGCGGGTGTCACTTGAAGCGCACGATCCATACCATTCAGCTTCGCCCGACGAGGATGGGACCATGGATTTGGGCGCGATGGGTCATCGTCGTCGCGGCACTGGCCGTGGCACTCGGGACGTCGTCAGACGGCGACGCGCAATCGAACGGGAGCCGCACCTCGCTGCGGCGCGCGACGGAATTGGTCGACACCTACATTGCGCGCGCGGGACGAGAGAAAGACCCGGCCCTGCGGCAACGGATGCTGATCGAGGGGTACACGGCCCTGCTGTCCCTTCCGATAGAGCGCGACTTGCGGGACACGGCGAAGCGACTGCTCGAGATCTCCGACGGGCTGGGCCACTTCGGCAAGGACCGCGGGCTTCTGGACGAATGGCAATGGGAAGCGGTGAGGCTCTTCGAGCGGTATCTCGAGCCTGAGCGTGTCTACCGACTCCTGCATATCCTCATTGATGATGCTCACTATTTCGAGAAGGCAAGACGAGACTACGAATTCCAACGCCTGGTCGATGCCGATGCCCGCGAGGCCTTGATCGATTTCCTGTCGCGCGATGAGGACGGGAAGAGTGTCGGTCGCATCAAGGATCTCTGCCGGGAGAACAGGTACGATCTGGCAGGATTTGCCGCGTTGAAATGGACCGATCCGACGTGGGCCGACTCTAGAGCGGATATTCTGGGGCAGCTCGGGCTGACCCGGCAGGCCGAGACCGTGGCGCGGGAGAGTTTAGCGGCTGACGGTCGAAAGAAGAGGGCCGGCATCGAAATGCTGACCAGGCTCGCCGCGACGGAGAGCCGCCGCGGCGATACGGCAAGCGTGCAGCGCCTGGCTCGTGCCGTGCTCGACGATCCGGACTCACGGTTTGTGGCCAAGTCGCTCGGACTTAATGTGAGTCGAGGGCCCTGCGACTCGAAGCTGTGGAACGAATGGCCGGAGTGGCGGCGGCGGAGTGTCGGGGTGGCGTCGTCGAGCGGACTGCGGGGTGAACCAGGGCCCGTCCGTGAAATATCTGTCGGTGCACACCTGGGGGAAGCGATTGCGGGGGCAGGAAACGCCCCAGGCTCACTCGAACTGATCGATCGGCTGATCGCCCTTCAGGACCGCGACAACGCGGAGAATGCCGTTGATCCGGTCAACCTGGCGCTCCTGGGGCGAAAGCCGGAGGGCATGGCCGACGAAGAATTCCAGAAACTGCTGGGGCGGTACTTCGGGCATCGCCATGTGTATCAGGCCTCCAGAAAATCGTTGATGCTGTCGCGCTTCGCCGTCGGGGGCGCGCTGGACGGATTGTCGGCGACGATTCTTACTGCCAACGCGGCGGAGCAAACTCTCTGGGACTATCCACATAGCCCAATCGCGCAGCGTATATTGTCGCTGTCCGATCTGGAGAAGGAACGGATCCGGCGCGCTTCGCCGAACCTTGAGCCGACGCTCCGTTTCAACGCGCTGGTATGGGAAGGGCGGGGACGTGAAGCGCGATCCTTGTCGGCCGAGCATCCGGGCGTGCACCTGCAGTTCCACGGTGATCGGGCGCTGCTGCGGCTGGTGGGGGTGCTGCTGAACGCGGAGATGAAACAACAGGCTGCGGCGATGCTCGACGCCTATCTCGAGGTCGAGCCGGGGCCAGACACCATTGCGGTCCACTTTCTGTTGATGCAGGGGCGTATCGACCGGACCAAGGCCATGCTGCGCGACTTCCTTTCGGAGGGAAGGGAAGTCTTCGTGAGTGTCATGTTGCTGCGCGAACTCGAACCGACCCTCGATGTTTCCAAACTCGAGATTTCCCCTCGGTTTGGCGAAGCCTGGGAAAAAATCGAGAACTGGCTGTCGGTCATGGACGCTTTGGCGTGGACCGGCTCGAGCGACGAGATCGACCTCTGGCGGCGAAATCCACCCGCCGCGCTCGCATCGCTGGATGAAGGTCAGCGAGCGTGTGTCCAGGATACGGCAACGGGCCTTGAAGCGGTGGCGCTGGCGCGGCGCGGCGACCTGGAGGCTGGATTGAAACTGGTCGTCGACCGCGACCTCAAGCAGAGAGGTTATTGTCTGGCGGGCCGCGAAGTAGGTGGCGCGTGGCGCTTCGACTATGCCGACAGGCCCTTTTTCGATCTGCGCTACCTGGTCCAGGAATGGGTCCGCCGCGGCCACGCAGTGCCGTAGTGCGGTGACAATACTCGAGGGAGCGCGCAACTCCAGTTGCGCTCATCTCTTCGAACGCGGGCAGGTATGAGCGCCACGGGAGTGGCGCGCTCCAACGAGAATCTTTTTCCTCTTAAGCCGCCAGTGCGTCGCTGATCACCTTGAGGGCGCTGTCGATGTCGGCCTTGTTGACGTCGAGATGGGTGACGGCGCGGATGCGGTTGCCGGCGGCGGTGCCCATGCCGACGCCGCGCTCCTTGCAGGCCTCGACCAGCCGGGCCGGCGTCCAGCCGGGCTTGGTGACCTCGAAGAAGACCAGGTTGGTTTCCATACGCGGCACGTCGATCTTCAGGCCCTTGATGTTGGCGATGCCCTCCGAGAGATGGCGGGCATTGTCGTGGTCCTCGGCGAGGCGGTCCCAGTTGTGTTCGAGGGCATAGAGCGCGGCAGCGGCGATGATGCCGGACTGGCGCATCGAGCCGCCCAGCATCTGCTTCTGGCGCCACGCCTCGTGGATGAATTCCTTCGAGCCCGCCAGGCTGGCGCCGACCGGCGCGCCCAGGCCCTTGGTGTAGTCGAGCCACAGCGAGTCGACGCAGGCGGCGTAGTCGCTGGCCTTCGTTCCCGATTTGACGACCGCGTTGCAGAGGCGCGCGCCGTCCATGTGCAGGCTGAGGCCGGCCTCGCGCGCGACCTTGGTCACGCCCTGCATGGTGGCGAGCGGCCACACGGTGCCGCAGCCGCCGTTCGAGGTGTTCTCGATCGACACGAGACGCGAGCGCGGCGCGTTGCGGCTGTTGGGATCGCGGATGGCTTCCTTGACCTGCTCGCCGGTGAAGACTCCCTGGGGGCCGTCGAGCATGCGGATCATGACGCCGGCATTGGCGGCGGTGCCGCCCGTTTCCGCATTGATGATGTGGGCGGTGCGGTCGGCGATCACCTCGTCGCCCAGCCGGCAATGGACGCGGATGGCAATTTGGTTGCCCATCGTGCCGCTCGGCAGGAACACCGCGTCTTCCTTGCCGAGGAGTTCGCACACGCGGTCGCGCAGGCGGTTGACGGTGGGGTCTTCCATCTTCTGCTCGTCGCCGACCTCGGCGTCGGCCATCGCCTTCCGCATGCCGGGGGAGGGCTTGGTCTTGGTGTCGCTGTAAAGGTCGATGAAACGGTTTTGCATGGCGTGTTCTGATCTCCTGCGCCACCATAACGGCAATCGCCAGAAGGAGGAAACATGAGCCAATTTGCGGCCGCACCCACAGCTTCGGTCATGCCGGAGGAGCTGCTCTACGCCGTCGACGGCGCGATCGCTTCGATCACGCTCAACGCGCCGCAGCGCATGAACACGATCTCCGGCCCGATGCTGAAGCAGCTCACCGATGCGCTGGTGAAGGCGAACGAGGACCGCGCCGTGCGCGTGGTGATCCTGACGGGCACGGGCCGCGCGTTCTGCGCTGGGCTGAACCTCGAGGCGCAGAACAAGGGCACCGACAATCTGAGCGTCGGCTCGGGCGCCACGCCGACCAACATCGACCTGCGCAACACGCCGCCGCCGGTCCTGCATGCGATGGACAAGCCGGTGATCTGCGCCCTCAACGGGTCTGCGGCCGGTTACGGCCTCGACCTGGCGCTGGGCGCCGACATCAGGGTGATGGCGCAGTCGGCCAAGCTCGCCGCCTCCTATGCCAAGCGCGGCGTGCTGCCCGAGTCCGGCGGCACCTGGTACCTGCCGCGCATGCTGGGATGGGCAAAGGCGGCCGAGCTGATCTTCACCGGCCGGACCCTGACCGCCGCGCAATCGCTGGAGATCGGCCTGGTGAACAAGGTCGTGCCGGACGCCGATGTCATGGGGGCTGCCCGCGAGCTGGCGCTGGAGATCGCCGCCAATGCACCGCTCGCCATCCAGGCGGCGAAGCGAATGATGCGCATGGCGTGGAACGAACCGTTCAACGAGCATGTCCATCACGTCTTCCTGCAGCTCCTGCCGCTGATGCAGACCGACGACATGAAGGAGGGCATCAAGGCGTTCCTGGAGAAGCGCGAGCCGCACTTCGCCGGCCGCTAGCGCTGCACGGGGACTGAAACCGTGGCGCCCTCAAAAGGGCGATTTTTCCGACCAGTTTGGCTAAACTAGACGTTCGGAAAACGCCCCCGATTGGAGCCAGAGAGAATGACCAGGATCCTTGCCGCAACGACCGTGGCCCTCATGCTCGCCGCCGGGGCGGCGCAGGCGGAGCCGGTCGCCTACACCTGGACCGGCTACGGCACGAACGTCCCGGGCAGCGGCAAATGCCCGACCTACAAGATGGTCATCGACCTCACGGTCGACGGTGACATCGTGAAGGGGCGGTTCCAGCAGGACGGTCGGCCGGAGCGCACGTTCGAGACGACTCTTGGCAAGAACGGCGCCATCAAGACCGCGGCCATGGTCGGCGGTGGCGGCCTGATGGACGTCATCGGCCAGATCAAGGACGGCGATTCCAAGATCAAGCTCGACGGCTATTGCGTCTTCGAAGGCAAGCTGACGAAGAAGTAACCGTCAGCCCATCACGATGGCCACGCGGCCGGTGACGCTGCGCTCGAGGAGCGCGCGCATCGCCTGCGGGGCGTCGGGAAGGGCGAAGGTCCGGTCGACATGCGGCCGGCAAAGCCCCTGTTCGCACCAGCCGTGAATTCGCTCCGCCAGCGCGAAGGTGCGCGGCGCCTCCTTGAAGCGTGCATCGTGCGGGCTCCAGCCGACATAGTAGCCGTAGTTGAAGCCCATGACGGCCAGGGTCTTCACCAGCAGGATGTTGGCCGGCACTTGCGGGATCGTGCCGCTGGCGAAGCCGATGGGACAGATGCGGCCGCCCACGGCCATGCAGCGCAGCGATTGCGTGAAGACGTCGCCGCCCACCGGATCGTAGACCCGGTCGACGCCACGTCCGCCGGTGATCTTCAGAACCTCTTCGCGGAAGTCGGTCGCGTTGTAGTCGATCACGTGGTCGGCGCCATGGGCCTTGGCGAACGCCGTCTTGCGCGGGCCGCCCGCGGTGGCGATCACCGTCGCGCCCAGGATCTTGCCGATCTCGACCGCGGCCATGCCGACGCCGCCCGCCGCCGCGTGGACCAGCAGCGTGTGGCCGCGTTGCACGTCGAGCGCCTCGGGCCAGGTCAGGGCGCCGGCCGACGTCGGATAGGAGATGGCGAGCTGGATCGCCTCGACGAAGCCCACGGTGCTGGGCTTCGGAAAGACGTTGACCTCATGGGCCACGACTTCCTCGGCAAGCCCGCCCCAGTCGAGCACGGCCACGACCTCGTCGCCCACCTTGACCCGTGTGCAGGCGGGGTCGACTTCCGTGACCACACCCGACGCCTCGGTGCCGGGCGCGAAGGGGAAGGGCGGCCGCCGCTGGTACTTGCCCGCGATGACCAGAGTCGTGGCGAAGCTGACGCCGGCCGCGCGAATCCGGATGCGCACCTGACCGGCCTTCAGCGGTGCCGATTCGACCTCTTCCAGTCGCAAATCCTCAGGCCCGCCCCACTGGCGGCAGATCATCGCCCGCATGTCTCTCCTCGGTTCAGCTCGCCCGGCGGGACCTTACGATCTGCGGTCGTCGATCGCAAAAGACCGTCTGCGCCTCACCGCTCTTGAAATGGCAAGGCGACCGGTCATATCGAAAGACATGGCACAAAAGACCAACGTCCGGGAACGGCTGCTGACCTCGGCGCTCGAGGCCCTGCACAAGCACGGCTTCAATGCCACCGGTGTTCAGGACATCACCGATGCCGCCAAGGTTCCCAAGGGATCTTTCTACAATCACTTCGAGAGCAAGGACGCGATCGGTATCGAGGTGGTCGAGCGCTACGTCGCCAAGGGCGCCGAGCGGCGGCAGGCCTTGGTCGGGGGAGCGGGCGCACCGCTCGCCCGGCTGAAAGCCTATTTCAGGTCCCTCAACCAGCTCGGACCGGCGACCGGATTCAGCCGGGGATGCCTGCTCGGCAATTTCAGCGCCGAGCTTTCGAGCCAGAGTCCCGGCATCCGGGGCGCCGTCGCCGGCGCAATGACCGAGTGGACCAAGGACATTGCGCAGGTCGTGGCGGAGGCCCAGCAGGCGGGCGATGTCAGCCGGGATGTCCCTGCCGCCACGCTGGCGGCGTTCCTGCTCAACGCCTGGGAAGGCGCGGTCCTGCGGTCGCGGGTCGACAAGAGCGCAGCGCCGCTCGACGCCTTCATGTCGGTCGCCTTCAACAAAATTCTGATCTGACGCAGGAAAACTCTCTCGAAGAACCATCTCGTCGCCTCCATATCAAGACGACCGGTCATCTTGACCCATCGGAGACGTATCGTGCAGATCAAGGACTCAGTTGCCCTCGTGACCGGCGCCAATCGCGGCCTGGGGCTCGCCTTCACCCAGGCGCTTCTCGCCGGCGGCGCCCGCAAGGTCTATGCGGCCGCCCGCGATCCCGCCTCGGTCAAGCAGCCGGGCGTCGAGCCGGTCCGGCTCGATGTGACGAATGCGGGAGAGGTGGCCGCCGCGGCGCGCGATCTCGGCGACGTCACCCTCGTGATCAACAATGCCGGCATCATACGCGGCTCGGGTTTTCTCGGGGAGACGGGTGTCGAGGCGGTGCGCGCCGAACTCGAGACCAACTTCTTCGGGCCGGTGCTCGTCAGTCGCGCCTTCGCACCGATCCTGGGCCGCAATGGCGGCGGCGCGATCGTGAACGTGCTGTCGGCGCTGAGCTGGGTCGCGTTCCCGTCTTCCTCGACCTACTCTGCCTCCAAGGCGGCGGCCTGGGCGTTCAGCAACGGGTTGCGCAACGAGCTGCGCGGGCAGGGCACGCAGGTTCTCGCCCTGCATGTCGGCTACATGGACACCGACATGGTGCGCGAGGTCGCGGCGCCGAAGTCGAAGCCCGAGGATGTGGCGCGGCAGGTGCTCGAGGCTCTCGAGGCCGGCAAATCCGAGATCCTGGCCGACGAGGTCAGCCGTCGCATCAAGCAGAACCTGTCGGCCGAGCCCGGCGTCTACCTCCTGCCGCCCGCGGGCTGAGCCCACGGCCCGAAGGGCGGCATGTCCCTGGAGGGCTTGAGGGGAAAGGCGGGCGCCCGCTTCTCGAAGAACGACTTGATGCCTTCCTGCGCATCGGCGCCGGCCGCGAGATGGCCGACGCATTGCAGGTCGAGCGTCACGGCGTCGAGCGGATCCTGCGCGCCCCACATGCTCCACATCAGCCGCCGGTTGACCGCCGCCGCCACGGCAGAGGAGGTCGAGGCGGCGAACTTCGCGGCCAGCGCCTGCGCCGCCGGCAGCAATTCCTCCGGCGCATGGACGGACCGGACGAGGCCGCCCTTCAGCGCCTCGTCCGCGCCGAACAGCTCGGCGGTCATGACCCATTCCTGCGCCTGCTGCATGCCCACCAGGCGCGGCAGGAACCAGCAGCTCCCGGCCTCCATGGCCATGCCGCGCTTGTTGAAGACGAAGCCGATGCGCGCGGTGCTCGACATCATGCGGATGTCCATCGGCAGGCACATGGTGATGCCGACCCCGACGGCGGCGCCGTTGATCGCCGCCACGATGGGCTTGAGGCAGTTGAAGATCGCGAGCGTGATCGAGTCGCCGGCCTCGCGCTTCTCGGGTTTGCTGCCGTCGTTCCACACCTGGAAGGCGGCGGTGCCGCCGGAGATGTCCGCGCCGGCGCAGAAGGCGCGGCCGGCGCCGGTGACGACGATGGCGCGCACCTCGTCCATCGCGTTCACGCGCTGGAAGAAGTCGATCAGCTCGCGGCTCATCGTGGTCGAGAAGGCGTTGAGCTTGTCGGGCCGGTTGAGCGTCACGGTCATCACGCCGCCGTTCAGCTCGGTCAGCAGGGTCTCGTAGGCCATGGTCAGACTCCCTCCCGGGTTGGTTCCGCCCAGCAAGACGGAATGTCGTTGCGCGACTCATTGGTTTGGGAAACATTCGCCGCAACACCCGCCAACCGCAATCCCGGAGGAAGTCTATGTCCCACCTGATCAAGACCGTCGAAGACGGCGTCATGAAGATCGTGCTCAACCGTCCCGAGGCCATGAACGCGCTGAGCCGCGACATGATGCAGGCGCTTTCCGACTCGCTCGAGGAAGCGGCGGGCAATCGCGCCATCGGCTGCGTCGTGGTGCGCGGCGCGGGCGACAAGGCCTTTTGTGCCGGCGGCGACGTGAAGTCGATGGCGGCGGGCCGCGACCAGGACAAGACCTACGAGGACAAGGTCCACGACATCCGCGAGCGCATGAAGGTCTCCGAGCTGCTGCACGAGATGGGCAAGCCGACGATCGCCATGGTGAACGGCGTCGCGGCCGGCGCCGGCCTGTCGCTGGCGCTCGCCGCCGACATGCGCTTCGCCGGCAAGAGCGCGCGCATGACGACCGCCTTCGCCAAGGTGGGCTTCTCGGGCGATTTCGGCTCGCACTATTTCCTGCACAAGCTGGTCGGCACGTCGAAGGCGCGCGAGCTCTACTTCACGGCCGAGATCCTGAACGCCGAGCAGATCGAGAAGCTCGGCCTCGCCACCCGCATCGTCGACGATGCCAATCTCGATGCCGAGACGATGGCCTTCGCCAAGAAGCTGGCCGCCGGCCCGCGCGTTGCCTGGTGGCACGCCAAGAAGAACATGAAGGTCGCGGAAGAGGGCACCCTTTCCGAGGCGCTCGACAGCGAGGCCGCGCGCATGATCCGCACCGGCGAGACGGAAGATCACAAGGAAGCCGCCCGCGCCTTCGTCGAGAAGCGCGCCCCGAACTTCAAGGGCCTCTAGACTTCAAGGGCGTCTGAGCTTCAGCCGGGTGGCGAGGCGGGCCAGCGTGCCCGCCACGCCGCCCGCGATGCCTTGGGGCATCGCCACCATGGCGGCGATCAGCAGCACGCCGTAGAGCAGGGCGGAATAGCCTTTGCCCAGCCCCGCCGTCACGTCGGGGGAGAACTGCAGGAAGAGCCCGCCCAGGATCGCGCCGCCGGCCGAGTGCATGCCGCCGATCACCAGCCCGAACAGCATCTGGACCGACAGCGCGAAATTGTAGCTGCCCGGTCCCACGAATCCGAACTGCCAGGCCGACAGGCAGCCGGCGACGGCGAGATAGGCTCCGGCGATCCCGGAGGCGGCGGCGCGCGCCTGCGGCACCCGGATGCCCTGGGCAGTCGCTGCGAAATCGTGATCGCGCGCCGCCTTCAGCGCGCGGCCGGCGCGGCTGTGGATCAGATTGTGCGCCAGCCACATGGCGGCGGCCAGGAGCGTGAGCGCCATCAGGAAGGCCCAGCGATCGTTGCTGAGCAGCCCGATCGGTGGCGTCGGGAAGTCGAGATAGAGGCCCTGCACGCCGCCGGTCCACTGCTCGATCGGCCGCCAGCGCAGCAGTTGCGGAAAGGCGATGACCACGGCGTAGGTGACGAGGGCCTGAGTCCAGAGTGTATGGGAACCGGCGACCCGGCCGATGCCATAGCCCGCGGCGAAGCCCAGCAGCGGGGCGAGGGCGAGCCCGGCATAGGGCGAGAGCGGCGTGTGGGCCGCCAGCATCGCCGCACCATAGCCGCCGATGCCGAACAGCGCCGCCTGGGCCAGCGAGAACTGTCCGCTCACGCCGCACAGGATCACGAGACCCATCAGCGCGATCGACCAGATCGCCGCCTGCGTGAAGCGGAAGACGACGAAATCCGGGAAGCAGAACGAGAGCGCGGCCGCCGACACGAAGCCCATGGTCCATACGGTCCGCATGGCGTTACGATAGACCACACAACGAAGGAATGGGAGCGAAGCGATGAAATTGAGGCAATGCGTCTTCGTCTGCAAAGACCTCGAAAGCTCCACCGAGGAGCTGTGCGACATTCTCGGCCTCGAGGTCGCCTATCGCGATCCCGGCGTCGCCAAGTGGGGCCTGGCCAACGTCGTCTGCCCGACCGGCAACGACTTTCTCGAGATCGTGTCGCCGTTCAGGGACGGCACGTCGGCCGGCCGCTACATCGAGCGCCGCCACGGCGACGGCGGCTACATGGTGATCCTGCAGGTGCCCGATGCGGTGGCCGAGCGCCAGCGCGTCACCGCGCTCGGCGTGCGTGCCGTGGCCGAGAAGGACCTGCCCGAGTACCAGTACACCCACTTCCATCCCTCGGACACGAACGGCGTGCTGCTGTCGCTCGACACGACTTTCGCGCCGCCGGGGATCGATCCGGCCTTGTGGTGGCCGCCCGCCGAGAAGGACTGGACGAAACATGCCCGCTCGGACGTCACCAACGGTCTGGCCGGCGTGGAGATCCAGCATGACGATCCCGACGGCGCCGCCGCCTCCTGGTCGCGCATCCTCGACCGGCCGGCGGTCGACAACATCATCCGGCTCGACGGATCGCAGATCCGCTTCGTGCCGATCGTCGACGGGCGTGGCCCCGGCGTCTCGGCCTACGACGTGACCGTCGTCGATCGCGACCGAGTGCTGGCCGCCGCCGAGAAGCACGGCCGCAAGATGGGTCCCGCTCAGGTCGAGGTCTGCGGCTGCCGCATCAATCTCGTCTGAGAGGCCGAGTTCAGGCATAGAAGCGGGATCGTGCTGCGCATCACCCCCTTCGTCATGGGTCACCTCGTCACCGCCCTTCTCGTGGGCGCGGGGGCGGGCGCCTTTCTGGCGGGCGAAGCCATGCTGATCGGGGGCGTCGGCATGCTGGCCGGCGCGGTCGTGAGTTCGCTGGTGTGCCAATGGAAACCCGGCGTCGAGGCGCCGGTGTGGCAGCTCTGGCCGGTCGCCACCGTCCTCAATCCGGTCTTTCCGGCCGCGCTCTTCTTCATGTCCCTCGACTGGGACTGCGTCGTGGGCCTTCGGCGGGGCTGGGGGTGCGTCGTCGTGGCGATGGCCATGATCGTCGCCGGTCTGTGCTTCCTGCCGCCGCTCGGCGGTCTCTTGTGGCGAAGCTGGAAGCGCTACCGCGCGCGACCGCGTTAGAGTTTTCGTCTCAGGTTAACCACACCGCCTCATCCTGAGGAGCCGCGCATAGCGCGGCGTCTCGAAGGATGGGCAACGGACGGTGTGCGTGTAGCCCATCCTTCGAGACGGCTGCTGCGCAGCCTCCTCAGGATGAGGTTATCGGGAAATTCGACGCAGATTCGATTTCTGCTCGAAATGACTTCAGGCCGCGAGCGACTTGGCGAGGCGGCCGCGGATCATCTCCTCGGCTTCGCGGACGATGCGCTCGACCAGCTCCTTGCAGGACGGGATGTCGTTGATCAGGCCCATGCAGGTGCCGGCCGACCAGATGCCGTGCTCCATGTCGCCGGTTTCGTAGACGACCTTGCCCTTGGCGCCGGCGACGATCGGGCCGATCTCCTGGATGGTCTTGCCCTCGCCTTCCATCTCGATGGTCTTCTTGGCGATGCTGTTGCCGTAGACGCGGCTGGTGTTGCGCATGGTGCGCAGGATCAGTGCGGTGCTGCGCTCGTCGGAGGAGACGATCTTCTCCTTCACGTTCTGGTGGATCGGCGCTTCCTTGGTGGCCATGAAGCGGGTGCCCATGTTGACGCCCTCGCAGCCCAGCGCCAGCGCCGCCACGAGGCCGCGCGCGTCGGCGAAGCCGCCCGAGGCGATCATCGGGATCTTGATGACGTTGGCGGCCGCCGGCAGCAGCACGAGGTTCGGCACATCGTCCTCGCCCGGGTGGCCGGCGCATTCGAAGCCGTCCATCGAGATCGCATCGACGCCGGCCTTTTCGGCCGAGAGGCCGTGGCGGACCGCGGTGCACTTGTGGATCACCTTCACGCCCGCTTCCTTGAGCTTGGGCAGGAAGGGCTTGGGATTGTTGCCGGCGGTCTCGACGATCTTGACGCCCGAATCGATGATGGCGTCGATGTACTCGCCGTAGGGACGCGGCACGAGCGTCGGCAGGATGGTGAGGTTCACGCCGAACGGCTGGTCCGTCATCTCGCGGCAGCGCTTGATCTCCTTGCGCAGATCCTCGGGCGTCGGCTGGGTGAGGCCGGTGAGGATGCCGAGCGCGCCCGCGTTCGACACGGCCGAGGCGAGTTCGGCGCGGCCGACCCACTGCATGCCGCCCTGCACGATCGGGTGCTTGATGCCGAACATCTCGGTGAAGCGCGTCTTGATCATCTTGCCGTTCCCCCTTGGGTGATTTCCCAAGCATTAGCGAACCGGAACGGCCGCGGCCAGTCCACGGATCGCACAGTGGACATGCCGTCCGCGATGCGGATCAGGTGCGGTCGATGAAGGAGATCGTGTCGTCCAGGGAGGGCGCACGCTTGCGCAGCAGCTCCGAGAAGGAGCCGACGATGTCGATATGGTCGACCTCGGGATAGAGCTTCAGCTCGGCCGTGCCGCCCGCCTTGCGCCAGGCTGCGGCCAGACGTTCGCTGTTGAAGGGCTTCACCGTCGTGTCGGCGGTGCCGTGCAGCAACAGGAGCGGCGGCAGCGGCGCGCGGGCATATTCGATCGGCTGCGTCTCGCGGCGATCGCCGCCGAAGATCTCCCGCAGCCGGCGGGAGGTGAGGGGCAGGAAATCGTAGGGGCCGGCGATGCCGATCCCGCCCGGCAGCTTCATGCGGTCGACGCCGGCGGCGGCGAGATAGGGGGTGTTGGCCACCATCATGATCGCGATATAGGCGCCCGCCGAGTGCCCCGCGACGAACAGCTTCTCGGTGCCGACCTTGTTGGCCGCCCAAGCCGTCGCCGCCGCGCCATCGTCGAGGAAGGCGGGATAGCGAACCTCCGGATAGACGCGGTAGTCGGGAATGATGGTGGTGATGCCGCGCGCGGCCAGCGCCTGGCCGACGAAGAGATAGTCGCCCTTGGCGCCGGAATCCCAAGAGCCGCCGTAGAAGAAGATCACCGCCTTGCCGTCGGCCCGCGGCTGCTCCGGCGTGTAGACGTCGAGCTTCTGGCGGGGAAGGCTGCCGTAGGGAATGTCGGCGTCGAGCTTGTAGCCCGAGCGCGCGACGGTCGTGTTCAGGAGCGCCGCGGGAGAGCAGCCGCCGAGCAGGCCGAGAACGCTGGCGAGGAGGCCTCGGCGTGCCAGCGTCATGCAGAGGCGGCGAGGTCGCGCACCTGTTCGGCGAGCGCCAGCGAGGCGGTGAGGCCGGGCGATTCGATGCCGAACAGGTGGATGAGGCCGGGCACGCCATGATCGGCAGGCCCCGTGATGGTGAAGTCCTGTGCCGGCGCACCCTGCGGCACGATCTTCGGCCGGATGCCGGCATAGCCGGGCTGCAGCGAACCGTCCTTGATGCCGGGCCAGTACTTGCGCACGGCAGCGTAGAACTTGTCGGCGCGATGCGGGTCGACCGTGTACTCGATGCCGTCGATCCATTCGACGTCGGGCCCGAACTTCGCCTGGCCGCCCATGTCCACGGTGATGTGCACGCCCAGGCCGCCCGGCACCGGGACGGGGTAGATGAGGCGGGAGAAGGGGGAGCGGCCGGTCAAGGTGAAGTAGTTTCCTTTGGCGTAGTACGCGGTCGGAATATGCGCGGATGGCATGCCAACGATTTTTTTCGCAAGCGTCGGCGCATGAAGGCCCGCCGAATTGATCAGCAGCTTGCAACGCAGGTTCATCGGCTGGGTTCCACCGACTTCGATTTCCACGCCGCCCTCGACGACGCGGCCCGCCTTCACCGGACTGTTGAAGGCGAACATCGCCCCGTGCGCCTCGGCGTCGCCCTGCAGCGCCAGCATGTAGGAATGGCTGTCGACGATGCCGGTGCTGGGCGAGAACAGGGCGGCCGTGCACTGGAGGTTCGGCTCCATCGCCATCGCCTCGGCGGCGCTGAGGAAGCGCATGCCCTCGACGCCGTTGGCTTCCGCACGGCCCTTGATCTCGGCGAGCTTCTCGCTCTCGGCCGCGTTGGTTGCCACGATCAACTTGCCGCAATTGAGATGCGGCACGCCGTGGTCCTTGCAATAGGCATAGAGCATGCGCCGGCCGGCGACGCAGGCCCGCGCCATCAGACTGCCCTTGGGATAGTAGATCCCGGCGTGGATGACCTCGGAGTTGCGCGAGCTGGTTTCGGTGCCGATGGCGTCGGCCGCCTCCACGACGATGACCTCGCGGCCGGCAAGGGCCAGGGCACGGGCGACGGCAAGGCCGACAACACCTGCGCCAATGACAACGCAGTCGACGGTTTCGAACGGGGACGAATTCATGGTCGCATGCTAGAACCGCCGCCTCTTTCAGTCACCAAGGGCGGGTGTCGCATCATGAAAGGCGCGTTGGTCACGGGGGCGGGACTGCGAATCGGCCGTGCCCTGGCGCTCGCGCTGGCGGCCGACGGATTCTTCGTCTTCGTGCATTACCGGGAATCGGCAGCCGGGGCGAAGGAGACCGTCGCGACGATCCGCGAGGCGGGCGGCAAAGCCATGGCGGTTCGTGCCGATCTCGCCTCGGCGCGGCAGGCCGAGGGGCTGGTGGCCAAGTGCCGGGCGCCCGGCGTGCGGCTCACCTGCCTGGTCAACAGCGCCTCGCTGTTCAAGCTCGACCGCGCGCCGACCGCGACCGCCGCCGATTTCGACCTGCACATGGCGATCAACCTGCGGGCGCCGCTGCTGCTCGCGCAGGCGCTGGCGCGGCAGCTGCCGGCGGACGAGACGGGCCTGGTCGTCAACGTGCTCGACCAGAAGCTCTACAACCTCAATCCCGACTTCCTCACCTACACGCTCTCCAAGGTCGGCCTCCAGGGGCTGACGACCCTGCTGGCGCAATCCTTCGCGCCGCGCCTGCGGGTGGCGGGCATCGCGCCGGGCCTGACCCTGCGCAGCGGCAGCCAGACGGATGCGCGCTTCGCCGAGCAGCATGCCGCCAATCCGCTCGGCGTCGGCGTGACGGTCGACGATCTCGTCCGCGCGCTCCGCTTCATCGTGGCCACGCCGAGCTATACCGGCGATACGCTGCTCGTCGACAGCGGCGAGCACCTGACCGGCCGGCCGCGCGACATCGCCTTCGACCTGAAGAAGAAGAAATGACCATGGTCACCTCCGAGCGTCGCATTTTCATCCGCGACATGCGCCTGCCGGTGTCGATCGGCATCTACGACTTCGAACTGGCCAAGCCGCAGGCGGTGGTCATCAACGTCGAGCTGCTGCTGGCGACCCCCGACCGCGCGCACGACGACAGCATCGCCAACGTGTTGAACTACGACCTGATCCATGACGGCATCGCCGGGCTCGCGGCGAGCCGCCACTTCAACCTGCAGGAGACTCTGGTCGAGGGCATTCTCGACCTGTGCCTGGCCCAGCCCCAGGTCGTCGAGGCGCGCGTCTCGACCGAGAAGCCCGACGTCTACAAGGATTGCCGCGTCGGCTACGAGGCGGTCCGCCGTCGCGCCACGGGCTGAGCGGCACGCTCGATGCCGCCCTCCGTCGGTGCGCTGCGGCGCGCGAGCCTGGTCCTGCTGCTGGCCGCGTTGATCTGGGGATCGATGATTCCGGTCCTGGCGGCGCTGGCCGAGCATTACGACAACTGGCTGCTGTCCTGGTCGCGCTACATCCTGGGGCTGCCCGTTCTCTGGCTGGCCGTGCTGCTGAGCGATAAGCCGGCGGCAGCGCCGCGACCGCTCGACTGGGGCCGCCTGCTGAAACTCGGGACCGCGATGACGGCCTTCTCGGTGCTCTACACGTTCGGCGTGGCACACGCCCATCCCGCGACCTCGGCAATCGTGCTGATGTGCGGTCCGATCTGGGCGACGTTGCTGGCGCGCGCGATGCTGGGCTCGACCACGCCGCCCGGCTTCGGGGTCACGCTGCTGCTGGTGGTGGCCGGCGGCATCGTCGTCGTTCTTGGCACGCCCGGCCGTGCGGCGGGCTCCTTTGGTCTGGAAGGCGGCGAGGGGCTGCTGGTGATCGCCCAGCTCTGCTGGAGCTGGTACTCGATCCGCGCCCAGCAATGGCTGGCCGATCGCGGCCAGATCGCCCTGTCGGCCCTGACCTCGACGGTGGCCAGCGTGCTGCTGGGCGTGGTCTGCGCCGTCGTCTGGGCGCTGGGCGGCCTCGTCTGGCCGACGCGTCCTCCGACGCCCGTCGAGTGGGGCATGGTCGCGTGGATCGGCGTCCTGGGCGTCGCGGTGGCGGTCCTGCTGTGGAATACCGGCGTGTCGCTGGTCGGCGTTCCGGTGGCCTCTTTGTTCGCCAATTCGGCGCCTGTCTTCGCGATCGGTCTTGCCGCCCTGATGGGACGCGAGCCGAGCTGGCTGCAGGTCGCGGGCGGCTTCATCGTGCTGGCCGGCATCGCGCAGCTCCAGATCCGCCAGACTCGGGCGGCGCGGCGATGACGAAGGGACCGACACCGGGACGCGACCGGCACCACATGCTGGGCGCCTTCGCGGCGATGCTTTTCGTGGGCGTGAGCTGGGGCGCCAACGTGCCCGTCTCCAAGGTCATGCTCCAGCACTTCGATGTGGTGCCCATGCTGACCATCCGCACCCTGGCGGCGGTGGCGACGCTGGGGGTGCTGCTGGTGCTGGCGGAGGGCGTCCGGAACCTGCGGATCGAGATCGGCCTCAAGCGCTTCCTGCTGATCGGCCTGATGATGAGCGGGTTCTTCACGATCTTCCTGGTGGGCATCCGGTTCAGCAATCCGATCTCGGCGGCCGCCGTCCAGGTGGCAGGGCCGCTGGTCGCCGCGGTCACCGTACGCCTGGTGACGGGGGCGCGATTCGATCCGGGGTTCGGCGTGGCGCTGGCGCTGACCCTGACGGGCGGCGCCATCCTGGCCGCCGGGAGCCTGTTCGGTCGGGGCGCGCTGACCCTGGGCGGCGGCGAGATCATCGTGCTGCTCTCCAACGCGCTCTGGACGCTCTACAGCCTGAAGGCGCAGGCCTGGTTCGACCGGGCGAGCCAGCTCCACCGCGCCTATGTCGCCTCGCTGTCCGCCCTGGGCTGGATGGTGGCCCTAACCCTGGTGTTGATCGGTCTGGGCTGGGCCAACTCGCCCTTCACGGTGACCGACGGCTGGGTCTGGAGCCAGCTCCTGCTCGTGGCCGTCTTCTCGAGCGGTGTGGGCGCCTATCTCTGGAATGTCGGCGCGAGCCGGCTGGGGGTTGCAATTGCGTCCCTCTGGGTCAATCTCGTGCCGTTCTTCGCCGTATTGTGGTCAATGACCTATGGCTTCATTCCCAATGCCTACCAGATCGCCGGTGGGCTCGTCGCCTTGAGTGGCGTCGTCTACATGCAATGGCGAAGGCTACAAACGACAAAACGATAAGACAGGCTCTGCCATGCCCGACATGTCTCTTCCTCAACTCAAGGTTTCCCATTGCCGCTGGCTTTCCGTCCCCGGAAGGGGCGACGTTCGCGGCAAGATCAACTTTCTGGAGTTCGATCAGGAATTGGGCTTCACGGTTCGGCGCCTCTTCTGGCTGCACGACATCGCGCCCGACCAGTGGCGCGGCCGGCATGGCCATCGCGAGTCGCACCTCGTCACCCTGGTGATGAACGGGTCCTGCCAGCTCCATCTCGATGACGGCAAGGTGAAGGAGACGGTGGTCCTCGACGATCCCGGACGGGCGCTGCATATCGGGCCGATGGTCTGGCACGAGCTGGACAACTTCGCGCCGCAGACCGTCATCCTGGTCATCGCCTCGACCCTGTACGACGAGAGCGAGTATCTGCGCGACTACGAGGCCTTCAAGCGCGAAGCCGAAGCGGCGAGCCGCGCATGATCCCCTTCCTCGACATGAAGTCCGTCTACACCGAGCTGAAGACCGAGCTCGATGCCGCCTATGCGCGCGTGATGGAGTCCGGCTGGTTCGTGCTCGGCAAGGAGGTCGAGGCCTTCGAGGCCGAGTACGCCGCCTTCTGCGGCACGAAGCATTGCGTCGGACTGGGCAACGGGCTTGAAGCACTCGAACTGGCGCTTCGGGCCTGGGACATCGGCGCCGGCGATGAAGTCATCGTGCCGTCGAACACCTATATCGCCACCTGGCTCGCGGTGACGGCGGTCGGCGCCAAGGTGGTGCCGGTCGAACCGACTCCCGGCGGCCCGAACATCGATCCCGATCGCATCGCCGCGTCGCTCACGCCACGCACGCGCGCGATCATGCCCGTCCATCTCTACGGCCAGCCGGCCGACATGGATGCGATCATGGCGCTCGCCGCCAAGCACGGGCTGAAGGTGGTCGAGGACGTGGCCCAGGCGCAGGGCGCCAGGGTACGCGGCCGGCGGACCGGCTCGCTCGGCGATGCCGGCGCGCACAGCTTCTTTCCCAGCAAGAACATCGGCGCCTTCGGCGATGGCGGCGCGGTAACGACCGACGACCCGAAATTCGCCGAGCGTCTGCGCACGCTGCGCAACTACGGCAGCCGCGTGAAGTACGTGAATCTCGAGAAGGGGGTGAACTCCCGCCTCGACGAGCTGCAGGCAGCCTTCCTGCGCGTGAAGCTCGCGAAGCTCGACGAGTGGAACGACCGCCGCAGGACGGTGGCGGCGCGCTACGACGACAGGCTGTCCGACATCACGAGCCTCGCCTTGCCGAACGTGCCGCAATGGGCCGATCCCGTCTGGCACCTGTACGTCGTGCGAACCAACCGGCGCGCCGACCTGGTGAAGGCGCTCGGCGAGGCAAGCATCGGATCGCTGATCCACTATCCGATCCCGCCCCATCTTCAGGAAGCCTATGCCGAACTCGGCCAGGGCAAGGGGACCTACCCTCTTGCCGAGAAGCTGGCCGAGACCGTCCTCAGCCTCCCGATGGGCCCGCACATTCCGCTCGAATCGGTCGACGAGGTCTGCGCCGTGATCCGGCGGACGCTGGCGGGCTAGAGCTCCGGAGCGGGGTGGATGCCGCGGTAATTGCGCTGATAATCCCAGTAGCCGTCATACCCGCCGCGCTGCGGGTAGGCGGGCTGGGCGTAGTTGTACTGGTAGGTCGTGGTGCGGTAGGCGGGCGGCGCCGCGTAGTAGCCCGGCGACGAATAGTAGGTCGTCGTGTAGGCCGGCGCGTAGGCTTGGGAACGATACGGATAGCTGCTGCTGGGACCGTAATAGGACTCCGAGGCACAGCCGGCGACGGTGGCGGCCATCAGGGCGGCCGCGATGATTCCAGTGACTCGCATGGCGCTCTCCTTTGTGCCCGATTCAACTCGGGGCAGCGGGGAGCGGTTGCGGCCTTCTGGCTTCTTCCTTCAATTCGCCACAATGAGCCGGTCCGGATTCTCGCCGGACCTGGCTAGTGGTTGTGCAGGATCTGGCCGAGGAACAGCTTGGTGCGCTCGTTCCGGGGATTGGCGAAGAATGCCTCGGGCTCGTTCTGCTCGACGATCTCGCCGCGATCCATGAAAATCACGCGGTCGGCGACGGCCCGTGCGAAGCCCATTTCGTGAGTGACGCAGAGCATGGTCATGCCCTCGCGCGCCAGCTCGATCATGACGTCGAGCACTTCCTTCACCATCTCCGGATCGAGCGCCGAGGTCGGCTCGTCGAACAGCATGATCTTGGGACGCATGCAGAGCGCGCGGGCGATCGCCACGCGCTGCTGCTGGCCGCCCGAGAGCTGGCCGGGATACTTCAGCGCCTGCTCGGGAATGCGCACCCGGGTCAGCAGGCTCATGGCGATTTCCTCGGCCTCCTTCTTGGGCATCTTCTTCACCCAGATCGGCGCCAGGGTGAGGTTGTCGAGGATGGTGAGGTGCGGGAACAGGTTGAAAGACTGGAACACCATGCCGACCTCGCGGCGGATCGCCTCGATGTTCTTCACGTCGTTGGAGAGCGTGACGCCGTGGACCACGATGTCACCGCGCTGATGTTCCTCCAGCCGGTTGATGCAGCGGATCAGCGTCGACTTGCCCGATCCCGACGGTCCGCAGATGACGATCTTCTCGCCTTCCTTCACGTCGAGATTGATGTCGGACAACACGTGGAACTGTCCGTACCACTTGTTGACGCCTTTGAGCTGGATCACCGATTCCAGTTTCGAGAGATCGCGGGCGGTTGCGGTCATGACTTGCTCCCCTGACGGCGCCTAGCGGCGCGTGCCCTTGTTGAGTTCGAATTCGAGGTACTTGCTGTACCGCGACATCGAGAAACAGAAGATGAAGTAGACGAAGGCGGCGAACAGATAGACCTCTCCGGGGAAGCCCGCCCAGTTGGGGTCGACCAGCGCCTGGTTGGCGGTGTTCAGGAAGTCGAAGATGCCGATGATGAGCACCAGCGACGTGTCCTTGAAGAAGCCGATGAAGGTGTTGATGAGCGGCGGGATCACCACGCGCAGCGCCTGCGGCAGGATGATCAGCAGCGTCTTCTGCGGGTAGTTCAGGCCCATCGCATCGGCGGCCTCGAACTGGCCCTTGGGCAGCGACTGCAGGCCGCCGCGGATGACCTCGGCGATGTAGGCGCCGGCGAACAGGATGACGGCGACCTGGGCGCGCAGGAACTTGTCGATGGTCGTGCCCGAGGGCAGGAACAGCGGCAGCATGACCGAGGCCATGATCAGCAGGCTGATCAGCGGCACGCCGCGGATCAGCTCGATGAAGCCGACGCACAGACCCTTGATGAGAGGCAGGTTGGACCGCCGGCCCAGCGCCAGCAGGACGCCATAGGGGAAGGCGAAGGCGAGACCGTAGGTCGCCAGGATCAAGGTCACCGGCAGGCCGCCCCACAGGCTGGTCTCGACGTAGCTGAGCGGCGCGATGGCGATGCTCCAGCTCGGCAGCACGCCCACGATGCGCAGGACGAGGCCGACCGCGCCGATGGCGGTCAGGGCATAGTAGGCCATCCGCTCGGCGGGTTCCGCCAGGGCGCTGCGCAGCGCGAGGCCCACCACGCCGCCCAGCAGCGCGACGAACAGGATGAGGCCGAGCGGAATGTGGATCTGGCCGAACATCAGCAGGAAGGTGACGAACGAGCCGACGCCCCAGATCACCAGCAGGCGCCAGTTCCACATGCGGCGGTCGGCGCTCAGCACCAGCATGGCCAGCATGGTGATGACCGCGAACAGCGGCCGCCAATGCTGCTCATACGGGAACGAGCCGAAGAAGATGTAGCGGAACTTCTCGCGGATCAGCGCCCAGCAGGCGCCGCCGCCGCGGCATTCGGCGCCGGTCGAGGCCGTGAAGTTGGCGGTGAACAGCGCCCATTCGAGGAACCAGGAGAGGATCCAGACGACGGCGGCGATCAGCACCACCGTGGTGATGCCGTTGCCCCAGCTGGAGAACAGGTTCTTGCGGGCCCAGCCGAGAACGCCGGTCTCGTCGACGGGAGGGGCGAGCGGCTTGCGGTCGCCGACAGGCATGGCGTCGGTCATGCTCAGCGCTCCCTCAGGGCGATACGTTTATTGTACCAGTTCATGAACGCCGAGATCGACAGGCTGACCGACAGGTAGGCGGCCATGATGATCAGGATGTTCTCGATCGCCTGGCCGGTCTGGTTGATGGTCACGTTGATCGAGGCGACGAGGTCGGGGTAGCCGATCGCGATCGCCAGCGAGCTGTTCTTGGTGATGTTGAGATACTGGCTGGTCATCGGCGGGACGATCACCCGCAGGGCCTGGGGCAGCAGCACCAGGCGCATCGACTGGCCGCGCGACAGGCCGAGCGCCGCCGCCGCCTCGCTCTGGCCCTTGTGCAGCGCCAGGATGCCGGAGCGCACGATCTCGGCCACGAAGGCCGAGGTGTAGAGCACCAGGCCGACCAGAAGCGCGGTGAACTCCGGCTGGATGACGGTGCCGCCCGAGAAGTTGAAGCCCTTCAGTTCGGGCCAGCTCATATGGTGCGGCGCGCCGCCGGCCAGCCAGACGAGAGCCGGCAGGCCGATGACGATGCCGAGTCCTGCGGAAATGCCGGGGAAGGGCTGGCCGGTGGCTTCCTGGCGCTTCTTGCCCCAGCGGTTCACGAACCAGGCGCCGGCGATGCCGACGAGAAAGGCGAGACCCATCCACTTGTGAATGGGATCGGCCATCGGCACCGGGAAATAGACGCCGCGGTTGCTCAGGAACACGCTGTTCCAGAGCATCGAGATCGCCTGGCGCGGGCCGGGAAAGGCCTCGCTGATCAGCTTGTAGAAGAGGAACAGCCACAGCAGCAGGGGCACGTTGCGGAAGGCCTCGACGTACCAGGCGCAGATCCGGCTGAGCAGCCAGTTGGGAGAAAGCCGGCCGACGCCGACCAGAGTGCCGAGAACGGTGCTGAGCAGGATGCCGAGAACGGCGACCCGCAGCGTGTTGAGGATGCCGACCCAGATCGCGCGGGCGTAGGTGCTGGCGGGCGAATACTCGATCATCGTATCGCCGATCTCGAAGCCGGCCTCGCGCTCGAGGTAGTGGAAGCCGCTGGCGATCTTCTGGCGCTGCAGATTGTCGATCGTGTTGCTGACCAGGTACCAGGCAAGGAACCCGACGAGACCGACGACGACGATCTGGAAGACCCAGCCTCGGATGACCGGATCGTTCCACGGTGCCACTTTCGGTCGTGGCGTAGCGCCGAGAGTCTCGACCGCCATTCTCTATTCCCCCTGCCTGGTGCGGTTTTTCCGCTCGGGCGTTATATGCCCGCTATTGCCCTCAGTGTATGTGGGAATTGCCCCTGCGCAACGGGACAAATCCCACCATCCCCAATGTCGATGCCCCCGCATCAACGGATGGGCGGCGAGTATTGCAGGCCGCCCTGGGTCCACAGCGCGTTCAGGCCGCGTGGGATCTTGAGCGGCGAGCCCATGCCGACGTTGCGGTCGAAGCTCTCGCCGTAATTACCGACCTGCTTGACGATGTTGTAGACCCACTTCTCGTCGACCCCGAGGGCCTTGCCCATGCCGGGCGTGACGCCGAGGATGCGCTTGATCGAGGGATTGTCGCTCTTCAGCATCTCGTCGACGTTCTTCGAGGTGATGCCGTGCTCCTCGGCCTCGACCATGGCGTAGAAGGCCCAGCGCACGATGTCGGCAAATTGATTGTCGCCATGCCGGACGACCGGTCCCAGCGGCTCCTTGGAGATGATCTCGGGCAGGATGACATAGTCTTCGATCGTCTTCGGCGGCGGCACGTTGGCGGCGCGCGTGGCGGCGAGGCTCGAGGCATCGGTCGTGTAGACGTCGCAGCGGCCCGAGAAGAAGGCCGCGCGGATCTCGTCGACCTTCTCGATGACGACCGGCTTGAAGGTCATCTTGTTGGCGCGGAAATAGTCGGCGAGGTTGAGTTCCGTGGTGGTGCCGGGGGCCACGCACACGGTGGCGCCGTTCAGCTCCTTGGCGCTCTTCACGCCGAGCGTCTTCGGCACCAGGAAGCCCTGGCCGTCGTAGTAGTAGATACCGGTGAAATCGAGGCCCAGTGCGGTGTCACGGGTCAGCGTATAGGTGGCGTTCCCCATCACCATGTCGACTTCGCTCGACTGCACCGCGGTGAAGCGCTGCGCCGAGGTGAGGGGGACGTACCTGACCTTCTCCGCATCGCCGAAGATGGTGGCCGCGACGGCGCGGCAGACGTCGACCGAGAGACCCTTCCACTTGCCCTGGCTGTCGGCGAGCATGAAGCCTGCCGTGCCGATCCCGACGCCGCAGTTCAGCGTGCCCCGTCCCCTGACGGCATCCAGGTCCTTGCCGGCGTGAGCCGTCCCGGCGGCGCCGGTCAGAGCGGCCATGATACCGGCAGCTGCCGCCACGATCTTCTTGCGCATTAAGCCTCCCTTTTCCTTGAACACAGCATGCCGCCTTCTCCGCGAGGCTTGCAAGCCGCAGGCCAAAATGAGCGGGACTTACCCAAAGAAAAACCGCCGCCCCTGAAGGGCGGCGGTTCGTCGTGACGTTCGAGAGGAAGGCTAGCGGATCGGCGGGGAGTACTGCAGGCCGCCGTTCGTCCACAGCGCGTTCAGGCCGCGCTCGATCTTGAGCGGCGAGCCCATGCCAACGTTGCGGTCGAAGCTCTCGCCGTAATTACCGACCTGCTTGACGATGTTGTAGACCCACTTCTCGTCGACCCCGAGGGCCTTGCCCATGCCGGGCGTGACGCCGAGGATGCGCTTGATCGAGGGATTGTCGCTCTTCAGCATCTCGTCGACGTTCTTCGAGGTGATGCCGGCTTCCTCGGCCTCGACCATGGCGTAGAAGGCCCAGCGCACGATGTCGGCGAACTGGTTGTCGCCCTGGCGCACGGCCGGTCCCAGCGGCTCCTTGGAGATGATCTCCGGCAGGATGATGAAGTCTTCCGGCTTGGCCGGCGCCGGGGTGTTCGCGGCGCGGGTCGAGTACAGGCCCGAGGCGTCGGTGGTGTAGACGTCGCAGCGGCCGGCATAGAAGGCGGCGCGGATTTCCTCGACCTTCTCGATGACGACCGGCTTGAAGGTCATCTTGTTGGCGCGGAAATAGTCGGCGAGGTTGAGTTCGGTCGTCGTGCCCGGCTGGACGCAGACGGTGGCGCCGTTCAGCTCCTTGGCGCTCTTCACGCCGAGCTTCTTCGGTACCATGAAGCCCTGGCCGTCATAGTAGTTGATGCCGGTGAACTCGAGGCCGAGCGCGGTATCGCGGGTCAGCGTGTAGGTCGTGTTGCGCGAGAGAATGTCGACCTCGCCCGACTGCAGGGCCGTGAAGCGCTGCTGGGCCGTCGTCGGCACGTACTTGACCTTCTCGGAGTCGCCGAAGAGCGCGGCCGAGACGGCGCGGCAGACGTCGACGTCGAGGCCGGTCCACTTGCCCTTGTCGTCCTGCTGGGCGAAGCCCGCGACGCCCGTGTTGATGCCGCAGACCAGCTGGCCGCGGGCCTTCACCGCATCGAGATCCTTGCCGGCATGCGCCGTACCGGCGACACCGACCAGACCGGCGGTGACGACGCCGGCCATCATTTTCTTGAGCATTATGTCATCCCTCGTGGTTTGCCTCTGGCGTTCCCGTCGATCGCCTGTCGCGACCGTTCAGGATCGATGATGCAATTGGTAGGCGAACAACCGGAGACGCGCAACGGCAGTGCACTGCCGGTGCGGTGGCTCACAGGCGGTCGGCGGCGCGCGACGAGAAGGGGTTCGACGACCAGGGCTCCGCGCCCTGCAGACCCGGATAGCGGGTGTCGCTGCTGCCCCGGCTGCGCTCGGAGGCGCGCTTGATCTCCTGCTGCCACTGCCGATAGGAGACGAGCTGTTCGCCGCCCAGGGTGCCCTGGCCGCCCTTGTCGGAGATGTAGGGTTGCGGATCGACGAACTGGCCGTTCACGATCACCGAGAAGTGCAGGTGGGCGCCGGTCGAGCGGCCGGTCGAGCCGACATAGCCGATCACGTCGCCCTTGCGGATGCGCGTCCCCGGGCCCATGCCGTCGGCGAACCGGGACATGTGCGCGTAGAGCGTCTCGAAATTGTCGGCGTGGCTCACCTTCACGGTACGGCCGTAGTTGAAGTACCAGCCCTGGTGGTTGATCACGCCGTCGGCCGCCGCATAGATCGGCTCGCCGGTCTTGCCTTCGTAGTCGATGCCGTTGTGGAAGCCGCCGCCGCTCTTGCGGCCGTAGTAGCGACGCGTGCCGAACGGTGACGACTGGCGGGCGCCCGGCCTCGGGTCGGCCAGCGCCGTGCCGCCGAGACGACGGCCCTCGTCGTCGAACCAGCCTTCCGGCTGGTTCTGGGGCGCGAACCACCAGAAGGAACGCTTGGCGGCGCCATCGCCCAGGCTGGCCACGAGGATGCGCGGCGCACCGTCCACGGTGCGGCCCTGCACGACGTCGATCTTGGCGGCGGCCGGTGCGAAGCCGGCGAGTGCCTGCGTCAGCTCCTTGAGGGCGGCCGGGTTGGCGCCGGTCGGAGCCAGGGTGCTGGCGAGCGTGGCGCTGCTGGTCTTCACCGTCTTGACCGAATCGGCAACCACGGAGCGGGCACCGGGGCCGGCGGTCGAGGGGGCCGAACCCGGCAGGCTCGAGACGCGCTCGTCATCGTCCTCGGTGGCGCCGGGAGCAAGCTTGAATCCGAACGAGCCATCGGCGCCCCGCGCGAGATCGACGGCCAACGACTTGTTCGAATAGAGCTGGAGGGAGACGAGACGCTTGGGCTGGCCGGCGGCCTGCGGGGCGAGCACGGCGCGGCCGGAACTGGCGGCCTTGACCTCGGGCTGGCTCAGCGCCTTGCCGACGGCGTCGGCGGCAGCCTGGGCGTCATTCGGATCGACCTGCAGGAGGATGAGCTGCTGGGCGACGGAGCTGTCGGCCGCGATCGAAAAGGACTGGACGTCTTCGCTGGGGGCGGCGGCCGGAGCCGACTTCGCCGCGGGCTTCTTGAGCTGGTTCTTGGACGGGGCCTTCACCTGCGCCATCGCGCCGGCGGCAAAAAAGAGAGAGGAGACTGCAAGAGTCGCTGCCGTGAGGCTGCGGATGGTTCGCCAGCGATAGGCGCGTTGGAGACGCGTCATGTTGGACGTCATCGTTGGGCCGCTCCCGTTCCATTGAACGCAACTAATTGACGGTTGAGGCAACTGACGATCCACCGACTCCCCCAGTCGATGCCCCCGCGTGCCCCGCTTGAGGGTCACTTTGGCCACGGAGTATCCACAAGTCCACAAAAAGTTGCAAAAATGCAACACCCGTGAAAACTGGCTAACATGTTGAAAATGATAGAGTTTTAGACTCGCGTATCCTTGTGGTCGGCAAAGGTCACAGGGGAAAGACGCCCGTTTTTGCTGCATTGCGAATAAGCGTTCTACGCGCAAAAAATATCGTGGCCGACGCGAACGCCTCGACGTCGGCCTGCGGGGATTGACCGGCACGACCCTTCCGCATAACCGGCATGACTGAGCATCTGCATGACCGCGCCGCCGCAGGAGGTGGCAGGCACACGCGTAGGAGGAGAGAGAAATGGCCGATCCGATCGAGCTTCTGATCCAGGGACGGGCGCACGATCTGGGAGGCGGTTTCGCGGTCCGCCGTGTCCTGCCGAGCGTCAAGCGGCGCACCGTCGGTCCCTTCATCTTCCTCGACCATTTCGGCCCAATGGACGTACCGCCGGGCGGCGGCATGGAAGTCCGGCCGCATCCGCATATCGGTCTGGCCACGGTCACCTACCTGTTCGACGGCGGCATCTACCATCGCGACAGCCTGGGTTATTCGCAGGCGATCCGGCCGGGCGACGTGAACTGGATGACGGCCGGCAGCGGCATCGTCCACAGCGAGCGCACCGAGCCCGAGATGCGCGCCACCGGCTTCCGCATGCACGGCGTCCAGACCTGGGTGGCGCTGCCCAAGACGCACGAGGAGACCGCCCCGTCCTTCGAGCATGTCGAGGCCGCGCGACTGCCGGCCTGGACCGAAGGCGGCGTCGCGCTGCGCCTGATCGTTGGCACCTATGCCGGCCGCACGGCGCCCACGACCCACTTCTCGCCGATCTTCTATGTCGGCGTGGAGATGACCGCCGGCGCCTCGCTGGCGGTCACGCCCGATCACGAGGAGCGCGCGATCTACGTCGCCGAGGGCATGATGGTGGTGGGCGAGAGCCAGCTCGGCGTCGGCGACCTCGCGGTGCTGGCGCCCGGCCAGACGGTCGAGATACTGGCCGGAACGGACGGCGCCAAGGCGATGCTGCTGGGCGGCGCCCCGATCGACGGCCCGCGCCACATCTGGTGGAATTTCGTCTCCTCGAGCAAGGAGCGCATCGAGAAGGCCAAGGAAGACTGGCGCGAGAAGCGCTTCGCCATGGTGGCGGGAGACTCCGAGTTCATCCCGCTGCCGGACCGGTAGGGGGACGCTCCGCGGCGACAGTTCCCCTTCTTGTCATCCTGAGCGCAGCGAAGGATCTGGCGCTAGCCAAGGAGTCCTTTAGTCGCTCTGCTAGGTCTTTCGCTTCGCTCAAGACGACAATGGGCCGCTACTTCTTCTCGACGTTCCAGAACACCGTGACGGGCGATTCGATGTTGCCCGTCACGCCCTTGCGCCGCGCCATCGGCTGCAGATACTGGCCGAGCGGGACCGTCACGCCCTGGTCCATCATGCGCTTCTGTACCTGCTCGGCGATCTGCTTCTGCTTGGCGGGATCGCTCTCGCGGGTGAAGGCCATGCGAAGCCGCTCGATCTCCTCGTCGAGCGGCCAGCCGAACTGGGCACGGTCGCCGCTCGCCTCGGCATAGTGGTTGTTGACCGGGTCGATCAGCAGGACGGCCGCGGCGGCGGTCATCGAGATGTTCCAGCCGCCCTGGGCGATCGGATCCTTCTTGGAGCGGCGGCTCACCACCGTCTGCCAATCCATCGACTGCATGTCGACCTTGAAGCCGCCGCGCTCGAGCAGGGTCTTGGCGATCGGCGCGAGGTTGGTGAGGACGGCGAGGTCGGTCGACTGCAGCAGCACGATCGGCGTGCCGTCGTAGCCGGCCTCCTTCAGCATCTTCTTCGATTCCTCGAAGTTCGACTCCAGGATGCCGTCCATGCCGACCGAGCTCTCGAACGGCGCACCGCAGCCGAAGACGGCCTTGCAGACCTTGTAGTAGCGCGGATCGCCGATCACGCCCTGGAGGAAGTCCTTCTGGTTCAGGGCGACTTCGGCGGCGCGGCGGATGCGGACATCGTTGAACGGCGGCTGCTTCCAGTTGAAGCGCAGGATGTAGGTCGAGCCGAGATGGTCGGGGATGACGATCTCGACGTTCTTGTCCTTCTCGATGACCGGCAGCAGGTCGTGCGAGGGCTGCTCGATCATGTCGATCTCGCCCTGCTGCAGCGCGTTGATCGCGGTCTGCGTATCGGGGATCGAGACCCATTCGACCCGGTCGAGCTTGGCGACCTTGCCGCCGGCCAGACCCGAGGGCGGCTCGGCCCGCGGCTTGTAGTCGGCGAAGCGCGTATAGACGACCTTCTCGCCGGGCTTCCATTCGTCCTTCTTGAACACGAAGGGACCCGAGCCGGTGAAGTCGGAGATCTGCTGGTTCGAGGGCGTCCTGGCGACACGCTCCGGCATGATGAGAAGAGGCGTCGAGCTGGGCTTGCCGAGCGCCTTCAGCATGATGCCGAACGGCTCCTTCAACACGATCTGGAAGGTCTTGTCGTCGACCGCCTTCATCTCCTGCGTCTGCTTGGCCAAGAGGCCGCCCAGCGTGTCGCGCTCGGTCCAGCGCTTGATCGAGGGGACGACGTCGGCCGCGGTCACGGGCTGCCCGTCATGCCACTTCAGACCGTCGCGCAGCTTGAAGGTCCAGGTGAGCTTGTCGTCGCTGACCGTCCAGCTGTCGACCATCTGGGGCTGCGGCTCGAGCTTGGCGTCGAGCGAGAACAGCGTATCGTAGATCATGTAGCCGTGGTTGCGGACGATGTAGGCCGTCGTCCAGATCGGATCGAGGATCTTGAGATCCGACTGCATGACGACTTTCAGCGTCTTGCTCGGCTGGGCGTGGGCGGGCGCTGCGGCGAACAACGCAAGGGCGGCAAACAGGGTACGGCGCAGCATGAAGGGCTCCCTCAATTCGAGGCCGGAGGAGTCCAGCTCGTTTCTTCGTCGAGCGGATAGACGGGCCTCGGCAGTTTGGTCCAGGTGAAGTTCGCCAGCACCGGCGACGTTAGGCCCGGACAATCGACTTCGTAGATCTGCTCGGGCTTGAAGAATTCGTCGAAGCCGCCGCGGAAGTGGCCGCGGCTCTTCACGACCACGGTGCGCGCCTGGGCAATGTCCAGCCCGAACATCTCGAACTGGCGCGGGTCCATGCACTGGCAGCGGATGCTGATGACCACGATCAGGATGCCGCCGAGATCGAGCAGGGCCGACGGGCCCATGTCGGCCGAGACGTTCCGGAGCACGCCGCGGCGGCCGACGAACTGGCCGTCCGACAGCTTGACGACCTTGGCTTCGCAATCGAAGGGCAGGGAGAATTCCTGGTCCTCTTTCGAGTTGAAGGAGGCATTGAAGATTGCGCCTTCGCCCAGCGCGTGCGCCTGTGCCGCGAGCGCGGCATCGTTGAACACACCGAAGTAGACGCCCTGGGTCCGCGCTCCCTTGAGCGCCCGCAGCAGATAGGTGGTGTTGCCGCGGCCGCCGCCGCCGGGATTGTCGGCGACGTCGGCCAGGATGATCGGCTTGCGGCGCTTGTCGCGGCCGATGGCGGTGGCGTGCTGCACCGCATCGGCCAGGTTCATCATCTCCCGCTTGAAGCGTTCCCGCGTCCCCCAGGCGCGCTGGGCGATGTCGAGCGCGAGGTCGGCCGCGGCCTTGGCATTGCCGTTGCGCGCCGTGACGACGGCGGTGAGGCCGTTCTTGGGACTGTCGCTGTAGGCGAAGCCCGCCATCACCGAGACGTTGAGGATGTCGCCGCCGACCTTGGTCTGGCCGTACTTGATGAGGTCGGCATAGGGGCCGCGCGCGGTCAGCAGCGCGATCTGCGGCGGGACCAGCGGGATCTTGACCATCTCGACCGCGGTGCGCGTGCCGGCCAGCAGCTCGCGCATGTGCTTCGCCGCCTCGACGCCGCGCTCGTAGATGTCGACATGCGGATTCTCGAGATAGCCGACGAAGACGCTGAGATTGTCGGTCATGCGGCGCGACACGTTGGCGTGCAGGTCGAACACCGAGACGATGGGCACGTCGGGACCGGCGACACGGCGCAGCATCTCGAACAGGTCGCCGTCGGGATCGTCGGTGCCTTCCGCCAGCGCGGCGCCATGACAGGACACGAAGATCGCGTCGACCGGCAGGACCGACTTCAGGCCGGACTCGATCTCGGCGAGATAGGCCTTGAAGAACTGTTCCTCGACCGGGCCGCCGGGCTGCGCCAGCGAGACGCGCAACGGCACCGGCGTCCAGGTGCCGGTGCGGTCCATCTCGTCGAAGAAGCCGGGCAGGTCGGGCATGGTGATCGACTTGCCGGAGCGCGCCTCGCTCACGATGCGATTGCCGCGGATGTCGACGTCGTGTTCGAAATCCTCTGCCGTCGTCACCGGCGCGAACCGGTTGCACTCGATGGCGAAGCCGAGAACGGCGATACGCGGATTGTCCTGGGACAAAGAAACCTCCTAGCGCTGTCGCGCGAGGAACGCGTCGACCAGCGCGTTGAACCTAGCGGCCTGCTCGAAATATGGCGAGTGTCCGGCATCCTCGATGGTCTCGGCTTCGCCGCAGGGCAGGCCTGTGGCGATGGCGCTTGCCAGGAACGGCGGGAAGACCGTGTCCTCGCCGCCGGCGATCAGCAGGGTCGGCACGCGAAACGCCTTCAACTCCGCCACGGTGCGCGTCGCGGTGCGGCGCAGGCCGGCGCGCAGCTTCTCCTTGTCGAGCGCGCCGGCCATCTCGTCGATGCTGCGATAGAGGAGATGCAGCGCGGGGAAGCGCTCGGCCGCGCGTTCGCCCATCGCCGGATGGATGCCGCGCGCCACGCCGGCCGCGATCGTGGCCTCGGCCGCCGCGAACCAGGCGTCGTATGTTGCACCACCGGACGGATCGCTGCCGCGGCGGTCGAGCGTGCCCGAGGTCGAGCTCAGCACCAGCGCCTTCACGCGCTCCGGATGGGCGAGCGCATATTCCAGCATCGTCCAGCCGCCCATCGATTGCGCGACCAGGCGCACCTCGGCAAAGCCCAGATGATCGATCAGGGCGGCGAGGTCGCCCGGATAGTCGGCGGGATCGACGCCATCGGCGATCGGATCGGACGGCGCGAAGCCGCGATGGGCAAACGTCACGCAGGTGTAGCGGGGCGCGAAGTGCGCCACCTGCTGCCACCAGCTCAGGTGATTACCGCCCAGCCCGTGCGCGAAGATCAGCGCGGGGCCGCTGCCCGTGACCTCGTAGTAGAGATGGCCGAACGGGCGCTTCAGCCGACCGACGGTGCGGGACGGCGCGGCGTAGGAAGTCATGCGCAGCTTCTCCTCTCAGAAGAGAGGCAGCCTAGAGCCCACGATGCCGAGCGGCCAGCGTCCTGCCGTCACGACGAAACTTGCTTTCGAAGGGCGAGCCTGCCGCGCGGGCAAGGCGGGTGACCGACTTGGCGTGGATGCCTTTTTCAGAGGAGAGGGTCGGTATTGAAGGCTTCGAGATCGGTCGTGAGATCGGTGAAATGCCCTTCCATGCCGGCGATCAACTCGTCGGCGATACCCTCGGGGGTTTCTTCAGCGACCATGCTTGCGAGCCGGCGTGGCTGGTTGAACACGATAATCTCGCGGCCTCTCACGCCCAGCAATTGGCCCGTGATCGTCCTGGCTTTGGGCATGCACAGCGCCGCTACGAGATTGGCGACATGGTGCGCGCCGATCCTCAGCGCGCGGTCCTTGTAAGCTTCCTCTGCCTCGTTCGCGGGCTGGAGGGTTTGAGTGATTCGGGTGCGGGCGAAGGGGACCACGGCATTGGCGGTGATCTGCGCCGGCGCGAGGTCCATCGCGGTGACGCGCGTCAGGCCGAACAGCCCGGCCTTGGCGCTGGCATAGGCGGCCTGGCCCAGGTTTCCGTAGAGGCCGGCCGAAGAGACGATGTTGACGATGCGGCCCCAGTCGTAGCCGTCCCTGCCGCCGCGGGCCGACCTGTCCTGCTCGCGCATGACGGCGGAGGCGGCGTTGATCAGATAGAAGGCTGCGGAGAGGTTGGTGCGGATCACGGCGTCCCAGTCGGCCGGATCGGCGCGGAAGACCGGAGCGTCGCGCCGGATGGCGGCATTGTTCACGACGATGTCGATGCCGCCGAACGTTTTCACCGCGAGATCGACGAGCTGCTTCGCCACGCCCGGCGAGGCGACGCTCTCGGTGAAGGCGAGAGCCTTCCTGGCCCCTGCCGCGTCGTTCAGTGCCTGGACCGTGGCGCGCGCCACCGCCGGATCGCCGCCCTCGCCCGCGATCGACGTGCCGTTGTCCGCCACGATGACGTGCGCACCCGCCGTGACCAGCGACTCGGCGATGGCGCGGCCGATGCCGCGGCCGGCGCCGGTGACGATGGCGACCCTTCCCTGCAGAAGACCGCTCATTGATCCGCGCCCGTCTTCTTTCCCGCGCTCGCCATCTCGGCCGCTGTGTAGAAGGCATCGGCATGGATATCGAGGCGGCGCATGCCGCGCTGCTCCAGCAGCAGGGTCGCGGCCTCGACCATCACCGGAGGGCCCGCGAGATAGGCCGTGCAGCCATCGACCTCGTCGAAATCCTGGGCCACCGCCTCGTGCACCAGCCCGTGCCGCAGGCTCGACTCGCCGCCTTCGCTCAGCACCGGGATGAAGTGCAGGGTCCTGTGCTTTTCCGCCAGCGCCGCGAAGTGGTCGTGGAGATAGAGGTCGCGTTCGCTGCGGACGCCGAAATAGAAATAGATGTGCTGCGGCAGTGCCTTCTGCAGCGCGCGCTCGACGATCGACTTGATCGGCGCCATGCCCGAACCGCCGGCCACGGCGATGATCGGACCGCGATGGCTCTCGCGCAGGTAGGACGCGCCGAACGGGCCTTCGACGCGTACGCCGTCGCCGACTTGCAGCTTCTCCCACACATGGGCGCTGGTGGCGCCTCCCGCCGTGCGGCGGATATGGAATTCTAGGACCGGGTCGCCCGGCACGTTGGCCATCGAATAGTCGCGCGGCGGACAGCCCTCGAAGGTCACCGAGGCGAACTGGCCGGCCGAGAAGTCGAAAGGACCGCCCGAGACGATCTCGAGGCGGATGCGCTTGATGTCATGGGTGGCATCGTCGAGGGATACGACCTTGCAGGCGAGGAGGCGGCGCGGATGGACGATCAGGTCGTCCTCCTCCTGCCACGCGACTTCGCACGCGGCGCCCGGCACGGCGCGACAGGCGAGGATCAGGCCGCGCGCCTTTTCCTCGTCGGCGAGTGCGAACTCGGAATAGCCCTCCATCGTCACCTCGCCCTTCAGGAGAAGCGACTTGCAGGCGCCGCAGTTCCCGGACTGGCAGCCGAACGGATAGGAGATGCCGGCGTCGAGCGCGGCGTCCAGGATGGTGGTGCCGGCCGGCACGTCGATCGTGCGGTCGGCAGAGGCGATGCGGACTTTGAAACTCATCTGGCGCGGCGGCGCATTGGTCTGCTCCCGAAACAGTCCGCGTCTAGCGCTCCGGCGAAGGGCCGTCCACCTGCCAGGCTTCGCCCGGTGTCCTTTCGACGGCCGAAACCCGGCCGCCGATCGATCTTCTGGAAAAGGTGCAGGCTTCCGCCCGTCCGTTATAGTCCCCGCCCCATGAGCTCAGCCCATCCAGACTTCCAGAACTTCCCCAAGGATCTCATGCACGATTCGGAGATGCTCCAGATCCTGCGTGCCAATCCGCC
The DNA here is from genome assembly GCF_965249915.1 of Reyranella sp. Classification (GTDB taxonomy): domain Bacteria; phylum Pseudomonadota; class Alphaproteobacteria; order Reyranellales; family Reyranellaceae; genus Reyranella. Next base: position 602,968 of record NZ_OZ252257.1, read on the forward strand.
CGAGGCGTTGAAGACGCTGAACGGCGAACTCCTCGATATCGATTCGGCGCGCGGCTTCGCGCGATTCCGTTTCGAAGTCGTGCCGGCCTTCTGCCATTCGCAGGGCCGCATCTGCCAGGGCGGCTTCCTGACCGGCATGGTCGACACCGCCATGGCCAATGCCGCCATCGTCAAGGGCAAGCTCGCCGTCGCCGTGCCGACGCTGGAACTCAAGATCAGCTTCTTCGAGGCGATGGGGCCGGGCATCGTCTATGCCGAGGGTCGCGTCCTGCGCTGGGGCGGCACGGTCGGCTTCCTCGACGGCGAGCTCAAGGACGAGAAGGGCCGCCTGATCGTCCACTCGACCTCGACGATCAAGATCGTGCGGCCGAAGGCGAAGGCTTAGACTCTATTGCTGGGGGCGCGCACTGGAGTGGCGCGCCCCCAGCTATGAGTCTTTGAACCGCGCGTTCCAATGCTCGGCAATCTGGCGGCGGGTGGCGAACCAGGCGCCGCCCTTCTGTTTCATATGCGACACGATACGGTCGAGCGCGGCGATGCGGCCGGGGCGGCCGATCATGCGCAGGTGCAGGCCGATCGACATCATCTTGGGCGACTTCTCGCCCTCGGCCCATAGCGTGTCGAAGGCGTCGGTCGTGTAGTCGGCGAAGTCGCGGGCCGACACGAAGCGGTGGAAGCCCTGGTGATAGTGCATGTCGTTGGTGTCGAAGCTGTAGGGCAGCACCAGGTGCCGCTTGCCCGCGACCTCGACATGGAACGGCAGATCGTCGGAATAGTCGTCGCTGTCGTAGAGGAAGCCGCCTTCCTCGACGAGCAGGCGGCGCGTGTTGGGCGAGGGCGTCGAGCGGGTGTGCCAGCCGACGGGGCGCGTGCCGGCGATCTCGGTCAGCGCCTTGACGGTGCGGGCGATGATCTCGCGCTCCTTCGCCTCCTCCATGTGGGCATGCTTTTCCCAGCGCCAGCCATGGCAGGAGATTTCATGGCCGCGCGCCACCGCGTCGTGGATCAGCCACGGCGACAGTTCGGCGGCCAGCCCGCAGGTGCTCACCGTGGCCGGCACGCCCAGCCGCTCCAGTGAATCGGCGATGCGCCACCAGGCGGCCTTGGTGCCGTACTCGAAGTGCGATTCCATGCACCGGTCGGGAACGCCCACGACCTCGTCGGTGACCTCGTAGACTTTCTCGTTGTGGGCGTCGCCCGCCGACAACGACATCTCTGCGCCTTCCTCGAAGTTGATCACGAAGGAGACGGCGACCCGCGCATCGCCGGGCCATTTCGGATCGGGCGGCGTGCGCCCATAGCCCTTGAGATCGCGCATCGCGGTCACGATTCGCGATGGGCGATGATGTCGGCCAGCGGACCGGCGAGGCCTTTCGAGTCCTTGGCCGCGGGACGGCGATAGGTGCCCTGGGTCGCCTTGCGCGGATTGAGCCGCACCAGCCCCTCGGCCATCGTCACCGCGGCCTGGATGCCGTCGACCAGCGGCACCGGTACACGGTCGCGGATCGTGTTGGCGAGACCGGCCAGCGGCGCTCCGGCCAGGATCACGACATCGGCGCCGTCGTTCTTCACAGTGGCCAGTGCGAGGTCGATCAGCACCTGTTCCTTCTCGTGCTGCACGTCGTCGATCGAGCGGAAGCCTTCGTCCGGCGTGCGGATGGCGGCGCAACGGCCGGACATGCCGTGCCAGTCGACGATCTCGGCGAACCACGGTTCGAGCGCCTTGGCGAAGCTCACGATGGCGAACCTGCGGCCGAGGGTACAGGCGACCAGCATCGCGGCCTCCGCCATGCCGACCACGGGGAAGTCGAACAGCTCACGCGCGCCGCCGAGGCCGGGATCGCCGAAGGCCGCGACGATGGCGGCATCGAAGGTGCCGCGCCGCTCGGCCAGCATCTCGAGCATCATGGCGCTGCCGATCGCGGCTTCGGCGCGCGTGGCGATGTAGGGCACGCCGCGCGGCGCGGTCATGGGCAGCAATTCGGTGCCGGGGCTGGCGACCAGTCTGCCGGCGGTCACGAGCCGGTCGGTCACGCCGGTCGAGGTGTTGGGATTGGCGACGAGGATTTTCATGGGGCCATTCTTAGAAGTCGGCGAGCTTGCGCAAGCCCACGAGCCGGTCGCCGATCACCAGCGCCACGATGGCCAGCAGCACGAGGCCGGCGGAGATGGCGGCGATGGTCGGATCGGGCCGCTCCTCGACATACTGCAGCATCTGGATGGGCAGGGTCTTGGTCCAGGCATCGGTGAAGAACATCGAGATCGGATAATTGTCCATCGACGCCAGGAACGCGAACATGCCCGAGGTCAGGAAGGCCGGGGCGAGCGCCGGCACCAGCACCCGCGTGAGTGCCGCCGGATAGGAGCAACCCAGGGTGCGGGCGGCGTCGATCAGCGAGAAGTCGAACAGCGAGAGGGCGCCGACCACGGTGCGCACGATGTAGGGCAGGGTGATGACCACGTGGGCGACCAGCAGGCTGGCATAGACGTCGCGCAGTCCCATCGCCTTGAAGCCCTGCAGCATGGCGATGCCGATCACGAGGCCCGGCAGCATCAGCGGCGAGACGAGAAAGGTCGAGATGGTCTCGCGGCCGGGAAAGCGCCCGCGCACCAGGGCGATCGCGCACAAGGTGCCGAGGACCATGGCGACGGCGGTGGAGACGGCGGCGATCTGCAGCGAGACCACGAGGGCGGGCAGCAACCCGCGCATGCCGGCCAGGCGCTCGTACCAGCGCAGCGACCAGTCGGGCGGCGGCAGGGTGAACACCGTCGATGAGCCGAACGACACGGCAATGGTGACGAGGAGGGGCGTCATCAGGAAGACGACGGTGAAGCCCGCGATGGCCCAGACGAAATACTGCGTGGCGCGCTCGATGGTGGTCATGTCTGGCTGCCTCCGATGCGGCGCGCCAGCCAGGTCGAGCCCACGACGATCGACACGGCCAGCACCAGCAGGATGACGGCAGTGGTCGAGCCCAGTTGCTCGTTGCGCATCAGCAGGAAGGAACGGCCCGTCAGGGTCGCCAGGGTCTGGAAGCGGTCGCCGATCAGCAGCGAGGGGATGACGAACATCGAGACGCTCATCGAGAAGACGAAGGCGACGCCCGACACGATGCCCGGCAGGGTGAGCGGCAGGGTGACGTGGGTGAAGCGGTAGAGCGGCGTGGCGCCCAGGGTCGCGCCGGCCTCGCTGAGGCGCGGATCGATCAGCTTCACGACGGAATAGATCGGCAGGATCATGAAGGGCAGGAAGATGTTGGCGGCGCCCAGTACCAGCCCGGTCTCGGTGAAGAGCAGCCGCTGCGGCTCGTCCCAGAGGCCGAGCCCGACCAGGATCTGCGAGACGATGCCGTCGCGGCGCAGCACGATCTGCCAGGCGAAGGCCTTGACGACGGCGCCGACCGAAAGCGGCAGGATGATCGATATCAGCATCACGGCCTGCATGACCGCGCCGGCTCGCGCCAACGCGAAGGCGGCGGGATATCCGATCGCGAGGCAGACCACGGTGACCCAGGCGGCGACCCGCAGCGTGTTGCCGACGACGCGCCAGTTGAACGGATCGCTCAGGAAGGAGACGTACGGCTGGATCGTCGGTCCGGTGGGACCGGTCAGGCTCTTCATGAAGAGCCAGAGCAGCGGAAAGGCGTAGACGACCAGCAGGTAGATGACTGCCGGCGCCGCCAGGAGGGCGACGGGATCCCGCCACGGCGAGGGAGCGCCCTTCGTCGTCATGGCGCCGGGTAGATCAGCGTGTCGGCGACGGCCCAACCCAGCCGCATCTCGGTGCCGGGGGCGGGCAGTCCATCGGAAAGGTCTGCGGTCTCGACCATGAGATGGTCGCCGTCGTGTGCCTCGAAATGGAGCTGGACCTTCGATCCCTGGAACACCGCGTCGCGCAGGCGGGCGACCAGCGCGTAGTCGCCCGGTCCGTTGACCGTGATCCGTTCGGGCCGCACCGCGAGCATCACGGAGGCGCCGACCACGAAGCTGCCGGGTGCGCGCAGCGGGCCGAATGCGGTGTCGACGATGACCTGATCGTAGTCCTGGCCGACGACCGTGCCGGCGAGGCGAGAGGAGAGGCCCACGAATTCCAGCACGAAGGCGGTGGCGGGTGTGCGGTAGATGGCGGCCGGCACGGCAAGCTGCTCGATGGCACCCTTGTTCATCACCGCGATGCGGTCGGACATGGTGAGTGCTTCGTCCTGGTCGTGCGTCACGAACACGGCGGTGATGCCCAGTTCCCGCAGCAGGCGGCGCAGCTCGATCTGCATGTTTTCGCGCAGCTTGCGGTCGAGCGCGGAGAAGGGCTCGTCGAGCAGCAGCAGCTTGGGCTGCACGGCGAGCGCGCGGGCCACAGCGACCCGCTGCTGCTGGCCGCCTGACAAGGCCCGCACAGAGCGGTCGGCGAAGTCGGTCAGATGGACCAGCGACAGGAAGCGCCGCACCGTCGGAGCGATCTCAGCCGTGGGATGCTTCCGCGCCTTGAGGCCGAAGGCGATGTTCTCGGCGACGGTCAGGTGCGGGAAGAGCGCGTAGTTCTGGAAGACGACGCCGACGTCGCGCCGGTGCGGCGGCCGCGAGCCGATCTCCTCGCCGTCGAGCCGGATGGCGCCACGGTCGGCCGCCAGCAGGCCGGCGACGATGCGCAACAGGGTGGTCTTGCCGCAGCCCGAGGGGCCCAGCAGTGAGATGAACTCGCCGGCGGCGACCTTCAGGTCGACGCCACCGAGCACGGTGACGCCGCCGAAGGCCTTTTCGGCGCCGGCGACGTCGAGGAACGAATCCGTGGTCACGACGCGGCTTCGACTACATCGCCATGTCGCGGTCCCAGCGTTTCACCCAGTCGGCGCGATTGTCGGCGACGAACTTCCAGTCGATGCCGAAGATGGTCGCGTTGGTCGGCGCCCCGGCCGGCACCGGCGTGTCCTTGTTGGTCGGCAGCGAGTAGGTCGCGGCCGAGAGCTTGGCCTGAATCTCCGGCCCGATCATTTCGTTGATGTAGCCCGCGGCCAGCTCCGGCTGCGGTCCGCCCTTCACCAGCGCGACGCCCGACGGCATGGCGAAGATGCCTTCCTTCGGCACGGCGATCTCGACCGGCGCGCCGGCGGCCTTGCGCTCGAGGGCGACTTGCGAGATCGCGCTCGAGATCATGAAGCCCTCGCCCTGTTCCAGGAGATTGTAGGCCTGCGGCATCTGCGTGTAGGCGGTCAGCAGGTTGGGCTTGATCGTCACCAGCTTCTTGAAGCCGGCATCGATGTCCTTCTGTGCCTCGGCCATCGGCTTGCCGCTGGCGAGGAAGGCCGCCATGAACAGGTTGGCCAGGCCCTCGGTGTTCTGCAGCGACGGCAGGATCACGCGACCCTTGTACTTGGGATCGTAGGCGTCGGCCCACGAGGTGGGCGCCGTCTTCATGGCCTTCGGGTTGTAGGCGATGCCCAGCCAGGGCTGGAGGTAGTTGCACCACATCCCGTCCATGTGGATCGTGCCGGGCTTCAGGGCGGCGAGGTTGGGCACCTTGGCGGCGGTCAGCGGATCGAGGAGCCCCTCGGCGACGGCCGGGATCATGACCGGATCGTCCATCATGACGATCGACAGATACTGCTTGTCCTTGTTCTTCTGCATCTTCTCGAGATTGACGAGAGAGCGGGAGCCCTCGAACACGACCTTGCAGGAGAATTTCTTCTCGACGACCGGCGCGATGATGGTCTCGACGAAGCCCTTGTGGCTGGCCGCGCCTCCCACCACGAGTTCCTTGCCCTGCGCGCGCAGGATACGCGGCGCGGCCAGGGCCGCCGTGGCGGCGCCGGCGGCCGCGAGGACCGTGCGGCGGTTGAGGACGGCGATCTTTGACTTGTTCATAGGCAATTCCCCCTGCTCGAAGCCGGGGAAGCAAGGACCGTGCCGACAGATGGCGCCGGAATGCCGCGCGAATGGGCGCGAGGCTTGGGATCAAGCCCGCGAGACCCAGCCTCTGAACGAGAAGCCGGCGTAGAAGAGAACCACTTCGGAGAAACCCGCTTCGCGCTGGACGGAGACTTCTTCCTCGGCGGACAGGAGAGGCAGGTGCTCTGCCATCTTGGTGGCCGAACGGCGCGCACGGTCGACCTCGACGCCCGGTCCGCCCGCGAAGGCCGCCGATCGAAGGAGCCACGCGGTCGTGTCGCCGCCGTTCGGGACACTGTGATGGGCGACGACGAGCGGCGCGCCGGGCTTCAGGCGCCGGCGGATTTCCCGCAGCGTGTGCAGCCGCTCCTCCCGGTGCAGGAAGTGCAGGGTGAGCAGACAGGTCGCGCCGTCGAACGGTCCCGGCGGCGCGGCGTCGACGAAGCCCTGTTGGAGATCGACGCGCGCGCCCAGCGGCCCCAGCACGCGGCGCGCCAGGTCGACCATCCCGGCCGAAGGATCGACGCCGACGAAATGCCAGGCCGGCTGTGCCTCTGCAAAAGCCTTCAGTTCCAGCCCGCCGCCGGCGCCTACGACGATGATATTCGCGGCCGCGGGCGCACGCTCCGCCAGCAGGAGCATCGTCATGCGGTACAGGTCGGCGAGGCCGGGCACCTTGCGCGACGTGGCCGCGACATAGTCCGCGATCATGGCCGGGTCGGAGAAAGGCTGCGCCGTGTTCATCCGCCGAACACGAGGGCGCGGTGGAGCGACGTGCCGGCGGTGACGCCGTCGGCCACGGCCCAGCTCACGCTGTGCGGCGCGCGCGCGATGTCTCCGGCGGCGTAGAGGCCGGGCACGCTGGTCATCCTGTCGGCGTCGGTGCGGATGATCGGACCGACCGGCCCGTCGTCGATCGCCACACCGAGCTGTTCGGCGATCGGGCTGGCCAGGCAGGATTGCGGCGCGACATAGAGCGCGGCGAGAGCCCGCACGCGTCCATCCTCGAACGCGACGCCGGACAGGCTGCTGCTTTCGCCGACCAGGCGCGTCACCCGGCCGTGTTCGATCGTCACGCCGTGTCGGGTGAGCCTCTCCGCGCTGTCGGGCGCGAGGTCCGCGCCGTTCAGGAACAGGGTGGTCGGCCCCCATTCGGCAACCAGGCAGGCCTGGTGCACCGACATGGGCGTGCGGAAGAGCACGCCGAGCGGGCGGTCGCTGAATTCGAAGCCGTGGCAGTAGGGACAATGTAGCACCGTATTGCCCCAGCGCTCCTTCAGGCCGGGGATCGGCTCCAGCTCGTCGCGCAGCCCGAAGGCCAGGATCGCCTTGTGGGCCACGATCTCCTCGCCGCTCGCCAGCGAGACGGCGAAGCCGTTGCCACGCACGCGGGCGCTTGCGGCTTCGCCTGCGACGAAGGTCGCGCCTGGATAGGCGGCGAGCTGCGCGCGCGCCCGCGCCAGGATCGACGAGGGGGCGCTGCCGTCCGATCCCAGGAAACCGTGCGAGGCCTCGGCGAACCGGTTGCGCGGACGGCCCGCGTCGATGATGCACACGCGCCGCCGCGCGCGGGCGAGGTAGGTGGCGGCGGCGAGCCCGGCGAAGGCGCCTCCGACGATGACGACATCATGCTGCATGGTTCTTCTCCAGGTCGGTCGACCCGCCGCGCCGGGCGAGGCGCTCGTGAAAGTCGGCGCTCAGCGCCGCGAGGGTGAGGGCGCCGAAGCGGCGCAGCAGCAGCGCTTCGGCTTCGTCGAAGGCGTCCCCGAGGGCTGCGTTCACGGCCTGCTCGACGAGACAGCCGGGTGCCTCGGTGCGGTTGCCGATGGCCAGCAGCTCGGGCCGGCCGAGCGCTTCGTAGACGTCGCGCAAGGTGACCGCAGCGAGATCGCACGCGATCGTCCAGCCGCCGCCATGGCCCTTTTCCGATTGAACGAACCCGCGCTCGCGCAGGCCCGCCATCAGGCGGCGGATCACCACCGGATTGGTGCCCATCGCGCGCGCCAGCATCTCCGACGTCATCGGACCCGGATGCTCCGCCATGTGCAGCAGGACGTGGAGCACGCCCGAAAGTCGGCTGTCTCTTCTCATGTAACTTTATATGTTGCGAGTCGTCTCCGGTTTCAAGCCCTGTTCCGGCTGCCCGTTAAAACGCGCGCAAAGCCCGACGGGTAAACGAAACAACCGCAATAAACGCAACAATCGAAATGAAGGTCGCACCTCCCCGCGCAGGTATCATGGTACCGCGCCGGCGCGCATGGGAGCGGCTGGAGGAGAGGGTGGGCGACGCCCGGGTGCCGCGTCGCCTGCGACCGGTCCGACGCCTCTACTGGCCCTTCAGCCGGGCCACTTCCTCTTCGAGTTCCTTGATCCGCCGGGCGAGGCTGTCGACGGCCGGGGCGATTTCAGCCTCGGTGTAGCGCGGCACGATGTGCTGGCGGCAGTTGATGTCCCAGGCCTCGATGGTGAACGCGATCGCCCGCTGCGGCCGCGCGCGGTAGGCCGGGTCGACGAGGCGTTCCATCAGCTCGAGGTCGCCCTCGACGATCCGCGCCCGGCCCCACAGCTTCAGCCGCTGCTGGGTGGCGAAATGCAGGACGAAGATGTGGGCGCGGTCGTTCTTCCGCAGATGGCCGAGCGAGATGTACTGCCGGTTGCCCGCGAAATCGGCGAAGGCCAGCGTGCGGGTTCCGATCGGCTTCAGGAATCCCGGGGGGCCGCCGCGGTGCTGTATATAAGGTCGGCCGTCGGCGCTGGCCGTCGCGAGGAAGAACGTGTCGATGATGCCGAGGAACTGCCGGAGATCGTCGGTGATCTCTGTGTTCCAGGTCCGGCCCTCGAACTGGGCGCGCGATCCGAGACGTGTCTGCTCGGCCTTCACGCCGGCTGAGAACATCACGTCGTCGGGATCGCTCATCCCAGCCGCTCCATCGTTACCCCAGCTTCTTGCCGAGCTCGCCGGCGATCTCCTGGATGAACTGCCAGGCGACGCGGCCCGAGCGGGATCCGCGCGTGATCGACCATTCGACCGCCCGCTTGCGCAGCTCATCCTTGGGAAGGTCGAGCTTGTAGAACTCGCAGTAGCCTTCGATCATCGTGAAGAAGGTGTCCTGGTCGGCGTTGTGGAAGCCGAGCCACAGGCCGAAGCGATCCGACAGCGAGACCTTCTCCTCGACGGCCTCGGACGGGTTGATCGCCGTCGAGCGCTCGTTCTCGATCATGTCGCGCGGCATCAGGTGGCGCCGGTTCGAGGTCGCATAGAAGACGACGTTCTCCGGCCGGCCCTCGATGCCGCCGTCGAGTACCGCCTTCAGCGACTTGTAGGCGGCATCCTGCCCGTCGAAGGAGAGGTCGTCGCAGAACACGATGAAGCGACGGCTCGAATCGCGGATCATCGTGAGCAGGGCGGGCAGGGACGGGATGTCCTCGCGATGGATCTCGATCAGCGCCAGGGGACCCGGCGGGCCGCCCTGCTCGCGGTTCACATGGGCATGCACCGCCTTCACGATCGAGCTCTTGCCCGCGCCGCGCGAACCCCAGAGCAGCGCGTTGTTGGCCGGGAGGCCCTTGGCGAAGCGCCGGGTATTCTCCACCAGCGTCTCTTTCTGGCGGTCGATGCCGACCAGGAGATCGAGGTTCACGCGGTTGACCTTGGGGACCGCTTCGAGGCGGTGGCCGGCGGCATGCCAGACATAGGCTTCCGCCGCGTTGATGTCCGCGCCGGGGGGCGTGGGAGGCGCCAGACGGTCGAGGGCTGCCGCAATGCGTGAGATAGTGGCTTTAAGGTCTTGATCCATCGTCGCCAGCCGCTGAAAAGGGGGGCGACCATATCGTCCCCCGCTTGCGTTGCAAAGCGGGGGGAGACCGCTATAGTCCGCGCGCTTTTTCGACGGCCGGAAGACTCGGGAGCAGAAGATGTTCATTTCACAGGCGTGGGCGCAGGGTGCAGGCGGTGGCGGCGGGGATTTCCTCGTCCAGCTCTTTCCGCTGATCCTCATCTTCGTCGTCTTCTACTTCCTGCTGATCCGTCCGCAGCAAGCCAAGGTGCGCGCGCAGCGCGAGATGCTGGCCGGCGTGAAGCGCGGCGATCGCGTCGTCACCGGTGGCGGCATCATCGGCCTGGTCACCAAGGTGATCTCCGACAACGAGGTCCAGGTGGAACTTGCCGAAGGCGTGCGGGTTCGCATCATCAAGCAGACGATCACCGACATCCTGACGCGCGGCGAGTCGGTGCGCGGTCCGAAGGACAGCAACGAAGACGACGACAAGCCCATGCTGCCGCCCCCGGCCCCGACGGCGGAGCGCAAGAGCCTGCTGGGCAGCCTGTTCGGCGGCGGCAAAAAGTAACGGCTGTAGAAGGGCTTAGGTCGGGATGCTCAACCTTCCGCGCTGGCAGACCATCGTCATTGCCGGCATCACGCTTCTGTCGGCGCTGTTCGCTCTGCCGAACCTGCTGCCCGCCAGCGTGCTGCAGCACCTGCCCCAATGGTATGCGAGCAGCCGAATCAATCTCGGCCTCGACCTGCGCGGTGGCGCCCACTTCCTGCTGGAAGCCGACCTGCGCTCGGTGCTGACCGAGCGCCTGACCAACCTGTCGGACGCGGTGCGTTCGGAGCTGCGCAAGCAGCAGGTGCCGTTCAAGGACGTCTCGGTCGAAGCCGGTCGTGCGCTGGTCGTCAGCCTGCGCGACGAAGCGAACCGTTCCAAGGCCCTCGAGGCGATCCGCGCCGTCGATCCCGCCCTGGCACTGTCCGGCAGCGGCGACACGATCCGGGTGGCCTATTCCGACCAGGAGATGGCGAAGAAGAAGAAGGAAGTGATCGACCAGTCGATCGAGATCCTTCGCCGCCGCGTCGACGAGACCGGCACGCTCGAACCGACCATCACGCGTCAGGGCGACGAGCGCATCCTGCTGCAGGTCCCGGGCATCAAGGACACGACCGACCTCAAGCGCAAGATCAACCAGACCGCCAAGCTGACCTTCCACCTGGTCAACGAGGATGTCGCCGCGACCGGCCAGAACATCCCGCAGACCGTGCCGCCCTCCACCTTCCTGGTGCCGACGCGCGAAGGCATGCAGGAGCTGCGGCGCACCAATCCGAAGGCCTGGGAGGATATCCAGGCCGCCAATCCGCGCCTGTCGCCGGAACAGGTCTGCCGCCGCTACCAGCCGCAGTGCCTTCCCGTGCTGAAGCGCGTGGTCGTCGGCGGCGAGGACCTCGACGATTCCAAGGCCACCTTCGAGCAGCAGCAGGGCGGCCGCCCGATCATCAGCTTCACCTTCAACTCGGCCGGCGGCCGCGCCTTCTGCACCGCCACCCGCAACAACATCGGCAAGCGGCTGGCGATCCAGCTCGACGGCGAGATCATCAGCGCCCCGGTGGTGCAGAGCGCGATCTGCGGCGGCAGCGGCATCATCACCGGCAGCTTCACCACCCAGCAGACCCAGGAACAATCGCTGCTGCTGCGCTCCGGCGCCCTGCCGGCGACGCTCAGCATCATCCAGGAAAGCACCGTCGGCGCCGACCTCGGCGCGGATGCCATCCAGGCGGGCACGGTGGCGGCGCTCGCGGGTACCGTCCTGGTGGCGGTCTTCATGTTCGTGGCCTACGGGCCCGTGTTCGGCGGTTTCGCCAACCTCGCCATGCTGGTGAACCTGCTGATGGTGTTCGCCGGCATGTCGATCCTGGGCGCCTCTCTGACCCTGCCCGGCATCGCGGGCCTCGTCCTGACGGCAGGCCTCGCGGTCGATGCCAACGTGCTGATCTATGAACGCGTGCGCGAGGAGAAGGCGCTGGGCCGCTCCCCGTTCAGCGCGCTCGCCACCGGCTACGAGAAGGCGATGTCGGCGATCATCGACGCCAATCTCACGACCCTCATCGCCGGCGTCCTGCTGTTCGGCTTCGGCTCCGGGCCGATCCGCGGCTTCGCGACGACCCTGACGCTGGGCATCATCACCTCGATGTTCAGCTCGACGATCTTCACGCGCATGCTGCTGGCGGTCTGGGTGCGCTGGCGCCGCCCCGCTGAACTCGTGATCTGAGGCGAAGCCATGTGGAAGCCCGTTCGCCTTTTCGCCTTCAAGAAGAAGTTCGACTTTCTCGGCCAGCGCCGCGCCGCGCTGATCATCTCGACCCTGATCAACGTCGTCTCGATCGTCGGCGTGCTCACGATCGGCCTCAACTTCGGCATCGACTTCAAGGGCGGCATCGCCATCCAGGCCAAGGCCAAGGACGGCAAGGCCGAGCTCGACCAGTTGCGCAACATCGTCGGCAACCTCGGTGTCGGCGAGGTGTCGCTGCAGGAATTCGGCGATCCCAGCACCGTCCTGATCCGCGTCCAGCGCCAGGAGGGCGACAACCAGTGCGTTGCCGGCGCCCAGCGCGTGATGCAGAAGACCGCGGGCCAGGGCTGGCAGGTGAAGCCGGGTCCGGCCGGTACGGGCGATGTCGAGTTCACGTCGCCGACCGCGCTCGATGCATCCAATTGGCGCGATGCCGTGAGCCGCGCCGGGCTCACCCTCCAGGAGCGTCAGCTTCCGCGCGGCTCGACCAACACGGCCAAGATCGACATGTCGGTCGAGCAGCGGGCCGAGTGGTGCCAGCAGGTCGCGATCAAGCTGGTCGAGGATGCGATCGGCAGCAATTACGAGCTTCGCGGCACCGAGTCGGTCGGTCCCAAGATCGGCGATGAGCTGATGCGCAGCGGCATCTGGGCCGTGATCGCCACCATGCTCGCGATCGCCGTCTATGTCTGGGTGCGCTTCGAGTGGCAGTTCGCGGTTGGCGCGCTGATCGCCATGCTGCACGACGTCATCTCGACCGTCGGTATCTTCGTGCTGTTCCAGCTCGACTTCAGCCTCACGGCGCTCGCCGCGGTGCTGACCATTGCCGGTTATTCGATCAACGACACCGTTGTGATCTTCGACCGCGTGCGCGAGAACATGCGCCGCTACAAGAAGATGCCGCTGCTCGACCTGCTGAACCACAGCATCAACGAGACGCTGTCGCGTACCTTGATGACCTCGGCGACGGTGTTCGTCGCGGTGGGCGCGCTGGTGCTGTTCGGCGGGCCTGTCCTGCACAGCTTCTCGGTCGCCATGCTGTGGGGCGTCATCGTCGGCACCTACTCTTCGGTGTGGGTTGCCTGCGCCGGTCTCGTCTATCTCGGTCTGCGCGCCGACCGGCTTCGGCCGGAGGACGACAAGGCGGACAAGACCGACACGGCGGAGAAGGCCGGGGCGTGAAGCCGCCGCTTCCCGGCCCCGCCGACAAGACCCTGCCGACGCCGGATCCGGCACAGGTTCAATACATTCGCAGCTACGGTCCCGGTCGCTTCCTGATCAGCGACAGGGAATGGCAAACGCCCGTCCTTGTGACGCCGACGATCACCCATCCTTGGGCGATCACGCGGATCGAGGATCTCTCCCTCGACAGCCTGGCGCCGCTGCGCGACGCCTCGGTGCCGACGGAACTGCTGGTGCTGGGCTGCGGAGCGCGCGCCGTGTTCGTTCCGCCGGACCTGCGGGCGACCCTGAAGGCCGCGGGCATGGGGCTGGAGGTCGTCGACACCGGCTCGGCCTGCCGCATCTACAACGTGCTGCTGGCCGAAGGCCGGCGGGTGGCGGCCGCCCTCATTCCGCTGTAGCGCGTCGGCCTCGGTCAAGACCGGCTTGTGCGGCGGTCGTTCCCGGGGCTCTCCGCAGCCCTCAGAGCGGGGCGTTCTGCTGGGCTACCATGCAATAGAGCATGCCGACCGAGAACAGCGTGTTGAAACGGCTGCCGTAGAAGACCCTGGAGGCCGCGACGGCCTTTTCTTCCGCCGTGGCTTCGATGAGGCCCAGGACCTTGCGTTGGCTCGGCCAGACGATGAACCAGACGACGAGCGCCATGACGAGGGCCATCCACATGCCGGTGCCGATCATGATAAACCCGGGACGCAGCGTGAGCGCCTGGACAATGTACTTGTTCATCGTCGCCAGCAGCAGGCCGGTGACGACGGTCGCGAGGGCGGCATAACGCAGCCACCACATCACGGCCGGGGCGATGAACCGGGTGATGGCGATGCGGCTCTCCACCGGCTGGACCTTGGGCAGGGTGGGCATCTGCACGAAGCTCAGATACCAGAGGAGGCCGATCCACATGATGCCGCAAACAACGTGCAGCCACCGCATGATGACCGTCGCATAGGCATGGTCGATCTTGACCGACTGGCCGGTCACGGCGCTCGCGCCCATAACGATCAGGACCAGAAGGACGACACCGGCGGAAACGGTTCGTCCGAGCGAGGCAAACAGGCCGCCCATGATGTATTCCCCCTATCCCGTTGAATAAATTGATGAATCCCCAATCTTTCCAGTCTAGGTCCCAGCTGCGCCAGATTCAAACCGCCTCGATCGCCCGTTAGGGATCCATGCCCGTCTCCCCGCCCGACACTTACCGCGCCGCCGAGGCTTCGCACCGTTACGTGCTCGACCTCGTGCGCGAGGCCGACCGTGAGCGCTTCCTCGGCGCCCTGTTCGCTCCGGAGCCGCAGCGCAGCGGATTGCTGACCCTGCTTGCCTTCGACCATGAGCTGGCACGCACCCGCACCGTGACCCGAGAACCGATGCTGGCCCGCATCCGCCTCGAATGGTGGCGCGAGGCGGTGGGGGAGGCGTCGGGAGTGGGAAAGCCACGTGCCCAGCCCATCGTCGATGCGCTTTGCGAAACGACACGCCGGCACCGGCTGACGGTCGAAAGCCTGGTGGCCTTGATCGACGCGCGCGAGGAAGAGATCGAGGGGCCGCTCGACGTCATGCGGGCCGGTCATGCGCTCGCCGACCTCGAACTCGCCGTGCTCGGGGTCGAGGACGCGGCGTCGCGGCAGGCCGCCCATGCGGTCGGCGCGGCCTGGCTGATGGGAGAAGGCCCCGAGCGCGACCAGCTCGTGGGCGATGCGCGGGCGCTGCGGCGCAAGATCGATCCGGCCGCCCTGCCGATCCTGTTGCCGGCGCTTGCGCTCGACCGCCCCATGGGACCGTTGCGGCGGCCGCTGGCCTATTGGTGGGCGGCCAGACGCGGGCGATACTGACGGGGAAACCCCGGGAGGAAGCGTGGCACGCGCGAAGGCAAACGGTATCGAGATCGAGTACGAGACGTTCGGCAGCCGGACGGATCCGGCGCTGCTGCTGATCATGGGCCTGGGCGCTCAGCTCACGCTTTGGCCGGAGACAATTTGCGAGGGGCTGGCTGCTCGAGGCTTCTTCGTCGTGCGCTACGACAATCGCGATGTCGGCCTCTCGACCGACTTCGACGAATGGGGCATGCCCGACCTGATGGGAGCCTTCGCCAAACTGATGAAGGGCGAGACGGTCGATGCGCCGTATCTGCTTTCCGACATGGCCGCCGATGCCACCGGCCTGCTCGATGCCCTCGAGATCGACCGTGCGCACATGGTCGGCGGCTCGATGGGCGGCATGATCGCCCAGGTGATTGCCGCCACCTATCCGCAGCGCACGCGCTCGCTGGTGTCGATCATGTCGACCAGCGGCCGCTATGGCCTGCCGGCCGGCAAGCCCGAGGCGGTGGCGATGCTGTCGGCGCAGCCCGAGGGAACGGAGCGCGAGCAGCTGATCGCCCACGGCATCAAGTTGCGCACCGTCATAAGTGGGCCGGGCTATCCGACGGAGCCTGCCGCGATGCGTGCCCTGGTCGAACGCAACATCGACCGGCGCTACTATCCGCCGGGCGCGGCGCGCCAGTACCTGGCGATCATGGCGTCGGGCCCGCGCGTCGATCTCCTGAAGACGGTCAAGGTGCCGACGCTGGTATTGCACGGCGAGGACGATCCGCTGCTGCCGGTCGAATGCGGCCGCGACGTGGCCGCCCTCGTGCCCGGCGCGAAGATCGAGACCTTCCCCGGCTGGGGACACGACGTGCCAGAGCAGATGGTGCCCAAGCTGGTCTCGAGCATCTCGAGCTTCTGCAAGACAGTCTGAGGAGCGCGCCATGAAGTTCGGCATCTTCTACGAGCATCAGCTGCCCCGGCCGTGGGGCGAGAAGAGCGAGTATCAGCTCCTGCAGGATTCGCTCACCCAGATCGAGCTCGCCGACAGGCTGGGCTACGACTATGCGTGGGAAGTCGAGCATCACTTCCTCGAGGAGTATTCGCATTCCTCCGCGCCGGAAGTGTTCCTTGGGGCCGCCAGCCAGCGCACCAAGCGCATCCGGCTGGGTCATGGCGTGATCCAGCTCACCACCAACAACCCGCATCGCGTCGCCGAGAAGGTCTCCACGCTCGACCTGCTCTCGGGCGGCCGTGTGGAACTGGGCATGGGGGAGGCCGCAGGGCCGGCCGAGCTGCATCCGTTCAACATCCGGGTGCGCGACAAGCGCGAGCGCTGGGAGGAGGCGGTGAAGGCCATCGTCCCGATGTTCTCGAAGGAGAGCTGGGAGTTCCACGGCGAGTATTACGATTTCCCGGCACGCAACGTGATCCCCAAGCCGTTCCAGAAACCGCATCCGCCGCTCTGGGTCGCCTGCTCGAACATCGCCACCATCGGCAAGGCGGGCGAGTGGGGCATGGGGGCGCTGGGCTTCACCTTCGTGACGCCCGAAGCCGCTCGGGCCTGGGTGCACAAGTACTACAACAACCTGCTGAACAACTCGAAGAAGCTGGCCGACTATCCCAGCAATCCCAACGTCGCGATGGTCTCGGGCTTCATGTGCGCGGCCACCGACGAGGAGGCCGAGGCCAAGGCCGCCGGCTGGACCTTCTTCATCTTCGCGCTCTCCTACTATGGGCGCAAAGGCGTCGATGCGCCGGGGACGTCGAACCTGTGGGACGAGTACCAGGCCTGGCGCGGCGGACCGGAGGAGAAGAAGGCCCTCGAGTCCGGCCTCATCGGCTCGCCGGAAACCATCCGCCGCAAGCTGCGCCAGTTCCAGGCCAGCCGCGTCGATCAGGTGATCCTGCTGAACCAGGCCGGCAAGACCAGCCACGAGGACATCTGCGCCTCGCTCGATCTCTTCGCCCGCGAGGTGATGCCGGAATTCCATGCGGCCGAAGCCGAGCATGCCGTCTGGAAGCAGAGGGTCCTCGACCGCGAGATCGAGCTCGAGGATCTCGACGTGGCGAAGTACGACATCTTCAGCCACCAGAACGAACACATCGTCCGCCTCACGCCCGAGCAGCTGAAGCAGAAGATGGCCGAGAAGGAAGCCGCCGCGAAGCGCGCTTGAGCGCTCTGCGCGGCGCGATCGCCGGCGACGCGATCACCGCGCAAGGGCGGCGCGCGTCAGCGGCGAACGGGTTGGCCCGGGTCGTCTAGACGCGTGCAGTTGGTCGCCTTGGTCATCAGGCAATCCTGAAGCTGGGACGTCCTGCGCAGTTCGTGCGTCAGGAACACGCCTCCGAACAGAAGCACGGCCATGACGACGAGCGCGACCAGGCTTTTGCGACGTCCCGCGGCTTCGCGTTCCTCCTCTTCCCGTTCGGAACGTTCCCGGTCGTCGGACATTCGCGCCCTACTCGGCCGGGTGCAGTCCGGCGGCGCCCGGCGAAGTCTCCTTGGCCGGCCGCCGCTTGCGCGCATTCAGCCTCTGCTGGAGGTGATCGAGATAGAGATAGATGACGGGCGTCGTGTAGAGCGTCAGCCATTGCGAGACGAGCAGGCCGCCGACGATGGCGATGCCCAGCGGACGGCGCAGTTCGGAGCCGGCGCCCTGGCCGATGGCGAGCGGCAGGCCGCCGCCGATGGCGGCGAAGGTCGTCATCATGATCGGCCGGAAGCGCAGCAGGCAGGCCTCGTGAATCGCTTCCAGCGGCGTCTTGCCCCGCTCGCGCTCCGCCTCCAGCGCGAAGTCGATCATCATGATGGCGTTCTTCTTCACGATGCCGATCAAGAGGATGATGCCGATCAGCGCGATGACGCTGAGGTCGTAGTGGAAGAGCATCAGCATCGCCAGCGCGCCGACGCCGGCAGACGGCAGTGCCGAGAGAATCGTGATCGGGTGCACATAGCTCTCGTAGAGCATGCCCAGAACGATATAGACGGCCAGGATCGCCGCGGCGATCAGGAGCGGCGTCGAGGAGAGCGATGACTGGAAGGCCTGCGCCGTTCCCTGGAACGCGCCGTCCAGGGTGATCGGCGTATGCAGGTCGGCCTGCATCTGCTTGATCTTCTCGACCGCTTCGCCCAGCGCCACGCCGGGTGCAAGGTTGAACGACACGGTGACGGCGGGAAACTGGCCCTGGTGGCTGACGGTGAGGGGCGCGACCCTGTTGGTGAAGCGCGCCAGCGTGCCCAGCGGCACCTGCGTGCCGGTGTTGCTGGCCACATAGATGCGCGAGAGGGCGGTCGGGTCGGCCCGGAAAGACGGCAGGACCTCGAGCACGACCTTGTACTGCGTGCTGGACGTGTAGATCGTCGCCACCTGGCGCTGGCCGAAGGCGTCGTAGAGCGTCTGGTCGATGAGAGCGAGGCTGACGCCCAGTCGCGAGGCCGTGTCGCGATCGATGTCGATCGAGATATGGGGCGCGGCGATCTGCTGATCGGATGTGACGTCCTGCAGCTCCGGCAGCCTGGCCATGTTCTGCTCGATGATCGGCGCCCAGTGGTTCAGCTCCGCGACATCGGTCGACGTCAGCGTGTACTGGAACTCGGTCTTGCTGAGGCGGCCGCCGACATTGATGTCCTGGCCGGCCTGCATGAAGAATTTCACGCCCTGGACGGCCGCCACCTTGGGCCTGAGGCGCTGGATGATCTCCTGGGCAGAGGCGTCGCGCTCGCTGAACGGTTTCAGCTGAATGAACATGCGGGCGGTGTTTTCCGACGAGTTGCCGCCGGTCGATCCCACGAAGCCGACGACGCCCGAAACCGCCGGATCCTGCTGGATGATGGTGGAGAGCTGGGTCTGCAGATCGGCCATGGCGGCGAAGGAGATGTCCTGTCGCGCCTCGCCCTGGGCGAAGATGAAGCCGGTGTCCTGCTCGGGGAAGAAGCCCTTGGGAATGATCGCATACAGGTAGCCCGTGACGGCGATGAGGACGACGGTGGAGAGCAGCATCAGCGGCTGGTGGCGGAACACCCATTGAAGGCCGCGGTCGTAGCCGCGCACGACGGCCTCGAACGCGTCCTCGCACATCTGGTCGAGCCGGCCGCGCTTGTGACCCGCCTTTTCGCGCTTCAGGAACTGAGCGCACATGACGGGTGTCAGCGTGAGGGAGACGAACGCCGACATGATGACCGCGACCGTGACGGTGACGGCGAATTCGCGGAACAGGCGGCCGACGATGCCGCCCATGAACAGCAGGGGAATGAACACGGCGATCAGCGAGAAGGTGATCGAAATGATCGTGAAGCCGATCTGGCCCGCGCCCTTGAGCGCGGCATTGAAGGGCGTCTCGCCTTCCTCGATGTAGCGCACGATGTTCTCGATCATGACGATCGCGTCGTCGACGACGAAGCCCACGGCGATCGTGAGGCCCATAAGCGAAAGATTGTCGATGCTGTAGTCGAGCACGTACATGATGCCGAAGGTGCCGACCAGCGACAGCGGCACGGTGATGCTGGGGATGATGGTGGCCCACAGGTGGCGCAGGAAGATGAAAATCACCATCACCACCAGGCCGATGGTCAGCACCAGCGTGAACTGCACGTCCTCCACCGAATCGCGGATCGACTGCGAGCGGTCGGAGACCAGATCGACTTTCACGCCCTTGGGCGCGGAAGCGAGAAGGCGAGGCAGCTGCGCCTTGATCGTGTCGACGATTTCCACGGTGTTGGCGCCGGGCTGGCGGAACACCAGGAGAAGCTCGGAACGCTTGCCGTTGAACCAGGCGCCGCTGCGCGGGGCCTTGGTGGCGTCGATCACGTCGCCGATATCGGTGAGCTTGACCGGCGCGCCGTTGCGGTAGGCGACGATGATCTGCTTGTAGGTCGACGCCTGGAAGAGCTGGTCGTTCGTGTCGATGGTGAACGACTGGTGCTCGTTCTCGAAGTTGCCCTTGGCCTGGTTCAGCGTGGCGTTGTTGATGGCCACCCGCACGTCCTCGAGTCCGATCCCGTGCGCGGCGAGGGCGGAGGGGTTGGCCTGGATGCGGACCGCGAAATCCTGTTGGCCGCCCACCAGCACCTGCGACACGCCGGGAATCGCCGAGATCTTCTGGGCGAGGATCGTGAAGGCATAGTCGTCGACCTTGTAGATCGGCATGTCGTCGGACTGGACGGCATAGATGAGGACCGCGCGGTCGGCGGGGTTGACCTTTCTATAGGTCGGCGGGTTCGGCAGGTCCTTTGGCAACAGACCGCTGGCCGCGTTGATGGCGGTCTGCACGTCGGTGGCGGCGCCGTCGATGTTGCGGCCGAGATTGAACTGGAGAGCGATCGACGTGGTGCCGAGGCCGCTCGTCGAATTCATCGAGGCGAGGCCCGGGATGGCGGCGAACTGCTGTTCCAGCGGCGTCGCGACCGACGACGCCATGGTTTCCGGGCTGGCGCCGGGCAGGGTCGCCGAAACGGTGATGGTCGGGAAATCGACATTGGGAAGGGCCGCCACGGGCAGCAGGCTGTAAGTCGCCGCGCCGAACACCAGCAGGCCCAGCATCAGCAGGGACGTGGCGATCGGCCGGCGGATGTAGGTCTCGGAAATGTTCATGGGGTCAGCCCGCCCTGGGCGTCGGCGCTGCCAGTGCAGCCGGTGGCTTTGCCGAAGGCGCCGCTGCGGGCGCCGCCGTGTCGACCTTGACGAGGGCGCCGTTGGACAGGCGGTACTGGCCGTCGACCACGATCTTCTCGCCGGCCGCTATGCCCTTTTCGACGATCGCGATGTCATCCTGCATGCCGGAGGTCTCGACGTCGCGCCGCTCGACGGTGCCGTCGGGGCGGATGACATAGGCATAGTAGCCCGAGGGGCCCTGCATGATGGCGCGCTGCGGCACGGTCACCGCGTCGTGCTTCGTGGACAGGACCAGGCGGACGTTCACGAACTCACCCGGCCACAGGGCTTCGTCGCTGTTCTGAAAGGTGGCCTTCATGCGCAGCGTGCCGGTCGCGACATCGATCTGGTTGTCGATCAGCGAGACCTCGCCCTTGGCCAGCAAAGTCCTGTCGTCGCTGGCATAGGCATAGACCGCCAGCGGCGTGGCGGCCTGGTTGTGGCGGATCGCCTCCGCATAATCCTGCGGAACGGTGAAGTTCACGAAGATGGGCTTGATCTGGGTGATGCTGACCAGGCTCGTGCTCTGCGAGGACTGGACGAGATTGCCGAGGTCGACGAGAAGCTGGCCGGTGCGGCCGTCGATCGGCGCGCGAATGTCGGTGTAGGAGAGATTCAGCTTGGCCGTGTCGATCGCCGCCTGATCGACCGCGATCGATCCCTTCAATCCGTCGACGGTGGCCTGTTGCTGGTCGACGCTCTGGCGCGACTGGAAGCCCGAGCCGGTCAGCTTGCTGTAGCGCTCGAGGTCGAGCTGTGCGCCGAGAAGCAGCGCTTCGTTGCGTGACTTGGCGGCGGTCGCCGAATCGAGCGTCGCCTGGTAGGGGCGGGGATCGATCTGGAAGAGTGGTGTGCCGGCGGTGACGTCCTGGCCTTCCTTGAACAGGACCTTGACGATCTGGCCGTCAACGCGCGCCTTGATCGTCACCGTCTTGAAGGCCTGCACGGTGCCGAGCCCGCGCACGAGAACCGGAACGTCCTTCGTCTCGGCGACGCCTGCCGATACCGGTACGGGGGGAGGCGAGGCAGAGGCGCGTGCGCTGGTATTGCCCGACTGATGGAGGAACAGATAACCCGAAACGGCCAAGACGATCGCGAAGCCTGTGCCTGCGAGCTTGGTCAGTGTCGATTTCTTCATCTCTGAACGGCCTTCTGTCGTCACGCACTCGAGCGACCAGGAAGGTGAGTGGGCGCTTCAAAGTGGGCTGCAACGCGGCCCTGCGCTTACAGGAAGCTGACTAGGTCATGTTCTTTGACGCAGGCGGGATTGCATTTCTGCTCACTGCAATCGCACACGGTGGGCATTGTCATCCTGAGCGCAGCGAAGGATCTCACTCAAGCTACAGAGGGCTCTTGTCGCTCGGACAGGTCCTTCGCTGCGCTCAAGATGACAATTAGGGCTTCGCGGGCACTTGCGTCCTGTACCAGTCGAGGATCTCCGCGCCGGTCCACATGACGACGCCCTCGTGGCCGAGGATGTAGTCGTAGAGCATCTCCAGATATTTGATCCGGTGCGGCACGCCCGTGAGATAGGGGTGGATCGAGATCGCCATCACGCGCGGCGCGGTCTTGCCGTCGAGATAGAGCCGGTCGAACTGGTCGCGGCCACGCCGGAAGATCTCGTCGGAGGGCTGCTGCTGCACGGCGCTCATGACGACGTCGTTGATCTCGACCGTGTAGGGCACCGAGACGATCTCGCCGTGCTTGGTCTTCAAGGGCAGCGGCTGTTCGTCCATCACCCAGTCGGCGACGTATTCGATGCCGGCTTCGGCCAGCAGGTCGAGCGTCTCGTCGGTCTCGGTGAGGCCGGGGCTCTCCCAGCCGCGCGGCGGCTTGCCGGTGAAGTCCTTGATGGCGCGGATCGTATCGGCGATCGCGCTCTTCTGGTCCTCGACCTTGTGCATCGGCTTCTGCACCCAGCCATGGCCCATGAAGTCCCAGCCGGCGTCGTGCGCAGCCGCACAGGCCTCGCGATAGAGTTCGCAGGCCGTGCCGTTCACGGCGAAGGTCGCCTTGAGCTTGCGCGCGTTCAGCGTCTCGAGGAAGCGCCAGAAGCCCACGCGCATGCCGTACTCGTGCCATGCCCAGTTGGGCACGTCGGGCAGAAGCGGCACGCCCATCGGCGGCGGCAGGACGGTGCGCGGCATCGCCCCGGCCGGACTCCAGTTCTCGACGTTCACGATCGTCCAGACGGCGACGCGCGCATCGCCTGGCAGGGTGAGCTTCGGCCGCTTGTGGATCGGCAGGTACGGCGTGCGCCCGCGGACGCTACGACCAACTTCTGAAGACATCGACTCGAGCTTTCCAACGAAGGAGTGCGTATTTCACGCAAGACTGCAGCAAAATCCGCGCCGTTTGGCTCGCTTCGTGGCGGAAAGACGGGCGGGCTCGGCGCCTGACGCTGGCATCGGTGTCATCGGCGGGCCGGGCAACGCTCGGGACGAAGCCTCCCCCTGAAACGGCAGGGGGAGGCTGTCACTCACTTGTTCGGATTGATCAGAAACTTCTCGCCCGTCGCGCGCTTGGCGTAGGCGGTGAGGTTCTGGAGGTCGAGCGCTTCCTGCAGCGAGATGGTCTTCGTGTAGTGGCTCGCGAAGGTCGTCTTGAGCGAGTTCACGACCCTCTCGCGCAGGCGCTGCTGGTCGGGGCGGCCGATCTTCTGCAGGAACGGCGTCAGCAGCCAGCCGCCGACGCCCCAGGCCATGCCGTAGTTACGAGACAGCTCGACCGGACCGGTGCTGAGGCTGCCATACACATAGACCTGCTTGTGCACCGAGGAGCCGTAGCGGTTGTAGGTGGTGGCGGTCTTGTTGATGGCGATTTCCATCGCGGTGAGGATCTGGCTGGCGAGCTTGCCGCCGCCGATCGCGTCGAAGGCGATGGTGGCGCCGGTCTCGACCAGCGCCTGCACGAGATCGTCGTTGAAGCTTGCCGCGCTCGAATCGACGACATGCTTGGCGCCAATGCCCTTGAGCAGCTTCGCCTGCTCGGCGCTGCGTACGATGTTCACGAGGCCGATCCCGTCCTCGTTGCAGATCTTGACCAGCATCTGGCCGAGGTTGGAGGCTGCTGCCGTGTGGACCAGCGCCTTGTGGCCCTCACGCTTCATGGTCTCGGTCATGCCGAGCGCGGTCAGCGGATTGACGAACCACGAGGCGCCTTCGGCTGCCGTGGTGCCGGCGGGCAGGGGCTGGCAGTCGCGCGCGTTCAGTACACGGTACTGGGCGTACATAGAGCCGCCTACCATCGAGACGAGCCTGCCCTTGAGTGCCTGCGCGGCGTCGGATGAGCCCGCCTTGATCACGGTACCCGCGCCTTCGTTGCCGACCGGGAGGGACTCGCCCAGGCGCGTCGACAGGAAGGGCAGGGATGAGGCCGGTACGGGGGCCGTCACCTTCACCGCGTCGCCGCTGCCGGTCGAGGTCGCCTTGCTGAGCTCCGCCGGGCCTGTCAGCAGGCCGAGATCG
Source organism: Reyranella sp. (assembly GCF_965249915.1). Lineage (GTDB taxonomy): Bacteria > Pseudomonadota > Alphaproteobacteria > Reyranellales > Reyranellaceae > Reyranella. Next base: position 627,017 of record NZ_OZ252257.1, read on the forward strand.
GACGGATTGATCGGGGTCGCCTCGACCTTCACCACGACCTGATCGGGGCCGGGCTCCGGCACGTCGACCCGGGCGAGCGACAGTTCGAGCTGACCTTCGGTTGAGATCAGGGAGCGAAGCTGCAGGCCCGATAGCTTGTTGGTGTCGCTCATCTCAGATCTCCTGTTTTTGAAGGCGCGCACGATGCCAAGCGCCACCGGGGCGAACAAGCTCAATCGCGGCGTGAAGGGTCAGCCGGTCCAGGCCCGCCGCGTGGTCGAGAAGGCGAGCACGGCGGAGAAGGCCACGATTCCCAGCGCCACGCAGGTGTAGAGGCCCGAGACACCCCAGCCGAAATGGTCGAGGGCGAGCAGGCTGCCGCCGCCCGCGATGGTGATGCGCGTGAGGTTGGCGGCGACCGGCCAGATCATTTCGCCGGTGCCCTGCGAGGCGAAGTAGAGGGCCATGGCCAGGCCGAAGAAGCCGTAGGCCGGCCCGACGATGCTTAGATAATGACGACCCGAAGTCAGCGCGGCCGGATTGGTGGTGAAGAGACCCAGCCACAGGTCGGGCCAGAGTGCCACGACGATGCCGATGGTGGCGGCGACGGCGCCCGCCATGAAGGCGCCGGTCCAGGCCATGCGCTGTGCGCGGGCATATTGCCTGGCGCCGATATTGGTGCCGACCAGCGCCGTGAGCGTCGCGCCGATGCCGAAGCTGATCGGGATCAGCATGTATTCCAGCCGTGAGCCGATGCCGTAGCCCGCGATGGCGGCGTCGCCTTCGCGCCCGATGAGCCCGGTGACGACCAGTACGGTGCCGTTGGTCAGGATGACCACGAGGCAGGCGATCAGCCCGACCTTCAGGATGTCGCGGAAGGCCCGCCAGCGGAACCCGTCGATCGGCCAGCGCAGCCTGAGCGGGGCCTTCGCGCCCGTCAGTTTCGAGAGCATCCAGAGGGCGGCGAGGGCGAAGGCGACCACGGCCGCGATGGCGGGGCCGCGGATCCCGAAGGCGGGCAGGCCGAACCAGCCCAGCGTCAGTGCGCCGGTGAGGGGTATCTGGATCGCCGCCGTCACGACCAGCGCCAGGCCGGGCGTCTTCATGTCGCCGGTGCCGCGCAGGACCGAGGCCATCGAGTTGGCGACCCAGTGGGCGACGCAGCCCGAGAACAGGATGGTGGCGAAGGCTTCGGCGCGATCGAGCGCCGCGCCGCTGCCGCCCAGCGCGCCATAGATCTGTCGGCCGAAGCCCACGAACAGGATGCCGAAAAGTGCCGCCATGCCGATCGCGATGGCCAGCGCATGCGCCGCCGCCGCCTCGGCGGCCGCCTTGTTGCCCGAGCCCAGGGCGCGGGCCACCGAGGAGGAGATGCCGCCGCCCATGGCGCCCGCCGACATCATGCCGAGCGTCATCTGCGTCGGGAATACCAGCGCCAGCGCCGCGAGGTCGACGACGCCGAGCTGTCCGATGAAATAGCCGTCGGTGATGCTGACGAGGCTCTGCATGGCCACGTTCAGCACGTTCGGGGTGGCGAGGGTGAGGATGGTGGGCACGATCGGCCCGGCCAGCATCATCTGCCGGCGTTCTGCAGGAGTCATTGCAGGCGATTTAGCACGCGTCGCGCCGCGTGCTCGCTAACTTATCTCATGGGGTAGGGAGTTTTGTCAGCGCTTCGCGCGCTGCGAAACGACGGCCTCGGCGAGCTGGTCGATCGTCACGATGTCGGCCGCGACGTGCATCGGGATGGTGACGTCGAACCGGTCCTCGAGCTCCATGATCACATCCATGATCGTGAGCGAATCGACGGTCAGTCCCTTGGAGATCACCGTCTGCGGGGTGATCGGCTTGGCGCCGACATTGTACGGCGCCAGAAGGGTGAAGATCTCGCGCATCACGTCGTACTGCAGCGAAAGCGCGGCGGGGGCGACCAGTTCCTGAACGGCCTGCATGAGTCACTCCTCGAAAGGGGGGGTGAGCCATTCTCGTCCTGATGACGGCCGCATGTGAAATAACGTTTGGTTACCCACTGTTGCGGGACGTTACGGAATGTTTCCGCCGTTCAGCCCGGGTGAACGATGTTGAGCTGCCGCCGCACCTCGTCGATCGGCCGTTCGACGATGGGCCAATAGTCCCATTTGTCGGACAGATCGGTGTTCACCAGCGATCCGCGTTCGACCGCCGCGAACATCCTTTCGGCCGCGCCCGGCTCGCCCAGCACGCCGATGGTCGTGTAGCCAGCGGCGGTCGGCCGGGCGTTCACGCCGGCGCTGAAGATCAGCACGGCGAACAGGATCAGGTAGAAGGGCCGCGTCTGCTTGAAGCCCGCAGTGAAGGAGGCGACCTGCAGCTCGCCCTGCGGATCGGTGCCGTAGCCCCCCAGCACGTGGCAGAAATCGTGATAGAGGCCGGCCTCGGGGAAGCCGAACCGCTCGCCCGGCATGCCGAACCTGTTGGTCTGGAAATAGTCCCACATCGAGCGGCCCACCGTATCGGCCGGCAGCTTCTCCCAGGCGCGGTAGCGCGCGGCGAGCTCGGTGTCCTCGATCAGCCCGCGCATGCCCAGGACGCTCTTGGCCAGGGCGACGACGCCGTGCTGGTCGAGCTGGTTCTTCATGATGTCGCCGACCTGGCTCCGGCGCAGCAGGTCGATCCTGAATAGGGTCATGTGCTGCTCGGCCAGCCGCCGCAGGTTGGTGAGTTCGGGGGTGGCAATGCCCAGCGCTTCGGCGAATGCCTCGACCTTGGCCACGGTCTCGCGCGACGGCACGCCGTCGGCCAGCGACAGGACCAGCAGGCCGTTGACGAACTGGTGGCGGAGGTCGCCCGACGGGAATCCTGCGGCGAGTTCCGTGGGAGTCACGGGCGGCAGAGTGGTGATGTCGGCATCGATATGGAGGAGGACTCGCCGCGCCGCTTCCATCAGTGCGAGCTGCGATTTGCCGGGTGCGCCGGCGACCGAGGCGACCGTCTTCATGGCGCGCAGTCCGAGGAGGGCGGCGGCGGGCTCCGGCTGCATCAGGCGCATGAACGTCTCCGTCTTACTCCGCGGCGAGCGGGGTGGGCTTCAGCCACTCGTCGAAGTCGCGCAGCGCCCGCACGGCCATGGCCTGCTTGCGCTCCTTGCCCTTGAAGCTGCCGGGGATCGGCGGGAACAGGCCGAAATTGATGTTCATCGGCTGGAAGGTCGTGGCGTCGGCGCCGCCGGTGATGTGGCCCAGCAGCGCGCCCATCGCGGTGGTGGGCGGCGGTGGCGCCTGCGTGCGGCCCAGTCTCTCGGCCGCGGCAAACCGCCCGGTCATCAGGCCGACGGCGGCGCTCTCGACATAGCCCTCGCAGCCGGTGATCTGGCCGGCGAAGCGCAGCCGCGGCATCGCCTTCAGGCGCAGGGTGCCGTCGAGCAGACGCGGGCTGTTGAGGAAGGTGTTGCGGTGCAGGCCGCCCAGCCGGGCGAACTCGGCGTTCTGCAGGCCGGGGATGGTGCGGAAGATGCGCGTCTGCTCGCCGTGCTTCAGCTTGGTCTGGAAGCCCACGATGTTCCACAAGGTGCCCAGCGCATTGTCCTGGCGCAGTTGCACCACGGCCCAGGGGCGATGGCCGGTGCGCGGATCGCGCAGGCCCACCGGCTTCATGGGCCCGAAGCGCAGGCTCTGCGGACCGGTGGAGGCGATGACCTCGATCGGCTGGCAGCCCTGGAAGTAAGGCGTGTTGTGCTCCCACTGCTTGAACTCGGTCTTCTCGCCGGCCAGCAGGGCCGCGACGAACGCCTCGTACTGCGGCTTGTCCATCGGACAGTTGAAGTAGTCCGCGCCATCGCTGCCCTCGACATTGCCGGGGCCGACCTTGTCGTAGCGCGACTGCTTCCAGGCGATCGACTGGTCGATGCTCTCGTGGTGGACGATCGGCGCAATGGCGTCGAAGAAGGCGAGCGAGTCCTCGCCGGTGAGTTTCGCGACGGCGTCGGCGAGCGCGGGCGACGTAAGGGGACCGGTCGCCACGATGACGCTGTCCCAGTCCTCGGGCGGCAGGCCCGCCACCTCTTCGCGTTCGAGCGTCACCAGCGGATGGGCGAGCAGGGTTTCCTGCACGGCGGCCGAGAAGCCATGCCGGTCGACCGCGAGTGCACCGCCCGCCGGCAGCTTGTTCGTGTCGGCAGACCGCATGATCAGCGAGCCGGCGCGGCGCATCTCCTCGTGGATCACGCCGACGGCGTTGTTGGCGGCATCGTCGGAGCGGAAGGAGTTGGAGCAGACCAGCTCGGCCAGCGTGTCGGTCAGATGCGCCTCGGTGCCGCGCACCGGCCGCATCTCGTGCACGACGACCGGCACGCCCGCCTGCGCGAGCTGCCAGGCCGCCTCGCTACCTGCGAGACCGCCGCCGACGACGTGTACGGGCTTGGTGCTTGACGTCATGCTCTCCGACCTGAAACCGTGCGCCTCCCTTACAATGGAGTGCCCGGCATGACCATCAAGTTCCACAATCCCAAATCCGTGTCCGTCGCCGGCAAATACAGTCTTGGCGTCGAGGTCCCGCCCGAGGCGCGCGTGCTCTACGTCTCGGGCCAGGTCGGCGTCGATTCCGCAGGCAAACTGCAGGACGGTATCGAGGCGCAGAGCGAGCAGGTCTGGAAGAACATCGGCGAGGTGCTGAAGGCCGGCGGCATGGACTTCCGCGACATCGTCAAGCTCACGGTCTTCCTGACCGACAGCCGGTTCATTCCGGCCTTCCGCGAGGTCCGCGGCAAGTATGTCGGGCAGGAACCCTATCCCGCGTCGACCCTGCTGGTCGTGGCGGGCCTCGCCGATCCCTCGATGCTGGTCGAGGTCGAAGTGGTGGCGGCAAAGTAAGCTGCTGATCGGAGGGGAGGATGCTTCGCCTCGAAGTCGTCGCCCGTGACGCGTTTCATGCCAGCGTGAACGCCGCGTCGGAAGCGATCATGCGGGCGGGTGGCTGGGTCTCCGGCCATTCGCTGCTCTCCGACGCGATGGCGGTCCTCAATTTCGAGATTCCCGGCGACCGCCTGCGCGAGTTGGTGGACGAGCTCGAGGTGCGCGGGTTGAAGACAGAGCTTCCTGGCGAGCCGTCGAACAGCCCGAAGGAGATCGCCGTACGCCTGACCCTGTTCTTCACCCAGGGCAACGGCGACCTGCGCCGTGAGGTGCCGCCGTTCCAGTGAACGCCGTTCCTGCACAGGGTGTTCGAAGTCGTCTGGAAGTCTGTGAAAGGAACGTCGGGAGCGGCCTGGTCGGGGTCATGCCCAACTGATGCGACCCGCAGTGACCGCTCCCGCCGTGCCGTTCGCGTCTGCCGCTATGCCGATGCCCGAACGATTGCCTCGACAATCACTGCGGCACGTTGCTTGGGTGGATTCATCAAAACCTCCCTGCCAAACGTGATGATGGATTCACGCACCGGAGGGTGCGGCTGTCAACGGAGATTCGTGACGCCAGACTCGCCGGGCGGTGAATGCGGTGCCATTATCGTTTCTTCGAAGTCGAGGCAGGCGCGCGTTGGTTCCCAGCATCAAGAAGCCCGTGGTCGGGGTGATCGGCAATTCAGGCGTGATCAACGACCGCCACAACGTCCAGCTCGTCGGACAGCGCAACATGCGGGCGGTCGCGGACGTCGCCGAAGCACTGCCGCTGATGTTTGCGGGCACTCCCGACATCACCGACATCGAGTCGCTGCTGGCCGCGGTCGACGGCATCCTGCTCACCGGGGCCCGTGCCAACGTCCATCCGACGCGCTTCGGGGCCGAGCCGCATCCCGCCCACGAACCCTACGACCAGGAGCGCGATGCGATGGCCCTGGCGCTGATCGACGCCTGTGTCGAGCGCGGCGTGCCGATCTTCGGCATCTGCCGCGGCTTCCAGGAAATGAACGTGGCCTTCGGCGGCTCGCTCCATCCCGAGATCCGCGAGATCCCGGGCCGCATGAACCATCGCATGCCGCGGCTGGAGAACGGCGAGGTCCATCCCGATCCCACCGTGGTGTTCGCCGACCGGCACGAGGTGCAGCTCGTGAAGGATGGCTATTTCGCCCGGCTGCTCGGCTGCGAGTGTATCCGCGTGAACTCCCTCCATGGACAGGGGATCCTCGATCCGGGCGGGCGCGTGGCCATCGAAGGCGTCGCGGAGGACGGCACGATCGAGGCGATCTGCATTTCGGAGGCTCCGGCCTTTGCGGTCGGCGTCCAGTGGCATGCCGAGTACGACCCGCAGAGCAACCCGATCAACCGCGCCCTGTTCCAGGCCTTCGGCCAGGCTCTCCGCGAGCGTATGCGCTCCTCCTGAGGCTTATGATGACGGACAAACTGAAAGTGGGATTGGCCCAGCTCAATCCCAAGGTCGGCGACGTGGCAGGCAATCTCGCCAAGGTGCGGGCCGCCCGCGCGGAAGCGGCCCGGCAGGGCGCCGACCTCGTGCTAACGACGGAACTGGTGCTTGCGGGCTACTCGCCCGAAGACCTGGTGCTGAAGCCCGCCTTCCAGCAGGCCTGCCACGATGCGGTCGAAGCCCTGCGCGCCGACACCAATGACGGCGGTCCGGCGCTGTTCGTCACGACGCCGTGGCGCGAGGGCGAGAAGCTGCACAATGCGATCATCGCGCTCGACAAGGGCGAGATCATCGGCAAGCGCTTCAAGGTCGACCTGCCGAACTATGGCGTGTTCGACGACAAGCGCATCTTCGCGCCCGGTCCCATGCCGGGACCGCTGGTTTTTCGTGGCGTGCGCATCGGGGTGCCGATCTGCGAGGATGTCTGGACACCCGATGTCGTCGAATGCATCGCCGAGACCGGCGGCGAAATCCTGCTGGTGCCCAATGGTTCGCCTTATGAGGCCGGCAAGACCGACGTGCGCGTGCAGCTCGGCGTCAAGCGCGTGATCGAGAGCGGCCTGCCCTTCGTCTACCTCAACCAGGTCGGCGGCCAGGACGAGGTCGTCTACGATGGCGCCTCCTTCGCGCTGGGCGCCGACCGCTCGCTCAAGGCCAAGCTCGCCTCTTTCGTGGAAGAGGTCGCGACGATCGAGTTTCGGCGCGGCGCCGGCGGTTGGGAGTGCCAGCCCGGTCCGATCGCCCGCGAACTCGACCAAATCGAATCCATCTATCAGGCGATGGTGCTGGGGCTGCGCGACTATGTGAACAAGACCGGCTTTCCCTCGGTCGTGATCGGTCTTTCGGGCGGCGTCGATTCGGCGATCACGGCGGCGGTGGCGGCCGACGCGCTGGGCCCCGAACGCGTGCACGCGATCATGATGCCGTCGCCCTATACCAGCCGCGAGTCGCTGGAGGACGCCGAGGCCTGTGCGCGGGCGATCGGCGTGCGCTACGACATCGTCGACATCGGACCGGCGATGGAGGCGTTCCGCGGGATGCTGGCGCCGCTGTTCGGCAACAGGCCGGAGGACGTGACCGAGGAGAACATCCAGAGCCGCGCCCGTGGCGTCACCCTGATGGCGGTGTCGAACAAGCTGGGCGGCATGGTGGTGACGACGGGCAACAAGTCGGAGATGGCCGTCGGTTACGCCACCCTGTACGGCGACATGTGCGGCGGCTTCAACGTGCTGAAGGACGTCTACAAGACCACGGTCTTCGAACTCTGCCGCTGGCGCAACGCGCATCTGCCGGCGGGCGCGCTGGGGCGTGCCGGCGTGGTGATCCCGCCGCGCATCGTCGACAAGCCGCCCTCGGCCGAACTGCGGCCCGACCAGAAGGATTCAGACTCGCTGCCGCCCTATCCGACGCTCGACGCCATCCTGAAGGGCCTGATCGAGCGCGATCTCGACACGGCGGCCCTTGCCAAGGAAGGCCTCGATCCGGCGACCGTCGACCGGGTCTGGCACCTGCTCGAAGGCGCCGAATACAAGCGTCGCCAGGCCCCGCCCGGCGTGAAGATCACCTCCCGCAACATCAGCCGCGAGCGCCGCTATCCGATCGTGAACGGGTTCAGGGGGCAGGGCGCAGGAGTCACGACGTGAGCGACGAACTCGGGCGTCTGGCCACCCGCGAATATGACGTGACCCTGCCGGACGGAACGAAGGGGAGGCTCGCCTTCGCGCTGTGCGATCTCGCGAAGGACAATGCGCTGGCCCAGCATGCCCGCCGGCGGAAAGCCGTCGCCTTCGGCCTGCTGAGCTTCGCGGAGCTGCCCGACGCGCCGCGCAGTGCGCTCCTCTGGGTGCGAACCAGGGAGGGCATGGAGATGACGACGGCGGATGGCGACGATCAACCCGGTGGCGATCTCCAGCGACTGGTTGCGCGCCACTTCATCGTGTTTTTCGACGAGATCAAGGATGTGGCGCCCGAGCTGGCATCGCTGCCCTTCCACCTCAAGGATGCGTCGTGATGCTGATCGCGCAGATCTCGGATCCGCATGTGAAGCGCGAGGGCGAGCTGCTCTATGGTCGCATCGACACGCAGGGCTTTCTCGAGCGGGCGGTGGCGCATGTGAACGGCCTCGATCCGAGGCCCGACATCGCTCTGGTGACGGGCGATCTGGTCGACAAGGGCGCGCCCGCGGAATACGCCAACCTGAAGCGCCTGCTGTCGAAGCTCGAAAGTCCTTTCTACCTGATCCCTGGCAATCACGATGCGCGGGACGCGCTGCGCGGGGCCTTTCCAGAGCATGCCTACCTGCCGAAGGACGGCTTCCTGCAGTATGTCGTGGAAGACCGGCCGCTGCGCCTGATTGCCCTCGATACGCTCGTCGAAGGCAAGGGCCATGGCGCGCTGTGTGGCGAACGGCTGGATTGGCTCGAGACGTGCCTGGCGGAGAGCGACCGCACGACGCTGCTCTTCATGCATCATCCGCCGTTCGATGTCGGGATCGCGCCGCTCGATGCAGCGCGCCTCCTCGAAGGCGGCGAACGGCTGGAGGCGCTGGTTCGCGCCCACGGCAATATCGAACGCGTGCTGTGCGGCCACGTGCATCGGCCGATCCAGGTGCGCTGGGCGGGCACGATGGCGTCGATCGCCCCCAGCACGGCCCATCAGGCCACGCTGGATCTGCGTGAGGGGGCAAAGCTCACCATGACCATGGATCCGCCGGGCGTGGCCCTCCATCTGTGGCGGCCCACCACGGGTCTGATCACCCATGTGAGCTATGTCGGCTCCTATGAAGGACCGCGCCCGTTCAGCTGACCGTCTGTTGCAGTCGGTCGGAAGGGGAATGCAGGTGGACTCTCGCGTCGGGTCAGCCCATCGCTGTCGGACGTTATCGCCGCTTGCCTGCCGGTTTCTCATCCAGGTGGAACTCGCGGGGTGTTCTTCCGTTTCGGAGGCAGGATGGTCGCGACAAACACACAGGGATTGATCAAGAGGCTCGGTCCCGGCGTGATCACGGGTGCTGCCGACGACGATCCAAGCGGTATCGCGACCTACTCCCAGGCGGGCGCCCATGCGGGATTCGGGCTTCTCTGGACGGTCGTGCTGACCTGGCCGTTGATGGTCGCGGTGCAATCGGTCAGCGCCCGCATCGGTCGAGTCACCGGTCGCGGCCTGGCCGCCAACATGTGCCGGGCGTTTCCCCGGCCTGTGGTTCTGGGGGCGGTCATGCTGCTGTTCGTCGCCAACACCATCAACATCGGGGCCGACCTCGCCGCGATGGGCGCAGCGGTGGCGATGCTGGTCGGCTGGGGCCAGATCTTCTTCACCTTCGTCTTCGCATTCGCCTCTGTGCTGGCGATCGTGTTCATTCCCTACAGCCGCTATGTCGGCTTCCTGAAATATCTGACCTTCTCGTTGTTCGCCTATGTCGGCGTGGTGTTCACGGCTCACATCGACTGGCGCGCGGTCGGCATCGGCGCGGTCGTGCCGAAGTTCGCCCTCGACAAGGACACGCTGATGCTCGTGGTCGCGATTCTGGGCACCACGATCAGCCCCTATCTCTTCTTCTGGCAGAGTTCCCAGGAAGTCGAGGAAGAGGAGGGGGATGACGAGGCGGGGCCCCTGACCGACAATCCCGAGCAGGCGCCGCGCGAGCTGACGCGCATCGGCTGGGAAACCGGCATCGGCATGGGCGTATCGAATCTCGTGGCGTTCTTCATCATCCTGACGACGGCCGCCACGCTCAATGCTGCCGGCAAGACCGACATCGAGAGCACGCAGCAGGCGGCGGAGGCGTTGCGGCCTATCGCGGGCGACGCGGCCTTCCTGCTGTTCAGCCTGGGCATCATCGGCACCGGCCTGCTGGCCGTTCCGGTGCTGGCCGGATCGGCGGCCTATGCGCTGGGTGAAGTGCGGAACTGGCGGATCGGGCTGGAGCACGCGTTCGGCGAGGCCAGGCCTTTCTACATCACCATCACGGCGGCGATCCTGGCGGGTCTCGGTGTGGTGCTGCTGCCGATCGATCCGATCAAGGCGCTGATCTGGAGCGCGGTCCTCAATGGCGTCATCGTGGTGCCCATCATCGGCGCCATGATGATCGTGGCGTCCCGTCGCGAGATCATGGGCGAGTTCACGGCCAATCTCTGGCAACGCATCCTGGGCTGGCTCACGCTGGTGCTGATGGCGGCGGCTGCCGTGGGCATGTTCGTCTTGATGTAGGATGGCGCCTGCGTAAGCTGGCGCCATGAAACTCTATTCCGGGCCGCTCAGCATGTTCGGCGCCAAGGCCGAGATCGCCTTGCGCGAGAAGGGCATTGCCTTCGAACTCGTAATGGTGCCCTTCGAGATGAAGACGCTCTACGAGCCCAAGCACCCCGAGGTCGTGCGTATCAATCCGAAGCGCCAGGTTCCCGTCCTGATCGATGGCGACCTCGAACTGTTCGATTCGACGCAGATCTTCGAGTACCTGGAGACGCTCAAACGCAATCCCGCTCTATGGCCGGCGGAACCGCGGGCGCGTGCCCGGGCGCGCCTGCTCGAGCACAAATCGGACGAGGTCTACTTCCCGCACATCGTCCGTCTGATGAGCGATCCCGCGGCTCCGGGAGCGCACGACGCGGCGGCGCGCTTCTACGAGGAGATGGAGCGCACGATCGACGGGCAGGAGTGGATCGCCGGCGCCTACAGCTATGTCGACATCGCCTTCTACATGGCACAGCTCTTCGGTGAGCGGATGGGGGCGCCGATTCCGGCCGGCCTGACGCGTCTGCACGCCTGGCGCGACCGCATGAGCGCCCGTCCGGCGGTGCGACAGGTGGCCGGGGCCATGGGGCGCTATCTCCTGTCGATCGGCCGCACCCTGCCGCCCTTCATGGGCAAGCTGGGGCTGGCTCAATGACCAGACCGCGGATTCTGTTCCTGCCGGGGGCCGGCGGCTCGCCGCACTTCTGGAGGCCCGTCGCCGAGGCCCTGCCTGCGACCTGGCCCAAGGAGCATTTCGGCTGGCCGGGCCTGGGCGCACAGCCGCACGATCCGGCAATCCGTGGCCTCGACGACCTGAAGCGGTTGGTGACGGCAAGGATGGACGAGCCGGTCGATCTGGTGGCGCAGTCGATGGGCGGCGTGATCGCGGCGCGGATCGCGCTGGAGCATCCGGAACTGGTGCGTCGCCTCGTTCTCTGCGTGACGTCGGGCGGCGTCGACATGGCGGGCCTCGGCGCCTCCGAGTGGCGTGCCGACTATCGTCGCTCGTTCCCGAAGGCCGCCGCGTGGATCACCGACGGGAGTCCGACGCCGCCACTGCAGATCGAGAAGATCGCGGCACCCACCCTGTTGATCTGGGGCGACGCGGACCCGATCAGCCCCGTCGCCGTCGGCCGCCATCTCGAGGAACGCCTGCCGCAGGCCCGGCTCGAGATCGTGCCGGGCGGCGATCACGACGTGGCCAGCACCCATGCCGACCTCGTCGCGCGTCTGATCGCCAAACATCTGACTTGAAAGAAATCCCGTCGTCTCTCCTCTTCGCCGCGCTGCGATCGGCTCCAGTCGAGACGACGGAATCGTATGTTGCCTAAGGCTTCACGGTCTTCTTCAGCACCGACTCGTAGACCTGCAGGATCGCCGAGCTGTCGTTGTTGCCGAGGCCCATGCGACGCGCCATGCGCTGCAGATTGTGGGTGGCCGATCCCTGCGGCAGCGGCACGTCGAGTTCGTCGGCCAGTTCCATCGCGAGGTGCAGGTCCTTGTGGGCGAGGTTGAGCGCGAAGGAGGGCGGCGAGAACTGGCCCGAAAGGGCACGCTCGGAGAAGGCCTTGAACACCGAGGAATTGCCGCTGGAACTCGCGATCACCTGTACGAGCTTCTGCGGATCGAGGCCGGCGGTGACGCCCAGCATCAGGCCCTCGGCCGCCGCGGCGGCGTTGCAGAAGGCCATCATGTTGTTCACCAGCTTCGCCACCGTGCCGGTGCCGAGCTCGCCCATGTGGATCACGTTGGCGCTGAACGACTGAAGCACCGGCAGCGCGTCGTCGAACACCTTCTTGTCGCCGCCGACCATGATGGCGATGGTCGCGGCCTCGGCGCCGACCGTGCCGCCGCTTACCGGCGCATCGAGCATGGCGATGCCCTTGGCAGCCATCGCGGCGCCGATCTTCTTCACCATCGACGGGGCGTTGGTGCTGAGGTCGATATAGGTCTGGCCCTTGCCGAGATTGGCCAGGATGCCATCGTCGCCCAGGGTCACGGCCTCGACGTCGCGCGGCATCGGGAGCGAGGTCATGACGATGTCGGCGCCCTTGGTCACCTCGGCGACGGACTTCGCGGCGCTGGCGCCGAGATCGGTGCAGGTCTTCACCGCCTCGGGGTTCAGGTCGAATACCGTGACCGAATGATTGCTGCGCTTGATGAGGTTGCGGCACATGGGACCGCCCATATTGCCGACACCGATATATCCGACCTTCATCGCTTCCTCCCGGGAACATGCAGTTGCCGCGACTATACGACAGAAACAGCCTGCCCTTGCTATAACCACCACGACACCGGGAGACCCGACGCCTCATGCCGCGAAACAAGCCGTCCGATTCTGTCCCGATGCGGTTACGCCGACCGGAGAACGGCGTGCGGGGGCGCCTTTGACCCGCGATGCCGAACGCGCCCGGTCCCTGCGAAGGATCAAGCTCGCGGCCACGCTGTTGCTCGTGGCGACCGCCGCGCTGTTCGTAGTGGCCCGGCACTACGAGCCGCTTCACTGGTCCTGGGGGTACGTCGCGGCGTTTGCCGCGGCGGCCACGGTGGGCGGGTTGGCCGACTGGTACGCCATCGTGGCCCTGTTCCGCCGGCCGCTCGGCCTGCCGATCCCGCACACTGCGATCGTGCCACGCAATCACCATCGCATCGCGGAGAATCTCGGCGAGTTCATCGAGACCAACTTCCTGGCACCCGAGCCGGTCGAGGCGCGTCTGCGCGACGTCGACTTCGCTGCCCTGGTGGCCGATTGGCTGAGTGACCGCGAGCGCAGTGCTGCCCTCGCCGGCTTCATGGTGCGGCTGGTGCCGCAGGCCCTGGCCGCGGTCGAGCAATCCGGACTCAAGGGCTTTCTCGGCAAACGCGCGATGGCCGAGCTGGAGCGCATCGAGCTCGCGCCGCTGGCGGCGGGGCTGCTGAGCGCCGTCACCGAGAAAGGACGGCACCAACGCGTTCTCGACGAGTTGCTGGTGGCCTTGGAAAAGGTGCTGGCGAACGAGGACACGCTGGCCGCGATGCGCGAGAAGATTCGCAGAGAGTTGCCGGCGCTGTTCAATCTCTACCGGGCCGACGCCTACCTGTTACGCAAGATCGTCGCCTCGACCACGGCCTTCATCAAGGATGCGCGCGAGGATGCCGACCATGCGCTGCGGCGGGAGTTCGACAGCTTCGTTGCGAATTTCATCGAGCAACTGCGTACCTCCGAGTCCTTCGCCCGCCGTGCCGAGGGGCTGAAGCGCGACCTGCTGGCCCGGCCGGAAATCGCGACCATGGCCGAGGGCGCGTGGGAGAGCGTGCGCTCGTTTCTCGAAACGGATGCCCAAGCCGGCGACAGTCAGGTTCGACGGCAGCTCGAAGCGATGCTGGTCGATGTCGGCAGCCAGCTGGCGCGCGATCCGGCGATTCGCGCCGAGATCAATCGCGGCATGGTCCGCGTCCTCGCAGATTTCGTGCAGAGTCAGAAGAGCGGCGTGGGCCGCTTCATCGCCGACCAGGTGAAATCCTGGGACATCGACGTGCTGATCGGCCGCATCGAACTGACGGTGGGGCGCGATCTGCAATATATCCGTTTCAATGGCGCCATGATCGGCGGGCTTGCCGGTTTGGCCTTGCACGCGCTGGAGCAGGGGTTGAAGCTGGGCCTGTAACCACAGGAGGTTCGCATGGCCGACCCAGCACAGGGCTTCACCGACATGTTCAAGAAATTCGGCGAGCAGCTCAAGGTCCAGCCTTTCGACATGACGAAGATCATGGAGCATCACCAGAAGAACCTGGAAGCGATGACCAAGTCGTGGCAGGCGATGGCGGAAGGCGCGAGCGGGATTGCGCAAAAGCAGAAGGAAATCTTCGAGGCCGCGATGAAGGACATGGCCGAGATGGCGCAGTCCTACAAGCCGGGCGGCAATCCTCAGGAAGTGATGGCCAAGCAGGCCGAGTTCGCGAAGAAGGCCATGGAGGCGGCGATCGCCAATACCAAGGACATCGCCGAGCTGGTCCAGAAGTCGAGCACCGAGGCCTTCAAGATCGTGCAAGATCGGATGAAGGAGTCGTACGAAGAGATTCGCACTTCGGTCGAGAAGAAATCGTAGCGCGCGCGACCTGAGCCGGAGGTAGCGCCGTCTTTCCGGAAGCGCGCCGCCTCACTGGCCTCAAAGGGTTCTGGGAGAGAGACGACGTGGACCGCTTCTGGCTAAAGAGTTATCCGCCGGGCGTACCGGCGGATATAGATCCGTCGGCCTATCCCAGCGTGGTGTCGCTGTTCGAGGAGAGCTTCTCCCGGCATCGCGACAAGAAGGCCTATGTCTGCATGGACAAGGCCCTGACCTTCGGCGAAATCGATTCGCTGTCGACGGCGCTCGGCGCGTGGCTTCAGGGGCGCGGCCTGCAGCGCGGCGCGCGCGTCGCGATCATGATGCCGAACGTCCTGCAGTATCCGGTGGCGGTCGCCGCCGTGCTGCGGGCGGGATTCGTCGCCGTCAACGTGAACCCGCTCTACACGGCGCGCGAACTCGAGCACCAGCTAAAGGACTCCGGCGCCGAGGCCATCATCATCCTCGAGAACTTCGCGACGACCCTGCAGCGGGTGATCGCGCAGGCCGGCATCAAGCATGTCGTGGTTGCCTCGATGGGCGACCTGCTGGGATTCCCCAAGGGCCTGATCGTCAACTTCGTCGTCCGCACCATGCGCAAGATGGTGCCGGCCTGGTCGCTGCCGGGCCATGTGAAGTTCAACGACGCACTCAGGGCGGGGCGCGGCATGGTGCTGGCGAAGCCGCAGCTCGGCCCCAGCGACGTCGCGGTCCTGCAGTACACGGGCGGCACGACCGGGGTTTCCAAGGGCGCGACCCTGCTGCACCACACCCTGGTTGCGAACCTGCTGGCATCGGAGGCCTGGATGCAGCCCGGCCTGCATCGCAGGAAGATCAGCGGCCAGCTCACGATCGCCTGTGCGCTGCCGCTCTATCACGTGTTTGCCTTCGTGACCTGCGGCCTGCTCGGCCTGCGCACCGGCGCGCTGAACGTCCTGATCCCGAATCCGCGCGACCTGGCCGGTACGATCAAGGACCTGGCCAAGTACAAGATCAACGTCTTTCCGGCGGTGAACACGCTGTTCAACGGGCTCGCCAACAATCCGGAGTTCTCCAGGCTCGATTTCTCCGAGCTGGTCATCTCCAACGGCGGCGGCATGGCGGTGCAGGAGGCGGTCGCCAAGAAGTGGCTGGCCATCACCGGCTGTCCGATCTGCGAAGGCTACGGGCTCAGCGAGACGTCCGCGGGTGTCACCTGCAATCCCACCGACTCCGAGGCCTACACGGGGACGATCGGGTTGCCGCTGCCGAACGTCGAGATCCGCATCGTCGACGAGAGCGGCAAGGAAGTCCCGATCGGGCAGGCGGGGGAGATCGCGATCCGCGGTCCGCAGGTCATGCGGGACTATTGGCAGCAGCCCGAAGAGACCGCGAAGGTCATGACGCCGGACGGCTTCTTCAAGTCCGGCGACATCGGCATCATGGACGCACGCGGCTACACCAGGATCGTGGATCGCAAGAAGGACATGATCCTGATCTCGGGCTTCAACGTCTATCCCAACGAGGTCGAAGAGGTCGTCGCCGCCCATCCCGGCGTGCTCGAATGCGCGGTCGTCGGCGTGCCGGATACCAACTCCGGCGAGGCGGTGATGCTGTTCGTGGTCAGGAAGGACCCTTCGCTGACCAAGGAGGCGCTGGCGGCGTACTGTCACCAGGAGCTCACCGGCTACAAACGGCCGAAGTACATCGAGTTCCGATCCGAGCTGCCCAAGAGCAACGTCGGCAAGATCCTGCGCCGCGAATTGCGGGACGGCGTCGCCCGGAAGCCGGCGTAACTCCTGCAGGGAACCTGCAACCCTCGCGGGGCAGCCACGTTCTGTGGCCACCAATTCCCCCGGAGGACCGCATGAACGCCCCCAAGATTCTCGCCGCGACAGCTCTCGTCCTGTCGGCCGCCGCCTGCAGCAGCACCAGCACCACCTATGAAGCCCGCCCGGCCGGTGCTCGCTACGCGGTCACCAGCTCCGAGCAGGCCTGTGTGGACTACGGTTTCCGCGCCGGCACCGACAACTACAATCGCTGCGTTTCCCGCGAGGCCGCCGCCCGCGCCCAGGGCCGCGTGCCGGTGGGCTACACCGTCGCAACCCTCGACGCCGACGCCCGCAATGCCTGCTATTCCTACGGTCTGACGCCCGGCAGCTCGACCTACGACCGTTGCGTGGGGCGTGAGATCGACGCCCGGCGTTACCGCGATCAGGCCTACGGAAACCCGGTCCCGGCGCCGGCTCCCGGCTCCTCGACGACCACCTACTACACGACAGCGCCGGCCGCCCCGACCTATTACGGCCCGGCCACGACCGTATCGACCACTACCTACAGCACCCCGCCGGTCGCCGCCCAGCCGACCCCGTCGGCCGGCGTTGAGGCCTTCCGTGACGAGTATGGTTTCCGCTATGATGGCCAAGGAAACAGGCTCGACCGCAACGGCAACATCATCAGCCCGCAGTCGACCACACGATGAGGGGGCTTGATGGCTGCGAGACGTTTTATGGCCGCGACGCTCGGCGTTTCGATGCTCGCCGCCTGCGATCCGCTGCCCCAGCCCCTCTACGGTGAGACGACGCCGCCCCCGGCCTATCGCGTCCAGCCGGGGGGCGTCCGCGTCGACAATGAGGGCTTCCAGATGGATCCGGAAGGCTACCGGATCGACAAGAGCGGTGCCCGCGTGGGCATCATCGACGTCCCGGCCAAGACGGCGGGGGATAATTCCAATGCCGTCGCCGGCTATTACATCAGCAACATCGGCGCGGATGCCCCGGGCCGCGTGGCCTCTCCGAGCGAAGGGGCGGGCTCGGGCGTAGGAACCGGGCCCGGCGCGGCGAACGTGCCGACGCCCGCCCAGATGCCGCAGCAGGCGCCGATCGCGCCGGCGCCGGGCAATGTGCCGCCGCCGGCCGGCTACCGGTAGGAATTCTCCCTATTCGATCTTGACGCCGGCCTCGCGGATGACCGGCGCCCATTTCGCGATCTCGTCCTTGATGAACTTCGCCGTGACTTCGGGCGAGGTGTCGGTCGTCGGCACCGCGGCGATGTCCTCCAGGAACTTGATGGTGGCGGGATCCTTCATCATCTGGCGCGCCGCCTGGTCGAGCACGTCGACCACCGGCTTCGGCACGTTGGCCGGGCCCAGGATCAGGTTGAACGTATAGGCCTCATAGCCCTTCACGCCGGCTTCGATCATCGTCGGGATCTCCGGCGCGATCGGCGCACGCTTGGAATAGGCGTAGGCGAGAATGCGGACCTTGCCGGCCTTGTGGAGCTGGAGCGTCGTGCTGAAGGTCTCGAACATCCAGGCGGTCTGTCCGCCCATCATGTCCTGCAGGGCCGGCATCGAGCCCTTGTAGGGGATGTGCTCGACGTCCATGCCGCCGACCTCGCGCTTGAAGTACTCGCCGGCGAGATTGATGATCGAACCGGCGCCCGATGAACCGTACGAGTACTTGCCGGGGTTCTTCTTCATCAGCTCGACCAGGCCCATCACCGTGCCGGGCATGTCGGGCCGGGCCACCAGCACCAGCGGGTTGACGCAGATCGAGGCGATCGGCGTGAAATCCTTCACTGCATCGTAGGCCGGCTTCACGAAGGCCGTCGGGTTGATGGCATGGGTGGAGGAAGGGGCACAGAGCAGCGTGTAGCCGTCGGGCTTGGCGTTCTTCACGTCCACCGCCCCGATCGAG
Organism: Reyranella sp.; assembly: GCF_965249915.1. GTDB lineage: Bacteria > Pseudomonadota > Alphaproteobacteria > Reyranellales > Reyranellaceae > Reyranella. The sequence goes on from NZ_OZ252257.1 coordinate 645,329, forward strand.
CCGGCTGCTCCCGCCTTGTTGTCGACGATGACCTGCTGGCCCAGGATCGCGGTGAGCTTCTCCGCGGCCATGCGGCCGATGATGTCGGTCGGTCCGGCCGGCGCGAAGGGAATGACGAAGCGGATCGTCTTGTCGGGATACTTGCCCTGGGCACGGGCGATGGACGGGGCGGCCAGCGCCGCAGCCCCGGCGACGATCAGTTGGCGGCGTTTCATCTTCTTTCCTCCCTGGTGTTTCCAGTTCTTAGTTCAGTGTCTCGTCGAACAACTCGATCATGGCGTTCCACGACCGGCGGTCGGTGGCCTCATGATAGAAGAACCCCTTCATGCCGCGCGAATCGGCCGCCGGATTGGTGAAACTGTGACCGGCGCCGCCAAAGAGCTGCAGGCGCCAGTCGATGCCGGCCGACTTCATTTCCGTCTCGAAGGCCAGACGCTGCTCGGCCGGGATGATCGGATCGTCGGCGCCGATGCAGACCAGCACCCTGGCCCTGATGTTCGTCGCATCTTGCGGCCGCGCCGTCGCGAGGCCCGAATGGAAGCCGACGACCGCCTTCACATCGGCGCCGCTACGGGCGATCTCGAGCGAAGTCGTGCCGCCAAAGCAGTAGCCGATGGCCGCGAGCCGCGCCGGATCGACCTCCTTCTGGGCCTTCAGCACGTCGAGCGCTGCCAGGGCCCGCGTGCGGATGCCGGTCGGGTCGGCCATCCACGGCTGCAGCCGCGACATCGTCTGGCTGGGATCGGCGAGCGGCTTGCCGTCGCCGTGATAGTCCATCGCGAAGGCAGCGTAGCCCAGGCCCGCGAGCCGGGCGGCGATCCGCTTCGTGTGGTCGGTGAGGCCCGGCCCCTCGTGGCAGACCAGCACACCGGCGCGGCGGCCGGGCTTGCCGTCGTCGACCACATACTGCCCGACCATGCGGACTCCATCGGCCCGGTACTCGATGTCCTCGGTGCGCATCTCGTCGGTTTCCTCCGCTTGGGGGCTGGAGAGTAGCGGAGCCGGCTTGACCCGCCAACGACCGGCCGGCCACAAGGCGCCGCCATGGTCACGCCCGCGTCCCAGCCTGTCGTCCGTTTTCGCAGCCGCGCCCGCGCGACCGACCGGCTTCACGGGCAAGAGGCCTGGAAAGTGTTGCCATGGGCGGCGAATTGCGCGGCAAGAACCCCTCGTATAGATTATCGCCATGTCGCAGTTCTTTCTTCCCGGCGCGTCCCTCGCGCGATGTATCGAGGCCTGAGGCCCAGCGGGCCGCAGTAGCCTTCGTTCGTTTTTGAGTCGGGAGATAGGGGCGATGTCCCTCGTCGTTTACAACACGCTGTCGCGCGAGAAAGAGCCGTTCGTGCCGCTCGATGAGGCCCATGTGCGCCTCTATGTCTGCGGCCCGACGGTCTACGACTATGTCCATATCGGCAATGCGCGGCCGGTCGTCGTATTCGACGTGCTGTACCGTCTGCTGAAGCGCCGCTATCCGCGCGTCACCTATGTCCGCAACATCACGGACATCGACGACAAGATCATGGTGCGCGCCGCCGAGAACAAGGAGTCGATCGACGCGCTGACGGCGCGCACGGCCGCCGCCTATCAGAGTGACATGGGTCGCCTCGGGGCGTTGTCGCCCGACGTCGAGCCGCGCGCCACCAGGTATGTGGGCGAGATGATCGCGCTGATCGAGCGACTGGTCGCCCGCGGCCATGCCTATGAAGCGGAAGGTCATGTGCTGTTCGACGTGCCCAGCATGGAAGACTATGGCCGGCTGTCGCGCCGCTCGCACGACGAGCTGATTGCGGGCGCCCGCGTCGAGGTCGCGCCCTACAAGAAGGACGCCGCCGACTTCGTGCTGTGGAAGCCGTCGACCGATGCGCAGGCGGGCTGGCCAAGCCCGTGGGGCCGCGGCCGTCCGGGCTGGCATATCGAGTGCTCCGCCATGAGCGGCGCGCTGCTCGGCGAGACCTTCGACATTCATGCCGGCGGCCTCGACCTGATCTTCCCGCACCACGAGAACGAGATCGCGCAGAGCCGCAGCGCCTTCGGACACGCCATCATGGCGAAGTACTGGATGCACAATGGCTTCCTGAACATCTCCGGCGAGAAAATGAGCAAGTCGCTCGGCAACTTCTTCACCGTGCACGAGCTGCTCGACCAGTATCCCGGTGAGGTGATCCGCCTGCTGCTGCTGTCGGCGCAGTATCGCCAGCCGCTCGACTTCACACCCGAGGGGCTGGCCCAGGCCAAGGGCACGCTGGATCGTTGGTATGGTCTGTTGCGCGGCAAGGCGATCGAGCCGAAGCCCATTCCGGCTCCGGTCGAGGAGGCGCTGTCGGACGATCTCAACACGCCGCTTGCGATCAGCGCGCTGCACCAGCTGCGCGATCCGTCGGAGCTGAAGGCGGGCGCCTCCGCACTCGGCCTCCTGCAACAGGATCCTGACGCCTGGTTCCGCTGGACGCCGGCGGCGGCTGCCGACGGTCCTTCCGATACTGAAATCGAGGCCGCCATCGTGGCCCGTCAGGCGGCGCGCAAGGCCAAGGACTTCAAGGAGTCCGATCGGATCCGCGACGACCTGAAAGCCAAGGGCGTGATCCTCGAGGACGGCCCGAAGGGCACGAGCTGGAAGCGGGGTTAGCGCATTCTGATGCGCTGGCGGGCGGCAGCGCCTTCTGAGGCGCATGAGCCCGCATGGTGCAGAAAAGGCATGGCTGACGCCTCCGCCCGCGCTGACGCGGGCACTTTCGCATCTGAATGGGGAGGATGGGAGAGACCCTTCACCGCTGTTCGAAGATGATGCTCTGCACCGCCCGGCCGAAATAGCCTTGGCGGTCGGCGAGCCGTGCGGCGGCGATGCCAACCGAGTCCGGCCCGATCCAGGTCTCGGCGTCGAGCAGCACCCACTCTCCGACCGGCTCGCGGCCGAGGCTGACGGTCAGGTCGGCGTTGATGAACGTCCACTCGTTCATGTCGAAGACCGACGAGGTGCCGTTGCAGAAGTCGGCGGCGATGACCGCCCGCATCAGCGGCGAGATCTCCGCGCCTTCCACGAGGGGCCGCGTCGCGCGGTACCAGACGGCTGCCGGGCCGGGGATGCGGAAGCCTCCGTTGGCCGTGCGCATCTCGATGCCCTTGAGGAAGGGCGTCTCGGTCGCGAAGAAGTCGGGCGGGCTGCACTGCTCGGGCATCGGAAGCTCGACCGATGGCCCGTTGGCGATCGCCGGCATCTCCTTGGGAGCGATGCGGATGCGCAGCGCGCTTGCCCGCACCACTTCGGCGCCGTCGGCCAGCAGCCGCACCGACACAAGCTGGATCTTGCGGCCTTCGCGAACGATCTCGGTCGCGATCGTGAGCGGCGCCACCGGCACCGGCCGCATCAGGTCGACGGTGAGGCGGGCGACGCGCATCGGCACCGGTGACGGCAGGTTCTCGACCGCCCAGCAGATCAGCGAAGAGGGCGCAGCCCCGTGCTGCAGCTTCGGGCTCCACGGCCCGCCGGCGAACGCGCTCGTCTCGGCCATGGCACCTTCGACGCGGTAGATCGACTCCATTCGCTTCAACTCCGTGTAGGGCGCGCTTTCATAGAAGTCGACGCCACGAGCTGCAATCTGGGGCCGCGATGATGCGCACGGGCAATCCCGCGGGGCGACGACGCGGGAGGTAACGGTTTGACGATCTTGTGTATTTAACATATACGTTAAATATGGATGCTCTCTCCCAGACCTTCTCCGCACTCGCGGATCCCACACGGCGCGCCATTCTCGCGCGGCTCGCCAGCGGCGGTGCCACGGTCGGAGAGCTGGCCGAGCCGTTCGACATGTCGCTACCGGCGGTGTCGCGCCATCTCAAGGTGCTGACCGAGGCCGGGCTGATCGAGCGCCACACCGAAGCGCAGTGGCGGCGCTGCGAGCTGCGCGGCGAGGGGCTGCGCGCGGCGGCCGACTGGATCGAGCATTACCGCAAGTTCTGGGAAGCGAGCTTCGACCGCCTCGACGCTTTCCTGAAGAGTACCGAAGCCGATTCCAAGCCGACGAAAGGAAAGTCAGATGCCCGACGCAAGGCTCGATAGCAACACGCTGCATCTCAGCCGGATCTTCGACGCCCCGCGCGAACGTGTGTTCGACGCCTGGGTGAACCGCGACCAGTTCGTGCGCTGGATGTGCCCACCCGGCGTGGAAATCACGCTGTGCGAGGTCGATGCGAGGCGCGGCGGCGCCTGGCGCATCGATGGACGCAACGAGCGCGGAGTCTTCTCCTCGTCGGGCGTCTATCTCGAGGTTGCCCGGCCCGAGCGGCTGGTGTTCACCTGGGCCCATCATGCGGATGGCGATTACAGCCGGGCGCGCGGCCACGAGACGACGGTGAGGGTCGAACTGCGCGCCCTGGGCGATCGCACCGAACTGATCCTGATCCACGGTCCGTTTGCCGATACCGAGGACTTCGCCTGCCACAATGAGGGTTGGGCCGGCAGCTTCGACAAGCTCATCGCCTTTCTCGGGAGGCCGGCATGACTGCCCATCCCGTCGTTTCCCACCAGGAGTGGCTCGCCGCCAGCCGCGAACTTCTCGCGAAGGAGAAAGAGTTCACGAGGTTGCGGGACGAGCTTTCGAACGAACGCCGGGCGCTCCCCTGGGAGCGGGTCGAGAAGGCATATTTCTTCGAGGCGCCCGAAGGCCGCGTGGACCTGGCCGAGCTGTTCGGCGGACACGGCCAGCTTCTGGTCTACCATCTCATGTTCGGTCCGGACTGGACCGAGGCGTGCAAGAGCTGTTCATTCTGGGCCGACAACTTCAACGGCGTCGACGTTCATCTGGCGCATCGCGACACGGCACTGGTCGCCGTCTCGCGGGCCCCGCTCGCCACGCTCCAAGCCTACGCCAGGCGGATGGGCTGGAGCTTCCGCTGGGTATCGTCGGGAGAAGGCGACTTCAACTTCGACTACAAGGTGAGCTCGCGGCCCGGCGAGGATGCGCTGGACTACAATTTCGGGACGATGAAGGTCGGCCCGGGGGAGATGCCGGGGTTCAGCGCTTTCCGCCGCGACGACGACGGCGCGATCTATCACACCTATTCGACCTACGCGCGCGGCGTTGACATGCTCAACGGCGCTTACCACCTGCTGGATCTGACCTCGAAGGGCCGGGACGAGTCGGGACTTCCCTTCACGATGAGCTGGGTGAAGCGTCGCGACCAGTATTGAGAAAGGAAAGGCAGCCATGAAGGCCGTGTGGCAGGGCAAGGTGATCGCCGAGAGCGACCGTACGCTCGAAGTCGATGGCTACCACTACTTTCCGCGCGAAGCGGTGCGCATGGACCTGCTGAAGCAGACGCCCCGGACGGGCAGCGACCTGCAATGTCCGCATGGGGTTCAGTTCTATGACCTCGTTGAGGGCGAGGCGCTCAGCCCGCGCGCCGCCTGGTCCTATGAAGCCCCGCAGGCGCGCATGCAGCCCGTCGATCACTGGATCGGCTTCTGGGAGGATGTCGCCGTTCGCTGACAGTCCAAAAGAGAACGGCCGGCGAATGCCGGCCGTTTGAACGTCTGTGAGGAGAGATCAGCGCGCCGGCGAGATCGCCGTGATCGTCAGCGGCGTCGTCATGCCGATCACGACATCGCCGACCTTGATCTTCTTCAGCATGTCCTGCTTGGCGATCGAGTTGGCCGCGTAGGTGCGGACCGCGCCGCCGCGACCGTCGATGACCGAGACGGTGTTCTTGGCGAGGTCGACGCCCACGACCGTCAGCGTGAAGCGGCCGGCCTCGACGTCGGTCTGGTTCGCTGTCTGGCCCATCTGATCCTTGCGGGCGAGCTGGGCACCGGGGCCCTTCTGGCGCAGGTTCAGCATGGTGATCACCTCGGAATAGGTGACGTTGGCCATCGATCCGTCGTCGATCGAATCCAGATTCTTGACGCTGTCGGCCACGGGAAGAATCAGGAGCTGGCCGTTCGGCAGGGTGAAGGCCACCGTGCGGCTCTCCGGGTCCGCAGACTCGACCTTGACCCGCTGCGTGACCACGTCGTTGAAGGCCACGCCTTCGCGCGGCACAGGCCTCACCTGGGCCGACGCCTGCCGCTCGGGCAGGCTGGCACCGATCGCCAGGACCGCCGCGAACAAGGAGACGCCTGCGGTCATCTTCATCGAACGGATCGTCATTGCCGTGTTACCTCGCAAAACCCCTAACGCGCCGGACAATAGCGATCCGAACCGGCGAAGCAACCACCAAGGGCGTGAGCCTCTCAGGCAAAATGGGCCAATATCGCCCGCGCGACCGCATCGGGCTGGTCGAGATAGGCCAGATGGCCGGCATTGGGCACGGTTTCGACCCGAGTCGGGGCGTTGGTCCCCATCTTTATTGCCTGGGCGAACTTGCCGGCATAGCTGGGGGGCAGAATGGCGTCGCGATCGCCCCACAGGATCAGGGTGGGCGCCGCGATCAATCCCAGGCGCCTTTCCAGGCGGGTGTTGCCGAGCGGCCAGAAGGCCCGCGCGGCGGCTTCGGAGGCCCGGGTCATCTCGATCGGCCATTCCACAGAATTGGCGCCCTCGGGCGGGGCGACCAGTTCGTTCCAGTTGGCGGCAGCGGCGCACATGAGGCCCGGCAGCACGTCCTTGCGCTGCGCCCAGGGGTCGGCCGCCGGCTCCCTGTCGTCGAACAGGCCGAAGGGGGCGATCAGCGCGAGCCGGCGAACATGGCCGGGAAAGATCGCGGCCATTTCGGCCGCGAAGGCGCCGCCGACCGAGGCGCCAACCAGGTCGGCCCCCGCAAGGCCCGCTCCGTCGACGATCTGGCGCACGGCCAGCACCCAGTCGAGATGGCTGTCGAGCTCGGTATGGCCGGTCGCGCCGGGATAGCCGGGCAGGGACGGCGCGATCACCGTCCGGGTCTCGGCGAGCCTGTCGAGGAAGGGCAGCCAGCGCGGCAGGCCGCCGAGGCCGGCCAGGAAGCCGAGCTTCGGGCCGGTGCCCTTGGTCCAGACGCGGCAGGGATGACCGTTGACCTCGACGGTCGTCGTAGCGGGCTGGGACACGCGACTACTCCGCGGCGACGGTCTGGGGGCGGAAGGCGGGAACGGCGGCGCGCTGGCCCTTGGCCATGGGCTTCGGCCACCACTTGTCCTCCCAGTCGCCGAACAGGTCCTTGACCTTCGGCATCACCTTCTCGGCGAACAGGCGCGTGTTGTACTTGGTGGTGTCCTTGCTCATGTTGCCGTACTGCAGCAGCAGCATGAGATGGCCGACGTTGAGGCTGGTCGCGACGTGGCGGATCTGCTCCACCACCTCGTCGGGCGAGCCGACGATGACGTAGCCGCCATCCACGATGTCCTTCATGTTGGTGGCCTTCATGCTGAGCTTGCTGGAGTAGCTCGCCGTATTGGCCGCCTTGCTCACCATGCTCTGGATGCCGGCGCGCTGCGTGGCCTCGGTCGTGTAGCCGGGCGGCGTCGCAAAGCGCGCATCGACGTGCAGGCAGCGGCCGTAGAAATACTCTGCCGGCTCGGTGTAGAGGTCGAGCGCCTGCTGGCGGCTCTCGGCTACGCCGACGAACTGCAGGAAGCCCGCGCGGTACGGGTTACGGTCTTTGCCGAGCTTCTCCATTTCGTTCCAGAAGCCCTGCATCGTCGTGAGACCGGCCTTGTAGCCGTAGTACGAGAGATAGCAGTAGACGTAGTCCATCTCCGCGCACCAGCGCCACGTCTCCACCGAACCGCCGCCGGGAATCCAGATCGGCGGATGCGGGTCGTTCTGGATGGGGCGCGGCCAGATGTTGACGTAGCGCTGCTGGTTGTAGCGGCCGTTGAAGGCGAAGGTATCCTTCTCGGTCCAGGCGCGCTTCACGAGGTCATGCGCCTCGAGATAGCGCTCACGCAGCAGGCTGGGATTCTGGCCATAGGCGTAGCAGGTGTCCATCGGCGAGCCGACCGGGAAGCCCGCGATCAGCCGGCCGCCCGAGATTACGTCGATCATGGCGAACTCTTCGGCGACGCGCGTCGGCGGATTGTAGAGCGCCAGCGAGTTGCCCATGACGCAGAGCGCGGTGTCGGTGGTGCGACGCGCCAGCGACGAGGCGATCAGGTTGGGCGAGGGCATCAGCCCGTAGCCGTTGGAATGATGCTCGTTGACGCAGACCGCGTCGTAGCCGAGCTCGGCGGCGTATTCGAGCTCGTCCATGAAGTCGTTGTACATGTGATGCGCGCGCTTGGGGTCGAACAGCGAGGAATGGATGTCGACCCATACCGACGGGTGCTTCCGGTTGAAGTCTTCCGGAAGCTCCGTGTACGGCATCAGGTGAAACCACATGAGCTTCATCGTGCGCTCTCCCTAAACTCGAGCTGCTTGGTAAACAACCGTTTACCTCGCAAGCCTGCCGCGAGTTCGGGGAGCCGGCAATGCGGAATTTCCGCAGGGCGTGGGTAATTTTGTTGTTTTTCCCCCGTGCCAACCGTTCCGATTCGTATTTGTGCATTGCACTCTCGCGAATGCAGCAATAGTTTCGCCGCAACGCAGGAGGATTTGCCATGTCCGTCGTCGCTTTCGCGGCTCGCCCTCATCCCACGGCCAACCAGCCGAAGAAGGATCTCTACGAAGTCGGGGAAATTCCGCCGCTCGGACACGTGCCCAAGAACATGTACGCCTGGGTCATCCGGCGCGACCGGCACGGGCCGCCGGAGCAGTCGATGCAGCTCGAAGTCGTGCCGACTCACGCGATCGGCGAGGACGAGGTGCTGGTCCTCGTGATGGCGGCGGGCGTGAACTACAACGGCGTGTGGGCCGGACTCGGCCTGCCGATCTCGCCGTTCGACGTGCACAAGCAGCCCTTCCACATTGCCGGCTCCGATGCCTCGGGGATCGTCTGGGCGGTCGGCGCCAAGGTGAAGCGCTGGAAGGTCGGTGACGAGGTCGTCATCCACTGTAACCAGGACGATGGCGACGACGAGGAGTGCAACGGCGGCGATCCGATGTTCTCCACCAGCCAGCGCATCTGGGGCTATGAGACGCCCGACGGTTCGTTCGCCCAGTTCTGCAAGGTGCAGGCGCGCCAGCTCATGAAGCGCCCGGCGCATCTCACCTGGGAGGAGAGCGCCTCCTACACGCTCACCCTCGCCACCGCCTATCGCATGCTGTTCGGCCACCGCCCGCACATCCTGCGGCCCGGCCACAACGTGCTGGTGTGGGGCGCGGCAGGCGGCCTGGGCTCGATGGCGATCCAGCTCATCGCCACGGCCGGCGCCAACGCCATCGGCGTGATCTCCGATCCGTCGAAGAAGGATTTCGTGATGTCGCTCGGCGCGCGCGGCGTCATCAACCGCAACGACTTCGACTGCTGGGGCCAGCTCCCCGACGTCGACGACCAGGCGGGCTATGCCGAGTACATGAAGAAGTGCCGCAAGTTCGGCGCCGCGATCTGGGAGCACACCGGCAAGGGCAACGACGTCGACTTCGTGTTCGAGCATCCCGGCGAGCAGACCTTCCCGGTCTCCTGCTTCATCGTGAAGCGCGGCGGCATGGTCGTCTTCTGCGCCGGCACCACCGGCTTCAACCTCACGATGGACGCGCGCTTCGTGTGGATGCGCCAGAAGCGCATCCAGGGCAGCCACTTCGCCAACCTGCTGCAGGCCAGCCAGGCCAACCAGCTGGTGATCGAGCGTCGCATCGATCCGTGCATGAGCGAAGTCTTCGAATGGGCCGACATTCCCAAGGCCCACACCAAGATGTGGAAGAACCAGCACAAGCCCGGAAACATGGCCGTGCTGGTTTCGGCCAAGCGTCCCGGCCTGCGCACCCTCGAGGACGCGCTGGACGAGTAAGAGTTCTGCCTCCCCCGCACCGCGGGGGAGGTGGCCGAAGGCCGGAGGGGGAAAGCCCCCGTCCGGTTTTTGTTGATTTCCCCTCCGCCCCTCCGGGGCACCTCCCCCGTGAGACGGGGGAGGATATGATTTGAGCCTCCCATGTCCCTGATTTTCGCTGACCTTCTCCCGCTTTGCGCCGAGGCCGAGGACGCGGCCGGCCGCCATGAGACCGCTGTGCGAGAAGCGGTGCGGGCGATGGTGGCGCCGCAGGGCAAGGTCGATGCGAAGCTGCTGGAGCGCGAGCAATTCGCCGCGCATGGCTTTGCCTGGATCGCGACCTATGTGGCGGCGCTGCGCCAGATGCGGCGCTGGGCCGAAGCGGGCGCGGGCGGAGAACTCGAAAGCCTGATCCTGCAGTCGGCCTACGGCGAGTACCTCGCCCAGCTCAAGGGCGGCATTGCCATCAGCCAGGTCGAGATCGTGCGCCCGGGCGACTTCGGGCTAGACGGTTCGGCGCTCGAGACGCCCGCCGTCGCGAAGCTGATCGCCGGCAACACGCCTTCGCTGCGCGGCCGCATCGCCGAACTCATTTCGGACGGTCTCGACACCGGCGGCTTCGGTGCGCTCGGGCTCGACGACGAGGCTTTGGAAGAGGTGCGCCGCCAGTTCCGCCGTTTCGTCGATACCGAGGTGGCGCCGCACGCCCATGGCTGGCATCTGCGCGACGAGCTGATCCCCCTGCCGGTGGTCCAGCAGATGGCCGATCTCGGAGTCTTCGGCCTCACCGTCCCCGAGGAGTGGGGCGGGCTCGGCATGGGCAAGCTCGCCATGTGCGTGGTCACCGAGGAACTGTCGCGCGGCTATATCGGAGTCGGCTCGCTGGGCACGCGTTCCGAGATCGCGGCCGAGCTGATCCGCTCCGGTGGCACCGAGGCGCAGAAGCAGAAGTACCTTTCGCGCATCGCCTCGGGCGAGCTGCTGCCGACGGCAGTCTTTACCGAACCGAACACCGGTTCCGACCTGGCGAGCCTGCGCACCCGCGCCGTGCTCGAGGGCGACACGTATAAGATCAACGGCAACAAGACCTGGATCACCCACGCCGCGCGCGCCGACATCATGACCCTGCTGGCGCGCAGCGATGCCTCCAAGCCCGGCTATCAGGGCCTGTCGATGTTCCTCGCCGAGAAGCCGCGCGGCACCGATGCCGAGCCGTTCCCCGCCAAGGGCATGAGCGGCGGCGAGATCAGGGTGCTGGGCTATCGCGGCATGAAGGAATACGAAATCGGCTTCGACGGGTTCGAGGTGCCGGCCGCCAACCTGCTGGGCGAGAAGGAGGGGCAGGGCTTCAAGCAGCTCATGGCGACCTTCGAGAGCGCGCGTATCCAGACCGCGGCGCGCGCCGTCGGCGTGGCCCAGAACGCGCTCGAACTCGGCCTCCGCTACGCCAAGGACCGAGTCCAGTTCGCCAAGCCGCTCTACGCGTTTCCGCGCGTCGCCGGGAAGATCGCCTGGATGGCCGTCGAGACCATGATCGCCCGCCAGCTCACCTACTTCGCCGCGCGCGAGAAGGATTCCGACCGGCGTTGCGACATCGAGGCCGGCATGGCCAAGCTGCTGGCCGCCCGCGTCGCCTGGAGCAATGCCGACAATGCGCTGCAGATCCACGGCGGCAACGGCTACGCGATGGAATATCCCGTCAGCCGCGTCCTGTGCGACGCCCGCATCCTCAACATCTTCGAGGGTGCGGCCGAGATCCAGGCCCAGGTCGTCTGCCGAGGCCTGATCGAGGGCCGCAACTAGACATCCGCTCGCTCCGGGCTGGCCGGTCGGGCCGTGCAGCCCGAGCTTTGCCTCAGGCGCGGCTGGCCAGATACCAAAGCGGTATCAGCAGGACGGTGATCAACTGCAGACGGACGCGCCAGACCATCAGGCGGTTGCTGCGGCTTGCGCCGGCCGTCGCGTCGGCTTCAGCGCGCCCCATCGAGAGCACGCCGACGAACAGGACGACCAGAGTTGCAAATGCAGAAACGAGGACGAGCACGAAGAGGACGTTTGCCAGTGTCATGAGGGCTCCAGACCGACGCGGCGGTCGGTTGCCTGACAGTTGGTTGTGCAAGCGTTCGGCGGCAAGTCCTCACGATGGCCGGGGCTGCCATGTCGCACGCATGATCCGCCACCGCTCCCGACGCGTACTGGTTGCAGTGTTCACAAGGATCAAAACATGAGTTCTCTTTATCGCGCCGTCATGGACTCCAGCGTCAACCCGCTTCGAACGCTGCCGGCGGCTCAGCGATTCCAGCTCATGCTGTTCCTCAGCGTCATGTGGACCAACATCTTCTGCCTCAGTGCGGGGGCATGGATCTGGTACGGCGAACTGATTGTGTTCCATGTCCTCGTCGCGGCCGGCGTCATCATCACGGGGCTCGTCTTCCGGCAGGCCTCGATGACTTCCGCCTATCGCACCTACCGTCATTTCCCCCTGAAGGACGGCACTGCCCGCTACGACGATGTCTGGGGCGGTTGACGCCCACCTCCCGGGAGGCATCGCCATCGTTGTCGGCTCGTCGGGAGGCATCGGCAGCGCATTGCATGAACGCCTCTCGGCGCAATCCCGCTTCGGCGCGGTGTTGGGATTGGGTCGAAGAAGCTCACCGCCCCTCGACCTGACGGACGAAGAGAGCATTGCTGGAGCGGCCCGCCATGTTGCCGGGCTCGGGCGAGACGTCCGCCTGATCATCGATGCGAGCGGAATCCTTCACGATGATGGGCTCTCCCCTGAAAAGAGCTGGCGTGATCTCGATGCGGCGCAGATGGCCAAGGCCTTTGCCGTGAATGCCATCGGGCCGGCTCTGCTGATGAAGCACTTCCTGCCGTTGCTGCCGCGCCAGGGGCGCTCGGTATTCGCCACCTTGTCGGCGAGGGTCGGCAGCATCGGCGATAACCGGCTGGGCGGCTGGTACAGCTATCGCGCGTCGAAGGCGGCGCTCAACCAGTTCGTGCGCACGGCGGCCATCGAACTCGGCCGCCGCCAGCCGGCCGCCCTTTGCGTAGCGCTCCATCCCGGGACGGTGGCCACACCGCTCTCGTCCCCCTTCGTCAAGGCAGGTCTGGACGTGCAGACGCCCGACCAGGCGGCCGGACGGCTGCTCGACGTGATCGACCGCCTGCCGCCCGGCAGCAGCGGCAGTTTCTTCGATTACCGCGGCGATCCGGTGCCTTGGTGACCTGCTGAGTTCATCCCCGTACAGGGCACGATGAAGTTGCGCAATTGATAGTAATTCGCAATTAGGCTAATTTGCGTGCCGACGCCAGAGGCAGGGGCGGAGGCAGATGCAGGAATCAGCGCTGTTGCAGGCATATCGCGAGCATGAGTGGGAGTTGCAGCGCTTTCTCGCCAGACGCCTCGGCTCCGTGCAACTCGCCTCGGACATCGCCCACGATCTGTACCTCAAGCTGATGGGTGTCGCCGATCATTCAGAAATCCGGGATCGCAAGGCCTATGTATTCGGCGTGGCGGCCAACCTCGCGACCGACCACCTGCGCGTGGAAGGCCGTCGCGGCGTGATCCTGGCCGAATCCGGCGGTACGGCGTGGCACCAGAGTGACGAACTCACACCAGAGCGTCATGCGCTGGCGCGAGACGAGCTGCGGTATCTCCAAGCCGCGATTGCCGGTCTCCCCGAGCGCTGCCGGCAGGTCTTCCATCTCCATCGCTATGAAGACAGGTCGCAGGCCGAGATCGCCGACATTCTCGGGCTAGGGGCAACGACCGTTTATCGGGATCTGAAGCTGGTGATGGATACGCTGCTGCGGGCGCGCCGGCGCTTTCGCGCCGCCGAACCGGATTCCGACGGCGGGACGCACGGGAAGTAGCGGCCTCACTCGTCTATAAGATGAGGACGATAGCGAAGAGACGTGCAGCGACAAGTGAACCCGCCCGGCAACGACCACAGCATTGTCGACGACATCGACGCCGCCGCTCAGGACTGGTTTCTGCGTCGCGGCGCCGGCGATCTCTCGTCGGAAGAAGATGCCTGCTTCAGGGCCTGGCGCGACGCGGATCCGCGTCATCGCGCTGCTTACGAAGAACTCGGCAGCCTTTGGTCGGATCTTGGCCCGCTCGAACCCGCCTTCGCGCCGAAGGGCCGCGAGCGGCGGCTCGAGACGCCGCCGCGACGGCGGCCTCGGCGGGGCTGGCTGGGGGCTGGTTCGCTCGTCAGCGGGTTGGCGGCAGCTTGCCTTCTACTGTTCGTCTTTGGGCCAGCAGCCTCGCGCCTGCCCGCGAGGTTGCTGGCCGACCACAGCACGGCGGCGGGCGAACAGCGCATGGTATCCCTGCCCGACGGATCGATCGCCTGGCTGAACACCGATACGGCCATCGACGTCGCTTATACCGGCGAGCGCCGCCGCGTGAAGCTGCTCCATGGCGAGGCTTTGTTCGAGGTTCAAAAGGATGCGGTCCGCCCGTTCGATGTCGTGGCGGCGGATGGCCGGACAACCGCCGTCGGCACGGCCTTCGCAGTGAAGGACGTGGACGGAGGGGCTACCGTCACCGTCACGGAAGGCACTGTGCGCGTGACGTCTCCCGATACGGGCTCCGGTGCGGCCCCGGTGCCAGGTGGCGCGACGGTCGAAGCGGGGCAGCAGGTCAGCTATCGCCGCGGCGAAGCACCCGGGCCCATCCGTACGCTCGATCCGACGGCGGCAACGGCCTGGCGTCATGGCGCCATCGTCATCCGCGGTCGTCCCCTGGCCGAGGCCCTGGCGGAAATCGGTCGCTACCACGATGGCAGGATCGTGCTGATGGGAGATCCGTCGCGCTACGGTGCGGTGACGGCGCGGGTGGCTCTGGCCGATCTCAACGGAGGCATCGATGCGATCGCCGCCACTCACGGTCTCTCGGTGACGCGTGTTACCAACTATCTGATGATCGTGCGCTGACGCCGCCAGAGGCGTCAAAAAAATCACTGAGTCGGCACCGATTGTTCAGGCCTCGCTCGATCTAGAGATGGGGAGCGCGCGAATTCGACTTGTTTGCGTCGAGGCCCCGGCGTGAAGCGTTGAGGGCACGACAATGCGTGAGATCGAAATCAGGTCGCAGAAAAAGAGGCATTGGCGTTTGGCCGGCGCGATGGCGGCGAGTGCCGTGCTGATTGTGCAGGCATCGGCGCGGGCGGACGATCACCTAGCTCCCCCTGTGGCGGGCGAGCAGGTCGCACAGGCGAGCCAGCCGCGCAGCTTCGCCATTCCGGCCCAGCCTCTCGCTTCGGCGCTTGACCGGTTCGCAGATCAGGCCGGTGTTTCCTTTGCCTACAGGACGGGGGATCTGTCCGCGATACGCTCGCCCGGAGTCACCGGCACGCTCACGCCGCGCGAGGCGTTGCAGCAGCTGCTGGCCGGCACGGGCATATCGTATGCCTTCACCGGCGCGAACACCGTGACGCTCACCAAGGCGCCGGAGTCGGGTGCGGGAGCCGTACAGCTCGATGCCGTCCAGGTGCAAGGCGCGGGCGTGGCGCAATCGACGATCGACAACCTGCCGCCGCCCTATGCCGGCGGGCAGGTTGCAACCGGTGGCCGCGAGGGCTTCCTGGGCAACCGCGATACCATGGACACGCCGTTCACCAGCACCAGCTACACCTCGACGCTGGTTCAGAACCAGCAGGCCCGGACGATCGCGGACGTCGTCGCCAACGACGCGGCGGCCACGAAGTACGGGCTGTCGATGTTCGACCAGTTCCGCATCCGCGGCTTCGAGCTCGGGGCCGGCGGCGTTTCGTTCGATGGCCTGTATGGCCTGGTGCAGGAGGACCGGGTGCCCGTCGAGGCATTCGAGCGCGTCGAGGTCTTCCGCGGGCCGAGCGCCTTCCTGAACGGCTATGTCGGCGCCATCGGCGGCACGATCAACCTGGCGCCGAAGAAGGCCGGTGCCCAACCGATCACGTCCGCCGGCACCAGCTACAACACCAACGGTCAGGTCGGTGCGCTGGCCGATGTCGGCCGGCGCTTCGGCAAGGACGGCGCGTTCGGCATTCGCTTCAACGGGCTCTATCGCGACGGTTACACGCCGCTCCAGAACAACAAGGAGCGGATCGGCAACGCGGCTCTCGCGCTCGACTATGCCGGCCCCAGCGTCCGCCTCGCGACGTACTTCGGCTACACGAAGCAGGACACGATGGGCGGCAACCAGCTCTTCGTCATGTCGGCCAACCAGCAGGTTCCTGCCGCACCGAATGCGATGTCGGCCGTGCAGCAGCCCTGGGAGACCATCGATACCGAATTCGTCTACGGCATGGCGCGGGGCGAAGTCGATCTCGCCAACGACTGGACGGCCTTCGCCGCCTATGGCCAGTCCTACTTCCGGGAAAACTGGCTGCGCACCATCGGCCGCAACATGACCGCGCAGGGCAACTTTCTGGCGTCCGGCCAGCAATATTCCCGGACCTTCTGGAAGCAGACCGGCGAGGTCGGCGTCCGGGGCAAGATGGAGACCGGCCCGATCAGCCATTCGCTGGCCATGGTGGCCACCGGTTACTGGGAAGTCGTCGGCAGCACGTTCCTGCCCTTCACCTTCTCCCAGTCGACCAGCCTCTACAATCCCGTCATGACGAGTGCGCCGGCCAGCAGCGCGTTCAACTACAACCCGCCGAAAGCCTCGGCGACCTCGCTCGGCTCGTTCGCCCTGACGGACACGCTGTCGGCCTTCGACGAGCGCGTGCAGCTCATGCTCGGCGCGCGCAACCAGTCGATTCAGAACGACAACTTCACGACGACCGGCGCCCTCTCGAGCAGCTACTTTGCCAGCGCCCTCTCGCCCGCCGTCGGGGTGATCGTGAAGCCGTGGAAGAACGTCTCGATCTACGGCAACTACATCCAGGCGCTGGAGCAGGGTCCGATGGCACCCACCACGGCGGCCAATGCGGGGCAGATCTTCGCACCGACGCAATCGTGGCAGATCGAGGCCGGCGCCAAGGTCGACTTCGGAAAATGGTCGACCACCCTGGGCCTGTTCCAGATCACCAGGCCGGCGGGGATCACCGATCCTTCGACGAACGTCTTCTCGGTGGACGGACAGCAGGTCAACAAGGGCATCGAACTGAACGTATTCGGTGAACCCATCGAGGGCATTCGGATCCTGGGAGGGCTGATGCTGCTGGATGCCCGTCTGACCCAGACCGCGGGCGGCACCTACGACGGGCGCAAGGCCCCGGCATCGCCCGACGTCACGGTCAAGCTGGGTGCGGAATGGGACACGCCGTTCATGAAGGCCCTGACCCTCACCGGCCGGGTGAACTTCTTCAGCGGTCAGTACATCAACGAAGCCAATACCCAGGCCATCTCCGCCTATACGCTGGTCGGCATCGGTGCGCGCTATCGCTTCGAAGTCGACCACAAGCCGCTCGCCTTGCGGGCCAATGTCGAGAACCTGTTCAACGAGAGTTCATGGCAGTCGGCCTATACCGGCGGCATCGTCTATCGTGGCACTCCCCGGACCATCTACGTTTCCCTGACGGCCGACTTCTGATCGGGACGGCACCATGCGCCATGCCTTCACGCTCATTCACCGATGGATCGGCCTCGCGATCGCGGCCTTTCTATTCCTCTCAGGTCTGACCGGCGCGGTGATTTCGTGGGATCACGAACTCGACGATCTGCTGAACGCGCATCTTCACGAGGCGGTCGGCAACGGTCCCGCAATCCCATCTCTTGAACTGGCACGGCAGATCGAAGCGCGTGATGCGCGCGTGCGGGTCACCTATGTGCCGCTGGCCGCCGAGCCGGGCGAATCGCTGTCGTTCAGCGTACAGCCGCGGGTGGATGCCGCCACGGGCCGCCTGTACGAACCGGGCTACAATCAGATCTTCCTCGATCCGGCGACCGGCACTGAACTGGGCAGGCGTCAATGGGGCCAGGCCTGGCCGATCACGTCGGAAACCTTCGTCTCGTTCCTCTACAAGCTGCACTACAGCCTGCACATCCCGGAGATGTGGGGCATCGACCGCTGGGGCTTGTGGCTGCTGGGCGTCGTCGCCGCCATCTGGGCCATCGACTGCTTCATCGGCTTCTATCTGACGCTGCCGGTTCGTCATCCGCCTCGCCCGGGACGGCCCGCGGTCGTCGAGCGCGCTCTGCGACGCGGCTGGTGGTCGCGCTGGAAGCCTGCATGGAGGATCAAGACGAATGGTAGCGCCTATCGCATCAATTTCGACATTCATCGGGCGTTCGGGCTCTGGACCTGGCTCCTGCTGTTCATCCTGGCCTTCACGGGGTTCTCGCTGAACCTCTACCGCGAAGCCTTCTATCCGATCATGTCGCTGATCTCGAAAGTGACTCCGGGCCCCTTCGAACTGCGAACCATGGCCGACAAGCATCGGCCCCTCGATCCGCAGGTCGGCTTCGCCGAAGTGATCGACCTTGCGCGGGCGGAGGGGGCACGTCGCGGCTGGGCGGAGCCGGTCGGAGGCGTGTTCTACGCCCAGCACTACGGGATCTATGGCGCCATGTTCTTCCATCCCGGCGACGATCACGGCAGCGCGGGCGTGGGACCGGCACGCCTATACTTCGATGGCAAGGACGGCCGCCTGGTCGGCGACCGCCAACCCTGGAAGGGCACGGCGGCCGACATCTTCGTGCAGGCGCAGTTCCCCCTGCATTCCGGTCGCATTCTGGGCCTGCCGGGCCGCATCCTGATCTCGGTCATGGGCGTCGTGGTCGCTGCCCTGTCCGTGACCGGCGTCGTGATCTGGTATCGCAAACGCCGGGCGCGCCTCGCCATCCGTCGGCATGCGCCCGGTCTTGCCGGCCTGACGGCGGGGGATTAGCGGGGATCGCTTCGCGCCCCGGCGCCGTGCCTGCCGAGACTACTCGCGCTTGTCGTCCACCTTGATGCCCATGATCTTCTTGGCCGGGTACTTCTTGAAGGTGCCGAGATGGTTGCGCATGCCGAGCTGAAAGGCCTCGATGTAGGCCAGCTTGCGCGTCAGGTAATTGTGCTGCTCTTTCGGGTCGAGATAGAGGTTGAACAGCTTCGGATAGGTGTAACGCTCCAGCACGCCGGTGAAGCCCCCGGTGCCGAACGCGTCCGTCGCGTTGTCGCTGGTGGCCGACAGCACCATCTTGTATTCGCCGCAGCGCATGCCCGAGAAGGTCTGGCTGAGCCAGTAGTAGTGATACTTGCGGTTCGAGAGGCCGTCGGGCGCCAGCAGGAACGAACTCTGGTCGACGCCGTCGATGTAGCGGTCGGACGGCAGCAGATCCGACGCGCCGGCGAGGCCGAGCGCGGTCGGCACGATGTCGTTGAAGTCGAACAGCCCGTCGCTCTGGCGGCCGGCTTCGATCGTACCCGGCCAGTACATCAGGCCGGGGACGCGCACGCCGCCTTCCCAGGTCGAGCCCTTGGCGCAGCGGAACGGCGTGAAGGCGGCGTCCGGCCAGGTCTCCATGTGCGGCCCGTTGTCGGACGAGATGAAGATCAGCGTGTCCTCGAGTTGGCCCGACTTGCGCAGCGCCTCGACGAGGCGGCCCATGATCTCGTCGAGTTCGAGCAGCGTGTCCTTGTAGGGATGCTTGGCCGGCGACTTGCCGAGGAACTTCTCGCTTGGATAATTATCGAAGTGGGCGCCGCGCGTGCAGTGATAGAGCAGCCACGGCTTGTCCGA
Organism: Reyranella sp.; assembly: GCF_965249915.1. Lineage (GTDB taxonomy): Bacteria > Pseudomonadota > Alphaproteobacteria > Reyranellales > Reyranellaceae > Reyranella. The sequence goes on from NZ_OZ252257.1 coordinate 664,766, forward strand.
CTTGGCCTGCTTCTCGATGAACGCCTCGGAGTATTTGCACCACTTCTCGTCGAGCTCGGAGAGGACCGGGATGGTCACCTCCTCGACGTTGGTCAGCTCCTTGCCCTTGGTCGCGTGCACGAAGCAGCGGTTGAAGGGCATGTTCTTGATCCACTCGGTCCGCGCGTCCGAATAGACGATCTCGGGGAAGAAGTGCGGGTCGCGCCATTCCGTGTACATGTCGGAGACGGAGAGGAAGCCGTAGAAATCGTCGTAGCCGACATGCTGCGGTTGGCTCTCGACATTCTCGCCGAGATGCCACTTGCCGACCGCCTGCGTCGTGTAGCCGGCCTGGCCGAGCAGCATCGGCAACGTGATCTCGCCCTGGAGCCCACCGGGTTCGCCGTACATCGGCGGACGGTGCAACCCGTGGCGGTTCGGAACGCGGCCGGTGTGAAGCGTGGCGCGCGAGGGCGAGCAGGAGGGTTCGGAATAGCAGGAGGTGAGCTGCAGGCCGCCGCGCGCGATCCTGTCGAAGTTCGGCGTCGGTGCGCCGACGGCCACGCCGCCGCCATAGCAGCCGAAATCGCCCCAGCCGACATCGTCCATCAGATAGATCAGGATGTTGGGCTTCTTTTTGCGGGCGGCGAGTTTTCGCGCTGCGGCTTCGACGTCTTCCTTGTGCACGAAAGCGGGTTCGAGATGGTTCGCCTTGCGTACGGTCTGCGTTGCGATGGCGTCGAAAGCCGGCATGTTTCCTCCGTTGATTTGCGCGCAGGCTACTCGCTTGCCACGTCGATTGCGATGGCGCGTGCGAGCGCAGTCAGCGGCATCCCGTAGCGCGCGCCGGCCTCGGCTTCGGTCATGGCAGAGCGCGTGAATCGCATCGAGATGCAGCCGAGAACGCGATCATTCCTGTGAATGGCGACGGCGATACCCTGCAGGCGCGCCGTACGCGTCACGACCGAAAAGGCGTGGCCGTCTCGCCGGATCCGCGCAAAGGCCGCTGCCAGTTTCGCATCGTAGCGCACGCCGAGATCGCGCAGGATCGCGCGGCACTCATCGTCCGTCGAGAAGGCCAGCCAGGCGCGTCCCAGGGCGCCCGACAGGATCGGGCTGCGGCGCTGGAGGGCCATCCGCTCGAACGACATCGGACTCTCGGCGGCGGTCGAATAGCGGATGGTGATGGCGCGGTGGCTGATCGAGCCGAGATAGAGCGGCCAGCCGTGCTCCTGCGTGAACCGTTGCATGTGCGGCGCGGCGATGTCGACGAGATGATCGATGAAACGAATGCCCTGCGCGAGGGCAAGAACGCGATCGGTGAGGCGATAGCCCAGCAGCCGTGAGACCTGGGTCGCGTATCCCAGTTCGACCAGCGTACCGAGCAGGCGCGCAACGGTGGGGCGGGGCAGGCCCGTCTCGTTCGCCAGCGCCGCGATGGTTCCGTGCGGACGCCGGCTGAGCGCTTCGAGAATTGCAAAACTGCGGCGAACGGGCTCGATGGCCATGGGCACGACGTTATTCCGTAATACGGACTCTGTCGACTTGGGCCCCGCACCCGGCGACAAAAGGGTCTATAGGCAGCAGACGAAAAAAGACGAGGAAACATGATCGGCAGACGGCAGTTCGGGATGGGGCTGGGCGTTGCGGCCTTCGCGGCGCCTTCCATCGTGCGCGCGCAGAAATTTCCCGCCGGTCGCGTCACCATGGTCGTCCCGTTTCCGGCGGGGGCGGCGACCGACATCAGCGCCCGCGTCTATGCCGAGCGCCTCTCCGCGCTGTGGGGCCAGCCCGTGGTCATCGACAACAAGGGCGGCGGCAATGGCATCCCGGCGGCCGAATCGGTGGCGCGCGCCAGGCCGGACGGGCTGACGCTGTTCGCCACCTCGGCGATGACGCAGGTCGTCAATCCGGCGATCTACGACAAGCTGCCTTATGATCCGATCGCCGACTTCGCACCGATCTCGCGCATGGGCACCTCGCCCTTCGTGCTGCTGGTCGACAAGAACAGCCCGATCAACACCGCGGCGGAGCTGACGGCGAAGCTGAAGGCAGAGCCCGGCAAGTACAATTACGGCGCGGGATCGCTGCCGGCCCGCGTGGCCTCCGAACTCTACAAGATGGCGGCGGGCGTGGACGCGGTCTATGTCGGCTACAAGAGCAACCCGCAGGCGATCCCCGACGTACAGAGCGGGTTGCTCACCTTCATGATGATCGACACGGTCAACGCCAAGATCGCGATGGACCGTGGCGCGCTCAAGGGTTTGTTCGTCACCGACAGCGAACGCTACGCCGCCGTGCCTGAGATGCCGACGGCGGCGCAAGCGGGTCTTCCCGAGGTTCTGCTGACGACCTGGACGGGCTTCTATGCGCCGAAGGGAACGCCGCCGGAGATCGTGAACAGGATCAACGCGGACCTCTACACCGTGTCGGCGATGCCTGAGGTCATCGAGCGCCTGACGGCGCTGGGCGGCACCCCGAAGCTCATGCGTCCGGCCGAGTTCGCGGCCTTTGCTAGCGCCGAGAAGGAACGCTGGGGGCAGATCATCCGTCGAGCCAACATCAAGGTTGAATAGGAGAGACCGATGCAAGGATCCCTGAACGCCAATGCCGGCCCGCGCTACCGGCACACAGCCGACGAGAGCGCCCCCTACGAGACGATCACCCTCGACAAGCTGACGCCGATCCTGGGCGCCGAAATCGGCGGCATCGACCTCAGCCAGCCGCTGTCCAACCGCCAGCAGGATGAGATCCATCGCGCGCTGGCCGAGAACCTGGTCATCTTCTTCCGCGACCAGCATATCAGCCAGGATCAGCACCTGGCGTTCGGCCGCCTGTTTGGCGATCTGCACACCCATCCCGCGGCGCCGAGCGAACCCGGCAAGCCCGAGCTGATGATTATCCATGCCGACAAGGATTCGCCGCGCGCCAACGGCGAGGGCTGGCACACCGACGTGAGCTGCGACCTCGAGCCGCCGATGGGCAGCATTCTCTACATCAAGAAGTGCCCGCCGAAGGGCGGCGACACGCTGTTCGCCAGTATGTATGCCGCCTACGAGGCGCTGTCGGATCGCATGAAGACCTATCTCGACGGGCTGACCGCCGTGCATGACGGCGAGTCGGTCTATCGCGGCCTCTACAAGAACTACAACGTCGTCGACAAGCCGGAGTACCCGCGGGCCATCCACCCGGTGGTGCGGACCCATCCGGTGACGGGCAAGAAGAGCCTCTACGTCAATCGCGGATTCACCCGCTCGCTGGTCGGCCTGCCGCGCGACGAGAGCGACGCGATCCTGCGCTATCTCTACGAACACATGGAAAACCCGCTGTTCCAGTGCCGCTTCCGCTGGCAGGAGAATTCCATCGCCTTCTGGGACAATCGCTGCGTCCAGCATCGCGCGATGTGGGACTACTGGCCGCACACCCGCAGCGGCAACCGGGTCACGGTGGCAGGCGACAAGCCTTACTGATACTCCTGCGGGGTGCTGGTCATATTCGATTGCGACGGGGTGCTGGTCGACAGCGAGCCCCTCGCCAACACCTGCTTTGCCCGCGCGCTCCAGCGCGAGGGTCTCGACTGGAATGTCGAGGACACGATGCAGCGCCTGATGGGCCGCTCGATGAAGTCGTGCGTCGAGATCGTCGAAGGCGAACTCGGCCGCGCCCTGCCGGCGGATTTCGTCGACCGCCTGCAGGCCGACACAATGCAGGCTTTCCGGGACGCGCCGCTGCGCACCGTCCCCGGCGTGGTCGAGGCGATCGATGCGATCGAGGCGGCGGGAATCGCGACCTGCGTCGCCAGCTCGGGCAGCCTGGACAAGATGCGGGTCACGCTCGGCATCACTGGCCTGTGGTCTCGCTTCGAGGGCCGCATCTTCAGTTCGACCCAGGTGTCCCGTGGCAAGCCGTTCCCGGACCTCTTCCTTCACGCCGCGATCGAGATGAACGAGCAGCCTTTCGACAGCGTCGTCGTCGAGGATTCGCTGCCGGGTATCCAGGCGGCCCGTGCCGCCGGCATGCGCGCGCTCGCCTATGTCGGCGCCCCGTACAGCGATGCCGAGGCGTTGCGCGCTGCGGGCGGTCGGACGTTCGATTCCATGTCATTGCTGCCGATGCTCGCATGGGCCGGACGGTGAGCCGCACGGGTTCTTGGTCGATGGGATCGGGCAACGGCGAGCGCGTCGTCGTCGTCGGTGCGGGGATGGCGGGTCTGGTTGCTGCCAGGTTGCTGCAGGATTCGGGCTTTGGCGTCACCGTGCTCGAGGCGCGGGGACGTATCGGCGGCCGGACCTGGACGGACGATCGCGTCGGTGCGCCGGTCGATCTCGGCGGCTCGTGGGTGCACGGTGTCGATGGCAATCCGCTCACGCTCTGGTGCGAGAAGCTCGGCATTCAACTGGTCGAATCGCAGGGCGAGCGCCTGTTGATCGACAAGCGGGCGACCTCGCCGACTCGCGAGGGTCAGCGTCGGCGTGCGGTGATGGGGCGGCTCGCCTTCAAGGCGGCCATCGAATGGGCGGGCTGGAAAAGCAAGGCGCTGACCCGCGTCCGCGGTCCGCGCTCGATCTCGGTGCGTGACGCCGTCGAGCCGCTGCTGACGGCGTCATGGCTGCCGGAGATCGACCGGCTGGTGGTGGCGACCTTCGTCGAAATGAGCGAGGGCGTGCAGAGCGCGCCCTGGGACGCGGTCGCCGCAGAGGAGTGGTTCCCGACCGAAGGACTCGAACGCAACGCCCAGCCAAGGGGCGGCTACAGGTCCCTGGTCGAAGACGTCGCGCACGGGCTCGAGATTCGCCAGGGCGCGGCGGTCGAGCGGATCGTGTGGACGGGTGAGGGCGTCACGGCGATCCTGCGGGACGGCGAGCGCATCGACGCGGATCGCGCGGTGATCGCCGTGCCGGTGGGGCTGCTGCGCGCCGGCCTGCCGGCACTCGATCCCCTCCCGCCGGAGGTGCAGCGCACGGCGATCGGCCGGATCGGCTACGGCGCCGGCGTCCTCGGCAAGATCTATCTGCGCTTTCCGCACCGCTTCTGGCCGGCCTCGCCGAAGTGGTTCGGGCGGCTTCCGGATTCGCCGGAGCGACGCGGCGGTTTCAACACGTGGGTCAGTCACGAGCAGGAGACCGGCCTGCCGATTCTGCTGAGTTTCTGCAACGGCCACACCGCGATCCATCTCGACCGTGAGGCGAGCGACGCGGAGGTGACCGCTGTTGCCATTCGATCCCTGCGCGCGATGTTCGGCGACGACATTCCGGAGCCCGAGGCGATGGCCTTTCCGCGCTGGCTCAGCGATCCCTGGTCGCGCGGCGGCTATTCCTATCCCGGTGTCGGCAGCGATCCCGACGACTGCACCGAACATGCGCGGCCGCTGGGAAATCGCGTGTTCTTTGCCGGCGAGGCGACCGAGCCGGTCGAGTACGGCACGGTGCATGCGGCCCTCTGGTCTGCCGAGCAGACCGCCGAGACGATCTTCCGCCTCGCCACCGGCACGGCAGCCTCGCGCGATGCGCGACCCTGGGCGGGCGCCCGGACTGGCGCGGGCAGGCACAATGCGGGATAAGCCCTCATGACTCTCGCCAACGTTCTTTTCGTCCTCGTGCTGGTGTCTGCCTTTGCGACGCTGGGCACACTGTTCGCCGGCCTGATCAACATGAGCCGCAACCAGGACGGCAACATCGAGGGCAGCCGCCGCAGCAACCGCATGATGTGGTGGCGCGTGCGATTGCAGCTCCTCACCGTCGTGCTGATCATCCTCTGGTACTTGGCGAGCAGGAGCTAGGCGATGGCCGTCACCCTCAACCGCATCTACACGCGCGGCGGCGACACCGGCATGACGTCGCTCGGCCGCGGCGAACGCGTGGCCAAGCACGATATCCGTGTCGAGGCCTATGGCACGACCGACGAAGCCAATTCGGTGATCGGACTGGCGCGCAGCGCCATCGCCCGCGCCGGCAGTGCCGATCCGCGCCTCGCCGAAGCCGACGCCATGCTGGCCCGCATCCAGAACGATCTGTTCGACCTCGGCGCCGACCTCTGCACGCCCGAAGGCAAGACCAAGCGCGACGAGCCGGCGCTGCGGATGGTGGCCTCGCAGGTCGAGCGCCTCGAGCGCGAGATCGATGCGATGAACGCCGAGTTGCAGCCGCTCAAGTCTTTCATCCTGCCGGGCGGCAGCGAAACCGCCTCGTGGCTGCATCTCGCCCGCACCGTGGCGCGGCGGGCCGAGCGCTGCATGACGCATCTGGCAGCCGAGCAGGAGATCAATCCGGAGGCGATCAAGTACATCAATCGCCTCTCGGACCACCTGTTCGTGCTGGCCCGCCGGGTCAACGACAATGGTGCGGCAGATGTGCTGTGGGTACCGGGCGCGGCGCGCTAGCCGTCAAGCTGTTGAAAAATTGAGGAAAAAGCTTCCACCCTGCGGTCTTGTGCAGTGCGCCATAGCCTTGACATGATCGGCTCAACACCCCTACACGAAAACCCCTTCGCCGGACGGGTCAGTCCGGCCGCAACTCACCGATAGGCGCAACGCGATGAAAGTGCTGGTCGCGGTCAAGCGGGTCATCGACTACAACGTCAAGATCCGCGTAAAGGCCGACAACACGGGTGTCGAGACGGCTAACGTCAAGATGTCCATGAATCCCTTCGATGAGATCGCCGTGGAAGAGGCGATCCGCATGAAAGAGAAGGGCGCCGCTACCGAAATCATCGCCTTCTCGGCCGGCCCGGCCCAGTGCCAGGAGACGATCCGCACCGCGCTCGCCATGGGCGCCGACCGCGGTATCCTGGTCCAGACCGACGCCGAACTGCAGCCGCTGGCCGTCGCCAAGCTGCTGAAGGCCGTGGTCGACAAGGAGCAGCCCGGTCTGGTGATCGTCGGCAAGCAGGCGATCGACGACGATTCCAACGCCACCGGCCAGATGCTGGCCGCGTTGCTCGGCTGGTCGATCGGCACGTTCGCCAACAAGCTCAACGTCGCCGACGGCTCGGTCGAGGTGAAGCGCGAGGTCGACGGCGGCCTCGAGAACATCAAGATCAAGATGCCGGCGGTGATCACCACCGACCTGCGCCTGAACGAGCCGCGCTACGCGTCGCTGCCCAACATCATGAAGGCGAAGAAGAAGCCGATCGAGACGCTGGCGCCGGACGCGCTGGGTGTCGACGTCGCGCCGCGCCTCAAGACGCTCAAGGTCGAGGAGCCGCCCAAGCGCAAGTCGGGCATCAAGGTGAAGACCGTCGCGGAGCTGGTCGAGAAGCTGCGCAACGAAGCGGGAGTGATCTGAGATGGCCGTCCTCGTTGTCGCCGCGCATGACGGCAAGACCGTTCGCGCCAATGTCGCCAACGCCGTAGCCGCTGCGGCCCAGATGGACCCCGAGGTCCATGTGCTTGTGGCCGGCAGCAACGCCGGCGAGGCCGCCAAGTCGGCGGCCGCGATCCAGGGTGTCGCCAAGGTGCTGCAGGCCGAGGACGCGGCCTACGCCAACTGGCTGGCCGAGGACATCGCGCCGCTGGTCGTCAAGCTGGCGCCGAACTACAGCCACATCGTGATGGCCGCCGACTCGGTCGGCAAGAACGTGGCCCCGCGGGCTGCGGCGCTGCTCGACGTCGCGCAGGTCTCCGAGGCGATCCAGGTCGTCTCGCCCGATACGTTCGTGCGCCCGATCTACGCCGGCAACGCGATGGCGACGGTCCAGAGCACCGACAAGATCAAGATCGTCACGGTCCGCCCGACCAACTTCAAGGCGGCGGCGGGCGGCGGTTCGGCCGCGATCGAGCAGATCGAGGGCACGGGCAGCGCGGGCCTTTCGTCCTTCGCAGGCGCCGAGCTCTCCAAGAGCGAGCGCCCCGAACTGACCAGCGCCAAGATCGTCGTCAGCGGCGGCCGCGGCCTGCAGAGCGGCGAGAACTTCAAGATGCTCGAGACGCTGGCCGACAAGCTCGGCGCCGGCCTCGGCGCCAGCCGCGCCGCGGTCGATGCGGGCTACGTGCCGAACGACTATCAGGTCGGCCAGACCGGCAAGGTGGTCGCGCCCGATCTCTACATCGCCATCGGCATCTCCGGCGCCATCCAGCATCTCGCCGGGATGAAGGACAGCAAGACGATCGTGGCGATCAACAAGGACGAGGAGGCCCCGATCTTCCAGGTGGCCGACTACGGCCTCGTGGGCGATCTCTTCCAGATCGTCCCCGAGCTCACCGCCGCGATCGAGAAAAAGTAAAGTAACCCGAGGGTACCCATCATGATCAAGCGCATCGGAGTCATCGGTGCCGGCCAGATGGGCAGCGGCATCGCCCATGTCTGCGCGTTGAAGGGCTTCGATATCCGGCTCGCGGATATCGACCAGGCTCATCTCGACAAGGGCATCGACGCGATCAGCCGCAACATGGATCGGCAGATCGGCCGCGGCATGATCCGTCCGGAGGACAAGGACTCGGCGCTCAAGCGCATCTCGACCGCCACGGATTACAAGCCGTTCGCCGATTGCGACCTCATTGTCGAGGCGGCGACCGAGAACGAGGCGGTGAAGCGCGAGATCTTCAAGAAGGTCTGCGAGGGCCTGCCGGCTAACGTCCTGCTCGCCACCAACACCTCGTCGATCTCGGTGACGAGGCTTGCGGCGGTCACCGACCGGCCGGGCAAGTTCATGGGCATGCACTTCATGAACCCGGTCCCGCTGATGGGCCTGGTCGAGCTGATCCGCGGCATCGCCACGGAGGAGGAGACCTTCCGCACGGTGCGCGAGGTCGTGGTCAAGCTCGACAAGAAGCCGGTGAATGCCGAGGACTTCCCGGCCTTCATCGTGAACCGCATCCTGCTGCCGATGATCAACGAGGCGGTCTATGCGCTCTACGAGGGCGTCGGCAACGTCGAGGCGATCGACACCGGCATGAAGCTGGGCGCCAACCATCCGATGGGCCCGCTCGAGCTGGCCGACTTCATCGGCCTCGATACCTGCCTGTCGGTGATGCAGGTGCTGCACGAGGGTCTGGCCGATTCGAAGTACCGGCCGTGCCCGCTGCTTGTGAAGTATGTCGAGGCCGGCTGGATCGGCCGCAAGGTCAAGCGCGGCTTCTACGACTATTCCGGCGAGCGCCCGGTCCCGACGCGCTGACGGGGCGGGCGGCGCGATGCGTATCGCCGTCCTGCAGTTCGCCCACGAGACGGTGACGTTCCTTCCGAACGACACCACGCTCGCCGATTTCACATATCCCGGCTCGCCCGCCAGCGGCGAAGCGCTGCTGGCGCACGATCCCAGGTCCTACATGGGCGGGTTCGTGAAGGTGGCGCGCGAGTATGACGGCGTCGAGCTGGTCGGCATCGAATCGCCGCTCTGGCCGCGGACCGGCACGGGCTCGGGCTGGATCACCGAAGAAGCCTACGAGACCTTTGTCGGCCGGATGGTCGCCGGCCTTAAGGAGCAGGGGCCGTTCGACGGCGTCTATCTCAGCCTGCACGGGGCGATGGGCGTGCGCGGCGTCGCGCGACCGGAGGCCGATATCGCCCGCCGCGTCCGCGAGGTGGTCGGGCGCAAGGCCTTCATCGTCGGCACCTTCGATCCGCACGGCAACGAGGATGCGGAGTTCCTCGCCCAGGCCGACATGGGCTTCACGGTCAAATACTTCCCTCACTACGACAGCCACCTGCAGGGCGAGCGCGCGGCGCGCATGCTGGTGCGCGCGATCCGCGGCGATTACGTCCCCGCCACGGTGACGGTGAAAGTGCCGATCATCACGCCGACCGTGCTGCAATGGACCGGCGCCTCGCCGTGGATGGACCTGGTGCAGCGCGCCCTCGTCTGGGAAGCGCGCGAGCCCGATGTCTATGTGAACGTCTTCTTCGGCTTTCCCTTCGCCGACGTGCCCGATGTCGGCCTTTGCTTCCAGGTCATGACCAACGGCAATGCGGCGCTGGCCCAGAAGGTCGCCGACGACATGGCGTCTTGGGCGTGGCGGCGGCGCGAAGCATTGCTCAACACAGCCAAGGTCCATCCGATTCCTGAGGGTGTCCGGCTCGCCAAGGAGGCGATGGCGCGCGGCGAGACGCCGGTCGTGCTGGCCGACCATAGCGACCGGTCGGGCTACGCGACCTGGATCCTGAAGGAAGTGATCGAGCAGGATCTGTCGGATGTGCTGATCGCCACCATCGCCGATGCCAAGGTCATCGATGCGCTGAAGGCCGAGGGCGTGAAGGTGGGCGATGCGTTCGACCGTGAGATCGGCGGCCTCGCCGACGAATCCGCGGGCCAGCCGGTCCGCGTCACCGGTACGGTGATCGGCGCACACGAAGCCCATGGCACCCTGTGGGTCAGCGTCGCCTTCGGCCGCGGCAACGTCGTGCTGATCAGCCGCTATCTCACACAGATCGTCGAGCCCTCGGAACTTGCGGGCCCGGCCTTCGACCTCGCGCAGTTCAAGGCGATCGCCATCAAGTCGCGCGTGCACTTCCGCCGCGGCTTCGACGATAGCGGCTTTGCCAGGACGATCCTGCTGGTCGAACCGGTCGAGCCTTTCCTCGGCACCGTGCGGCTCGATGGATTGCCGTATCGCAACGTCGATCTGAAGAATTTCTATCCCTACGGCGACGTAGAATTCCCGCAAGCGAGACGTCCATGACCAGCCCGCTCTTCCGCCCCTTCGCGACCAAGTCGCTGTCGCTGCCCAATCGTCTCGTCATGGCGCCGATGACGCGCTCCAAGAGCCCCGGCAGCATCCCGGGCGCCGACGTCGCGGCCTATTATCGCCGCCGCGCGGAAGGCGGCGTCGGCCTCATCATTACCGAAGGCACCACCGTCGACCGGCCGGCCGCCTCCAACGACACCAACGTGCCGGACTTTCACTCCCCCGCGAGCCTCGCGGGCTGGCGGAGGGTGGTCGAGGAAGTGCATGACGCCGGCGGCAAGATCGCCCCGCAGATCTGGCACCAGGGCATGATGCGCAAGACGGGGACCGGCCAGCACCCCGAGGCACCGTCCGACGGTCCGTCGGGCCTGTCGGCTTCGGGCAAGCAGGTCGGCCCGGCGATGAGCGAGGCCGACATCGCCGACACGATCGACGCTTTTGCCCGTGCGGCCGGTGCTGCCAAGGAGATCGGTTTCGATGCGGTCGAAATCCACGGCGCGCACGGCTACCTCATCGACCAGTTCTTCTGGGAAGGGGCGAACAAGCGCGGCGATGCCTGGGGCGGCGACTTCGTCCAGCGCACGCGCTTTGCCGCTGAGATCGTCAAGGCGATCCGCGCGCGCGTCGGCGCGGACTACCCGATCATCTTCCGCTTCTCGCAGTGGAAGCAGCAGGACTTCACCGCACGCCTGGCGCTGACGCCCGACGAGTTGGCGCGGTTCCTCGAGCCGCTGACCGCCGCCGGCACCGACATCTATCACTGCTCGACGCGCCGTTTCTGGGAGCCCGAATTCGAGGGCTCGACGCTGAACCTCGCGGGCTGGACCAAGAAGCTCACCGGCAAGCCCACCATCACCGTGGGCTCGGTCGGCCTCAAGGGGGCGGATTTCGTGCAGACGTTCCGGACGCGCGAGGATTCCGAGATCGGCGATCTCGGCGAACTCGAGGCCCGGCTGGAGCGCGAGGAATTCGATCTCGTGGCGGTCGGCCGCGCCTTGCTGGCCGATCCGCACTGGGCGGCCAAGGTGCGCGAGGGCCGCTTCAGCGACCTGGCGCCATTCTCGGCTTCATCGCTGGCGACACTTGCGTAAAATGCCGCTCCCAAAAGGGAGTCGTTGCATGCGCCAGTTCATCAAGCCTTTCGTCGCGGGGGCCGTGCTCGCCAGCCTGGCGCTGCCCTTCGCGCCGGCCGAGGCGCAATGGGTGTTCGTCGCCCGCAAGGCGCTGGGCCGCATCCACCAGATGACCGAAGGCAGCCAGCCGGACGGCCGGCCCGGCTACGATTTCGCGACTGTCCTGCTCGATGCCCACGCCGACAAGATCTTCTCGACCGCGCTCGACCTCGCGCGGAAGAATCCCTCGGTCCGCATCCTGATGCAGGATCCCGGCGCGCGCCGCATCCAGATCGCCGAGGGCGACCGCACCGCTACCCTGAACGTCGTCCCGTTCAACGACGACGTCTCGCAGCTCATGATCGCAGGCCATGCCGGCGCGGGCGAAAGCTCGACCGCGTCGCTGGTGGTTCAGGCTGTGCTGCGGGTCTGCAAGGAAATGGGCAAGCACTGCGAAGTCAGTAACTGATCGAAGAACCTCCACGACCTCATCCTGAGGAGGTCGCGCAGCGACCGTCTCGAAGGATAGGCAACAGGCGGGTGCTCGTGCCCACCCTTCGAGACGCGCTCCTGCGGAGCGCTCTTCAGGGTGAGGGTGGCTTAGCTTTCCCAGTCGAGGCCGATGTCGAGGACGCTGGCGCTGTGCGTCAGCCAGCCGGCTGAGATCAGGTCGACGCCGCTGGCCGCGATGGCCGGCGCCGTATGCGGCGTGATTCGGCCGGAGGCTTCGGCGAGGGCGCGTCCGTCGATCATGCGAACCGCGATGGCGAGCTGCTCGGGCGTCATGTTGTCGAGCAGGACCGCGTCGACGCCGGTCGCCAGCGCTTCTTCGAGCTGATCCAGCGTATCGACCTCGACTTCGATCTTCACGAGATGGCCGACGCCGCGGCGCGCCGCGAAGATCGCCGGCCGGATGCCGCCGGCCACGGCGACATGGTTGTCCTTGATGAGGACGCCATCGTCGAGGCCGAAGCGGTGGTTCATGCCGCCGCCCACGCGAACGGCGTATTTCTGCAAGGCCCGCAGTCCCGGCATCGTCTTGCGGGTGCAGCAGATGCGCGCCTTGTGGCCGCGCACGGCCGCCACCAGCGTGGCCGCGCCACTGGCGACTCCGCTGAGATGGCCGAGGAAGTTCAGCGCGACACGCTCGGCGGTCAGCATGCCGCGCGCCGGACCGGCAATCGTGGCGATGCGGTCGCCGGGCACCAGAGGCGTGCCGTCCGGCCGCTCGATCGCAATCTCGATCGACGGGTCGACCAGCCGGAAGGCCATCGAAGCCGCGCCGAGTCCGGCTACGACGCCCGGCTGGCGTGCGACCAGGGCCGTCCTGGCCCGCGCCGTCGCCGGCACGATCGCGTCGGTCGTCAGGTCGCCGGCGCGGCCGAGATCCTCCAGGAGGGCGGCACGCACCACGGGTTCGACCATGAGAGGGGGAAGGGAGGGGATCATCATCGGGGCCTCACATTTCCAGCATGCGTTCGACCGCGCGCCGGGCCGGCTCGGCCACGGCGGGATCGATGGTCACTTCGTGTTGCATCGTCTCCAGCGTCCGGCGGATCTTCGGCAGGGTGATCTGCTTCATGTGCGGACAGAGGTTGCACGGCCGGATGAACTCGACCTCGGGATGCTGGACGGCGACGTTGTCGCTCATCGAGCATTCGGTCACGAGGACGACCCGTGCCGGCCGTCGGACGTCGACATAGTCGATCATCGCCGCGGTCGAGCCGGTGAAATCCGATTCGCCCACCACCTCTGGCGGGCATTCCGGATGGGCCAGCACCACGATGCCGGGATGGCCGGCGCGCAGCTGGCGGATGTCCTGTGCCGTGAAGCGCTCGTGCACCTCGCAATGGCCGGCCCAGGTGACGATCTCGACGCCGGTCTCGGCTGCGATGTTCTGCGCGAGATATTCGTCGGGCAGCATGATGACCTTCGGGACGCCGAGGCTCTCGACGATCTTGCGGGCATTGCCGGAGGTGCAGCAGACGTCGCTCTCGGCCTTCACCGCGGCCGACGTGTTCACGTAGGTGACGACGGGCACGCCGGGATAGCGCTGGCGCAGCAGCCGGACATCGGCGGCGGTGATCGAGGCGGCGAGCGAGCAACCGGCGTCAAGGTCGGGGATCAGCACGCGCTTTGCCGGATTGAGGAGCTTGGCCGTCTCGGCCATGAAATGGACGCCGGCCAGGACGATCGTGCCGGCATCCACCTTCATGGCCTCGCGGGCCAGCGCCAGGCTGTCGCCGACGATGTCGGCCACGCAGTGGAAGATTTCGGGCGTCTGGTAGTTGTGCGCCAGGATCACGGCGTCCCGCTCGCGCTTCAGCGCCAGGATGGCGTCGATGTCCTCGGCGAAGGCCGGCCATTCGATCGACGGGATCACCGATTTCACGCGGTCATAGAGCGGTGCGGTGCGGGCCATCAGGTCCGGCGCAAAGGACAGGGACATCTCCAACCTCATTATGCTCAATGGGAGTATTAATTATTTATACTAAGAATGAGCATTAATCAGGTCAAGGTTTCAGATCGGGCGGGAGATCGGGAGCTTGCTGCCGGCGACGGCGCGTTCGAGGACGATCTCGCGGCGGAAGCGGAACAGCTTCGCCGGGCGGCCCCGCGCCTCGGCGGTCGACGCGCCGGTCGGCTCGACCAGCCCCTGCGCATCAATGAGCCGGCGGAAGTTCTGCTTGTGCATGGGGCGGCCGGCCAGTGCCTCGACGGCGCGCTGGAGCTGCAGCAGGGTGAATTCGGGCGGCATCAGCTCGAAGAAGACCGGCCGGTATTTGATCTTGGCCCGCAGCCGCGCGATGCCAGTGGCGAGGATGCGGCGATGGTCGTGGCGCATCGGCATGCCCGGCACGGGATCGGCCGCCGGCGGCTTCGCCTCGGGCACCAGACCGGCCTCGTAGAGCAGCTCGTAGCGCTGCAGGACCAGGTCCTCGTTCCAGTTTTCGACGCCGTCGCCGAAGTTCACCTCGACCCGCTGCTGCCGCTCGCGCCGGCTCGCCGCATCACCGCCGGCCTCCGCCCACGTTGCGAGCCTCGGCAGGATGACCTCAGCGACCATCGGGGAGGGGCCCGTCCGCCAGTCCTCCCAGGGGAAATAGCGGTACCAGCTACGCCATTCCGGATCGCGCGCGCCGGCGGCCAGCCGCTCTCGGGTGAGGCCGAGATAGCTGATCGACACGACGCGCTGCCGGCCGTCCAGGCCAAGGCGGTTGCGGTCGGCGAAGGTATAGAGCTGCTCGACATAGCCGAGCGGATGATGGGTCTGCCGTTCGACCCAGGCCCGCAGGCCGCTCTGGAGGGTCGGATGCCCGGTCGCGAAGGGCCCCGATGGCAAAAGAGTGCCGTCTTCCAGGGTCAGCACCAGCGGCTGGTCCGCCGTCAGGGCGACCAGCACCGCATTGAGTTCGATGGCAACGGCGTCGGAAGGCGCAGGAGGCGGCGTCATGTCGGCCGCATTATGCACGAATGCAGGGCGGCTTCGCGCCCGTCAGCCTTTGCCCATTGCCGCCTTCATCAGGGCGATCGATTCGGGCATGTCCCAGTCGGCGTCACCCTCGATGCGGCCGAGCTCGCGGCCCTGGGCATCGACCAGGATCGAGGTCGGCAGCAGGGTGACGTCGAGCCCCTGCATGGTCTTGCGGCCCTTGTCGAAATAGATGCCGAGGTTGGCCAGCTTCTGATCCTTGTAGAAGGGCGCGACCTTGGGTTTGGACGGGCCGTCGATCGACAGGGGCACGATCAGGAACTTGTCCTTGGGCAGCGCCGCCTGCAGGCGGTCGAGGCTCGGCATTTCCTTTACGCAGGGCGCGCACCAGGTCGCCCAGAAGTTCAGCAGCACGACCTTGCCCTTGAAGTCGCCGAGCTTCAGCGGCTTGTCGTCGGCGTTCTGGATCTCGAGATCGGGCAGGGGCTTCGGCGTCTTGGCGACCTTGAAGCGCTCCATGGCGCCCCTGGCCATGTCCGGCTTCACGCCGGCCAGGCTCGGCGTGGCCATGGCGGGGAGCGCGGCGGCCGCCAGGGCGCCGCAAAGAATGTAGCGCCGGCCAAGGAGGAAATTGGGGACAGGATGTGCCATAAGCCGCGTTCCTACAGGGATATATGGCTGAATTCATGGCACGGAAGAACACGACTGCGCGAGCGGCCAAAGGTGGCTCCAATCGTCGCTCCAACACGATGTGGGGCGGCCGCTACAAGCTCGGGCCCGCGGAAATCATGGAGAAGATCAACGCCTCCATCGGTTTCGACCGGCGGCTCTATGCGCAGGACATCGCGGGCTCCGTCGCGCACTGTGACATGCTGGTGGCCCAGGGGATCCTGACGGCCAAGGACGGACGCGACATCAAGCGCGGGCTCGCCCAGGTCAAGGCCGAGATCGAGAGCGGGAAGTTCAAGTTCTCGACCAAGCTCGAGGATATCCACTTCAACGTCGAGCAGCGGCTGACCGACATCATCGGGCCGACCGGCGGGCGGTTGCACACCGCGCGCTCGCGCAACGACCAGATCGCGCTCGACGTGCGCCTGTGGGTGCGCGACACGATCGACAAGTTCGAGGAGATGCTGCGCGACCTGCAGGCCGCCTTGATCGACCGGGCCGACGAATATTCGGCGACCATCATGCCGGGCTTCACCCACCTGCAGACGGCCCAGCCCATCACCTTCGGCCACCACCTGATGGCCTACGTCGAAATGATCGGCCGCGACCGCAGCCGCTTCGCCGACTGCCGCGCGCGTCTCAACGAATCGCCGCTGGGCGCCGCGGCGCTGGCGGGCTCGCCGCATCCGATCGATCCGCGCAAGACCGCCAGGGCGCTGGGCTTCGATCGGCCGATGGCCAACTCGCTCGATGCCGTGTCGGATCGCGACTACGTGGTCGAGTTCATCGCCGCCGCCTCGACGACCGCCGTGCACCTGTCGCGCCTCTCCGAGGAGATCGTGATCTGGTGCTCCGCGCCGTTCCGCTTCATCGCGCTGTCGGATGCCTTCACGACCGGCAGCTCGATCATGCCGCAGAAGCGCAATCCCGACGCCGCCGAGCTGACGCGCGCCAAGGTCGGCCGCATCGTCGGCGCCTTCGTGGCGCTGTGCACTATCCTCAAGGGCCTGCCGCTGACCTATGGCAAGGACATGCAGGAGGACAAGGAGCCGCTGTTCGACGCCGCCGATTCGCTGGAACTCGGCATTGCGGCGATGACCGGCATGATCCGCGACCTCAAGGCCAATCCGGAACGCATGCGTGCCGTGGCCTCGGCGGACTATTCCGTGGCGACCGATCTCGCCGACTGGCTGGTGCGCAAGGTCGGCCTGCCGTTCCGCCAGGCCCATCACGTGACGGGCCGTCTGGTCGGCATCGCCGCCGACAAGGGCATCGACCTCGACAAGCTGTCGCTCGAGGAGATGCAGGCGGTCGAGCCCAAGATCGACCGCAGCGTCTATCGCGTGTTGACCGTCGAGGCCTCGGTCAACGCCCGCAAGAGCCTGGGCGGCACCGCGCCGGCCAATGTCGCGCGGGCCGTGGCCGAAGCGCGGCGTCGCTTCCTCGGCAAGGCCGGGGGGCGCTGAGTATGAGCTTCTTCGCTTACAAGGGCGGCGAGATGCACGCCGAGGGCGTCGCGCTCGCGGCCATCGCGGCCCAGGTCGGCACGCCGTTCTACTGCTATTCGGCCGGAGCGCTGCGCGCCGGCTGGCAGGAGTTCGCCGACGCCATCAAGGGGATGAACGCCAGCGTCGCCTACGCGATGAAGGCCAACAGCAACCTGGCCGTCATCCGCCTGTTCGGCGAGATGGGCGCCGGTGCCGACATCGTCTCGGTGGGCGAGATGAAGCGGGCGCTGGCGGCCGGCATTCCGGCCCAGCGCATCATTTATTCCGGCGTCGGCAAGAAGCCGTCGGAGCTGATGGCGGCGCTCGAAGCGGGCGTCGGCCAGATCAACGTCGAGAGTTCGGCCGAGCTGGAGACGCTGAACGCGGTGGCGGGCCAGCTTGGCCTCAAGGCCGACATCACCATCCGGGTGAATCCCGACGTCGACGCCAAGACGCACGCCAAGATCACGACGGGCCGCAAGGAGAACAAGTTCGGCATCGACATCGACCTGGCGCGCGAGGCCTTCGCGCTGGCCGGCCGCCTGCCCAACCTCAATGTCGTCGGCGTGGCCATGCATATCGGCTCGCAGCTCACGTCGCTCACGCCCTATAGCGACGCCATCGTGCGGGTGCGCGAACTGATCGTGCAGCTGCGCCAGGATGGACATACGATCGACCGGTTCGACATCGGTGGCGGGCTGGGGATCGTCTATGCCGACGAGAAGCCACCCTCGATCGCCGAATTCATGGCCGTCGTGGCGCGCGAAACCGAGGGGCTAGGCTGCGAACTGGCTTTCGAGCCGGGGCGTCGGCTGGTCGGCGAGGCGGGCGTGCTGGTGGGCGAGGTGATCCTCGTGAAGCCCGGCTCCGCCAAGACTTTCGTCATCGTGGATGCGGCGATGAACGACCTCATCCGCCCCACACTCTACGAGGCCTGGCACGATATCTTGCCGGTCCGCCAGCCACGCCCCGATGCCGCCACGATCCGTTGCGACATTGTCGGTCCCATCTGCGAATCCGGTGACTTCCTTGCGCAGAATCGTGATCTGCCGCCGCTGGCGGCGGGCGACCTCGTGATGGTACGGTCGGCGGGCGCATATGGGGCGGTGATGGCTTCCAGCTACAACAGCCGTCCGCTGGCGCCCGAAGTGATGGTGGATGGCACGAGGTTTGCGGTTACGCGGCCGAGGCCTACCGTCGAAGAGATGATCTCCGCCGAGCGGTTCCCGCCCTGGATGGAGCCGCAAAAGGCCTAACGAAAGGACGTCGATGGACGCCAGCCAGACCACCCCGACGATCCAGGCCCCCGGGCTCGGACGCAAGATCGGTTTGGCGCGGGCGGCCTTGGCATGGGAAAGCCTCTGGCCACGTCTGGTGCCGCTGCTGTCGTTCGTGGCGCTTTTCGTTGCCGCCGCCCATCTCGACCTTTTCGCCGGACTGGATCCCTGGGTGCATACCGGCATCCTGGCGGCCATTGCGGTCGCCTTCGCCGGTCTCGCCTGGTGGCGCCTGCGTGATTTTTCCTGGCCGACGCGGGACGCGTCGATCCGCCGGCTCGAGCGCGACAGCGACATTCCGCACCGTCCGCTCATCGCCGTGCAGGATCATCTGGCCGCCGGCAACGCCGACCCGATGGCCGTGGCCCTCTGGGAGGCCCATCGCCGCCGCGAGGCCGAGCGCCTCGCTGGCCTGACCAACCGGCCGGCCCATCCGGGCCTCGCCGTCCTCGACACCTGGGCGCTGCGCTTCGTGCCGCTGCTGGCCCTCGTCGTCGCCATCGCGATTGCAGGCGGCTGGCGCAGCGACCGCCTTGCCGCCGCCGTGACGCCGGCCTTCCCGCCGCCGCCGCCGGTCGTCGCCAACCTGTGGATCGCGCCGCCGGCCTATACCGGCAAGCCGCCGGTCTATCTGGACATGGCCGAGCACGACAAGGTGCTGCGCGTTCCTGTCGGCAGCAAGATCGCGGGCTTCGTCGACGACGTGCGGGGCCGCAAGCCGCCGCAGCTGCTGATCGACGGCAAGGCCACCGAATTCTCGACCGTCAGCAAGGGCAAGTACCAGGTCGAGGAGGTCATCACCGAGGGCAAGCAGATCACCCTACAGGCGCGCGGCGACGAGCAGGCGCACTGGACGCTCCACGTCATTCCCGACCTCGCTCCGACCATCGATTTCACCCGCCCGATCGGCGTCGACAAGTGGTCGACCAAGATCGACTACGTCGCCGGCGACGATTTCGGCGTGACCGGCGTCCAGCTCCAGATGCGCCTCCATGGCAGCGTCCTGGGCGACGATGCGCTGAGCAGCGACGAGGAGCCCGAGGTGCTGCGCGTCGACCTGCCGGTCGCGGGCAATGCCAAGAAGATCGCCGACACTTTCGTGCGCGACCTCACCAGCCATCCCTGGGCCGGCCTTAAGGTCACCGTGATGCTGTTCGCCACCGATGCGCTGGGCCAGAAGGGCCGCAGCTCGGTCGAGACCTTCCTGCTGCCCGAGCGGGTCTTCAACGATCCGACGGCGCGCGCCCTGATCGTGCTGCGCAAGGCGCTGACCCGCGATCCCAAGGGCTACCGCATCGATGTCGCAGACGGCATGCGCATGATCCATGCGAACCCGTCGAGCTATCGCGAGGACCCGGTCGTCCAGCTCGGCCTGCGCATCGGCGCGGTGCGGCTCGCGCAGAACGACAACAAGGAGACGATCACCGACACGCAGAAGCTCCTCTGGGACCTCGCCATGCGCCTCGAAAGCGGCGCCACGTCCGACGCCGAGCGCGCCGTCGAGCAGGCGCGGCAGCAGCTGCAGGACGCCATGCAGCGCCAGGCGGGCGACGAGGAAATCGAGAAGCTGATCCAGCAGCTCTACGACGCCATGGCGCGGTGGCAGCGCGAGCTGGCCGAGAAGATGAAGGATCCCGACGAGCGCCGCCGCATGGAAGAGCAGGCGGAGAAGATGGATCCGAACAACACCATCACCGGCGACGATCTGCAGAAGATGCTCGACAAGATTCGCGAGATGGCGAAGAACGGCCAGCGCGAGGAAGCCAAGCGCATGCTCGAGGAGCTGCGCAAGATGATGGAGAACGCCACCCCGATGATGGCGAACCCCAACGGGCAGCAGCGTCAGCAGCAGGGACAGCGCGGCCAGCAGGGCCAGGGCAGCCAGCAGGGTCGCGAGATGATGAACCAGCTCGACCAGCTGTCGCGCCGGCAGAACCAGCTTCTGGGCGAGTCCGAGCGCGAGGGTCGTCAGCAGCAGGGACAGCGTGGCCAGCAGGGACAGCAGGGTCAACGCGGCCAGCAGGGACAACAGGGCCAGCAAGGACAGCAGGGTCAGCAGGGCCAACCCGGGCAGCAGGGACAGCCGGGCCAGGGGCAGGGCCAGTGGGGCGATCAGCAGCGCGGCCAGCAGGAAGGCCTGCGCGGCCGGCTTGGCGACTTTATGAAGAAGCTCGACGAGAACGGCCTGCAGATGCCGGAATCGCTGGGACGGGCCGAGCGCTCGATGCGTGAGGCCGAGGAGGCGCTCCGCCGCGGCGACCCGCGCGAGGCGTCCCGTGCCCAGCGCCGGGCGCTCGACAACCTGCAGCAGGGCATGGGCGACATGGCCGAGCAGATGCGGCAGCAGCGCGGTCCGGGCAACAACCAGGACATCGCCGAAATCGAGGAGCGCGAGCGCCGCAGCGAGGATCGCGATCCGCTGGGCCGGTCCGACGGCAATTACGGCGACGCGATCGACTCCGGCGCCGACAAGGTGCCGCTCGAACTCGACCGCCAGCGCAGTCGCGAAATCCTCGACGAACTGCGCCGCCGCGCCGGCGACCAGCTGCGCCCGAAGGAAGAGCTCGACTACATCGATCGTCTGCTGAAGACGTACTAAGCCGTCTTCTCGACCACGCCGATATAGGGCAGGCCGCGGAAGCGGTGGGCCCAGTCGAGCCCGTAGCCGACGAGAAACTCGTCACCCGCCTCGAAGCCCACGAAGTCGGCCTTGAGGTCGGTTCGCCGCTTGGCGGGCTTGTCGAGCAGGGTGCAGATCGATACGCGGCGGGCGCCGCGCTCCTCGAGCAGCTTCTTGGCGAAGCTGAGCGTCAGGCCCGACTCGAGGATATCGTCGACCAGCAGCACGTCGCGACCCCGCACGTCGTCGACGATGTCGCGTACGACGCGGACATTGCCGCTCGTCTCGGTGCCGCTGCCGTAGCTCGAGAGGGTGAGAAAATCCATCGACCAGTCGGCGCCGGCGCGGTTCAGCGCGCGGATCAGGTCGGCGGCAAAGACGAAGCTGCCCTTGAGGACGGAGACGACCAGCGTGTCGGACTCGAGCTTGTCGGAAAGGTCGATCGCCATCTCCTCGACGCGGGCGGCAATCTCGGCGGCCGAGAATCGGATCGAAACGACCGGACGGTCGGAAGTGGTGCGGTCGGGCAATGCAAACTCTCGTCAGTGGGTCGCTAGTCGACGGTCGGCACGATGCTGGTCGCACCGGAGGGAGGCTCTTCAAGCGGCAGGCTGAAACTCAGGCGCGCGCCGGGCGCGATCGGCCCCTCGACCAGCGGCATCTCGCGCTCGGCCAGGATCTGGTCGCCGGCCCG
The DNA here is from genome assembly GCF_965249915.1 of Reyranella sp. Lineage (GTDB taxonomy): Bacteria > Pseudomonadota > Alphaproteobacteria > Reyranellales > Reyranellaceae > Reyranella. The sequence continues at coordinate 686,658 of NZ_OZ252257.1, forward strand.
GAAGACAATCTTCAGGCGGCGGGTAGAGCCGGGGGCGGTACCGGTATTGATCAATTCGCCCGCCACCACGTAGCGGCCGTCGATGACGTTGATCTTGGTCGTCGTCATGTCGAGTCCGACCTGCGCTTGCGCCACCTGAGGCGCGTTGGTTTTTGCCCGCGCGGCGTCGAGATGGAGCAGAGTGCGCCAGGAGGCGGGCAGGCGCGACATGAGCTGGTCGCGATAGGCGTAGGCCGCGCCCCCCAGCAGCACGATCAGGACGATCGCATAGGCAATCCAGGTGCCCCAGTTTCTCTTCCGGGGCGGAGGAGGCGTGGTCAGGGCCGGCAGGCCGGCACCGGAGGTGGACGGCCGGATGACGACGTCGGGGACGGGCGCGGCAGCGGCCGGCGCAGGCGGCGCTTGCGACGCAGTCTCGGTGACCGGCGTGACAGCCGGCTCCTGGAACCAGCGATGGCTACAGCGGACACACTGGACAGTGCGACCCGTCGGGCCGATTGCCATGGGGTCGACGGCGTATCGAGCGCCGCAGTTGGAACAGGTAAGCTGCATGATGAGCGGGGTATACCCCACCAGATGTCCTTTGCGGGGCGACACTAGGCCACTACAAGTTGGCATACAAGCAACACGTCGCACGTGAATACTTTTGAGATGATTGGCCTCCGGCTGCGCTCGTTCTTCTTCAATGTCGGCTGGTATGTCGGCACCACGATCCTCGCCATCGTCGGTTCGCCGATCCTGCTGATGCCGCGGCGCTTCGTGGTCGCCTGGTCGCTGGTCTGGATCGACTTCTGCCTGTGGTGGTTGCGGATCACCTGCCGGCTGACGCATCGCGTCGGTGGGCTGGAGAACATGCCGACGGGGCCGGTCATCTTCGCCTGCAAGCACCAGTCCTCGTGGGAGACGCTGGCCTTCTCGCGCCTGTTTCCCGGCGCCGCCACCGTCATGAAGCGCGAGCTGGTGCTGATTCCGATCGTCGGCTGGGCGATGGCGCGGGCCGGCAATATCGCCGTCGAACGCGGCGACGGCGCCAAGGCATTGCGCGGGCTGGTGAAGCAGGCCAAGTCGACGTTGGCCGAAGGACGGTCGATCCTGATCTTCCCCGAGGGCACGCGCGTCGCCGTCGGCGACGAGAAGCCTTACCAGGTGGGGACGGCGGCGCTCTACCGGCAGCTTGGCGTACCCGTCGTTCCGGTCGCGCTGAATTCCGGCGTGTTCTGGGGGCGCCGCAAGTTCATCAAGTGGCCGGGCGTGATCGACGTGGAAATCCTGCCCGCCATTCCGCCAGGCCTGGGCCGCGAGGTGTTCATGGACACCTTGCGCGAGCGCATCGAGGGCGCCACGGGCCGGCTCGTTGCCGCAGCCTGCAGGCGCGAACAAAAATAGAACGATCTGTTGATATCGACCGGCCTTGGGCCTAGTTTTTCGGAATGGAATGGGCTCCCGTCTCCCAGCGGATCTGGGACATGAAATATCGCTTCAAGAGTGCACCCGGCGGCAGCGCCACGGCGACGCCGGATGCCGATCTCGACGCGACCTGGTGGCGTGTGGCGCGAGCGCTGGCGGTGCCGGAACGCGACCCGGAGCTCTGGGCCGGGCGCTTCCACGAGGCGCTGTCGGGCTTCAAGTTCCTGCCGGCCGGGCGCGTGATCGCGGGCGCCGGCACCGGCCGTACGGTGACCCTCTTCAACTGCTTCGTGATGGGCACGATCCCTGACGACATGTCGGGCATTTTCGAGAACCTGCGCGAGGCCGCCCTCACCATGCAGCAGGGTGGCGGCATCGGGCACGATTTCTCGAGCCTTCGTCCGCAGGGCGCGCCCGTGGTGGGTGTCGGCGCCGACGCGTCGGGACCGCTCTCGTTCATGGACGTGTGGGACTCGATGTGCCGCACCATCATGAGCGCGGGCTCGCGGCGCGGTGCCATGATGGCGACGCTGCGCTGCGACCATCCCGACATCGAGGCCTTCGTCGACGCCAAGCGCGATCCGAAGCGGCTGCGCATGTTCAACGTCTCGGTGCTGGTCACCGACGCCTTCATGAAGGCGGTCGAGAGCGATGCCGACTGGCCGCTGGTGTTCGGCGGCAGGACCTTCCGGACGGTGAAGGCCAAGGCGCTGTGGGAACGCATCATGCGCGCCACCTACGATGTGGCCGAGCCCGGCGTGATCTTCATCGACCGCGTGAACCGCCGGAACAACCTGCGTTATTGCGAAACCATCCAGGCTACGAACCCTTGCGTGACCGCGGAGACCTGGGTCCACACGGCCGACGGACCGCGCCAGGTGGCCGACCTGATCGGCCGGCCGTTCACGGCCCTGGTCGATGGCAAGGCTTTCGCCAGCGGCGAGGCCGGCTTCTTCCCTACCGGTACGAAAGAGGTGCGCCGCTTGCGCACGCGGGCAGGCCACGAACTGCGCCTGACCGCAGATCATCTCGTGAGGAAGGTGACGCGCTTCACACGCTGGTCGCGCGATGTCGAGTGGGTGGCCGCCGGCGACCTTGCGCCGGGCGACCATATCGTCCTGCACGATCATCGAACCGCACCGCATTGGGAAGGCCGTCACACCGAGGCGGAGGGCTACCTGCTCGGCCTTCTGGTGGGCGATGGCACCTTGAAGCAGGACAAGGCGGTGCTCAGCGTCTGGAAGCCGGCGCAGGTCGCCCATGGCGGCCCGCAGATGGCTGGACCGGAAGGCGTCATGGAAGCGGCGCTGGCCGCGGCGCGGACCCTGCCGCATCGGGCCGACTTCACGGGCTGGGTTCATGTGAAGGGGCGCAACGAGTGGCGCCTGTCGCTCGCGGCGGTCAAGGCGCTTGCGGAGGTGATGGGCCTTTCGCCAGGCCACAAGACCGTGGCGCCGACGATGGAGAAGACCTCGTCGGACTTCCATCGTGGGCTGCTGCGTGGCCTCTTCGACAGCGACGGGTCAATTCAGGGGACGCAGGCGAAGGGCATCAGCGTCCGGCTGAGCCAGAGCGACCTGCCCCTGCTCGAGGCGGTGCAGCGCATGCTGTTGCGCTTCGGAATTGCGGCCACGATCTATCGCGACCGGCGGCCGGCCGGCCAGCGTCCGATGCCCGACGGGGCCGGGGGGCTGCGTCTCTATGACTGCGCAGCCCAGCACGAGCTGGTGGTTGCCGGCGACAACGTCGGCGTGTTTGCCGAGCGGATCGGGTTTGCCGACCGTAATAAGATGCTGCGGTTGCAGTCTGCCCTGGCCGGCTATCGCCGGGCCCTCAATCGCGAGCGTTTCGTCGTCGAAATCGAGAGCGTCGAGGCCGGTGGTGTGGCCGAGGTCTACGACGTGCAGGTTCCGGGTATCAACGCCTTCGATGCCAACGGACTTTACGTTCACAATTGCGGCGAGCAGCCACTTCCTCCGTACGGCGCCTGTCTCCTGGGATCGATCAATCTCGCGGCGCTGGTGAAGGCGCCGTTTACACCCGAGGCGAAGCTCGACGACGAGGCACTGGAGCGGCTGGTGCCGCTGGCCGTGCGCATGCTCGACAATGTGATCGACGTGTCGCGTTTTCCGCTGCCTGAGCAGGAGAAGGAGGCCAAGGCCAAGCGCCGCATCGGGCTCGGCGTGACCGGGCTCGCCGATGCGCTGATCTTCTGCGGCGTGCGCTACGGCTCGCCCGAGGCGGTACGGCTCACCCGCGAATGGCTGGGCGCCGTGCAGCGTCTGTCCTACATGGCGTCGGCCGACATCGCGGCGGAGAAGGGCAGTTTCCCGCTCTACGAGCGCGGCAAGTACCTGGCGGGCGAGACGATCAAGGCGTTGCCTGAAGAGGCCCGGACGGCGATCGGCCGCTACGGCATCCGCAACGCGCTGCTGAACTCGATCGCGCCTACCGGCACGATCTCCCTGCTGGCCGACAACGTCTCGTCCGGTATCGAGCCGGTCTTCGCCTTCAGCTACGTCCGTCATGTCCTGCAGCCGGACGGGTCCAAGCGCGAGGAGAGCGTCGACGACTATGCCTTCCGTGTCTGGCGCGAGATGAAAGGCAACGAGGCGCCGCCGCCGGACGTCTTCGTCGATGCCCAGACCCTGTCGCCCGCCGATCATCTGGCGATGCAGGCCGCGGCGCAGGACCATGTCGACAGCTCGATCTCCAAGACCATCAACCTGCCGCGCGACATTTCCTTCGACGCCTTCAAGGGCGTCTACGAGGAGGCCTATGCGCAGAACTGCAAGGGCTGCACGACCTACCGTCCCAACGACGTGACCGGCGCGGTTCTGGAGGTAAAGCCGGCGGAGACCGAGAAGCCGGTCCCGGCAGTGGCGCCACGCGACAGCGACGTCGTCTATCTCGCCCCGCCGCTCGACCGGCCGGAGGAGCTGCCGGGCCGGACCTACAAGATCAAATGGCCGGGCAGCGACCACGCCATCTACATCACCGTCAACGACGTGGTGCAGGAGGGCCGCCGCCGGCCCTTCGAGATCTTCATCAACTCCAAGAACATGGAGCACTACGCCTGGACGGTGGCGCTCACGCGTATGATCTCGGCGGTGTTCCGCCGCGGTGGCGACGTGTCGTTCGTCGTCGAGGAGCTGAAGGCCGTGTTCGATCCGCGCGGCGGCCAGTGGATGGGGGGCCGTTACGTGCCGTCGCTGCTGGCGGCGATCGGCGGCGTGATCGAGCGGCACCTGGTCGAGATCGGCTTCCTGGCGCCGACCGAGCAGCCCAGCCTGATCGACGCGATCGAAGAGCGCATGCGCCTCGCCGCCGGCGCGAAGGAGCCGGCGGCCGGCGGTGGTTCAGCCAAGTCGATGGGGCAGTGCCCCAATTGCGGTGCCGCGGCGCTCACCCACCAGGAAGGCTGCGACGTTTGCCTCAACTGCGGCCATTCCCGCTGCGGGTGAGGCGCTCAGCCCAGCTCGAGTTCGATGCCGGCCGACTTGCTGACGCCGGCCCACAGGGTGGCGAAGTCGCCGACGAAGGCGGTGTATTCGGCCGGGGTCATCGGCTTGTCGCCGGGCAGCAGCACCACGTCCTTGAAGCGCTCCACGACCTCGGGGGCCTTGTAGGCCTTCTGCAGCTCGTCGTAGAGCCGCGCCACGACGTCGGGCGACATGCCCTTGGGACCGGAGACGCCGACCCAGGTCGAGGTGGTGAGTTTGGGAAAGCCCTGCTCGGCGAAGGTCGGGGCATTCGGATACATGTCGAGGCGCTTGTCGGAGCTGACCGCCAGGAGCCGGACCTTGCCCGAATTGATGTGCGGCACGTTGGTCGTGATCGGGTCGAACATCGAGGGGATGGCGCCGGCCAGCATGTCCTGCAGCGACGGCGCCGAGCCGCGATAGGGGACATGCTTCAGCTTGATGCCGGCCAGGCTGCCCAGCAGCTCGCCCATCAGGTGGGTGTTGGAGCCGATGCCGGAGCTGCCGAAGGCGATCTCGTCGGGCTTGGCCTTGGCGGCGGCGATGTAGTCGGCCAGCGTCTTGTAGGGCGAATCGCCGGGCACGATCAGGACGTTGGGCGTGTGGCCGATCAGGGTCACGTGGGTGAAGTCGGTCACCACGTTGTACGGAAGCTTCGGGTAGATTCCCGGCGCGATGCCGAGCGGCGAAGCATGCGAGATGACGAGCGTGTAGCCGTCCGGCGCGGCCTTGGCCGCCAGGTCGGAGCCGATCGTGCCGCCGGCGCCGGGCCGGTTCTCGACGACCACCTGGGTGCCGAGTGCGGCCGAAAGCTTCGGCGCGAGGATGCGGGAAATCGTGTCGGCCGTGCCCCCCGGCGGGAAGGTGGCGATCAGCTTGATCGGCTGCTTGGTCGGCCAGCCGGGGCTTGCCTTGACGGCGGGGGCGGCCAGCGAAGAGCCCAGGGTGGCGGCCGATGCGGCCAGGACGGTACGGCGGGTCAGTTTCATGAAGCGCTCCGGTTTCCTCTCACGCCAATGGCTGGCGTGTTGTGCCGAAGCCCTGCAATCGATATGCCAGCGGATATCCGCCCTTGATTTGCCGCAAGAGAGTCCGCAAATCCGGGCCGAGCAAGGAGATGTCTATATGATGCGGCGGCTGGTTCTGGCGGCGGTTTTCGTGGGATGCGGTGCGGCGACTTCCGTGGCCCCGGCCGCCATGGCGCAGGGGCTTCCGAACTCGCGCAGCGAGCTCGCCTATTCGTTCGCGCCGCTGGTCAAGCGCGTCTCCCCGGCCGTGGTCAACATCTACACGACCACCACGGCCCGCGTGCAGCGCCGTCTGCCGTTCCCGTTTCCCGGCGTGCCCCAGCAGGGCGGTGAGCGGGTGCAGAACTCGCTGGGGTCCGGCGTCCTGGTGGGCGCGGACGGTCTGATCGTCACCAACGCCCATGTCGTGAAGGGCGCCGACGAGATCCGCGTCGTGCTGGCCGACCGCCGCGAGTACGAGGCGAAGCTCATCACGCAGGACGAGCGCTACGACCTGGCGCTGCTGCGCATCGAGAGCTCAGACGAGAAGTTCCCGTTCCTCGAACTGCGCGACTCCGATTCGATCGAGGTCGGCGACGTCGTGCTGGCGATCGGCAATCCGTTCGGCCTGAACCAGACCGTCACCAGCGGCATCGTCTCGGCCGTGGCGCGCAGCGCCGGCGGGATCAACGATTCGAACTTCTTCCTGCAGACCGACGCGGCCATCAATCCGGGCAATTCGGGCGGCGCGCTGGTCGCGCTCGACGGCAGGCTGATCGGCATCAACACGGCGATCTACTCGCAGAGCGGCGGCTCGGTGGGCATCGGCTTCGCCACGCCCTCCAACATCGTCGAGCGCATGATCTCGACCGGCACGAAGGGCGGTCGCATCGTGCGGCCGTGGCTGGGCGTCAGCATGCAGCGCGTGACACCCGACCTCGCCTCGGGCTTCGGCCTGTCACGGCCGGCGGGCCTCGTCGTGAAGGATGTCTTCGCCGGCGGTCCGGGGGCGGATGCGGGGCTGAAGCGCAACGACGTGATCGTCGGCATTCGCGAACAGGTGATCGACGACGAGGCGGGACTGCGGTTCCGGTTGTCGACGCTCAACGTCGGTTCGGTCGTGCCGGTGAAGGTCATGCGCGGCGGCAAGGAAGTGGTCGTGGAGTTGAAGCTCGCGGCGCCGCCCGAGGATCCGCCGCGCGACCTGTCGGTGCTGGAAGGCCGGCAGCCTCTGTCCGGCGCCTCCGTCGTCAACATGTCGCCGGCCGTCGCCGAGGAGATGGGACTGGCCGAATGGCGTCCCGGCATCGTCATCGTCGACGTGAAGAACGGCGCCTATGCCGGGCGCTTCGTGCGCCCCGGAGACATGATCCTGGCGGTCAACGGCCAGGAAGTGAAGAGCGTTGCCGAGCTCAAGAAGCGCGTCGCCAGCGGCATCAACAGCATCAACGTGGGCCGCGACGGCGTGGTGTTTCCCGTCCAGTTCCGCTGACCCCATGAAAGCGTCGGGCCGTGCCGGCTGAACTCTTCGCCTCGCTCGCTCCGACGCCGCTGGCCGAACGCCTGCGTCCCAAGTCGCTGGGTGAGATCCTCGGGCAGGACCATCTGCTCGGCCCCGAGGGGCCGCTCGGCCGCATGCTGGAGGCGCGCAAGCTCGGGTCGCTGATCCTCTGGGGACCGCCGGGCTGCGGCAAGACCACCATCGCCCGCCTGCTCGCCGAGGCCGTGGACCTCCATTTCGAGCCGTTGTCGGCGGTGTTCTCCGGTGTGGCCGACCTGCGCCGCGTGTTCGAGGCGGCGCGCCAGCGCCGCAAGGACGGCAAGGGCACGCTGCTCTTCGTCGACGAGATCCATCGCTTCAACCGGGCCCAGCAGGACGGCTTCCTGCCCTATGTCGAGGACGGCACGGTGACGCTGATCGGCGCCACCACCGAGAACCCGTCCTTCGAGCTGAACGCCGCGCTCCTGTCGCGCTGCCAGGTTCTGGTGCTGCGCCGTCTCGACGACGCGGCGCTGGCAGCCGTGCTGGGGCGTGCCGAGGAAGCCCTCGGCCGGCCGCTTCCGATCGACGAGACCGGCCGTGAGGCCCTGTTCGCCATGGCCGACGGCGACGGCCGCTACATGATCGGGCTCGCCGAACAGCTCGCGCAACTGAAGGACAAGGGGCCGGTGCCGCCGTCGCGGCTGGCGACGCTCCTGCAGAAGCGCGCGCCGCTCTACGACAAGGCCCAGGAGGCGCACTACAACCTGATCAGCGCGCTGCACAAGTCGCTGCGCGGGTCGGACGTCGATGCCGCGCTCTACTGGTTCGCGCGCATGCTGGATGGCGGCGAGGATCCGAAATACATCGCCCGCCGCCTCGTGCGCTTCGCCGTCGAGGATATCGGCATGGCCGACCCGCAGGCGCTGACCCAGACGTTGGCCGCGTGGGAGACCTATGAGCGGCTGGGCTCACCGGAAGGCGAACTGGCGATCGCCCAGGCGGTGATCTATCTCGGCACCGCGCCGAAATCGAACGCCGCCTATGTCGCCTTCGGGGCCGCCAAGCGTGCCGCCAAGACGCACGGGTCGCTGACGCCGCCGATGCACATCCTGAATGCGCCGACAAAGCTCATGAAGGAGATCGGCTACGGCAAGGGCTACGAGTATGACCACAATGCCGCCGACGGCTTCTCGGGCCAGAACTACTTCCCCGACAATATGAACCGCCAAGAGTTCTATCAGCCGGTCGAGCGCGGCTTCGAGCGCGAGATCGTGAAGCGGCTCGAGTACTGGAAAAAGCTCAGGGACAAGAAGCGTTAATCATTGGAGTGCGCCACTCCAGTGGCGCTCATGCCTTTGTCGACCGAGCTAGAGCGCCACTGGAGTGGCGTGCTCCATTGAGCCGTTCGTCTTACGGCTTCGCCATCGCGCGCACGACGCGGCGGTCGCGGCCATAGACGTCGTCGCGGAAGGTCGGCACGCCGTCGGCATTGGCGCTGACGGTCCGGTAGGTCACGTAGAGCGTGATCGGCTCGGGGAAGGTGTAGTGGGCCTGCTGGCCGTCCTTGATCACCTGCTGGACCCGGTCCTTGTTGAAGCCGTTCTTGCCGTTGAAGACCTTCTCGACGAAGTCGAGCGGGTTCTGCAGACGGATGCAGCCATGGCTGAAGTTGCGGCTGCCCTCGGTGAACAGCCAGCGGCTCGCTGTGTCGTGCATGTAGATCCCGTACTTGTTGTTGAACGGGAAGAAGATGTAGCCCAGCGCGTTCGACGCCCCCGAATCCTGCCGGATGCGGTACGGGAAGGCCTTGGGATGGATCGAGCTCCAGTCGATCGTGTTGGGGTCGATCTCGTCGTCGTTGCTCCAGCTCGCGAAGATCTTGAAGCCGCTACCGGAAAGCGCGTTGGGGTCGCGGCGCAGGATCGGCAGATATTCCTCGCCGGCGATCGACGGCGGCACCGTCCAGTACGGGTTGGTCTGGAAGCCGCGCATGGTCGATTGAATCTCGGGCGTCGGGTCCTTCGGCGTGCCGACGATGACCTGGCTCTGGAAGGCGATCTTGCCCTCGTTCACGAACACCATCGAGTAGTCGCCGGTGTTCACGTAGACGAAGCGGCTGCCGAGATCCTCCGGCAGCCAGCGGCGGCGCTCGAGGTTGGCGACGATCTGTTCGATCCGTTCGTCGATCGTGGTGTTGAGCGAGCGGACGCTCTTGGCGCCGATGACGCCATCGACCGTCAGGCCCTTCATCTCCTGGTACGACTTGACCAAGCCGACCAGCGGCTCGTCGTAGAGATCGGCAACGGCGCCGGCCGGCGGCACCGTGAAGTCGAGTTCGGCCAGGCGCTTGCGCAAGATGGGCACGCGGGCGTCGATCATGCCGGGCTTCAGCGCGCTGCCTTCGGGCATCGCGGTGTAGGTCGTGCGGGTCTTCTTCTCCCGCCAGGCCGCCAGCGCCTTCTGCAGCGCCGGGTAGTCGCCCTTGGGCGGCAGCGAGGCGAGGTAGGCCGCGAAGTCGGGCGCGTCGGCCGCAGCCTGCAGCAGCTCGGCCTTGTCGACCTTGCGTTGGATGATGTCGATTTCCTTGTCGACCCTGTTGGCGCGGACGCGGCCGGTCGAGACGTCGCTGGCATAGGCCACGAAGGCGGCGGACATCAGAGCTTCGGCCGCGCTCGGATCGGCGCCCGGCGCCATCGCCTTCTCTACCTCGGCGAGGTTGTACCAGGAGGGATCCAGCCCGTGATCGCCGGCACTGCGGAGTGCCTTCAGCAAGGCCTCGGCACGTGCCGTCGCGAGGCCGGATCCGGTCCACAAGACGCCCGAGGCGTAGGAGGACGATGCTCCCGAGAAGGAGAGTGCGAGCGCCAGGAAAGCGGCGAAAAAATTGATTCGAATCACACCGGAAGTATAGGGAGAACCGGCCGATTCGTCCATCAGCGCACGAATCCGTGAACGGCCAGGAAAGCAATCAGGTCGGCGCTGGCGCGCTGCTTCAGATCGGCCGTCCCGCCCCCGGCACGGGCGCCCCGGGTGACGCAGTGCTGTCGCGCCCAGGCCTGGAACTCGGGCTCGTCCAACGCCTGTCCCAGCGAGGGCACGAAATGGCGGCCGTCATCCTCGATGATGTTGCGGCAGCACGACCAGTTCTCGGCATCCTTGATGTCGAAGACGGGCCCCAGCGATTCCCATCCGTGATGCGCGCCGCCATAGACCTTGACCTTGATCCGGTCGTTGCCGGCCGCCCGCATGCGCTCGGCGTATTCGATCGCCAGCTCGGCCGGCGTGTAGTCGTCCCGGGCGGCCAGCATGAAGAATATCGGCCGGCCGTGGGTGGTGGCGTCGCGATGCTGGGCGGTCGCACCGGGGCAGAGGGCGACGTGGATGTCGAACAGGTGCGGGAAGCCGCGCCGCCAGCGCTGGCGCACGGCAAGGGCGGCATTGAGCGTCGCCACGCCGCCCTTGGAGACGCCCATGATGCCGATCCGTGCCGGATCGATGCGGGGGTCGGCGCGGAGCAGCGCGAGGGCTGCAAAGGCGTCGCCCTCCATCTGGGCCGCCGAAACCAGGCTCTGGTCTGCCACGGTGCGTCGGACCCCACGGCTTCTGAAACTGTCGACGATCAGCGCAGCCGCGCCCGCGGCGTTCAGCAGGTCGGCGTAATAGTGCTCGCGATGGCGCTGGACGCCGGCGCTGCTGGTGAGGATGACCATGCAGGGCACCGGCTCCGGCCGGTCGGGAGGAATGTGCAGGGTCGCGGAGATTCGCGCCGGCCGGGAGGCGGTCGGATGGTCGAACGTCAGCGTGTCGAAGGACACCGATTCCATGGACCCTGTGTAGCTTGTCCCGTAGTTTGTGCGCCATGAGTGACAGCCCTGCCAGTGGTGGTAGCCAACAGACCAAGGTCCAGAATCGCGCCGTCACGGACGACGAGACTGGCATGCGCCTCGACCGGTGGTTCCAGCGCCACTTCCCCGAACTGACCCACGGCGCGCTGCAGAAGCTGTTGCGCACCGGGCAGGTCCGGATCGACGGCAAGCGCGCCGAGGGCAAGGACCGGGTCGAGCCCGGGCAGTCGATCCGCCTGCCGCCCGGCGTCACGAATACGCCGGCGCCCAAGCCGCGAACGGAGGCGAAGCCGGCGGTTTCCGATCGCGACGCCGCCGAGATCCAGCGCATGGTGATCCATCGCGACGACCACGTGATCGTGCTCAACAAGCCGCCGGGACTGGCGGTGCAGGGGGGCAGCGGCACGGACAAGCACATCGACGGGATGCTGGACGCGTTGCGGTTCGGCTTCGAGCAGCGGCCGCGCCTGGTCCACCGGCTCGACAAGGACACCAGCGGCCTGCTGCTGATCGCGCGAACGGGGCAGGCCGCCAAGCGCCTGACGGAATCCTTCAGGGATCGCGAGACCGAGAAGCTCTACTGGGCGATCGTGGTGGGCGTGCCGCCGAAGAAGGAAGGCACGATCGACCTGCCACTGGCCAAGCGACCCGGCGCCCGCGATCGCGAACTCATGCAGGTCGACGAGGAGAACGGGCTGAAGGCGATCACCCATTTTCGCGAAGTCGATCGCGCCGGCCGGCGCGCCGCGCTGCTGGCGCTGTGGCCGCGGACCGGGCGCACTCACCAGCTCCGCGTTCATTGCGCGGAAATGGGCTGCCCGATCCTGGGAGATCGCAAGTATGGCGGCGAGGAAGCGCTGCTGTCGGCGGTCGCCGAGGGGCGCCGGCTGCATCTCCATGCCCGCCGCCTGTCGCTGCCGCATCCGTCGGGCAGGGGGGAGCTGAAGGCCGAGGCCGAGCTGCCTCCTCACTTCCGCCGCACCGTCGAGGCATTTGGCTTCTCGACGGACGGTGTTTGAGCGAGAATCGGTCAGGATGCGGATTCCCTGGAGGCGAGTGGCCGTGATCACGGCGGTGGCGGTGCCGGTCGCCGCCGTGGTCGGCGTCATCTGGGCGGCCACGCGCGACCTGTCGAGCTATCAGGCGCGGCTGACCGAGCAGGTCCGCAAGGTCACGGGGCGCGAACTGGCCGCCCGCGTGCCGCTCAGCGTCAGGCTGGGCAGCGAGCCCGCGATGGTCGCCGAAGGCGTCACGCTCTCCAATGCAGCCTGGGGGTCCCGGCCCGATCTGGCGCGCGTGCGCCGCATGACGCTGTTTCTCGACCCGTTTTCGCTGTTCCTGGGCGACGTCAAGATTGGACGGATCCTGCTCGAAGGCGCCGACATCCTGGTCGAGCGCAACGAGGTGGGTGACTCCAGCCTCGAGATGCTGCCGCCGCCCGACGGGTCGGGCCCGCATCCCGGCGAGAACCGGTCGCTCCGGCTCCGCACGGCCTCGGCCTTTCCCTGGATCAGCACGGTCGAAGTCCGCGACTCCGTCCTGACCGTCTCGGAAGGAGCCGGCCGCCCGCCGGTGGTAATCGACGTGCCGAATGCGACCTTCAAGGCGCAGGCCCCGAACCAGACCTTGCAGGTCGAGGGGCGGTTCGGGGTGGCGCAGGGCGTGCCGATGGACCTCACGGGCACCGCCGGCTCGTTCAACGGCTGGATGGCCGGGCTGCCCGGCAACATCGACCTTCAGGGCGGGTTCGGCGACGGCAAGATTTCGATCAAGGGCAGCATCAACGCCAAGGGCACGTCGCTGCAGGTCAATTCCGAAGGCGCCGACGTCTCGGTCCTCGGACCCTACATTCGCCTTCCCGTCCCGGCGGGCGGTCCGTACGTGATGAATGCGAAGGCATCGACCCAGCGCAACGGCTTCAAGGTCGAGGTCACGGCGCTGAAGGTCGGCTCGAGCGAGGCGGCCGGCGAGGCGCTGTTCCGCGTGGATCGCAAGGGCACGCCCACCATCATCGTGAATGCCGACATCACGCGCCTCGATGTCTCCGAGCTGAAGGCGCCGCCCGCGAGCGCCGCGCCCGCGGCACCGGCAACGGCGCCGATGCAGCAGCCGCGCCTCATTCCGGCCCTGCCGTTCTCCGCAAGCTGGCTCGGCCGGTCGGCGCTTTCCGTCACGGTGCGGCTGGGCGAGGTCGTGGGCCTCGGTGCCAAGATGCAGAACGCATCGGTCACGCTGGTGTCCGGTGAAACGCGCTTCACCTTCCGCGCGGCGGCGACCGTCGGCGGCGGCTCGGCCGGCGTCGATCTGGTTTACGACCCGGCCGGGCGCATCGGCCAGACCACGCTGACGGCCACCGCCAACCGTGTCTCCCTGGGCGAGCTGTCGACCCTTCTCGGCCTCGATCTCGGCCTGCGCGACGGTGTCGCCGATGTCGACCTTCGCCTGCGCGGCGGTGGCCGCACCACGCGCGACGCGCTGAACACGGCCAACGGCTCGATCGACGTCGCCATGGGCAAGGGCATGTGGCCGCAGAGCCAGCTCGCCAACTGGCCGCCCGAGACCCAGCGGCTCCTCGGCGGCACCGAGGCCGGCGTGCCGTTCAACTGCATCGCCGGCCGGTTCGAGGTGAGCGGCGGTGTCGCCAACCTGCGGCGCCTGGTCGTCGACACGCCGCGCGGCGTGCTGGTCGGCGGCGGCTACCTGCATCTGCGCACCGAAGGCTGGGAGTTCATCGTCGCCCCCGAGGCACGCGACCATCAGAACGCCTCGCTCGCCACGCCGATGCGCATCAAGGGCGGCGCCGGCAAGGCCACGGCGAGCGCGGTCGATCCCAACCTCTCCAAGTTGCTGGTGGGCGGCGGCCCGATCCCGAGCTTGGTCGCCCAGGTGGCGCAGTCCGGCCGGCAGGCCGGCGCCAACGCCTGCGCCGTGCTGGCGCCGCGGGTCGAAGCGCTGCGGCCGGGGCTTCGGGCGCAAATGCCAGCGCCGACGTCGGATATCCGTCAGCGGGCGTCGCGGCCGCAGGGGCAGACGCCGGCTCCGCAGCGCGGCCAGAGCCGGCCGTGAGTGGAGAAAAGAGTCCCGAAGTCGCGATCCCCGTCAGCCGGTCGAAGGTCGGCTTTCTCGCGATTGCCAGTCTCGCGATGGCGGTGGCGGCGGGTTGGATGCTGCTGGCGGCGCCGGGTGTCGGATCGAATTCGTTCCACCAGTTCGTCCTGGGATTCGGTATCTTTTTCTTCCTGCTGCTTGCCTATGGCCATCTGAGAACCCTGACAGCGAAAGAGCCAGGGTTCGTCATCAATCGACAGGGGTTCTTTTTTCGGCCGACCGGCCTCGCCTTCGGCTGGGTCGATTGGGCGGACGTGACCGAAATCAGGGAAGGCCTGGGGAGGGGCGGAGCCTTTCTCTCGATCAGGCTGCGCGATCCTCAAAAGTACATCTCACGTGGCAATGGCCTTCAGCGGTTGGCGAAGACAATCAATTGGCGCCTGTCGGGAAGTCCCGTCACCTTCACCAGCGGTTCGCTGCAGGCGGACCCCGCCGAGTTCCTGCAAATCGTCCGAATGTTCTTTTCGGAGGCGAAACGGACCGAATCGGGGGCCTTGTCGCCCGGCCCATCTCCCATGTAAGCCCTTCGCGCAGGTCGCACGGTGCGATCCGGGAGTTTCGTATCGTGGACGCCTTGCCCGGCTCGGGAGCTGAATGAAGCGCTTCTACAAGGATACGGGCGTCGATGAGGGCGAGGGCGGCTTTCGCGTCCTGCTCGATGGCAAGCCCATGCGGACGCCCGCCAAGGCCACTCTGGTCGTGCCGACGCGGGCGCTTGCCGAGGCCATCGCCGCCGAATGGGCGGGCGTGCCCGACAAGGCCGAGATCAACGCCGCCCACCTGCCGCTGACGCGCCTGGCCGCAACCGCCATCGACCGCGTCGTGGCGCGGCGCGACGAGGTGATCGCCGATACGGCCAAGTATGCCGGCTCGGATCTCCTGTGCTATCGCGCGACGGCGCCGGAGAGCCTGGTGAAGCTGCAGTTGGAGCTGTGGCAGCCCTTGCTCGACTGGGCGGCCGAGCGCCATGGCGCCCGGCTGGTCACCGCCGAAGGCATCGGCTTCGTGGATCAGCCCGAAGAGGCGAAGGCGCGGCTTCACGCGGCGGTGTCGGCACACGGCGATCTGGCGCTGTCGGCGCTCTACAATCTCACGCACACGGCGGGATCGGTGGTGATCGGGCTGGCGGTGTCGGAGGGGCGGCTCGATGCGGCCGGCGCCTTTGCTGCCGCCCAGATGGACGAGCTCTACCAGGTCGATCGCTGGGGCGACGATCCGCTGGCGGAGAAGCATCGCGAAGGCGTGCGCCGGGACATCGAGGCGTGCGCCCGTTTTCTTTCATTGCTGGAGAACGCGCGTCTGCGCGGCTGAGAGGGATCATGGGAGCGGGCACCAGGCTGCGGAAGATCATGGCCGACAAGGGACTCGTCGAGGCGATGGCGGCGCACAGCCCGCTGTCGGCGATGCTTGCCGCCGAGGCGGGCTTCGACGCGATCTGGGCCTCGGGCTTCGAGCTGTCGGCGCTCTACGGCGTGCCCGACGTCAGCATCGTATCGATGACCCAGCATCTCGACATGACGCGCGCCATGGTCGACCGGTCGGGCCTGCCGGTGGTGGCCGACATCGACACCGGCTTCGGCAATGCCATCAACGTCCTCTATGCGGTGGAGCAGTACGAGCGCGCCGGCGTGGGCGCGATCGTGATGGAGGACAAGAGCTTCCCCAAGGTCACCAGCCTGATCGCCGGCGGCCGGCAGGACATGGTCCGCATCGAGGAGTTCCAGGGCAAGATCGAGGCCGCGCGTTCGGCCCGGCGCGATCCGGACCTCGTCGTCGTGGCGCGCACCGAGGCGCTGATCGCCGGCCTCGGCCAGGACGAGGCGCTGAAGCGGGCGCGGGCCTACGAAGCCGCCGGCGCCGACCTGATCCTCGTCCATTCCAAGCAGAAGACGCCGGACGAGATCGAGGCCTTCATCAAGGCCTGGGATGGCAAGGTGCCGATCGCGCTGGTGCCGACCGCCTATCCGCAGATGACGGTGGCGCGGGTGAAGGAACTGAAGAAGGTCGGGCTGCTCATCTGGGGCAACCATGCCATCAGGGCTGCCGTCGGCGCCATGCGGGCGACCTTCGCCCAGATCCGCAAGGATGGCGGCATCCACGGCGTCGAAGGCAGCATCGCCACGGTCGACGAGGTGTTCGATCTGCAGGGCATGGGAACGGTCAAGGACAACGAGAAGCGCTTCCTGAAATGATCGGCCTGCCGGGGCTCGTCATCCCTCTGGCAATCCTGGCCTCTCCAGCGATGGCGCAAAGCTTGCAGGGTGTGTGGCAATTCGAGCGGCAGGGGCATAACGGCCGTCATGCCGGCATCGTCGTGATCGAAGGTGACGACGCGCGCAGCACCGCCCGCGGCCCGGTACAGGAATATGCTCAATGCGGCTTCGTTCGCATCGACGTCGAGCGCGTCGAGATCGTCTTCACCAAGGTGGCGGCTTCCCGGGCGTAGCCCCGACCGCTTCATCTGCACCGCATCGGGCGGTTCGTCGCTCGTATGCTACAACCGCGATGCGGCAGGGCACCGGGAACCCACGAGTTTCGCCCTTCGGCGCACCGGCGATCTTCCCGATACGGCCTCGGGCCGGCTCGAGGATATCTGCCCGCCGCGCGAAAAGCCGAATTCGTGAACTGGACGCCCCGAAGATTTTGCCTGAAAACGGGCCGGCGAGCCGGAGTGAAGTGAATGCAGAAAATGTTGGAAGAACTCGAGCGCAGGCGGGCAGCGGCGCGTCTGGGTGGAGGCGAGCGCCGCATCGAGGCGCAGCACGCCAAGGGCAAGCTGACGGCGCGTGAGCGCATCGATGCGCTCCTCGATCCCGGGTCGTTCGAGGAATACGACATGTTCGTCGAGCACCGCTCGATCGATTTCGGCATGGAGAACCAGAAGATCCCGGGCGACGGCGTGGTCACCGGCCACGGCACGATCAACGGCCGGCTGGTCTATGTCTTCAGCCAGGATTTCACGGTGTTCGGCGGCGCCCTGTCCGGCATGCACGCCACCAAGATCTGCAAGGTCATGGACATGGCCATGAAGGTCGGCGCGCCTGTGCTCGGCCTCAACGACTCGGGCGGCGCGCGCATCCAGGAGGGTGTCGACTCGCTCGCGGGCTATGCCGACGTGTTCCAGCGCAATGTGCTGGCCTCCGGCGTGATCCCGCAGATTTCGATGGTCATGGGCCCCTGCGCCGGCGGTGCCGTCTATTCGCCGGCGATGACCGACTTCATCTTCATGGTGAAGGACAGTTCCTACATGTTCGTCACCGGCCCCGACGTGGTGAAGACCGTCACGCACGAGACGGTGACGCAGGAAGAGCTCGGCGGCGCGCTCACGCACACGCAGAAGTCGGGCGTGGCCGATCTCGCCTACGAGAACGACATCGAAGCGCTGCTGCAGCTTCGCCGCTTCGTCGACTTCCTGCCCTCGAACAATCGCGAGAAGGCGCCGGTCCGCGCGACGCTCGATCCGACCGATCGGGACGACTTCTCGCTCGACACGCTGGTGCCGGAAAATCCCAACAAGCCCTACGACATCAAGGAGCTGATCCTGAAGGTCGTGGACGAGGGCGATTTCTTCGAGCTGTCGCCGGAATGGGCCGCCAACATGGTGGTGGGCTTCGGCCGCATGGCCGGCCGCACGGTGGGCTTCGTGGCCAACCAGCCGATGGTGCTGGCGGGCTGCCTCGACATCGACAGCTCGCGCAAGGCGGCGCGCTTCGTGCGCTTCTGCGACGCCTTCAACATCCCGATCGTGACCTTCGTCGACGTGCCGGGCTTCCTGCCGGGCACGACGCAGGAATTCGGTGGCATCATCAAGCACGGCGCCAAGCTGCTCTATGCCTATGCCGAGGCCACCGTGCCGAAGGTCACGGTGATCACCCGCAAGGCCTATGGCGGCGCCTACGACGTGATGGCGTCGAAGCACCTTCGGGGCGACGTGAACTATGCCTGGCCGGGCGCCGAGATCGCGGTGATGGGCGCCAAGGGCGCGGTCGAGATCATCTTCCGCTCCGACGTCGGCGACGCCGGCAAGATCGCGGCGCGCACCGAGGAATACCGCCAGAAGTTCGCCAACCCGTTCGTGGCGGCCAACCGCGGCTTCATCGACGACGTGATCATGCCGCACGGCACGCGGCGCCGGATCTGCAAGGCGCTGGCCACGCTCGAGACCAAGAAGCTCGAGAATCCGTGGCGCAAGCACGGCAACGTGCCTCTGTGACGGCGACGCCGTGCACCTGTCTCCCGAGGAGCGCATGAGGCGCGGCCGGATCGTGCGCAAGCACCTGATGGTCGGGCTTCTCGCGCTGCTCGTGATCATTCCGCTGAATTTCATCGTGAGCCGCCAGTATCCGTGGTGGCTCTGGGTCCTCATCGTCTGGCTGCCCCTGATCGGCGCTCACTCACTGTGGGCCAGGGGCTTCTTCGATCGCAGAAAAGAAGGAATCTGAGCATGGCCGCCAAGAAGAAGGTCGCCAAGGTCGCCGCCAAGAGCGCGCCCGCCAAGAGAGTCGCGGTTGCGAAGAAGGCGCCGGCCGCGAAGCCGGCCGCCGACGGACCGCTGTTCGACAAGATCCTGATCGCCAATCGCGGCGAAATCGCCTGCCGGGTCATCCGGACCTGCAAGCGTCTTGGCATCAAGACCGTGGCGGTCTACTCCGAAGCCGACGCCGACGCGCTGCATGTGCGCGAGGCCGACGAGGCGGTGCTGATCGGACCGCCGCCCTCGGCGCAGTCCTACTTGCTGATCGACAAGATCGTCGAGGCCTGCAAGGCGACCGGCGCCCAGGCCGTTCATCCGGGCTACGGGTTCCTGTCCGAGAAGGAAGCCTTCCAGAAGGCGCTGGCCGAGGCCGGCATCGCCTTCATCGGTCCCGATGCCCACGCCATCTACGCCATGGGCGACAAGATCGAATCCAAGAAGCTCGCGCAGGCGGCTGGCGTCAGCACGGTTCCCGGCTATCTCGCGGCGATTCCCAATGCCGAAGAGGCCGTGAAGATCGCCCAGAAGATCGGCTACCCCGTCATGATCAAGGCCTCGGCCGGCGGCGGCGGCAAGGGCATGCGCATCGCCTACAACGATGCCGAAGCGCATGAAGGCTTCGGTTCGGCAACCAACGAGGCCAAGGCCTCGTTCGCCGACGATCGCGTGTTCATCGAGAAGTATGTCGAGGAACCGCGCCACATCGAGATCCAGCTGATCGCCGATGGCCACGGCAACTGCGTCTATCTCTGGGAGCGCGAGTGCTCGATCCAGCGCCGCCACCAGAAGGTGATCGAGGAGGCGCCGAGCCCGTTCCTCGACGCCAAGACGCGCAAGGCGATGGGCGAGCAGGCCGTGGCACTCGCCAAGGCGGTAAAATACAAGAGCGCCGGCACCGTCGAGTTCATCGTCGACAAGCATCGCAAGTTCTACTTCCTCGAGATGAACACGCGCCTGCAGGTCGAGCATCCGGTGACCGAGCTGATCACCGGCCTCGACCTCGTCGAGCTGATGATCCGCGTGGCGGCGGGCGGGAAGCTGCCGTTCCAGCAGAAGGACGTGAAGCTGCAGGGCTGGGCCGTCGAGGCGCGTCTCTACGCCGAGGACCCGTTCCGCAACTTCCTGCCGTCCACCGGACGGCTCGTGAAGTACCGCGAGCCCGAGGCGGGACCCGACGTCCGCGTCGATACCGGCGTCTACGAGGGTGGCGAGATCTCGATGTTCTACGACCCGATGATCGCCAAGCTGTGTACGCACGGGAAGACTCGCGACGAGGCGATCGACCGCATGCGCCGCGCGCTGGACGAGTTCTACGTCCGCGGCGTGTCGCACAACGTCCCGTTCCTGGCGGCCCTGATGGCCCATCCGAGGTTCCGGGCGGGCAAGCTCACCACGAACTTCATCGCCGAGGAGTTCAAGGGCGGCTTCACGGCCGAGCATCTGCCGCCGAAGGACGCGGCGGTGCTGGCGGCGGTCGCGGCCGTGGTCGATCGCATTCATGCTCATCGGGCAGGGGCACCTCAGTCCGAGCGCGTCGTCATGCTCAATCGCACCGCGATGCCGGTTTCCGTGAGTGGCGGCGGCCTCGAATTCGCCGTGGACATCGACGCCCGCAGGATCGAGATCGAGACCGCCTGGATGCCGGGTGAGCCGCTGTTGCGGGCGAAGGTCGATCAGCATCCGGTCGTGGTGCAGGTCGATACGCTGGGCTCCGGCTGGCGCCTGACGCATGAAGGCGGGCAGGCGGACGTGCTGGTGCTCACGCCGCGCCAGGCCGAGCTCTACGCGCTGATGCCGGTCAAGGCGGCGCCCGATACCTCGAAGTTCCTGCTGTCGCCGATGCCGGGCCTGCTGGCCTCCGTGGCGGTGAGCGAAGGGCAGGAGATCAAGGCTGGCGAGGCGCTGGCCGTGGTCGAGGCGATGAAGATGGAAAACGTGCTGCGCGCCACGCGCGACGGCACGGTCAAGACGCTGCACGCCAAGGCCGGGGACAGCCTGCGCGTCGACCAGAAGATCATCGAGTTCGCCTGAACCGGATGGCCTTGCAGGCGCGTCTCGCGATCACCGGCCGGGTCCAGGGCGTGGGCTACCGCGACTGGGCGCTGGCGACCGCTCAGCGGCTCGGCCTCAGCGGCTGGGTGCGCAACCGCGCCGACGGCTCGGTCGAAGCGCTGGTGGTCGGCGACGATGAGGCGGTGGGCCGGATGATCGAAGCCTGCCGCCGCGGCCCTTCACTGGCGCGCGTCGACGCCGTCGACGTCGAACTGATCGACCTCGACGTCCTGCCGTCGGGCTTTACGCGGCTGCCGACGGCCTGATTTCGCCGAACACTTCCTGGAAGGTTTCGGTCAGCGCCGCATCGAGATCGGCCAGCGTCACCGGCAGGCCGAGATCGACCAGCGATGTGACGCCATGGTCGGCGATGCCGCAGGGAACGATTCCCGCATAGTGCGACAGGTCGGGCTCGACGTTGATCGAGATGCCGTGGAACGCCACCCAGTGGCGGATGCGCACACCGATGGCCGCGATCTTGTCCTCGCGCGGGCTGCCATCGGGCAGCGCCGGCTTGTCCGGCCGCACGACCCAGACGCCGACACGGCCCTCGCGCCGCTCCGCCTTGACGTTGAAGCGGCCGAGCGTTCGGATCGTCCATTCCTCGAGGTCGGAGACATAGCGGCGCACGTCCTGGCGGCGCGCCCGGAGGTCGAGCATCACATAGGCCACCCGCTGGCCGGGGCCGTGATAGGTGTACTGCCCGCCGCGGCCGGCGACATGGACCGGAAAGCGTGCGGGCTGCAGCAGGTCCTGCGTCCGGGCGCTGGTGCCGGCCGTGTAGAGCGGCGGGTGCTCCAGCAGCCACACCATTTCGCCCGCCGTGCCGGCGCGGATGGCGGCGACGCGCGCTTCCATGGTGGACAAAGCCTCGTCATAGGGGACGGCGTCGTCGGAGATGCGCCATTCGAGCCTTTTCATTGTGGCAAAATCGGCACTTCTGCTCGTTCGTGCAAGCCCGCCTTGCCACTGCGGGAGCGATTTGGTATCCCCCGCGCCATCGAACCGGCGCGGCCATGGCGGAATTGGTAGACGCGCTAGCTTGAGGTGCTAGTGCCGCGAGGCGTGGAAGTTCGAGTCTTCTTGGCCGCACCATCGCCGGTTCGAACGAAAAGGTAAGGTCGCCGCCTGTTGGCAAGTGCCAACGGGCGGCCCTTTTTGTTTGCAGGTGGGAGAGTGCTTTGGCCGACGATCTCAGCGAAAGTGCCCTCCGTTACCATCGCCTGCCTCGACCCGGGAAGATCGAGGTCGTCCCGACCAAGCCGCTGGCGACCCAGCGCGACCTGTCGCTGGCCTATTCGCCCGGCGTAGCCGCCGCCTGCAACGAGATCGTGCGCGATCCCGGGATGGCCGCTGAACTCACGGCCCGCGCCAACTTGGTCGCCGTCGTCACCAACGGCACCGCCGTGCTGGGGCTGGGGGCGATCGGACCCCTGGCGGCCAAGCCGGTGATGGAGGGCAAGGGCGTCCTCTTCAAGAAGTTCGCCGGCATCGACGTCTTCGATCTCGAACTGGCCGAACTCGACCAGGACAAGCTGGTCGACATCGTCGCGGCCCTCGAGCCGACCTTCGGCGGCATCAACCTCGAGGACATCAAGGCGCCGGAGTGCTTCTACGTCGAGCAGAAGCTGCGCGAGCGCATGAAGATCCCGGTGTTCCACGACGACCAGCACGGCACCGCCATCATCGTCGGCGCCGCGCTGTTCAATGCCCTGTCGCTGGTCGGCAAGGACATCGCCAAGGTGAAGCTCGTCGTGTCGGGCGCGGGCGCGGCGGCCCTGTCGTGCCTCGGCGTGCTGGAGAAGCTCGGCCTGCCGCGCGAGAACATGTGGGTCACCGACATCGCCGGCGTGGTCTGGAAGGGCCGCAACGAGCAGATGGACCCGTGGAAGGAGCGCTATGCCCGCGACACGCAGGCCCGCACCCTGGGTGAGGTGATCGGCGGCGCCGACGTGTTCCTCGGCCTCTCGGCCGCTGGCGTGCTGAAGCCCGAGATGGTGGCCCGGATGGCCGCCCGGCCGCTGATCTTCGCGCTGGCCAATCCCAATCCCGAGATCTCGCCGGAAGATGTCGCGGGCGTTCGCGACGACGCCATCATGGCGACCGGCCGCAGCGACTATCCCAACCAGGTCAACAACGTCCTCTGCTTCCCCTACATCTTCCGCGGCGCCCTCGACGTCGGCGCCACGACCGTCAACGACGAGATGAAGATCGCCTGCGTGCGCGCCCTGGCGGCGCTGGCGCGCAAGGAGCCCTCCGAGGTCGTGGCCCGCGCCTTCGGCGAGCAGGCCGGCGGCTTCGGCCCGACCCAGATCATTCCCAAGCCCTTCGACCCGCGCCTGATCGTCGAGCTGGCCCCGGCCGTCGCGAAGGCCGCCATGGACAGCGGCGTGGCGACGCGGCCGATCACGGATTTCGACGCCTATCGCCAGCAGCTCAGCCAGTTCGTCTTCAAGTCCGGTCTGGTCATGCGGCCGGTGTTCGCGCAGGCGCGCTCCGATCCCAAGCGGGTGATCTTCAGCGCCGGCGAGGACGATCGCGTCCTGCGCGCCGCGCAGATCATCCTCGACGAGGGCATCGCCAAGCCGATCCTGATCGGCCGGCCCGAGATCGTGCGCCGGCGCGCCGAGCGGCTCGGCCTGCGCTTCCAGCCGGGCGTCGATGTCGAGCTGGTCGATCCGTCCAGTGACCCGCGCTACGACAAGTACTGGGGCGCCTATCACGAGCTGATGGCACGGCGAGGGGTCACCGAGCCGACGGCACGCAACCTCGTGCGGTCCAGCCCGACCCTGATCGCGGCCCTGGCGGTGAAGCTCGGCGATGCCGACGCGATGATCGCCGGCGCCTATGGCCGTTTCCGCACGCATCTTGCCCATGTGCGCGACGTCATCGGCCTGCGCGAGGGGGCGAAGAACATGGCGGCGCTCAGCCTGCTGGTCATGCCGACCCGCGCGCTGTTCATCGCCGATACCTACGTGAACTACGATCCCGATCCCGAGACGCTGGCCGAGATCACCCTGCTGGCCGCGGACGAGGTCCTGCGCTTCGGCATCCAGCCCAAGGTTGCGCTGATCTCGCATTCGAGCTTCGGCGGCTCCGAGCATGCCTCGGCCAAGAAGATGGCTGCCGCGGTGAAGATCCTGCACCAGCGGGCGCCGACCCTGGAAGTCGACGGCGAGATGCATGGCGACGCCGCGCTGAACGTCGATATC
The DNA here is from genome assembly GCF_965249915.1 of Reyranella sp. Lineage (GTDB taxonomy): Bacteria > Pseudomonadota > Alphaproteobacteria > Reyranellales > Reyranellaceae > Reyranella. Next base: position 710,728 of record NZ_OZ252257.1, read on the forward strand.
CGCAACAGCGTCTTTCCGCGCTCCAGGCTCAAGGAAACTGCCAACCTCGTGGTCTGCCCGTCGCTCGATGCCGCCAACATCTCCTTCAACCTGCTGAAGGAGGCGGCCGACGGGCTGCATATCGGCCCGATCCTGCTCGGCACCGATCTGCCGGCACATGTGCTCACGCCGTCGGTCACCGCCCGCGGAATCCTCAACATGACCGCGCTGGCCGTGGTCGAAGCGCAACGCCTCGCCGAGGCGCGTGGATGAGTGTGGAGATCGACCATCTCGACGAAGTGACGCCGGAACTCGTCCGGCGCGTCGAGGCGGCGCTCACCGAAGACAGGCACGAGGATGCGCGGGCGCTGCTGAACAATCTCAGCGCCACCGGCCAGGCCTCCATCCTCGAGCAGATCTCCGAGGATCAACGCGACAAGCTGGTCGGCATCCTCAAGGGCGACCTCGATCCCGAGGCCCTGACCGAGCTCGACGAGGAAGTCCTCGAGGACGTTCTCGACCAGCTCGACAGCAAGGAGATCGCGGCCGCCGCGCGCGAACTCGAGGCCGACGATGCGGCCACCATCCTCGAGGACCTGACGGAAGAGGAACGGCAGGAAGTCCTGGCGGAGATTCCCGCCGACGAACGCGCCGACATCGAACGCGCCCTGGCCTATCCCGAGGACACCGCCGGCCGCCTCATGCAGCGGTCTCTGGTCAAGGTGGCCGACACCTGGACCGTGGGCGAGGTGATCGACCATTGTCGCGAGGCCACGGACCTGCCCGACGACGTCTACGACATCTTCGTGGTCGATGCGGGCGGCCATCTGCGTGGCTCGGTGCCGCTCGGCCGCATGCTGCGCACCAAGCGCCCCGTGCCGATCCTCGACATCGTCGATCCCGATATCCCGTCGCTGCCGGTGATGGCCGACCAGGCCGAGGTGGCGCACGTCTTCCGCGACAAGAACCTGGTCTCATGCCCGGTCGTCGACGATGACGGGCGGTTGCTCGGCGTGATCATGGTCGACGACGTGGTCGACGTGATCGACGAGGAGGCGGAGGAAGACCTGCTCAAGATGGGCGGCGTCGGCTCCGACGACATGCACGCCGACACCGTGCGCACGGCGCGCCTCCGGGCGCCCTGGCTGCTGGTCAACGTCGCGACCGCCCTTGTCGCGTCATTCGTCATCAGCCGGTTCGAGGACACGATCGAGAAGATCGTGGTCCTGGCGGCCCTCATGCCGATCGTCGCATCGATGGGCGGCAATGCCGGAATCCAGACCGTCACCGTTACGGTCCGTGCGCTGGCAATGGGCGAACTGACGGCGGCCAACGCGCTGCGCTTCATCAGCAAGGAAGCGGTGGTCGGCAGCCTGAACGGGCTGTTGTTCGCCACCTTGCTCGCGGTCGGGGTCGTTCTCGTGTTCCACGACTGGCGGCTGGGCGCGGTCATTGCAGCTTCGATGGTCTGCAACCTGATGGCCGCGTCGCTGGCCGGCTCGTTGATTCCGCTCGGTCTGCAGAAATTCGGCGTCGATCCGGCCGTCTCCTCCACGGTGTTCCTGACCATGGTCACCGACGTGACCGGCTTCCTGACCTTCCTCGGGCTGGCGACGATTTTCCTGCTTTGAGGTAACGTCTCCAGCGGAGGTTTCCGTGTCGACTGTCCTTCGCCTCGTTGCCGCATTTCTCCTGCTGCTTTGCGCTTCCGCGGTCCAGGCGCAGAACAAGGTCCCGTCCGACCGCGTGCTGGAAGCGCTGGTCAAGAGTTCGCTGCTCAGCCTCAACGACGCCAACGTGACCGGCAACTACGCCGTCCTGCACGCCAAGCTGTCCAAACCGTTTCGGGAGCAATTCCCACCTGAGAAACTCAAGGACACGTTCAAGGAGTTCAGCCAGGGCAACGCCGACTTCGACATCATTGCAGCCATGCCGCCGACCTACGACCCCAGGCCCGTGGTCGACGAGGACGGCAAGCTGGTGGTGAAGGGCAGCTTTCCCACGGAGCCGTCGCGCCTGCTCTTCGAGTTGGAGTTCATCCCGTCGGACGGCGAGTGGAAACTGATACGGATCCACGTCAAGCTGGGCTCCAAGTCCTGATCCAGTCCATCAACAGGTAAGACAAAATGATCCCGAATGCGATGCCGCCGTTCGATTTCGGCCTGGGCGAAACCGCCGACGCGTTGCGCGAGCAGGTCCAGCGATTTGCCTCGGCCGAGGTCGCGCCGATCGCGGCAGAGATCGACAAGACCGACCGGTTCCCGCGCGAGCTGTGGCCGAAGATGGGCGAACTCGGTCTGCACGGCATCACCGTCGAGGAGGAGTTCGGCGGATCGGGCCTCGGCTACCTCGAACATGTCATTGCGGTCGAGGAGATCAGCCGCGCCTCGGCCGCGGTGGGGCTGAGCTACGGCGCCCACTCCAATCTCTGCATCAACCAGATCCGCCGCACCGGCACCGACGAGCAGAAGAAGCGCTTCCTGCCCAAGCTGATCTCCGGCGAGCATGTCGGCAGCCTCGCCATGAGCGAATCGGGCGCGGGCTCCGACGTCGTGTCGATGAAGCTGCGGGCCGAGAAGAAGGGCGACCGCTACGTCCTGAACGGCACCAAGATGTGGATCACCAACAGCCCCGATGCGCAGCTGGTCGTGGTCTACGCCAAGACCGATCCGGCGGCGGGTTCGCGCGGCATCACGACATTCATCGTCGAGACCGATCGCAAGGGCTTCAAGGTCGCCCAGAAGCTCGACAAGATGGGCATGCGCGGCTCCTCGACCGGCGAACTCGTGTTCGAGGATTGCGAGATCCCCGAGGAGAACGTGCTGGGCGCAGTGGGCAAGGGCGTCAACGTGCTGATGAGCGGGCTCGACTACGAGCGCGCCGTGCTGGCGGCCGGGCCGATCGGCATCATGCAGGCGGCGATGGACATCGTCGTGCCCTATGTCCACGAGCGCAAGCAGTTCGGCCAGGCGATCGGCGAGTTCCAGCTGGTGCAGGGCAAGCTGGCCGACATGTACACCACGATGAACGCCTGCAAGGCCTATGTGTACGCCGTCGCCAAGGCCTGCGACCGCGGCCAGACCACACGCAAGGACTCGGCCGGTGCGATCCTCTATGCCGCCGAGAAGGCCACGATGGTGGCGCTCGACGCAATCCAGCTGCTGGGCGGCAACGGCTACATCAACGACTATCCGACCGGCCGCCTGCTGCGCGACGCCAAGCTCTACGAGATCGGCGCCGGCACCAGCGAAATCCGCCGCATGCTGATCGGCCGCGAGCTGTTCGCCGAGACGGCCTGACTTGCTCGGCAGGGGAGCCATCGCCATCTGCGCGTTCTTCGCGGTGGCTTTCCTTTTCTTTGCCATCGATCAGAAAGGCGGCGTCGTTCCTCGTATCAGAGTGGACATCAAAACGACGGTCGATGGAAAGCAGACATCCTCCGAATGGATATTGCCGGCCGTTTGGCGTTGGGATTTCCGCCCCGGAGCCGGGCTTCGAAGCGTCCAATCGCCGTTTGATACCGTCTATCTGAGACTGCCTGGTGGAGAGGCACTCGGCGTCGAGTATGAATGGCTTGGAGACTTGCTCCTGTATCCACGCGATTGGTCGCGTGTTGTTTATCATCTCCTCGATTCGTTGGACGAGCCGATGATTTTGACGAGCTACAGCATGCCTGCTCAAGGAGGGCGAGGCTGTCCAATCGATCAACCCATTCGTGATTGCAAGGTTACGGCTCAGGTGACCCGCCTCCAAGACGGACTGGTTGACATCGGTGCCGTTCAGGCCGGCGGTAATCTGTGGGCTCGTCGTGGACCTGCCAGATACGAAGAAATTCGCCAGTTCGGCTGGACGCTTCCGAAGCCGATGCTGTTCGCTAAGCTGAGTGCGACTTTTCTGCAAACGTCGGCGTTTCGGTCCGACCCTTTGTTTGGCCCCCTGATAGGTAAGCTCACGAAGCCCGCCGTGATCGGCATCGATGGAGTTATGTTGACGCGATTCGAAACACTGCCCGGCGCAAGATTGCGCGGTGACCTTGTTTACCGCGGCGGCAATATGTGGCGCGCGGACGACCCCTTTGTTGGCACCACGGACTACATCGACAGGCCTGAAACGTCCTACAGGTTGACGCTGGTGGATCAGGCGGATGTCGTTGGCTTTGGAACGATCCGCCGAGACAAGCGCCATCTGATTGCCGGCTCGATCGAGTACATGGGCAAAGTGATTGAATACGATCCAATTGACCCGCTCCACGATGACTCGAAGGAAATTCGGTCCCTGGCTTTGGTCGATCCTGAAAGGGATACTGTGGTGGTCTTGCTTGGGGGGCCCTCGATCCGGGTGATCTGGAAGGTCAATCCTTAGGCTGAAACAGTCGTTTGACGTAAGGGGCGCATGCGTACACACTGTGTACGTAAACCATGCCGCGTTATCTTACCGAACAAGACATCGCCGATTTCCGGGCCGCGCTGTGCCGGGTTGCCACCGAGCGGTTCGCGCGCTTCGGCTATGAGGGCGTCACCATGCGCCAGCTGGCCGAGGCGCTGGGTTGCAGCCCCAAGACGCCCTATCGCTACTTCAAGGACAAGGCCGACATCCTGGCGACCGTGCGGGCCGAGGCCTTCGCCCGCTTCGCCGACACGCTCGAAGCCGCGGCGGCGGACGGCGAGGGGCCACTCGACAAGGCCCGCCGCGTGGGCGACGCCTATCTGCGGTTCGCCGACGAGCATCCGCATGCCTATCGCATCATGTTCGAGATCGACCAGCCGATCGGCGACGAGCATCCCGACCTGCTGCGCGAGTCGAAGCGTGCCCGCACCTTCGTGACCCAGCAGGCCGAGGATATGGTCAAGGGCGGCCTGATCGATGCCGATCCACTGCTGTTCGGCTGGTCGATGTGGGCCGCCACCCACGGACTGGTCATGCTGAAACAGGCGGGCATGCTCGATCACGCGCCCGATATCCGGACGCTGGCCGGCTATCACGGGGCGCTGATGTTCAAGGGCGCACTCGTGCCGCCCAAAAAGAAGGGAGGAAAAAAATGAATGCAGGCGTTACGGCGGGCGAGAGATTCCGGAGCTGGGCGGAGATCCAGGCCAATGCCGCGCGCGCGGCCGGCGGGCTCGAGGCGCTGGGCGTCGGCGAGAATGGCAGCGTCGCCCTGATGTTGCGCAACGACTTTGCGACCTTCGAAGTCAACATGGCCGCGAGCCAGCTCGGCGCCTATGCCGTGCCGATCAACTGGCACTTCACTCCCGAGGAAGCGAACTACATCCTGCGCGACAGCGGCGCGAGCGTGCTGGTGGCCCATACCGACCTGTTGGCCCAGATCGCTGGCGGCGTGCCCGAGGGCGTGAAGGTCTTCGCCGTCCCCACGCCGGACGAGATCGCCGCCGCCTACGGCGTGCCTGCCGAGAAGCTGCGCATGCCGGCCGGCGCCGAGGCCTGGGACGCTTTCCTCGCGGCCTCCGCGCCTCGCACCGAGCCGCCGCGTCCGTCGCGCGGCAGCATGATCTACACGTCCGGCACGACGGGGCGGCCCAAGGGCGTGCGGCGCCAGCCGAGCACGCCCGAGCAGCAGGCGGCCGGGGCCCAGGAAGCCGCCTTGTTCTGGGGCCTGAAGCCCGATCCCGCGATCGTCGTGCTGATGAACGGCCCGATGTACCACTCCGCTCCAGCCGCCTATGGCATGGCGAGCGCGCGGCTCGGCCTGCACATGGTGCTGCAGCCGCGTTTCGAGGCCGAGGACATGCTGCGCCTGATTGCGCGGCACGGGGTCACCCACATGCACATCGTGCCGACCATGTTCGTGCGCCTGCTGCGCCTGCCGGCGGACGTCCGGGCGCGCTACGACGTCTCGTCGCTCGGCTTCGTCAGCCACGGCGCCGCCCCCTGCGCGCCGGCCGTGAAGCGCCAGATGATCGAATGGTGGGGCCCGGTCATCAACGAGTACTACGGCGCGACCGAGACCGGGGTGGTGGTCTGGCACGGCTCGGAAGAGGCGCTGCGCAAGCCCGGCACGGTCGGCCGCCTGGTGCCCGGGGGCGTCCTGCGAATCGTGGATGAGGATGGGCAGGACGTGAAGCAGGGCGAGGTCGGGGAGATCTACCTGCGCGGGCCTCATCTTTCGGAGTTCACCTACAACAACGACGACGCCAAGCGCCGCGAGATTTCGCTCGGCCAGCTCGTCACGGTGGGCGACGTGGGCTACGTCGATGCCGACGGCTTCCTGTTCCTGTGCGATCGCAAGCGCGACATGATCATCTCGGGCGGCGTCAACATCTACCCGGCGGAGATCGAGGGGGTGCTGATCCAGATGCCGGGCGTGCGCGACTGCGCCGTGTTCGGCATTCCCGACGAGGAGTTCGGCGAGCAGATCTGCGCCCATGTCGAACCGGCTGCCGGCGCTTCCCTGGATGCGGCTTCCGTGCGCGCCTATCTGTCCGAGCACCTGGCGCGCTACAAGGTGCCCCGGGTGGTCGAGCTCACCGCCGCACTTCCCCGTGAGGATTCGGGCAAGATCTTCAAACGCAAGCTGCGCGCGCCATATTGGGAGAAAGCGGGTCGCAGCATCTGAGGAGTTCCATGGCCGACGACGACGTCACCCTGTCCGGCGAACTGAAGGGCAAGCTGGTCGACAGCAAGCAGAAGTGGGCCGAGGAAGGCCGCCTGCTCACCGGCAAGACCGCGGCACCGTCGGAACGCCTGCCGCCCGGCCAGCGCGAGGTCGAGACCTGGCCGGTGCTCGACCTCGGCATCAAGCCCGAGATTCCGACGCACGCCTGGCGCCTGTTCGT